>DEGR01000055.1 GCA_002351535.1 Lachnospira sp. UBA2821
GGGGTTCTGAACAGTTACATATTATCATTATTAGTTTTACTAAATACGCATCCACAATAATTTTGTCTGTAAAGATGGTGTTCTTTTGATAATTCTATTGAACGTTTATAACCATTTTTTTTCTTAAAATCAGATAAAAGGTATTTTACATCATATTTTTCCTCTAGTTCAAGTCCTATCGAATTCAGCTTTTTAGCATTTTTCATTGGACTAATCGAAAGAGTCGTTGTAAAATAATCAGCATTATATTTTTTTGCATAAGCTGCTGCTTCTTCTAATCTTAGTCTGTAGCATATAGTACATCTGTCACCGCCTTCAGGCTCGTTTTCATAACCTTTAACGGCATTATAAAATACTTCCGGATGGTAATCAGCAACAATGCACCTTACATTGTTCTTAAAATGCATTTCTTTAATGAGACGTTGCAACTCCTCTACCCTATATGCATATTCTGATTCGGGAGAAATGTTTGGGTTATAATATAATACAATGATATTAAAATATTCAGACAGATACTCCAAAACATAACTGCTACATGGTGCACAGCAGCTATGTAGCAGTAAGGTCGGAATATAATTCTGTGTATTAAGTTGTTCAATTGTTTTATCAAGTTCTTTTTGATAGTTTATATTATTCAATTTTACTACCGGACTTTCTAAAAATATTTTTTACTGCCCCACAGATTACTTTTTTTCAAATCAAGATATTCATTATAAGCTTTTTCTAAAATTTGTTTTTCATTTGCAAATTTTAACATATGGTAAGCTTCATGAAACTTATAATAACCTGAATCGAAGAAAAATTCCTCGCGTTGTGGTTTACTATAATAGCTGTCTGCCATCATTAAATACCAATGTACTTCTTTATCTACGACATCCTGTGGTGTCATAAATGAATACTGACTTTTACCTACATACTTAATGATAGAAGCACTAACACCAGTTTCTTCCTTTACTTCCCTCAAAGCTGTCTCTTTATACTCTTCGCCTTGTTCTACTGTTCCTTTGGGAAGAACCCAGCCTTCGTACTTATTCTTGTAATTTTTATACAAGACCAAAATCTTGCCACGAAATATAACCACACCACCACAGCTAGTTGCTTCAATCATTGCAAATCCTCCTGTTCATTAACACGTTTCCGTGTATGGTGTGTCCAAAAATATAAGACCTAACATAAAGTATAACTTATTTTTTATATATTTGCAATGAAAAATGAATATGTGACATTTAATTTATTGAAAATATGTGTCGAATATATTTCTTGCAACAGGTACCGCACTTCCACTTGAAGACATGTTTTCCAAGACAACACACACTGCTATTTTTTTCTGTCCATTATCTGCATATCCTACGAACAGTGAATGTGAATTATCTATTGTCTCGTCAAACTGTGCAGTTCCTGTCTTACCATATGCGGTATATGCAGTTGACTGGAGCTGTTTGGCTGTTCCATAATCAACGACCGTTTTCATAAAATGACTAAGCAAATCGCAATCCTTTTTGCTTAATAATCTCTTGTATTCCTCCGGTTCGTAGTTTTTAACATTTCTACCCTCATAATTTTCTACATGGTCAACAATATAAGGTTTCATAAGTATTCCTTTATTTGCTATTGCACTTGCAATAAGACTCATATGAAGAGGTGTAATCTGCGTTTCTCCCTGTCCTATGCATGTCTGCATTGTTTCGAATACAGAAGAATTACTGTCCAGTTTACAACTGCTTTTGTTATATGTCATATTAAATGGCAGTTTGCTGTTAAATAGCAGACTATTATATAATTTTTTGAATTTTGCTTTATCGAGTCCAAGACCTATATTAGCAAATGAACTGTTACATGAATAAGCAAATGAGTCTTCTAATATTGACATTCCATGAACATTGCCATTATAACATTTTATAGTTGAAACACCGCCTTTTATTGTAGGGTCCGGAACAGATAATAAGCCCTGGCAGTCAAATGTATATTTTTTGTATGTGTCAGGATTTTCGTGTAAATATTCAAGCAATGTAAATATTTTGAATGTTGAACCCGGCGGATAAAGACCATTTGTCGCACGGTTTAACAGATTTGTGTTTTCACTGTTGGCAACTATATAATCCCAATCTGATTCTATACTGTTAGGATCAAAATCCGGTCTTGATACCATGCATAGAATTTTACCGGTCTCAGGATCTATGGCAATAGCTGCACCATTACAGCCGTCAATTGAATTATATGCTGCCTTTTGAAGATTTACATTTAATGTAGTTACTACATTATCACCAATATCTTTATTGCCTTTTAAATCATTTATTATAAGTTCTAAGAGTCCTGAATTGGATGTTAAAAGCTTATAATTATAATAAAGCTCAACACCTGCTTTACCGTTACAATTATAACCTACGGAATGTGCAAACAGATTGCCATAAGGATAATATCTTGTTTCATTTCCATATTCGTCAACATTTGTCTGTGCCAGTACTTCCCCATTATCAGCTTTAATCTGGCCACGCACAGTCTGGTTGGCTAATATACTCTGCCTTTTATTATAAGTGCTGTTTATAACTTCATCAGCATCTTTATATTCAAAATAAAACAGATATATTATCATGCATACGAAAACACCGGCAAAAAAAAGTGCCGTTCTGTATATCAGTTTGTCAGGATTAGGTTTTTTACTTTTTTTTGATTTATTATCATTATTCATCATCATCATTGGATTCTTCAATTTCATTATACACCTCCGCAGTGTTTGTACTCTGTAAAGGAACAGATATACTTATTCCCTGCATTATTGCAAAGATTAACAATGTACATAATACAGAACTTCCACCATAACTTACAAGTGGTAATGTAACACCGGTTGATGGAATGAATTTAACAGCTCCACCGACAGTTAAAAATGTCTGTACTGCATATGTAATTCCAAGCCCGAGTGCCGTAAGTTTGTAAAACATAGAAGGGTGTTGCATTGCTATCTTAAAAAAAGTAAGAAAAGTGCTTACGCATATTAATATCAGTGCCATTGCAAAAAAGCCACCGAATTCTTCTGCAATAGCAGAGAATATAAAGTCCTGCGTTACAACGGGTATTGACTCAGGCAGACCTTTGTACATTCCCATACCTATAAAACTTCCTGTACCTATGGCAAACAGAGATTGTGCAACCTGATAACCTTCATTGTCTATTACACTCCATGGATCAGTATATGCAAGAACACGTACACGGACATGAGAGAATAACTTATAAGCAATTATTGATGCCAGAGTTCCGCCTGCTGCGCCTGCTGCCAGCCATCTTGACTGACCTGTAGCGACATATATCATTACAACATATACAACAAAGAATATGAATGCACTTCCGAGATCACTTGAAAATACAAGTATAATAACGTGAAGACCTGCAAATACCCCGGATATAATAATTCTTTTTAAATCAGCGGATTTAGACATGAATGCTGCGATAAATAAAACATACAGAATTTTAACAAATTCTGAAGGCTGAAATGCAAAGAAACCAATATTAATAGATATCTTAGCACCATATGTAATTCTTCCCATTACAAGAACAACACCAAGCATAATTAATCCGGCAATGCAGTATATCCATGTCATATATGGAAGATTTTTAAGCACTTTGAAAAGTAATGGCACAAAAAAACAAATAATTGTAACTGCGCAAACAATAATAAACTGCTTAAGTGCCTTATCATATGACAAACGTGTAAGTATAATAAAACTTATACACAGAAGCATACACATATTATTTAATAACGGTTTACTGAATTTTTTGCCATAGCATATATTAAAAATAGCTTTTGTTACCCAGAAATACACAACCTGGGCAATATAAAGTATTATTATTTCAAGAGTTTTATTGTTTGCAAATATTATACAATATGCTACAAAATGTATTGTATACATTGTTAAATTCTGCAGATGATATGCTGCATTGTGCTTTTTTTCACGTCCGCCTATAAGTACAATAAAGCTGCAATAAGTATAGAAACCAATTAACAGTATAAATATATATTTAGAAATATTAGTGAATAATTCAACCATTGCTATTCAACACCTCTTTTAAAATGACCTCTTGTGTAATTATCAATATCTCCTGAATCTTTATTATATTTAATATCAGAAACAAATTTATTAATAACTGCTTTTGTTGTTACCTCATCCTCAATAGTAAAATTAAGTCTGTAATTGTTTACATTTATTGAATTATTTATGGTTTTTAATAAAGAAGTCGGCTGAATGTTATAAATGACATTGTAACAAAAGCGGCAGACACTTTTAACTGTAAATTCTTTATTATACCTGTCTTTCAAAATAAAGGATTCCATATTATGATTACAGTTGTCTAATGTTTTTTTTATGCATCCTGCTGAAATCATCAGAGGATAGTATCCGTAGATGATAAGTTCATCGTTGGTATTATTGCGGTTTATAATTTCTGATTTGTTTAACTCTAATGGTATAGTTGTTCTTAATGCACCAATTGTATTAAGAAATGATTTGGCATTGTCATTCATGGAATACATACTGTAATCACATATAAATGGAATATTATAATTCAAAATGTATGAAAGCTCATCTATATTTTTGACAATAAAGCCGTCAACATGTTCATCGATAAGACTGTCAATTATATTATCAAAATACTCTTTTGCATTTTTTCTGAATATAAAAGGCATAGTAATATATATTTTTTTGTTATTATCATGGGCCATCTTAATGCATTTTACCAAATCTTCAGCACTGAGGCTGTCTGACGAAATGTAGATTTCGTCTACTTCCATGAATCGGTTTACTACATTAAACTGCTTCATCGTATCAACAGAGCATATTAACCTTTCGGAAAATCCGGTATTAGTACCAGTATTAGTATTAGAAGAATCCTGAATAGTAATATCCTTATTAATATCAGAATTCTCCGGACAGAACGCTCTTCTTCTATAATTGCATAAAAGCTTGTCATTTAATAACATAACCGACTTACGACGCAATTCATTAAGTATTTTATTAGGAATAAAGAGGTTATTATCCATATCGAGTTGAAAATTATCAGCCGAAAAAGGAGTGTCTCCAAGTTTTACTAATTGCTTCTTAACATCTTCATAAGTTGCTGGTCTGTTTAATGATTTGTCTGGAACAGTACCCTCTACAGTTACATAAATATCATCTTTAGAAAATGTAATAGTTATTGGTGAATCCTGTTTTATATATGCATATATATTTATTGGTATTTTATTATCAATGTCAACATATTTCTTCTTTAATTCATCTGTCCGGCCTTTAGATACTGAATTATAAGAAGCACTGCTTAAAGAAATCATATTTTTTCCGTTATGTTGATTATAGTAGCCTGTTGAGAAACCATTTCTGCTGTAAAGCTGTGTTAAATTATTATAATCTTTTTCAGATACTTTGTATTTTTTGTCATTGCCTAAAAGAATTTTATCAAGATATTTCCTGTATATTTCAACTACGCCCGATACATATTCAGGGCTTTTCATTCTTCCCTCAATTTTGAGAGAATAAACGCCTGATTTTATAATATCCGGTAATATATCTATAGTACACATATCTTTGGTACTTAATAGGTATTTTTCATTTTGTGATGACACCTTATTGTTAGGAAGGATTGCATCATATGGAAGTCTGCAAGGCTGTGCGCACCTTCCACGGTTACCACTTCTTCCCCCTAGTATACTGCTTAAAAGACATTGACCTGAGTAACCATAACATAAAGCACCATGTACAAAACTTTCTATTTCAATATCTACTTCATTGTGAATAGCTTTTAATTCATCTAACGATAATTCTCTCGCTGTAACTACCCTTGTCGCACCCAGACTTTTAAGTAATTTTGCACCATCAACACCTGTAACTGTCATCTGGGTACTTGCGTGTATATGTAAATCTGGAAAAACATCGTGAATATATTTAAACACACCCATATCCTGCACTATTACAGCATCGAGTCCTTCTATGTAAAAAGGATAAAGATATTCATATAGCTTATCTTCTAATTCATTGTTTTTTAGAAGAGTGTTTACGGTCAGATATATTTTTTTATCATGTATATGTACATAATCAATAGCTTTTTTCATGCTTTCCGTATCAAAATTATCAGCATATGCCCTTGCACCAAAAAATGAGCCTCCAACATATACAGCATCACATCCTGCATTAATGGCTGCTCTCAGGCAATCGTATGAACCGGCCGGAGCCAGTAATTCTGCAAGTATTGTATTCATAAAATCCTCCGTACCGGATATTATTTCTTTTTGTCTTTAATCTGTGTTTCGAGCCGTACAATTTGCTTTTGAAGCTCGCTTATCTCATTTTTATATGATTCGGATTCTTTTAGTGCCGCTTCAAGTTTAATCTGTAAAGCAATAACTTCGTGCTTTACATCATATAACTGCTTGTCTCTTGCTTCTATTTCACTTTCAAGTGAATCTGCCTGCTTTTTAGCTTTAAAGTAATCATCAGCAATATTGAGATTCAATAAAACTTTCTGCATATCCTGATTAAGCTTATTATATCCTTCATTAGCTTTAAATTCAGCAATCTTTCCATTAATATAAGAAGCAACTTTCTGAAGATATTCTTCACTTTCAAATCCGCTCAATGTATATATTTTTCCGTCAATTATAACTTCTGTCTGAGTTTTTGATGACATATGTATTCTCCAATCTGATTTTTATATAATATGCTATAAAATATTATATACGAAAACAGAAATAAAACAAGTTAAAAGTTATTTATGGGCGTCTGCATTTATACCAAGATGATTATAGGCAAGTTCCGTTGCAACTCTGCCACGTGGTGTACGGTTTATAAAACCTTTCTTTATAAGATATGGTTCATATACATCCTCCAATGTTCCACTGTCTTCACCAAGAGATGCGGCAAGGGTATCAAGTCCGACCGGACCTCCACCAAATTTGCATATAATTGATTCAAGAATGCTTCTGTCAGAATTATCAAGACCATATTTATCAACTTCAAGTAATTCAAGAGCATTTTCAGCTACTTCTTTTGTTATAATGCCATCATATTTCACCTCGGCAAAATCACGGACACGTTTTAAAATTCTATTTGCAAGTCTTGGCGTTCCTCTTGAACGTCTTGCCATCTCATAAGCACCTTCCTCTTCTACTTTTACACCGAGGACATCTGCTGAACGGCATATAATTTTTCGTAGCTCCTCTTCATCATAAAATTCTAATCTGTTTATCATCCCAAATCTGTCACGAAGTGGCGCGGTTAACATGCCGGCCCTTGTCGTTGCACCGACTAAAGTGAATTTAGGCAGGTCAAGACGAATCGATTTGGCAGATGCACCTTTTCCTATCACAATATCAATTGCGAAATCCTCCATGGCCGGATATAATACCTCTTCTACCTGACGGTTAAGTCGGTGGATTTCATCAATAAAAAGTACATCATTTTCCTGAAGATTATTAAGAATAGCGGCCAATTCACCGGGTTTTTCTATAGCAGGACCACTTGTAATCTTTATATTAACATTCATTTCATTTGCTATAATACCTGCAAGTGTTGTTTTACCAAGTCCCGGAGGACCATAAAATAATATATGGTCAAGTGTTTCATTACGCGATTTGGCAGCTTCTATAAATACTTTTAAATTGTTCTTAATCTTGGTCTGACCTATATAATCATCTAAAAGCTTCGGTCTTAATCCTGTATCTATAGTGATATCTTCACTTGTAATCTCTGTATTGATAATTCTGTTAGCCATTTTTTCATGCCTTTCAATTAATTAAAAATATATTATAATGATATAATCTGCTTTAATGCCATCTTTACATAAGCCTCTGTATCCGCTGTATCATCGAGAAGTGATGCGGCTGCACTTACGGCTTTGTGAGCCTCAGTCGCTGAATATCCAAGTGCAATAAGTGCTGAAACTGCCTCACTGAAAATGTCAGTGTCAGCTTTGTCAGAAACATATATATTGCTGTCTGTATTAATTAATGGTGTACTGCCAATCTTATCTTTTAATTCAAGAATAATCTTTTTGGCAGTCTTTGGTCCAATTCCCGGTGCTTTGGCTATAAGCTTTGAATCCTCAGCCATAATTGCCATTTGAAAATCGCCCGCCGGAATATTTGATAATATGCCGAGAGCACCTTTAGGGCCTATACCGTTAACTCCTATAATTAATTTGAACATATGTCTTTCTTCTTTTGTACGGAAACCGTATAACTGCATGGCATCTTCTCTTACCGAAAGATATGTATATATCTTCACATTTTCTCCGATTCTGAAGGATGATGATGACGGTAAATATATATTATATCCCGTCATGCCACTCTCTAATACTATTCCCTCTTCTGTTATATCATCCACAATACCTTTTAAAAATGAAATCATATTACTCCTCATTTCTCATCTGCAATAAATGGATATTGGCTTTCGCTCGGAAACAATTATCCGGATTAAATAATGTTATATACCTCTGATTACCGAATGGATAAGTGGTTGAATACTTTTACACAGAATTCCTATTAATAGTCCGGTTATCAGACCTGATATAATTAATACAGGAATATAATAAACTATGGAAAATGTATTAACTACGAATGCAGCAACAATAATTTGTCCTATATTATGTGTTACTCCACCAACTATGCTTATTCCTATAAGAGATAGTCCCTTAATCTTTTTAGCGGTTATCATACATCCGAGACTTATAAGTGCACCTGATATACTGAATAAAATCGAAAACAGGTTACCAAACATAAAACCTACTATAAGTATTCTCACTATATTAATAAAAAAAGCTTCTTTTTTACCCATCTCATAAAGAGCAAGAACTATTACAAGATTGGCAAATCCCGGCTTCACTCCGGGAATCCCTATATTAAATGGAATTAATGTTTCCAAATAACTCATAACCGCAGCAAATGCTGAAAACACAGCTATATATGCTATCCATTTTACAGAATATTTCACATTAACCTCAATTCTGATACATAACTAACCTATCTGACAATAATATGTATATTAAAGAACAAATGTTTTCTCAACTAACTATAACATAATCCTTCTTTTTTGGCAATATAGAATGAATATATAGATTTTCTCAGTATTGATTTTGAAAATGTATTGGTTTATACTTAATCACTGAATCTATTAAATATTACATATTTGATATGTTTGAATTATAAAGTTGAAAGGATAGTTATGAACATAAAGAAATATATTTCACTTTTTCTGTCGTGTCTTCTAATAATTCCTATATGCACATTACCATCTTCATGTGCAAAAGACAGGTCACCTGCTACTTTAAGTGAATGCTATTTTGATACTGTTATCTCCATTACTTTATATGGTGATGATGCAAAATATATTGACGATTGTTTTGACATATGCGATTCATATGAAAAAAAGATAAGTAATACTATAGAAGATAGCGAAATATCAAAGATTAACAAACACAATGGATATATTAAAGTATCTGATGATACTCTCGAAATATTAAAAAAAGGAATTGAATATGGAGATATATCAGGTGGGCAGTTTGATATTACAATTGGCGGATTAAGTGACTTGTGGCCATTTGGTGATAAATCACCGCATGTTCCGGACAGTAACCTCATTGATAATGCTGTGAAACATGTGAATTATAAAAATATTATAATAGATGGAAATAATGTAATGCTCAAAGACAATGAATCCAAAATTGATCTTGGCGGAATTGCAAAAGGTTTTATTGCAGACAAGCTTAAATCCTATCTTAAATCTAAAGGCGTTAAAAATGGAATAATTAATCTTGGTGGCAACATTCTCCTAATTGGTAAAAAACCTGATGGAACTAATTATAATATCGGGATAAAGAAACCATTTGAAGAGAATGACATTTCTGCTACTGTCAGTGTAAATGATTATTCTGTTGTATCTTCCGGGAATTATGAAAGATATTTTTACGAAAATGATAAATTATATCACCATATCCTTGATGTAAAAACAGGGTATCCCGTTACGAATGATTTGTTGTCTGTAAGTATAATAAGCAAAAAATCAGTAGATGGAGACGGTTTTAGTACAACCTGCTTTACTATGGGATTAAAGGAAGGCATGAAACTTATAAACAATACGAAAGATGTTGAGGCAGTATTTATAGACGAAGATTACAAAATACACTGCTCAGACGGGTTGAAAAATAAAGATGGAATTATAACATTAAGAAAATAATAAATATAAGAAACGAGGATTAATATGAGTAATTTTTTAATAACATTTTCAACTGTTTTAATAATGATATGTTATGCCATACCGGGGTTTATATTAGTAAGAACAGGACAAATAAAGGAAAATGCGATACCGGCATTTGCAAAGGTTCTTATGTATGTTTGTTCGCCATGTCTTACAATATATACAATTGCTAATCTTAAATATTCATTTACAATTGTTAAAGAGGTGATAATTGTTCTTGTATCGTCACTTGCCATTCAGATATTAATATTAATGGTTTTCAGATTTATATTCAGAAGACATACTGAAGATGTTAAGTATCGTGTATGCACAATTGCAACAGCTATGGGTAACTGCGGATTTATGGGAGTACCTTTATTAGAAGCCGTTATGCCGGAACATCCCGAGGCACTTGCAATGTCTACGGCATATTGTGTTGGTATGAATCTTATCGGATGGACTATAGCGTCTGCAATAATCTCAAACGATGTAAAATACATGAAAGTACATAAAGCCCTTTTAAATCCGGCTGTATTATCACTTATAGTCGCAATTCCATTATTTGTAACAGAGACTAAGCTTCCGTCACAACTTAATAATATGGTTACACTGCTTGGTAAAATGTCATTGCCTATGTGTATGCTGATTATGGGAATGCGGCTTGCAACAATGGAATTAAAGAATTTATTCAACGATAAAATGCAGTATTTTATTATATTTGTAAAACAGATTGTTATGCCTGTTATAGCTCTTTTAATATTCATGGCATTGCCTGTAGCACCATATCTTAAAAGGACTATGTTTATACTTTCAGCATCACCTGTAGCAAGTGTTGTACTTAATTTTTCTGAAATGATAGGTGAAGGACAAAAAACTGCCGCAAATCTTGTACTTCTGGGAACGTTGTCAAGTGTAATTACAATACCATTATTGATGCTTATATTTTAACTGTGTGATTATTTTTATATAGTGTAATCTGCTTTAGTAAAAAAATATCTCTTACTTGTTATCAAAACAAATAAGAGATATTTTTAATTATCGTTAGTTATATATGAAACAATTTACACAATAACCTTGCATGGACATTTTTCGGCACATTTGCCACATCCCGTACATTTGTCATAATCAATTTTTGCGATGTTATTCTCTACATGGATTGCATCGAATTCACATTGTTTTTCACACATTTTACAACCTATGCAGCCTGCCTGACATACAGCCTTGACATTTTTACCCATGTCATTAGAGTTACATTTAACAAGATGTTTTGCTTCATAAGGAACAAGCTCAATCAGGTGTTTTGGACACTCAAGAGTACACTTGCCACATGCAACACATTTTTCTTTATCTACTACTGCTATACCATTAACTATATGTATGGCATCGAACTGACAGGCTTTTACGCATGAACCAAAGCCAAGGCATCCATATGAACATCCTTTTTGACCGCCACCTGTTGTGGAAGCGGCTTCTTTACAACTAAGATTACCTGTGTATTTGAATCTGTCTGATGCTTTATCACAAGTTCCGCTGCATTTTACAAATGCAACTTTCTTTATGACTTCTACTTCACCACCAACAATCTCACTTATTTTGGCTGCTACAGGTGCTCCACCAACCGGACAGCCATTAGCCGGTGCATCTCCGGCAGCAATTGCTTTTGCGAGAGAATCACAGCCGGCAAATCCACATCCACCACAGTTATTACCGGGAAGACATTCACGTATTGCAACTTCCTTTTCATCTACTTCAACTTCAAATGCTTTACCTGCAACACCAAGTAAAATACCTATAACAAGACCTGTTATACCAACTATGGCTGCAGCAATTATAATACCTGTAATCATATAATCCTGTCACCTCCTATATTAAGCCTGAAAAGCCAAAGAATGCTATGGACATAAGTCCGGCAGTAATTAATACCATTGGCATACCTTTAAGTGGTTCAGGAAAATCATTATATTCAATTTTTTCTCTTATTCCAGCCATAATAACAATAGAAATTGTAAAACCGACTGCAGTTGCAAAACCATTTACAACACTTTCAAGAATTCCGTATGAATTCTGAACATTAATCAGTGCAACACCTAATACAGCACAGTTTGTTGTTATAAGAGGAAGATATACACCAAGTGACTCATATAGGGCGGGACTCATCTTCTTAAGTACCATTTCAACAAACTGAACAAGAGCAGCTATTACAAGTATAAATACAATCGTATTAAGATAAGTCATATCTGTAGGTACAAGTATGAACTTATATATAAGACTTGCAAGTAATGATGATACAGTAATAACAAATATTACAGCGGCGCCCATGCCTCCTGCTGTCTTAATTTTCTTGGAAACTCCAAGGAAAGGACAAAGTCCAAGGAACTGGCTTAACACAACATTGTTAACAAATGCTGCACCAATAGCTATAACCAACAAATTTCCCATTTATGCCTCCTCCTTTCTATCGTTACAAGCTTCACTACATTCACCACATTTTCCTGTACATGATGAAATCTCTTTAACTTTTTTACCATGATTAAGTCGAATCTTGTTCTGTACGGCAATCAATGCTGCAAGAACAAAGAAAGCTCCCGGTGCAAGACCAAAGATTCTTATACAGAAATCATCTGGAATGAACTGATGTCCGGCAATTGAACCGGCACCTAATA
Source organism: Lachnospira sp. UBA2821 (assembly GCA_002351535.1). Lineage (GTDB taxonomy): Bacteria > Bacillota > Clostridia > Lachnospirales > Lachnospiraceae > UBA2821. The sequence goes on from DEGR01000055.1 coordinate 12,878, forward strand.
TTTCTCTGAATGCTCCAAGGAATGAAAGACCTAATGTGAATCCTAGTCCCATTCCGATTCCGTCGAATAATGATGGAAGAACAGGATTCTTAGATGCATAAGACTCAGCACGTCCAAGGATAATACAGTTAACAACTATTAATGGAATATATATTCCAAGAGCATCATTTAATGATGGCAGATATGCCTGTAACATGAATTGTACAAGAGTAACAAGGCTTGCAACAATTACGATAAATGCAGGCATACGCACACCGTCAGGAATGACTTTTCTAAGTAATGCAATTATTGTATTTGATAATGCTAATACAACGGTAGTTGTAAGTCCCATGCCTGCACCATTTACAAGTGATGTTGTAACGGCAAGTGTAGGACACATACCGAGAATAAGGACGAAAGTCGGATTCTCTTTAATAATACCATTATATAAACGTTCTAAACATTTATTCATATTATGAAGCACCTCCAGTCAGATAACCAAAGCATAATACACCGGCACTAAGTCCGTTAGTTACGGCTTTGGTAGTAATTGTTGCTCCTGATATAGCATCAATTCCGTTTTTAGAAAATGAATCTACAGAGGAGTCATATTCATTAGCATTTAAGCCTTTGAACTGATTTTTGAATGAAGCATCTTTAGCCTTCATTCCCATACCGGCAGTTTCATCAAGTGTTAAGAATTCAATACCATTAATAGTTCCGTCTGACTGAATACCCATTGTAAACTTAATATCTCCACCATATCCGTTTTTGTCAGTTACGGTAATTACATAACCAAGAGAATCACCGGATGATGATTTTGATTCAACTACACCATTGATATATGCAACAGAATCGCTGTATCCGCCCTCCTTAAGGCACTGCTTAATCTCTTTTTCGTTTATTTTAACATCCTCGAACTTGTCAGCATCTTTAAATACTGTCTTGTATGCTTTCTCAGTAGTTTTTCTCTCCTGCTCTGCACGGGCATCTTTGGTTACCTCATATACACCACCTAACAAAAGACCGGAAATTAAAGTTATTATAAATAAAATAATAGTATTTTTTATTATCTGATTCATTATGACTTTGCCTCCCTTCCAAATGCTTTAGGAATTGTGACTTTCTCAATAAGTGGTACTAACAGATTACAGAATATGATTGCATATGAAACACCTTCGGCTGAATTTCCGCATGTTCTGAAAATACCTGTTAATAATCCAAGACATATACCAAATATTATCTGACCTTTTTTTGTAATAGGAGATGTCACATAATCAGTAGCCATAAACCATGCACCAAGCATAAGTCCGCCACCACAAAGATGTGAGGCAAGGAATTCTAAATCAAATCCTTTACCTGTACCTAATGCATACAATATGATATATATTGCAAATGTAATTATGTATGTAGCAGGAATTCTTAAACTGATAACCTTTCTGATAAGAAGATATATGGCACCGATAAGAATTGCTACTACAGATGTTTCACCGATTGTACCTGCCGTATTTCCTAAGAACATCTTAAGAATATCTACAGATTCACCTGATTTTAATTTTGCAAGTGGTGTTGCAGTTGTAACACCATCAAGTGTAAATTTGGTCATTGCCGTACCAAATGAAATCAAAAGAAAACATCTTCCTGCAAGTGCAGGGTTCATAAAGTTCTGACCTAATCCTCCAAAGAACTGCTTTACAACTAATATTGCAAAAACAACACCTAATACAGACATCCATATTGGAAGACTTACAGGAAGGTTAAGTGCTAAAAGCAGACCTGTTAATGCTGCACTGCAATCCTTTATTGTAAGTTTTTTGTGCATCAGATATTCATATATACCCTCTGTAGCGACCGCAACAGCCACGCATACAATAATCTGTATTAATGCACGTATACCGAATACGCCTACCCCGACTGCACTCGCAGGAAGTAAAGCTATAATAACGTCAAGCATTATTCTTGATGTAGTCCCCTTATCCCTGACGTGTGGATTAGAAGACACATTTAACATTTCACTCAAATTGTCCACCTCGTTTCTATTTCTTCTTTTTGCTTGCTAATACATCTTTTCGCATAGACTTAATAGACTGTGTAAGATTACGTTTAGCAGGACATATGTACGAACAAGAACCACATTCGCAGCATTCAAGACCATTTAACTTCTCGAATTCTTCCATATTACCCTGTCTTGCTACTTTGGCAAGTCTTGATGGAAGAAGATTTTCTGGACATGCATCTACGCAACGTCCACAATTAATACAGTTACTCTCTTCTACTGCTGAAACAGGATCTTTGATAAGACATAAAAGTGATGATGAACCTTTCTGGATTGGAACATCCGTAGAAGACATCGCAAATCCCATCATTGGACCACCTGATATTATTTTCTCAGGTTCTTCTTTGAATCCACCCGCTGCTTCTATGAGTTCACTCTGATTAGTTCCTATTCTTACAAGGAAATTCTGTGGCTTGTTAATAGCATCACCTGTTATTGTCATAATACGTTGAATAAGGGGTTTTCCTTCTATAACAGCATCATATATCGCAAACATTGTATCTACGTTATCAACAACACATCCTGCATCAGCCGGAAGCATTGATGAATTAATCTTTCTTCCGGTGCATGCATATATAAGCATACGTTCTGCACCCTGCGGATACTTTGTATAGAGTTGTTTAACCTCGATACGTGGTTCGTCTTTAACAAGTTCTTTAAGCTTTTTAATTGCTTCAGGTTTGTTGTCTTCTATGGCAATAATACCTTTAGCCTTTTCAAATAATGTGAGACTGACTTTTAAGCCTTCAATCAGTATCTCGGGCTGCTCCATCATTCTGTGGTAATCAGATGTAAGATATGGCTCACATTCTGCACCATTCACTATGACAAAGTCTATGTCATTCTCGTTTTTAGGGGAAAGTTTTACGTTAGTCGGGAAACATGCACCTCCCATACCTACTACTCCGGCTTCTTTAACAAGCTCTCTTATCTCGGCTTTTGAAAGCTCTGAAAGTGGTTTTGGTTTTTTAATCTCAACCTCTTCATACTTTCCATCATTTTCAATAATTATGCAGTTTACCTTACCGCCATTTGCCATCAGTCTCGGTTCTATCTTTTTAACAGTTCCGGATACTGATGAATGAATGTTTGCTGAAATAAATCCTGATGCCTCTGCAATTTTTTGTCCAACCTTTACTTCATCGCCTGCTTTCACAATTGGCGTTGCCGGCGCTCCGATGTGCTGTGATAAAGCAATTGCAATTTCGCCTTTGGGATTATACTCAACTACTTGCCCATCCTTAGTAAGTTCCTTACCATCATATGGATGAACACCACCTTTGAATGTCAATATAGACATACGATATCCCTCTTTCCTATGTTGAATTTACTGTTATTTTGTTTTATGATAACAGCATAAAAAACACTATGCTTATTGTAATATAAATCTCAATAAAAAACAATGTATTTTTTTATGCACAATATTCAAATATTGTATATATTTAAGTGCATAATTAGTGTATAGTTAACAAAATTATATGTATAAATATAAATTTTTATCGACAATCAGGAAATGAGGAGTGACATGAAGATAATCAATGATATTATTGACATTAAAAATATAGATACAAATATAAAATATTTTAATGAATTTAAACAATTATACAAATATCTGTTTTTTGACATTGAAACAACCGGACTTTCACCGGAAAGAGATTATATATTTATGTTGTGTTATGCAATTATCAAAGAGAAAAATATATTTCTAACCCAGATTATGTGTGAATGTGCTGAAGATGAGCCTGAACTTTTAAAAACTTTTTCTGAAAATATATGTGATGATAATATTTTTATTACTTATAATGGAAATAGTTTTGATATACCTTTTATTATGAAAAGATGTGAAAAATATGGTATAAATATTTCTTTTAATGAAAAAATTGATATATACAGAGAAATAACCAGATATAAAAGTGTATTTTTATTAGAAAATTATAAACAGAAAACTATTGAAAAATTTCTTAAAATACCGAGAAAAGATACTCTTTCAGGTAAAGAAATGACAAGGCTGTATAAAAAATATATTTCAGAAAAAGATAATAGAGATGAATCACTATTGTTACAGCATAATTATGAAGATGTGTTTAATCTTATTAAACTACTGGATATAAAAAAATATTTAATGGTATTTGAAGGCGAATTTGAGGATATAACATACAATACAGAACAATACTCAGATGAAAATGGGAATAAAGCAATTGATTTCATTATTAAAGCCACATTTAAATATTCTGTTCCGACTTCTGTTTCATTTAATAATAAAAGCAGTTTTGTTAAAATACACAATAATGAGGTAACAATAAGCACTAGGGCCTACAATGGGGAATTGCTATATTTTTTTGAGGATTATAAGAATTATTATTATCTCCCTTTTGAAGATTATGCCATTCATAAAAGTGTAGCTTCATATGTAGACAGAAATTACCGCATACAGGCCAAAGCTTCCAACTGTTATCAGCATGTAAATGGAACATTTATTCCTGCGTATAATTCTAATGAACATAAAAAATTTGTTAAAAAATATAATGATGATAAAGAATATATTCTTCTCAATGATAAAACTTTCAATACGTCTGAATTAATATGCAATTATGTTAAAAATATTTTTGAAAATATGTAAAGAGAGCGCCTGCTCTCTTAAAAATTAAGATTAATATATTTTACAGGCACTCTTTTAGCTGTGAACGATTATTTGTTCGCCATCTGCTTTTCCTGGGCCTCGATCATTTTTTTAACCATCTGACCACCTACAGAACCATTCTGTGCAGATGTGAGGTTACCATTATAACCGTCACTTAATGGAACACCAATTTCATTTGCTACTTCCATCTTAAAACGATTCATGGCACTTTTTGCCTCAGGTACTGACTGTGAATTTGAGTTTGAATTTGACATAACCTTCTCCAATCCGCCGTACTTAACGGCCAAAAACAAATGCTTATTTGATGTTACACTAGTATTATTGTCAATAAACGTTAAAAATACACTGGTAAAATTTGACACGATATGTAAACGGCATTTGTTTTTTTTAAAAAGCTCTTGAAATTACTATGTATATTTATGTATAATGGTTATCGAATATCGTACAGCCATAGAAATATATACTATGGCATATAAATATGGAGGAAATGAATTAAAATGGTAAAAGTAGTAAAATTCGGCGGAAGTTCACTTGCAAGTGCCGAACAGTTCAAAAAAGTATCAAATATTATTAAAGCAGACCCTGCAAGAAGATTTGTAGTACCTTCTGCTCCGGGAAAAAGATCATCAGATGACACTAAAGTTACAGATATGTTATATGAGTGTTACACAGCATCTGCAAAAGGAATGGATTATAAACCTATTCTTCAGAAAATTAAAGACCGTTATAACGAGATAATTAATACACTTGGTCTTTCCATCAGTCTTGATAAAGAATTTGATATAATTGAAGCGTGCTTTATCGGTAAAGCCGGAAGAGATTATGCTGCATCAAGAGGTGAATATTTAAATGGTATGGTTTTAGCTGACTATCTCGGATTTGAGTTTATTGATGCTGCAGAGGTAATATTCTTTGATGATAACGGTGCTTTTGATGCTGACAGAACTAATGAAGTGTTATCAGAGCGTCTTGCTACAGCAAAAAATGCTGTAATACCCGGATTTTATGGTTCTATGCCTAACGATACAATAAAGACTTTTTCAAGGGGCGGTTCAGATGTTACAGGTTCTATAGTTGCAAAAGCTGTTAAAGCTGATTTGTACGAGAACTGGACTGATGTATCAGGATTCCTTGTTGCTGATCCAAGAATTGTAAAAAACCCAAAAGTTATTGAGACAATTACTTATAAAGAGCTTAGGGAATTATCATATATGGGTGCTACCGTTCTTCATGAAGATGCAATCTTCCCTGTTCGTAAAGAAGGTATTCCTATTAACATTAAGAATACAAATGCCCCTGAAGATAAAGGTACAATGATTGTTGAAAGTACATCTAAAAAACCCAATTATACAATCACAGGTATTGCAGGAAAACGTGGATTTACTGCCGTAAGCATTGAAAAAGATATGATGAACAGCGAGTTAGGATTCGGAAGAAAGATTCTTGAAGTATTTGAAAAGAATAATATTTCTTTTGAGCATATGCCTTCCGGAATAGATACTATGAGTGTTATAGTCCAGCAGTCAGAATTTGAGAAAAAGGAACAGGAAGTTCTTGCCGGTATTCATCGTAATACTTCTCCTGATTCTATTGATATAGAATCAGATATAGCTCTTATCGCAGTCGTTGGACGTGGAATGAAATCTACCCGTGGTACAGCGGGACGTATTTTTTCCGCACTTGCACATGCACATGTTAATGTTAAAATGATTGATCAGGGTTCAAGTGAGTTAAACATCATAATCGGTGTGAAAGACGAAGACTTTGAAAAAGCAATGGTTGCAATATATGATATATTTGTTACAACATGCGTATAAATATAAAATAATATGTATCTGTTCAGAACGTCTT
>DEGR01000001.1 GCA_002351535.1 Lachnospira sp. UBA2821
ATTTACTATATAGAAAGAGAAGGGATTATCTGTATTCTGGTTAGAAGTATCTGGGATATTTCAACGGACAGGGAAACAGTAAAAAGCATTATGAAGCTGGCATCCGACCACAATATCAGCATCAATGAGGAGAACAGAGGCTTTGAACCGGCTACGCTTGTCTGGGACGGTGGCGCTGGGTGCTAGGCTGTATCATTTATCCATCAGAGACCACAGTGTTCGATGAGAAAGGCAGTCGTGTGGTCTCTTGTCCTACAGAGGACGGAGCAAGGGAATATATCAGAGAACAGGAAGGAAGTGAACCTGATGGAAATTAAGAGAGGCGATATCTGGATGGTTGATTTCGGACCACCGGAAGATGACGATGATCATCTGCAGCACAGCATACGCCCTGTAGTGATTGTCAGCAATAACCGGGCGAATGAACACAGCATGGTACTTCATGCTGTTCCTCTTACCAGTAAGATAAAAAAGAAGCGTTATATGCCGACTCATGTATTTATCAATGGTTTTCAGGCAGAAGGGCTTGACAGGCACAGCATAGCATTGTGTGAACAGTTATGCTGTGTAAGATATGGAGATTTGATGCGTCAGGTCGGAAAGGTAAGCACATTTCAGATGCTTAAGATTACACTGGGGATGCAGATACAGCTTGGAATGGTAGGAAAGTATAACGAATAAAGAATAGTGCCGGAGCATCTGCCCCGGCTTTACATAGCCACCTGTATGGGTGGCAATTATTATTATGTAGATTGGAGGGATTGGATGACGGCAGAGGAATTAATAAAGTTAAGAGATGTTGATGTTACTAATGTTGATAGGGATACACTTGTTGATTTACAGGATATACGCATAAACGATAAGCTTTCGGTTGATGAAAGAATTGCATCTTTTATCGAGCAGATAAAGAATCCTTATTGTTTTAAAGTTGATGGTGTGGTGGTAAAAGTGGCATTTTCATCAGGGGGAAAGAGTTTTAACGAGCAGTTTGAACAGATGATTCTTGGATTTTCTTAAGAATCATATGGAATCTTTTGTGAGTTTGTGTTAATATACCATTAGGACTAAATTAGTGCAAACCACAAATTTTACTAGGTAATCTAACTAATAAAATTAAGGAGGCTTGCACATTATGAGTAATATTAAAATCTATAAAGCAGCCATCTACGTTAGATTATCTAAAGAAGATGGTGATGTTTCTGATGCTTCAAAAGCAGAGAGTAACAGCATATCTAATCAAAAAGAACTTATCAAAGATTTCCTCAAGGATAAACAGGATATTGTAATTGTTTCAGAACGTGTAGACGATGGATACAGCGGAGTAAACTTTGAGCGTCCGGCATTTCAGTTAATGTTGGAGGATATTAAGCAAGGCAAGGTTGACTGCGTGGTAGTAAAGGATCTATCTCGTTTCGGAAGAAATTATATTGAGTCGGGCAGATATATTGAAAAAATATTTCCAATGCTGGGCGTTCGATTTATTGCAATAAATGACAATTATGATAGTCTGACAGGAAAATCTCAAACAGATGAAATAGTAATCCCGTTCAAAAACCTAATTAATGATGCGTATTGTAGGGATATTTCCATAAAAATACGCAGTCATTTAGATGTCAAAAGAAGAAAAGGTGAGTTCATCGGCTCGTTTACCATATATGGTTATGCCAAGGATGAACATGATCATAATAAGATAGTTATTGATGAATATGCCGCAGGTGTTGTAAGGGATATATATCAGTGGAAAATATCAGGTATGAGTCAGCAGAGAATAGCGGATAAACTGAATGATATGGGTGTGCTTTCTCCGGCAGAGTATAAAAAAAGCTGTGGTATAAAATACAGTGCAAATTTGCAGACAAAAAAACAAGCAATATGGAGTGCTGTTGCAATAACCAGAATTCTAACAAATGAAAGTTATACTGGTACGCTAATTCAGGGGAAGGTTACTACACCTAATTACAAGGTTAAGAAAACTGTAATTAAAGATGAAGAGGATTGGGTTGTGATTCCCAATGCATTTGAAGCAATCATTACAAAAGAGCAATTTGATATGGTGCAGGAAATACTGAAAAAGGATACTAGGGTGGCTCCAGATAAGAAGTCCGTTTATTTGTTTTCCGGAATAGCTGTCTGTGGAGATTGTGGAAGACAGATGAGTCGTAAAGTATCTACGGTTTCAGGAAAGAAATATGTTTACTATATGTGTTCTGCTAATAAAAAAGAAGGAGTATGCAGTAGTCATAGAATCCGAGAGGATGAATTAGAGAAAGCTGTAGTGACATACCTGAACAGTTATATTGATGAACTTGAAAACATTCAGCATTTTCTTGAATTTATTGATAAACTTCCATATCAGGAAGTAAATGTTAAGAGATTGAATATGAGAATTGTTCAGTTAGAAGAGGATGCTCAGAAGTACGAAAAATTGAAAGTATCTGTTTATGAAGATTTGAAAGACGAGTTGATTTCAAAAGAAGAATATATTTCGATGAAGCAGGAATTTGAAAAACGTCGCAGAGCTGCACTTGATTCTATAGCACAGATTAAAATTGAAATAGAGACATTGGCATCCAGAAACGGAAAGCATCATGAATGGATTGAGTCTTTTCTTGCAAATAAAGGAATTGAAAAGCTGGAAAGAAACGTTGTGGTAGAACTTATTGATTATATCAAGATATATGAAGATAAGAGAATTGAGATTGTTTTCAGATACGCAGATAATTATAAGGAAATATTGAACCAAATTAGGTATATACAAGATAATAAGAATGAAATGCAGGAGGTGTCATAATGGCAAGAAAGAGCAGAATTGCAGAAAATGCCATGAGCATTATTTCTGCAAAAGAAGGTGCGTATAAGACGGCAGTGTATGCAAGATTATCTACAGAAGATTTGGATGAGGATACTTTGGATAATCAGATATATCTTCTGAAAAGTTTTGTTGGTGAGAAAACCGATATGGTACTGGTTGATATATATGCGGACAATGGTTTTTCAGGAACCAATTTTGAAAGACCGGAATTTACAAGGCTGATGAACGATGTAAAGACTGGAAAAGTAAACTGCATAGTAGTGAAAGATTTGTCAAGACTTGGAAGAAACTATATTGAAACAGGAAATTTGATAGAGAATGTATTTCCATTTCTTAATGTAAGATTTATAGCGGTCACGGATAATTTTGATACGAATGAAGGTGGCGGCGTAGAAAATATGGTGGCTTCATTTAAAAATCTGGTAAATGATGTCTATGCCAAAGATATATCGAGGAAAATAATAACTGCTTTTCGTACCAAACAGAAAAACGGAGAATATATTGGACTGGTAGCACCATATGGTTATTTGAAGTCAGCTGAAAACAAAAATAAGTTTGTAATTGATGAAAAGACGGCACCGGCAGTGAAAAAAATATTTGAATTATATGCTGGAGGATATGGATTAGACCGCATTGCAAGAATTATGAATGAATCAGATTATGATTGTCCGAGAAAATACAGATATTCCATTGGGATAACAAAATCGGATAGATACAAGAATTCTAAATGGGGTAGAACAACCATTAACACAATATTGACTAATCGTGCTTATATAGGTGATATGGTTCAGGGAAAAGTAAAACAGGAGCTTTGCAATAACATTGTTATGCATTATACGAATAAAGATGACTGGATAGTAGTTGAAGGAACACACGAGGCTATTATCGAGCGAAATCTGTTTTTTGAAGTTCAGGATATTTTGGAAAAGAAAAAGACAGAGCAGGCAGTCCGAAGAAAAAACAGTAAGAGCAGAGAATACAAAGAAGAGAATCTTCTGAAAGGTCGCATAAAATGTGGTTGCTGTGGAAAGAGCATGAATTTAGCTCAAAACGTAAGAGGCAACAGTATTAGCAGAAGCTATTATTGCAGTGGATATAAGGAATTAAGAGAAGCAGTTTGTACTAATAAAAATCGAATAAATAAATCATCTGTCGAAAGCAAAGTATTAGAAAGTATTAAAAAATGTATTTTCAACAATATAGATGAAAGTTCACTCTCGCTTGAGATTGCTGACAAAAATACTCAGGATATTAAAAAGAGAATGGTACAGATAGAAAGAGCGATTCGCCAGACTAATTCAAAGATTGCGGATTTATACAAAGATGTTTCGGACGGCTTGATTGATGAAAACGATTATCTGTTGATGAAAACTAAGTTTCTGAATGACAAGAAGCAGTTGGAGAGAGAAGAAAAACTTCTGTCAGATAATATGAAGAAGACTTCTGATTCAGCAGGAAAATTAAGAGCAGCAGATTATCTGAAAAAGTGCAAAAAAGCAAAGAAACTGGATAGAAAAATGGTTGAAAGCTTTATTGAGTTAGTTACAATCAATGATGATAAAAGTATAGAAATAACATTTTCATGTTGTGATGAAATTCTGAGAAAACTGGAGGGATAACATGGTAAAGACAGTAGCGATGTATATTAGATTATCCCTTGAGGATACTGATGTGAAATCATCAGAAAAAAATGAAAGTAATAGTATTACCAATCAGAGAGATATGATTATGAGGTACATTCGTGATAACAAAGAGTTTTCGGATTATTTAATTAAGGAGTATCTGGATGATGGATTTACAGGCAGAAACTTTGAAAGAGAAGGTTTTCAAAATCTTATTACGGCATGCAAGCAAGGATCTGTGCAGTGCATTATTGTAAAAGACTTCTCACGACTGGGTAGAAATTATGTTGAAGTTGGAAATTTGCTGGAACAATTATTTCCGTTCCTGGGTATAAGAGTTATATCAATAAATGACGGATATGATAGTAACTCTTTTGTTGGGCAGACAGGTGGCATTGATGTTGCTTTTAAAAATCTTGTATATAATCTATATAGCCGGGATTTGTCACAAAAGGTTAAGGCTGCGGTAACTTCAAGAATGAAAAGAGGAGAATTTCTAAGTCCGTATGGGATTTATGGATATAAGAAAGATCCGGAGGATATTCATAAGTTGGTAATTGATGATGAGGCCGCTCAGGTTGTTAGAAGAATTTTTGATATGGTCATTGCTGGAACCAAAAGAGGAGAAATTGCAAGAATACTTAATGATGAGCAGATTCTTACACCGGCACTATATAAAAAGAAGAAGGGGTGTTCAAGAGATTGGGTTCCTAATGGAAATAAAGTTGGATGGACTAATACTATGATTGCAAAAATTATTCGTGATGAGCGATATGCGGGTAATATGGTGGCTCATAAGAAAGTATATGAGTCTTTTGATTCAAAGCATCAAATTGAGGTTGATAAGTCTGAATGGATAGTTGTGGAAAATACACACGAAGGTATTGTTTCGTATGATGAATTTGAGGCTGCAAATGCAAATATGCAGGGCAAACGTCAATCAAAGAAAGATAAGAGTTCATCAAGTAAAAACTATTCCGTTATTATCTGTCCGTATTGTGGGCTTAGATTAAGACCTGGAAAGGCAGAGTACAAGTATATGTATTGCAGTACAGGAAGGACAAAGAGTAATAGTCCTTGTTCAAAGGTAAGGATAGAAAAAGAACTTGTTCAGAATGTCCTTGTAAAACTTGTAAGAAATCAGGCTAAAATTATGATCACGGCAGAAGATTTGCTTAAGAAGAAAGCAAAAGAGTCTGAGCCGAAAAGAAATACAGAGAGCCTGATAAAAAGGTTGAGAGCTGAATTGAAAAGACTTGAAACGAAAAAAGTATCTGATTATGAACATTACAAGCAGGGCAGTATTTCCAGAAGTGATTTTTTGGATGCAAAAGGCTTAGCTGATATGCGTATATCAGAAATAAATAAGGAACTTTCTGATTTGGAGAGGGAATTATTAGATAAACGAGTAGCGATAGCTGAAGAGAGTGACATCTGGGATATAAAAAAATATGTAAATCTGGATAAGTATGATAAAGAAATTATGGCAAGTCTGATTGAAAAAGCAATAGTAATTGATGAAAATACTGTTCAGGTAATATGGAAAAATCAAGATATGTACGATAAGGTTTTATCCAATTTATAAAAAATATGTGATATAATAAGAATGCTTGTTTAATGAGCATCGGGAAGGTTGTGAATGAATGATTTATATTACTGGAGATACACATGGGAGTTTTGAGCGAGTTGAGAACTTTTGCCAAAGGTTTAATACAAAAAATGACGATATAATGATTATACTTGGAGATGCGGGAATAAATTTCAGTGGTCCACGATATGATCGATTAAAGAAACGTCAGCTTGAAGAATTGCCGATTACTATATTCGCCATTCATGGTAATCATGAACAGAGACCATTCACTATTGAATCATATAAAGAACAGGTGTGGAATGGTGGAATGGTTTATTATGAGGAAAAATTTCCGAGCATATTGTTTGCTAAGGACGGAGAAGTTTATAACCTTAATGGACTAAAAACAATTGTAATGGGCGGAGCATACAGTATTGATAAAGCGTATCGTTTGGCATATGGTTATGGCTGGTGGGAAGATGAGCAGCCATCAGATGAAATCAAAAAGTATGTTGAAGAACAGCTGGAACGTGAAGCATGGGATGTAGATGTGGTGCTTAGTCATACCACACCGCTTAAATATGAGCCAGTTGAAGTATTTATGTCTGGTGTTGATCAGAGTAAAGTAGATAAATCAACAGAAAATTGGCTTGATAAAATTGAAGACAGGCTATCATACAAAAAATGGTATTGTGGTCATTATCATACTGAAAAGAAGATTGATAATCTAGAGATTATGTTTGAAAACTTTGATGAATTTGGTTTAGGATAATTAACTATGTCTGGAATGTCTTATGAAATGGGCATTCCGGACAAAATGAAAAAAGTTAATTTTTTTTGTCCCATCCTTGACATGAGCTGATGGAAACGGTCGTGTTGGTAGGATTATTATGTTTAAAGAGTGTCTGAGGCACAATATTGTCCCGTTTATTATCGAGGATAATTTAAAAATGTTTTATTATCGTGGTTTAAAGGAGTGGAATAATGAAAAAGGGTATTTAAGAGATACATGTTTAACTGCTCAAGATAGGTACAAAACATATTTGGATTACTTTGAAATAAAATATGATAATAAAATGAACCAGATTTCGTAGCCGAAAAAATATAAAATCTATTGATTTTTGTATGACTATTTAGTATATTAGGCATGGTAGATTTAAAAGACTATTGAACAATGGATATGGAGAGAATATATGACGGATATAACAAAGGTAGCACTTGATGCTATGGGTGGAGACAATGCACCCCAGGAAATAGTTAAAGGTGCTGTTGAAGCTATAAATGAAAGAGAAGATATAGAAGTCATTCTTGTAGGAGATAAGCAGAGTGTAGAACGTGAGCTTGAGAAATACGAGTATGATAAAAACAGAATCAGTATTGTTCATACTACAGAGACAATATCTATGGATGAACCTCCGGTGAATGCGGTGAGAAAGAAAAAGGATTCATCTATTGTTGTTGCCATGAATATGGTTAAGAATGGAGAAGCTGATGCATTTGTTTCAGCAGGAAGTTCAGGTGCTATATTAGTAGGCGGACAGGTTCTGGTAGGCAGAATAAAAGGTATTGAAAGACCACCGTTAGCACCTGTTATTCCGACAGCTACAGGGGCATCTCTTATAATAGATTCCGGAGCAAATGTAGATGCGAGAGCTTCTCACCTTGTTCAGTTTGCAAAGATGGGTTCAATATATATGGAGAAAATTGTCGGAATACCTAATCCGAGAGTGGCCATTGTAAATATTGGTGCGGAAGAAGAAAAAGGAAATGCACTTGTAAAAGAGACATTTCCATTATTAAAGAATTGCACTGATATTAATTTTATAGGAAGTATCGAAGCAAGAGATATTCCATCAGGATATGCGGATGTAATTGTCTGCGAGGCATTTGTCGGAAATGTAATACTTAAATTATACGAAGGTCTTGCATCAACACTTATTTCTAAAATAAAAGACGGACTTATGTCCACAACAGTAAGCAAGATTGGTGCAGCTATGGCTAAACCGGCACTTAAAGAAACATTAAAGTCATTTAATGTTGAAAAATATGGTGGAGCACCTTTACTTGGACTTAATGGTCTTGTAGTTAAGGTACATGGTAATTCAAAAGCAATTGAGGTAAAAAATGCATTGTTTCAATGTGTGACATTTAAAAATGAGCGAATAAATCAGATAATTAAAGAAAAATTATTTGATAATATATAAACAGTACAGTGGTTCGCGTTGTTACATTGTTCTGAAAATAAAATAACTGCGCAGAAAGAGGATAATTATGGAATTTGAGAAAATTAAAGAAATTATTGCTGAAGTTTTAAACATTAATGAGGATGAGATTACTCTTGAGTCAACATTTATTGATGACCTTGGGGCTGATTCACTTGATATATTCCAGATAGTAATGGGTATTGAGGAAGCTTTTGATATAGAGATTCCTAATGAGGAAGCAGAAAAGATTGTTTCGGTTGGAGATGCTGTTGAGCAGATTAAAAATGCTACAAATGAGAATTAATTAGAATGCGGCATTATGCCGCATTCTTGTTTTATAGTGGCAGGGAAAATGCATGATATTTATACAGCTATTTGTTTCGGAGCGAAAACAAATAGTTATTTATTGATTGCGGAATGGAGATTAGTATGAATAAAAATACTAGTGAATTGGAAAATAAAATAGATTATATATTTAATAATAAAGAACTTGTTACTAAAGCACTCACGCACAGTTCATATACCAATGACAGGAAAATGAGCAAAAATATGTGTAATGAAAGATTAGAATTTCTTGGTGATGCAGTGCTTGAACTTTTATCGAGTGATTTTTTGTATGAGAAATATCCTGATAAAGCTGAAGGAGAGCTTACTAAGTTAAGAGCAAGTCTTGTATCTGAAAAACCGCTTGCTGCAGTAGCAAGACAGATAGGATTAGGAGAATTTCTTTTTCTTGGGCATGGTGAAGAGAGAACCGGAGGAAGGAAAAGGGATTCAGTTACATCTGATGCAGTTGAGGCATTACTTGGTGCAATTTACCTCGATGGAGGAATGGAGAAAGCAAAAACGTTTGCATTAAAATACATTCTAAATGACATTGAAAATAAGCATATGTTCTATGACAGCAAAACTATATTACAGGAATTAATCCAGAAGTATCATAAGGGTGTTCTTAGATATGACCTCGTTAAAGATGAAGGTCCTGACCATGAGAAAAACTATGGCGTAAATGCTACAATTGATGGTAAAATAGCAGGGTATGGTGAAGGAAGAACTAAAAAAGCTGCGGAACAGGAAGCGGCATACAATGCAATTAAATCCTTAAAGAAATAATCAGGAAGGTAACTTGAATAAATGTATTTAAAATCAATAGAAGTACACGGCTTTAAGTCTTTTGCAAATAAAATTAAGTTTGAATTTCATAACGGAATTACAGGCATTGTAGGACCAAACGGAAGTGGTAAGAGTAATGTTGCAGATGCTGTAAGATGGGTTCTCGGTGAACAGAGAATCAAGCAGCTCAGAGGCACAAAGATGGAAGATGTTATCTTTGCGGGAACAGAAAACAGAAAACCGCTTGGCTCTGCAATGGTTGCAATCACACTTGATAATTCGGATCATAAGCTTCCGATTGAATTTGAGGAAGTGACTGTGTCGAGAAGAATATTCAGGTCAGGTGAGAGTGAATACAGAATTAATGGAAGTGTATGCAGGCTTAAAGATATTAACGAATTATTTTATGATACAGGTATCGGTAAAGAGGGATATTCAATTATCGGTCAGGGACAGATTGACAAAATATTGTCAGGAAAACCTGAAGAGAGAAGAGAACTTTTTGATGAGGCAGCAGGTATTGTAAAATATAAGCGCAGAAAAATATCTACGCAGAAGAAACTTGAAGATGAGCATGGTAATCTTCTTCGTGTTAATGATATTTTATCTGAGTTAGAGAAACAGGTAGGACCTCTTGAAAGACAATCAGAAACAGCTAAAAAGTATCTGGCATTCAAGGAAGAACTTAAGAATTATGATATTAATCTTTTCCTGTTGGATGTACAGAGTAATGGAGAAAAGCTTAATGAAGTAGATGAAAAGATTAAGATTGCTTCAGAGGATACGGATACAACAAGAAAAGAGTATGAAGATACTAAGGAAAATTACGAGAGTATTGAAAACTACATAGAGGAGCTTACTACAGAACTTGATACTAATAAAAACGAGCTTAGCAAAATTGTACTTTTTATCGAAAAGCAACAGAGTGAGATAAAGCTTATAGAAGAACAGATAAATTCATCAAGGCAGAGCAGCGCACATTTTGAAGCAAGGGCGAATTCAATTAATGAATCAATCGAGAAAAATGAACAGGAAAAGGCTGAATTCAATAAAGAATTAGAACAGAATCTCAGCATATTGAATGAGGCTGATAATGTAAGAAATTCTGAAAATGAATCTTTGTCAGGTATAAGTGCCAAATTACAGTCTCTTAATGAACAGGTTGAAAATGCAAAAGCGGAGATAATTGAGCTTCTTAACCAGAAAGCCAATATTAAAGCAAAGATTCAAAGATATGATACCATGCTTGAGCAGATTACTATCAGAAAAGCAGAGATAAGTCAGAAACTTCTTAAGTCGTCAAGTGATAAAGAGGGACAGGAAGAGACTATTCGTGAACTTACAGATGAGATGAAGAAGATAAATGATGAGATTATAAGTTTATCTGAAAAAAGCCAGAGTATAGCAGACTCATTGGCTGAGATAAATAAAAAAGAACATATCTTATCTTCAAAGAGGGAAGAGAGCCAGAAAAAGTATCATATGTCAGGCTCAAAACTTGAATCGCTGAAAAATATTACTGAGAGATACGAAGGATATGGTAACAGTATCAGAAGAATTATGGAGGTTAAGGAGAAACAAAAAGGTATAATAGGTGTAGTTGCGGATATTATCCAGACCGATAAGAAGTATGAGGTGGCTGTGGAGACAGCACTTGGCGGAAATATCCAGAATGTGGTAACTGATAATGAGTCAACAGCCAAATCTCTTATTGAATACCTCAAAAAGAACCGGTATGGAAGGGCAACATTTCTTCCGCTCAGCAATATTGCGAACAGGACAGGTTTTAACAATGAAAGGGCACTTGAAGAAAAAGGTGTAATCGGTCTTGCAAGTGACCTTGTAAAAATAAAAAAGGAACATGAAGCAATAGCAAAGTTTTTACTTGGACGTGTTGTTGTGACAGATAATATAGATAATGCATTGTCTTTATCAAGAAAGTATAACAGGACGTTAAGAATAGTAACTCTTGAGGGAGAACTTGTTAATCCTGGTGGTTCAATGACAGGTGGAGCATTCAGAAATCAGAGTAACCTGTTAGGAAGAAGAAGAGAGATTGAAGAACTTGAGAGAGAAATCAAAGATTTGTCAGAGATTATTAATGACACAGATAAAGAGGCTGCGTTATTGAAGGATGAAAAGATTAAGTTTGCGAGTGAAGCTGAAGCGGTAAGAAAAGTCCTTCAGGAACAGTATCTTCTTCAGAATACCGTTAAGATGAATCTGAATCAGGCAGGCGAGAAGAAGAAAGAAATGCAGACTATGTTTGAAGCATTTGAAAAAGAAAATGATGAGATTCTCATTCAGATGAAGGACATCAAAGATAATAACAGAGAACTTGATTCAGAACTTAAAACATATGAAGAACTTAATGCATCACTTGAAGATAAGATAGAACAGCTTACAAAGAGAATAGAAGAGACTAAAGAGGAAGAGGAGACACAGAATAAAAAAGTTGAGTCATTCCAGATAAAGTGTGCAGGTCTTAAACAGAAAAATGATTTTATAAAGCAGAATATTGAGCGTATAGACGGCGAGATAGAAAAGCTTAAAGAAGAGATAAATGTTCTTGAGAATGAAAAAGGACAGTCAAGGCGGATTATTGAAGAGAAGCAAAGTAACATTGATGCAATCAGAAAATCAATAGGTGAAGCTGAAAAGCAATCACAATATATTAATAAGACTATAGAGGAAACCAGACTTAAGAAAGAAAAACAGACGGCTGAACATAAAGAATTCTTTACAAAGAGAGAAGAATTAAGTGAGAGACTTAGTTCACTGGACAAAGAATTATACAGACTTAATTCGCAGAAAGAAAAGCTTGAAGAAACTAATGATAATCAGATATCATATATGTGGAATGAATATGAACTGACTTATAGTGCTGCTATGGAATTAAGAGATGAAAAGCTGGATGATGCTTCAGAGATGAAGAAACGCATCGCTGATCTTAAGAAGGATATCAAAGCACTTGGAGATGTGAATGTCAATGCTATAGAGGATTACAAAGTTATAGCTGAAAGATATACATTTTTAAAGGAACAGCATGATGATCTTGTAGAATCTGAAAAATCATTACAGCAGATTATTGAAGAGCTTGACACAGGAATGAGAAAGCAGTTTACGGAGAAGTTTGCTGAGATTGCGACAGAATTTGATAAAGTGTTTAAGGAATTATTTGGCGGTGGTAAGGGTACTATAAAGATTAACGAAGATGAGGATATATTAGAAGCGGGAATCAGTATTATATCCCAGCCACCGGGTAAAAAGCTACAGAATATGATGCAGTTATCAGGTGGTGAGAAAGCACTTACGGCAATAGCATTACTGTTTGCAATACAGAATCTTAAGCCATCACCATTCTGTCTTCTTGATGAGATAGAGGCGGCACTTGATGATTCTAATGTGTGGAGATATGCAAGTTACCTGCATAAGCTCACGGAACATACGCAGTTTATAGTTATAACTCATAGAAAAGGTACCATGGAGTGTGCCGACAGGTTATATGGTATTACAATGCAGGAAAAGGGCGTGTCTACACTTGTGTCAGTAGATTTACTGGAAAATCAGCTTGATAAATAATATAATAGGAATGGAGATTAGTGTGAAAAAGCATGCCGGTGCATGACATTTCACACGGCTAATTGTGTTGCAGGCGTCGCAATTAGCTTTTTATCGCAGAGCAAAATCCGAGATTTTGCCTGCGATTCCTTCGACGCATAGCGTCTGCGGAATGGAGATTAGTATGTCAGAAAAAAAAGGATTTTTTAAAAGACTTGTTTCAGGTCTTTCGAAGACGAGGGAAAATATAGTATCAGGCATTGATTCTATATTCAGTGGATTTTCAAGTATTGATGATGATTTTTACGAAGAGATAGAAGAAATTCTTATCATGGGAGATATCGGAGTTAGTACAACTACAAAGATTATTGAGAATCTTAAAGAAAAGGTTAAAGAGAATAAAATTAAGGAACCTGCAGCATGTAAACAATTTCTTATAGACAGTATTAAAGAACAGATGACTATAAAGGAAAATGCATATGAATTTGAGAATCAGAAGTCAATTGTTCTTCTTATTGGTGTAAATGGAGTTGGAAAAACTACTTCTGTTGGAAAGCTCGCAGGACAGTTAAAAGGACAGGGAAAAAAGGTTATTATGGCAGCGGCTGATACCTTCAGGGCAGCAGCAATTGAACAGCTTACAGAATGGTCTAACAGAGCAGGTGTCGATATTATAGCACAGCATGAAGGGGCTGACCCGGCAGCAGTTATATTTGATGCAATACAGGCATCAAAATCAAGAAAAGCAGATGTATTGTTGTGTGATACGGCAGGAAGACTCCATAATAAGAAAAATCTTATGGAAGAGTTAAAAAAAATAGACAGGGTTATAGACAGAGAGTACCCTGATGTATATAGGGAAAATCTTATAGTGCTTGATGGTACTACAGGACAAAATGCATTAGTTCAGGCAAAGCAGTTTATGGAATGTGCCGATATTACGGGAATAATACTTACAAAGCTTGATGGTACTGCAAAAGGTGGTATAGCAATAGCAATACAGTCGGAGCTTGGAATACCCGTAAAATATATTGGTGTAGGTGAAAAAATAGAAGATTTACAGAAATTCAATGCAGATGAATTTGTTGATGCATTGTTCAATGTAGAAAATAACAATGAAGAAGAATAATCAGATGAAAGGATATGATAAAATGTTAACACTTGAAAAATTTGAAGAGGCATCCGAAGTAGTAAAGAAAGTTATACTTGAGACAAAGCTTGTATTTAGTGATTATCTTACAGAACAGACAGGTAACAAAGTATATCTGAAACCTGAGAACATGCAGTTTACAGGTGCTTATAAAGTAAGAGGTGCATATTATAAGATAAGTACATTGTCTGATGAAGAACGTAAAAAAGGACTTATTACGGCATCAGCAGGAAATCACGCACAGGGTGTTGCATATGCTGCAAAATTATATGGAGCTAAAGCAACTATTGTTATGCCTACAACAACACCTCTTATGAAAGTAAACAGAACTAAAAGTTATGGTGCCAAAGTTATACTTCATGGCGATGTATATGATGAGGCATGTGAGTATGCATACAAACTCGCTGATGAAAAAGGATATACATTTATACATCCGTTTGACGACCTTGATGTTGCGACAGGACAGGGAACTATCGCCATGGAAATATTCAAGGAACTTCCAACAGTAGATTACATACTTGTTCCTATCGGTGGAGGCGGACTTGCAACAGGTGTAAGTACACTTGCAAAGCTTCTTAATCCAAATGTTAAAGTAATCGGAGTTGAGCCTGCCGGAGCAAATTGTATGCAGGAATCAATAAAGAATAATAAAGTAACCACATTACCTGATGTATCAACAATTGCTGATGGTACGGCGGTTAAGACACCTGGAAGCAAAATATTCCCATATGTGCAGAAAAATATTGATGACATAATTACGGTAAAAGATGAAGAACTTATAGTTGCTTTCCTTGATATGGTAGAAAATCATAAAATGGTTGTAGAAAATTCAGGACTTCTTACAGTTGCTGCATTAAGACATCTTAAGGCTGAGGGAAAGAAAGTTGTATCTATACTTAGTGGCGGAAATATGGATATAATTACTATGTCATCAACACTTCAGCATGGACTTATCGAAAGAGGAAGAATCTTTACAGTTTCAGTTTTGCTGCCTGATAAACCGGGTGAACTTGGAAAAGTTTCAAATGTTATAGCAAAAGAGCAGGGAAATGTGGTAAAATTAGAGCATAACCAGTTCGTCAGCATTAACAGAAATGCTGCCGTTGAACTTAGGATAACTATTGAGGCATTTGGTAACGAGCATAAAGAACAGATTGTGTCAGCACTAGAGAAGAAAGGTTATAAACCTAAGGTTACAAGACCTAATCTGTAGTTAGGACATAGACAAAAATGGTGGAGGTGAAATGCTTATGGAGGAGTTTTATGTTAAAGCAGTAGAGAAAGTTAAAACTTCCATGCATGGATACTGGATTGATAAAAACATTAACAGTGTACTTAGTGCATGCAGGGACAGCCAGGTATATCTGATAGGTGTAACCAATCCTAACTGGGAAGGAAACTTTATACTACAGTCAGAAAGCTATAATGTTATACCTATTGATGAAGACAGATGTATTATTTCTGCCAGAATGGCATTAAAAAAATCAGAAGAAGAGATAATAGTAGATGCATCAGTAAGCTGTGAACAAAGACCCGAAGGAATTAATTTCTTTTATGTTCATATGACTAAGATTAATAATGATTTATCTCTTATGAAAGATGCATTCAGGGATGTTAATCAGATAAGTGATGGCAAATATAGAGATGTAATACATCAGGTATATGATGTCGTACTTGAATATAGCTGTCTCAATAATACATTTAAGTATCGTCATAATGAGTATCGTGAATTGTTCGGAATGGACAAGTATTATATAAGCATAGACCAGTGGTTCTGGAGTTTTGTCAGCGAGTGTGTGCATAAAGATGATGAGCTTAAATTGGACGTATTCAGAGATGCTGATATTACAAAGAGAATTAAAATGCGTCAGGATATGATAGAGACTGAATTCAGAATAAGAAATGATAAAAAGCCTTATATATGGGTGAAAATGTATATAATACTTGTTCCTGATGAGAACAGGACCAAAGTAAAAGAGATGTATATTTTATTTAAAAATATTGATGAACAGAAATCTCTGGAACTTGAGAATCAGATACTTGCAAGAAAAGATGATGTTACATCTGTATGGAATAAGTCATATTCAGAGACACTTATAATGCGTGAACTTAATGCACTAAAAGAAAAAACAGATAATAAATATAGTGCTATTGCAATGCTGGATATTGATGACCTTACGAGAATTAATGATACATATGGTAAGATGACAGGTGATTTCATTCTGAGTAAGATTGCGGATACAATTCTCAGGGAGAAAGACAGTCAGGATATAATAGGCAGATTTTATGCGGACTGCTTTGTTATATATATGTCATCAAGAGACAGCGAAGAAAGTATAGAAGAATATATTCACAGGCTGCATGATAAGACATCATTTGATTATGTTGAAAATAATATAAAGTCAGTAATAAAATGCAGCATAAGCTATATGATTGTTGATGGAAAGAAAAATATGCAGGATATATTCAGAGAATGCGAGAATGGTCTTGCCCAGGCAAGAAAAAGTGGAAAAGGGATTTGGGTTTGTGAAAAATAAAGAACAGACTATGGGTCTGTACGGAGGAGCAACAGTTGACAAATTGGAAACAATACAAAAAGAAAAATGATATCGAGGCAGATGAAACAATAGCAAAAGCATCGGAAATAGCGGCGGCACTTGTACTTGCAGTATGCTTTATGAATTATCTTGATATAATATTTAAGCTTGACAAATACCTTACATTTATAGGGTGTTTTAGTGCAGTTGCCTTATTGTGTATTCCGTGTGTTCTTGTAAGCAGATTAAAACAAAAAGAGACTACATTAAGATATGGAATAGTGATATGTATAGTGTTATCGGTAACGGTAATATATTCATTCTTTACATATCATGCAAGTATGGTATTTGCGTTACCGCTTGTTATTTCATCATTTTATAATGACAGCATACTTAGCAAGTTTACAATTGTATGTACATATTTGTCTATAATAGGCTCAGGAATAGCAAGTCTGTGGGTGGCAGTCGAACCTTCACACAGAAATGCAACAATAGAGGATACAGTAGTTAACAGCATTATTCCAATGTGTGTGTATTATACTATTTTTGCAATAATAGAATACATGTCTGTTAAGCGGGCAAAGCGAAGTATGAACCAGATATATGATGATGCAATCAATCTTGAGCGAAGCAGGGAAGAAATGCGAAGAAGTCAGGAGGAACTTGTATTTGCAATAGCAGATATATCAGAGTCAAGTTCATCACAGACAGGAACTCATGTTAAGAGGGTATCTGAATGTGCAAAAATATTTGGAAAATATATATGTAATGATGAGTTGGAATGTGAGGATTTCAGTGTGGCTTCCATGTTACATGATGTAGGTAAACTTATGATACCTAATGAGTTAATAGAGAAGACAGGAAAACTTACCGACGAAGAATATAATATAATAAAAAGACATACAGATGAAGGAAGAAAACTTTTGCAGAATGCACCGGGCAGAATTATGGAAATGGCTAGAAACATAGCATATTATCATCATGAGAGATGGGATGGAACAGGATACCACCATATCAAAGGTGAGGATATAGAATTTTATTCAAGGTATGTGGCAGTATTGGATGTATTTGATGCATTGAAGTCGCCAAGATCATATAAGGATGGATGGAGCAATGAAAAAGTTTTTAGTGAAATAGTATCGCAGAGTGGTAAACAGTTTGCCCCTGAAGCGGTTGCATTATTTAAGCTATGTTATCCTGAAATACTGGAAGTATATGAAAAGTATGATAACAGGTAAGAAAGTAAAAAAGATGGTGTAAAGAAAAAATACTTGACACCATCTTTTTTTTAGTGTAGAATATGGAACGTGGTTGATTCAAACTATAATTAAGGTGGTAAAAACATTGAAAGATTTAGTGTTAAGAACTCTTTTATATGATTTTTATGGTGAACTTCTTAATGAGCATCAGAAACATATATATGAGGATTATGTTTTAAATGATTTATCCCTTGCTGAGATTGCACAGGAAAATGGGATAAGCAGGCAGGGAGTTCATGATTTGATTAAAAGATGTGATAAGACATTCGAATCATATGAGTCAAAACTTCATCTTGTTGAAAAGTTTGAAAATACTAAGGAGTTAGTACGGGAAATAAAAAATCTTGTTGAGGACTACAAAGTAAATGCAAATCAGGAATCGTTAGTCAAAGTGGAAAATATAGCACAGAAGATTCTTAATGAGATGTAAAGGTAGCTGCGGGAGGTTGTTTAATGGCATTTGAGAGCTTATCAGATAAACTTCAGAATATATTTAAAGGACTAAAAGGTAAAGGAAGACTTTCAGAAGCTGACGTGAAGGCAGCACTTAAAGAAGTAAAAATGGCACTCCTTGAAGCTGATGTTAACTTTAAAGTAGTTAAACAGTTCATTAAGAGTGTACAGGAAAGGGCTATAGGCCAGGATGTTCTAAATAGTCTTACACCGGGTCAGATGGTTATAAAGATTGTTAATGAAGAAATGATTAATCTGATGGGTTCAGAGACAACAGAAATCAAACTCAGACCGGGTAATGAGATTACGGTTATTATGATGACAGGACTTCAGGGTGCAGGTAAGACCACAACTACTGCAAAGATAGCCGGAAAGCTTAAAGAAAAAGGAAGAAGACCTTTGCTGGTTGCAGCAGATATATACAGACCTGCAGCCATAGAACAGTTAAAGATAAATGGTGAGAAGCAGGGGGTGCCTGTATTCTCAATGGGAGACGGGCACAAACCGTCTAATATTGTTAAAGCTGCCATAGAGCATGCTTCTAAAAATGATAATAACGTTGTTATTATAGATACGGCCGGACGACTTCAGATAGATGAAAGTATGATGGCTGAGCTGGTTGAAATTAAGGAAAATGTTGATGTAGACCAGACACTTCTTATCGTCGATGCCATGACTGGTCAGGATGCAGTTAATGTAGCCGGTACATTTAATGATAAAATTGGCATTGATGGTGTTGTTCTTACAAAGATGGATGGAGATACCAGAGGTGGTGCTGCCTTGTCAATAAGAGCGGTTACCGGTAAGCCTATATTGTATGTAGGTATGGGAGAAAAGCTATCTGATTTAGAACAGTTTCATCCGGATAGAATGGCTTCGAGAATTCTTGGAATGGGAGATGTACTTACCCTTATTGAGAAAGCAGAAGCAATTGTCGATGAAGAAAAGGCAAGAGAACTTGAAAAAAAATTCAAAAAAGCCGAGTTTGGATTTGACGATTATCTTGAACAGATGCAGCAGATTAAAAAGATGGGAAGCCTTGAAGATATTATAGGCATGCTTCCGGGGATGGGTGACCAGTTAAAAGGTGCACAGCTTCCGGACGAAAAGATGCTTGGAAGAGTTGAGGCAATAATTTATTCAATGACACCGGCAGAACGTTCTAATCCATCTATTATTAATGTTCAGAGAAAGAACAGAATAGCCAAAGGTGCAGGTGTTAACGTATCAGAAGTTAACAGACTTATGAAGCAATATGAGCAGAGTAAGAAGATGATGAAACAATTTTCCGGAATGATGGGAAAAGGTGGTAAAAAAGGTAGATTCAGACTCCCTTTTTAACATAAACAGACTTTTTTAAGGAGGTGAAAGAGAGATGGCAGTAAAGATTAGATTAAGAAGAATGGGACAGAAAAAGGCTCCTTTCTATAGAGTAGTAGTTTCAGATTCAAGATCACCAAGAGATGGTAGATTTATCGAGGAAATCGGTACTTATGATCCAACTGTAGAGCCAAGTGCATTTAAGGTTAATGAAGAGCTAGCTAAGAAATGGTTATCACAGGGTGCTCAGCCTACAGAGACAGTAGCTAGATTACTTAAGAAAGCTGGTATCGAGAAATAAGCTAGTGGAGGTAGTTCTGATGAAAGAATTAGTTGAAGTAATTGCAAAGGCACTAGTTGATAATCCTGATGATGTTGTTGTTACAGAACATGAAGATGCCAAAGGAACTGTAGTTGAGTTACACGTTGCTGCGGATGACATGGGAAAAGTAATAGGCAAACAGGGACGTATAGCGAAAGCTATCCGTTCAGTTGTTAAAGCGGCTGCATCTAAGGAAGATAAGAAAGTTATTGTAGAAATAATGCAGTAATATAAAGGGTTGTCGGATGTTCGGCAACCTTTTTTGCATAAGTAACAATGTAAATAAACAGAGCTTGCATAAGCTACAGCAAAAAGGAAGGTTAAGTATTGAATAAAGATGAAATGTTACAGGTTGGAGTAATTACAGACACTCATGGAATAAAAGGTGAGGTGAAGGTATTTCCTACAACTGATGATGTTAATAGATTTGATTATTTGAAAAAGGCATATATAGACAGTAAAGAGGGATTAATACCTGTTAAGGTGAATTCGGTAAAATATTTTAAACAATACGTTATAATTAAGTTTAAAGGAATAAATGATATAAATGATATTGAAAAATATAAGAAATCCCCTTTGCTTGTAACAAGAGAAGATGCCGTTCCGCTTGAAGAAGGTCAGTATTATATTACTGATATAATAGGAATTAATGTATATACGGATGACGGTGTCAACATAGGTACACTTAAAGAAGTTCTCCAGACAGGGGCAAATGATGTGTACATTGTTAGGAATTCAGAGAATAAAGAGATACTTATTCCTGCAATTAAACAGTGTATTCTTGGTATTGATTTGGAAAAAAAAGAGATGAAGGTCCATTTGCTTGACGGATTAGCATAAAACTGTCTGGAATATATAATCAGAATAAGTACAAATATATTGTAATAGAAGTGAGGACATATATGAAGAATTATTATGTTATGACATTATTTCCTGATATGGTCGAGGATGGTTTAAATACAAGCATTATGGGCAAAGCTATTGAGAAAAAAATAATAAATGTTGAGACTGTAGATATAAGAGCATTTACAAAGGAAAAACATGGACATGTAGACGATTATCCGTATGGTGGTGGAGCGGGAATGGTAATGCAGGCACAGCCGGTATACGATGCCTACAGATTCATCGAGGATAAAGTTAAAGAAAAACCATATGTAATATATATGACACCGCAGGGAAAAGTGTTTAATCAGGCTAAAGCAAAAGAACTTTCACATAAAGATAATATTGTTTTTCTGTGTGGACACTACGAAGGGATAGACGAGCGCGTGCTTGAGATGATAGTTGATGAGAATATGTCAATAGGTGATTATGTATTAACCGGTGGTGAAATGCCTGCAATGGTTATGATAGATTCTATATCAAGACTTGTTCCGGGGGTACTTGGCAATGATGCTTCATGGGAAGATGAATCATTTTCTGACGGATTACTTGAATACCCACAGTATACGAGACCTGAGGTGTTCATGGAAAAGAAAGTACCGGGAGTGCTGATGACGGGACATCATGCCAATATAGAAAAATGGCGTCATGAACAGTCATTAAAAAGGACAATTGAGAGAAGACCTGACCTTTTATCTGAAAATAAAGGTGCCGGGTGTAAGAATGATAATGATACTCTTATAGAAGAGATGATAAAATATTATAAGGGAGCCCCTAAAAGGATACAGCATTTTCTAAAGGTATATGAATTTGCATCAATGATAGGAAGAATGGAAAATATTGACAGTGGTGTTCAGCATATTCTTGAAACTGCCGCTATAGTGCATGACATAGGAATAAAAAAATGTGAAAAGAAATATGGAAAATGTGATGGCAGTCTTCAGGAAAAAGAGGGACCTGCCATTGCTGCAAAAATGCTAAGAAAATTAGGATATAATCCTGATGTAATTGCAAGATGCGGGTACCTTATAGCTCATCATCATACATATAGCGATATAAGCGGAATAGACTACCGGATATTAGTTGAAGCAGATTTCCTTGTTAATCTTTATGAAGATAATGCGGATAAAAAAGCCATTATAACTGCATATGACAGAATTTTCAGAACAAACAGCGGTAAAATGCTCTGCAGAACAATGTTTGCATTGGACACATCCGGCTTTGCGGAGAAAGCCGGTACAAATGATAATAATTGTCTATAAAAAAAAACATGCCTTGTATTGAGATTTTCTAAAAAACATTTATAATAGTTATTAGTGAATCTTGTGCAAATATAAGATACAAATATAACATTTATAAAGGAGACATATGATGTTCGGACAATTAATTTCAATCTTAAAGAAGAACCCAAAGAAGATCGTATTTACAGAGGGAAGTGATCCAAGAATTCTGGAGGCTGCATCGCGTTTACTTGCAAGCAGTTTTCTTCATCCGATTCTTGTGGGCAATGAAGAAGAGATATATGAAGCAGCAGAAGATAGTGGATTTAATATTCGTGGAGCAGAGATAATTGACCCTGCTAAGTTTGATAAAATGGACGAGATGGTTGCTTTATTCTGTGAACTCAGAAAGAAAAAAGGTGTTACTGAAGAACAGGCAAGAAAGACACTCGCACAGGCTAATTATTTTGGTACAATGCTTGTGAAAATGGGAATGGCTGATGCATTACTTGGTGGTGCAACTTATTCTACAGCCGATACGGTAAGACCTGCATTACAGCTTATAAAGACTAAACCGGGAAACAGCATAGTATCATCATGCTTTATACTTGTGAGACCATCAGCAACAGGTGATGCAGAAGTACTTGCTATGGGAGATTGCGCAATCAATATTCATCCAAACGAAGATGAACTTGTTGAAATTGCTAAAGAGACAGCAGAATGTGCAAAAATATTTGGTGTAGATCCTAAGGTTGCGTTTTTAAGCTATTCAACTCTTGGTTCAGGAAAGGGCGAAGATGTTGATAAGATGAGAAATGCGGCAGCAAAAACTAAACTTGCAGTTCCTGATTTACCAATAGAGGGTGAGATGCAGTTTGATGCAGCAGTATCACCAAGAGTTGCAAGAGTTAAATGTCCGGATTCGGATGTTGCAGGACATGCTAATACATTTATATTCCCTGATATCAATGCAGGCAATATTGGATATAAGATAGCACAGCGACTTGGTTCGTTTGAGGCATATGGACCTATATTATTAGGTCTTAATGCGCCTATTAATGATTTATCAAGAGGATGTAATGCCGCAGAAGTATATTCGATGGCAATAATTACAGCAGCGCTTGCGTAAATAACAGAATATAATGAGGGACTATCGGATACGATAGCCCCTTTTCAATTTATAGTGACGAAGGGAGGCAGGTTATTATAGATGCAAATATTTTTTTCAGGCTTATAGTTGCAGCAGTTATGGGAGCGGCAATAGGAATAGAGCGTGCATCAAGAAAAAGTACGGCCGGAATGAGAACGTTTTCACTTGTATGCCTTGGAGCGGCTACTACAATGATAGTAAATGAATATCTGACTGTGCATTCGGTTACAGGTGGAGACCCTGCACGACTTTCAGCACAGGTTATAAGCGGAATGGGATTTTTAGGAATGGGATGTATTATCGTCACATCCAGAAATCAGGTAAAGGGTCTTACAACTGCTGCAACGTTATGGACAACAGCAATATTAGGACTTGTAATCGGGGCAGGTATGCTCGAGGTTGCAGCCGAAGCATTTGTAATTATAATAATAGTAGTTCATGTTCTGTCTCATGCGAGTCATAAGCTTGAGGATTATACAAGAGTTCTGACATTATATGTAGAGGTTGATAAAAATGCAGGCATACAGGGAATTCTTAATCTGATTGATGAGAAAAAATATGAAATAATATCAATGGAAAAGAAAAAGACAGACAGTTTGATGAAAGATAGTATAGCACTTCAGATGGACATTGACCTGAAAGAAAAAATGAAACATACTGAATTCATAAGTATTCTTATGGAAATGCCGGAAGTTAAGTATATTGAAGAAGTGAAAAAAGTGTAAAAGGATAAGGTGAAAATGGGACTTAAAATTAATAATATAGTAAAAAAATATGGAGATAAAACAGTAGTAAACGGTATAAGTTTTGCAATTGATAATCCCGGGGTATATGCATTACTCGGAACAAACGGTGCGGGAAAGACAACAACAATCCGTATAATTCTGGGAATGATAGATTATGAATCAGGAAGTGTTAAATGGAATGACAAAGATATAAATGCTTCAGATATTAATATAGGATATCTTGCAGAGGAAAGAGGATTATATCCGAAATACTCATTAATGGATCAGCTTATGTATTTTGGAAGACTGAGAGGTATGAATACCTCTGACATTAAGAAGGCGATAAAATACTGGTCAGAGAGACTTGAAGTTGAAAAGTATGTGTATCCGGATAAAAAGAAAAAATATATGAAAGCTGATCAATTGTCAAAAGGTAATCAGCAGAAAATACAGCTCATGGCTGCTCTTATTTCAAATCCGGAACTTATAATTCTTGATGAACCTCTTAGTGGTCTTGACCCTGTAAATGCCGAATTATTTAAGAGTATTATTCATGAAGAGATTAATAAAGAAAAATACATAATAATGTCAAGTCATCAGATGTCTACAATAGAAGAGTTCTGTAGTGACATTACAATAATGAACAAGGGCAACGCAGTATTACAGGGAAATTTAAATGAGATTAAAAAGTCGTATGGAAGAATTAATCTTGAATTAAAATGTGATAACGATATAAAGGATATAATAAGCCGGTTTGAATTTGCAAATACAGAATATACGCCTGACGGGTACAGTATAAGATTGAGAGAAGAAGAACAGGCAATGTCTCTTCTTAAAGAATTGATGAACAATAATATAGATATAGTTAATTTCCAGAGAAGAGAACCATCTTTGCATGAAATATTTATAGAAAAAGTGGGTGAGTCAAATGAAAAATAATAAAGGGTTTCTTGACGTATTTTCATTTACATTTATCCAGACATTTAAAAGTAAGGCAATTATTATAGTGACAGCGGTGCTTTGTGTACTGGCATTTGCATCAGTTCCTATGGTGAATCATTTTGGAGCTTCTGACGAAAATACGAGAAATGAAGATGAGAAAAATAATGAAAACAGCATAAAAAAAGTATTTTTGTGTGACAAATCCGGAATTGGAATAGATAAAAATACAGATATTTTGCAGGATGGAAAATATAAAAATATAAAATATGAAATTGTGTCTGAAAAAGAGGATGCTAAGAAACTTGTAAAAAATACAAACAATATATATATGATGACATCTGTTACAGACCGAATAAATATTGAATTCATATATGATGATAATAAAGATATTACATCAATGGATGTTGATGAATATTCGGATTTTGTTTGTGAAAAGATGCCTGACATTGAGAAAAAAATATTTGGTATTACAAAAGAGCAGAATAAAATAATTGAAAAGAATATAAATATTGAAAAAAAATGGATAGGTCAGAAGACACATAAGGGAATTAACAACAGTGTTATGATGTCATATATATGCATAATAATTATTATTCTTACATTATGTGGAGAAACTATATCAACATCAGTTGCTATGGAAAAATCAACAAGAGTTATAGAATATCTTACGATAAATGTAAAACCAATAGTATTAATATCAGGAAAAGTGATTGGTGTAATGAGTGTAATAATTTCGCAGTTTCTTGCTGCATCAGTATGTTTCTTTGCATCAGCACAGATGAATGGCAATCAGGGTACGAAGAAGGCTATAGCGAAATATGTTTTAAATAGTGAAAGTATGAATATTTCATTTGTCAATGTTTTAATTGTACTTGTTACATTAATAAGCGGAGTTATAGTGTTTGGAATGCTTGCGGGACTTGCGGGTGCT
This sequence comes from Lachnospira sp. UBA2821, assembly GCA_002351535.1. Taxonomy (GTDB): domain Bacteria; phylum Bacillota; class Clostridia; order Lachnospirales; family Lachnospiraceae; genus UBA2821. The sequence continues at coordinate 25,774 of DEGR01000001.1, forward strand.
GCGGTAAGCAGGGTGGAGGCTCTTGGAGAGAGTATGAAAATATATAGTATTATTCTTGTTATTGGTGCATATGCGGCGATGTTTCTTGCATCGAGCGGTGAGATTAATACACTTACCCCAAAGACAATTGCAGCATTTATCTTTCCGGTGACATCGTTGTTTCTTACTCCTGTATACGCAGTATTTGGAAAGGTCAGTATAACAATAGCAATTGCGGCAATGACAGCTATGGTTATAACAGCAATAGTATTGGTTATATTTGTGTCAAAAGTATATGAAGGAATGATATATTACAAAGGAGAGACACTCCGACTTAAAGATATAATCACATTTTCAAAAGATAAGATTAAGGAGGAGAGAGATGTTTAAGGGATTAAAAGCGGTATATAGTTTTACTTTAATGAGAAATATATCAGAAAAAATGTATAAAATACTTACAATAGTAGTAGCAATAATTTTGTTTGTAGGAATTACAGGTGTTCTTGTATATCTGGGAAGTACTTCTGATGACGAAAAAGATTCTGTCGGTAAATATAATGTGTACATAAACAATGCTACGGATTTAAAGATTGATTTTTCATCTATAACCAAAGAAAAAACATTTAGCAAGAGTAAGGTTATTATGGAAAATAAGAAAAAACCGGGCAAAAAAGACATAGCTGTAGTATTGAATGTTAAAGATTATAAATATAACATTTATATAAATGCATTATCAGAGGGCAATATTGACAAATCTGTTGTTAATGAGCTTGAGGATATACTTGTGGATATAGTCGGCAAAGCAAGATATGATAAAGCGGGTATAGATAAAGAAATTTCAACAGTTATGCTGAATGAACCGGAAGTAAATATGTCATCTTTGGAAGATATGGATAAATCAGTTGGAGAGATAATCGGTAAGATGATATTTCCTATGATTTTTACAATCATAATGTTTATCATGATAATATTTTATGGCAATTCCATAAGCAGAATGATGATTGCAGAAAAGGATTCTAAGCTTATGGAGACACTTCTTGTTTATGCAGACGCAAAAATTATTGCACTCGGTAAAATTCTTGCGATGTATACAATGGCTGTTATACAGTTTGGAGTATGGATTATTAGTATTGTAGGCGGATATTTTATGGGTGAATTTATTAATTCGCATATAAATAAAGGGTACAAATCTTCAATAGGAGAGATATTAAAACTCTTATCTGAACATTCGGATGCATTTGGAATTTCAAATGTTGTCATTGCAATAGTTTCAATGCTTATAGGATTTATGTTATATAGTTTCTGGGCCGGACTTATTGCATCATTTGCAAGGAAGATTGAAGATTTATCGATGCTTATGATATTTTATCAGCTTCCAGTGATAGCAGGATATGTAGCAGGTCTTGTGGGACCATTATATTTAAGCAGAAATATAATGAATATTCTCAGGTATATTCCTTTTACATCTGTATTTTTTGTTCCTGCTGATGTACTTATAGGAAATATAACATATGCAGAAGCATGTATATCAGTTGCTATTACAATAGTATCTGCCGGACTGATAGTGTATATTACAGGAAAAATGTTTAAGAAAAATGTATTCCGTTAATAAGTGGAGGTGCGTATGAAAGTTACGTATTGTACACTGTCTGATATGGGAGACAGAAAAAATAATGAAGACAGAGTTGTTGCCGAACAAAGACATGATGATTATTGTTTTGGGCTTGCGGATGGGCTTGGAGGTCATGAAAAAGGAGAGGTTGCATCATCTATAGTTACAGATACAGCAGTAAAAGTATTTTTAAAAGAGGGTTTTACGGAATTTTACCTTCGTGAAGTATTCGAGATAGCACAGGAAAATCTCATGCGGGAGCAGAAAAAACTTATGCTGGAAGAAGAAATGAAGACTACATTTGTACTGCTCGGTATTAATAAAGAACAGGTAAACTGGGGACATATTGGTGATTCAAGATTATATCATTTTCAGGGAAAAAGACTTGTAAAACATACACTTGACCACAGTGTTCCACAGATGCTTGTAAATATCGGAGAAATAGAAGAAAAGGACATAAGAGAACATCCTGACAGAAGCCGTGTATTAAAAGTAATGGGAATGGAATGGGAAAGACCATTTTATGAGATTGCGGAGCCGATACCGGTTATTCTTGGACAATCGTTTCTTATGTGTACGGATGGATTCTGGGAGAATATCGTTGAAGATGATATGGTTAAATGCCTGAAAAAGTCAAAAAGTGTGTATGAATGGGTGTCAAGAATGAAAGAAATCGTCAAAGAAAATGCACAGGGAAAAGATATGGATAATTATTCGGCGATAGGCGTCTGGATTAGATAAATACGTTGCATAAAAAGGTATAAAATGATATAATTATGGCAGTGAAATTTGTATTTCAGATAAAAAGGAGAAGGAGTGATTAGAATGGGTACAATAGATCCGAAATGTCTCTGCCCCGGATGTATGGCAGTACTTGATGAACCGGATTTGCCTTGTCCACTATGTGGATTTGATAAAACAACATATTCGCCATCACCAAGAAGTCTCAGACCATTTACAGTTCTTTCGGGAAAGTATATGGTTGGAAAGGTAATTGGAGAAGGAGGATTCGGTATTACATATATAGGTTTTAATATGGATACAGAGCTTCCTGTTGCAATCAAGGAATATTTTCCTTCAGAACTTGCTACAAGAGATATAACTGCGGGTAATGCGTTAAGCATATTTGCGGGTGAAAGCCAGCAGTTATATAAAGAGGGACTTGAGAAATATTTAAGAGAGGCAAGAAATCTTACTATGTTCTCAGACCTTCCGGGTATTGTTACAGTTAAGGATTTCTTTTACGAGAATGAAACAGCTTATATTATAATGGAATATATCAATGGTATTACATTGAAACAGCATCTCGTAAAAGTTGGCGGAAAAATGAGTCAGCATGAAGTAATAAAGATGATGAAGCCTGTACTTGAGTCTATGATTAAGATTCATGAGACAGGGATGATTCATAGAGATATAAGTCCTGACAATATTATGATTACAAAGAATAATCAGATTAAACTTACGGATTTCGGCGCTGCAAGGGTATGCAATGGTGAAGATAATAAGAGTATAACTGTTGTACTGAAACGTGGATATGCACCGGAAGAGCAGTATAGAGTAAAAGGTTCACAGGGACCATGGACAGATGTATATGCATTGTGTGCTACAATGTACAGAATGATTACAGGTGTTACCCCACAGGAAGCACTTGAAAGAATCATAGAGGATAATGTAGAGCCGTTATCTAAATTTGATCCTGACATTTGGCCGGAGATAGAATATGGTATTATGAAAGGACTTTCGCTTCGTGCGTCTGATAGATTCCAGAATGTAAGTGAACTTGTGGATGTGCTCTATTATAGTGTAGTTGAAAAGGACGCAGACGGTAATATAAAGATAACATCTACAAGAGATAATACACCTGTTAATGAAGAGACAAAACCTGTTAATGATACGGATGATTTTGAAATGCAGCCTATAATAGTTAATATAGGGGCATCATCTTCAAAGCAGACAGAACAGGGTGATGTTAAACAGCCTGTATATCCAAATGATGAATTTGGACGCAAGGTTGAACATGAAAATGTAACACCAGTACAGCAGATGGCACAGTCGCAACCGGTGCAGCCACAGATACAGCCATCTGTAACACCAGTACAGCAGCCAGTACAGCCACAGCCTGCAGCAACACCGGTACAACAACTAGTACAACCACAGATGCAGTCGCAGACAGTGCAGCCACATGTGCAGCCAATACAGCCTGTAGTGCAGCCGGTTCGTCCTGTACAGCCTGTAGTACAGCCAATACAGCCTGCAACACCAGTACAGCAGCCAGTACAGCCACAGCCTGCAGCACCGGTACAGCAACCGGTACAACCACAGCCTGCAGCACCGGTACAGCAACCAGTACAATCACAGCCTGCAGCAACACCGGTACAATCACGGCCACAGGAAACTGCTGAGCAGCCAAAAGAGCATAAAAAGCAGGGTGGATTCTTTAAATCAACATTTAAGAAAGTGGTTAAGCTTAAACTTGGAAGGGTCAGATTTGAAGATGATATAGTTGAGCTTAATGTTGAACATTGTGATGTTGGTAATATTCAGCCACTTAGAGAATGTGTACAGTTACAGAAGCTTATATTAAGTAATAATATGCTGGATGACTTGTCGCCATTGGTAGACTGTCAGAAGCTTTCATATCTTGCACTTAGAAATACAAGAGTACAGGATTTAAGACCATTATCAGGTCTTACGGAACTTACATATCTTGATTTGTGGGGTACTTCAATTAAGAGTCTTGAGCCTTTATACGGTCTTAAGTCACTTAAATATCTTAATGTTAAGAATACAGATATTACGAAGAGCCAGATAGATGATTTTAAAGTTCTTGTTCCTGATTGTGAAGTTGAGAGTTAGTGTGATTTTGTAGAGTCATATATTTAGTTTAAAATAACTGCGGAATTTATAGACGAGATATTGTGAATTTATTTTGCGTCTATGGATTTCGCAGTTGTGTTATTATATACTTATAAAAATATATTGTATTGTCAATACTAATAGTTATTACAAAGCGGCCCTTATCGCATCGATTCCTTCGACGCAGGTGTCTGCGGAATGGAGATTAATATGATAAATCAAAAAACAATATTTGAAAATATAAACAGGGAAATTGGAAAAGTAATATCAGGTAAAGAAAATGTTATTAAGATGATAGCAACAGCAATTCTTGCAGGAGGACATGTATTGTTAGAAGATGTTCCGGGAGTTGGAAAGACTACACTTGCACTTGCATTTTCAAAAGCATTTGATTTGTCATATAGAAGAATGCAGTTTACACCGGATGTTTTACCATCTGATGTTATAGGTTTTTCTATGTATAATAAAAAGACAGATGAATTTCAATACATGCCGGGAGTGGCTATGTGTAATATTCTTCTTGCAGACGAGATTAACAGAACATCACCTAAAACCCAGGCGGCTTTGCTTGAGGTTATGGAAGAGAAAAAAGTTACAGTTGATGGTGTTACAAGAATGCTTCCTAATCCATTTTTTGTAATTGCAACACAAAACCCGGTGGGATATGTCGGAACACAGAAACTGCCTGAGTCACAGTTGGACAGATTCATGATAAAGCTTTCTATGGGGTATCCTGAATTTGAAGATGAGGTTAATATTTATAAAGGTAAAAGTTATGATGCAATAGATAAAGTCGAAAGAGTTCTTACAGGAGAAGAAGTATCTGAATATCAAAAGCAGGTTGCAGACGTGTATGTTGAAGAAAGTATATACAGGTATGCCACAGGACTTGTAAGGAATTCGAGGGAAAATGATGGTGTGGAACTCGGAGTCAGTCCAAGAGGCGGAATAGCATTATTGTCAATGTCGAAGGCCACAGCATTTCTTGATGGGAGAGATTATGTTGTGCCTGAAGATATACTTAGTAATATAGAATATGTATTTGGACATAGAATTGTATTAAATTCAAAGGCAAGAGCGGCAGGAAAGACGGAAAAAGATATTATAGAGGAATTGATACGTGGACTCGATATACCGGCCGGAAAAAGCAAAAATGGAGATAGATAATGATAGGCAACTGGATTAATTATATTATATTTGTTGTTCTTTTGATTGTGGGAATTCTATTTTACAATTCAGGAATTTTGGTTATTTCTACAATTATAGTATGTATTTTACCTTTTATATCTTATGTTTTATTTAGGAGAAACAGAAATAAACTTAATATCTATGTGGAGAACATACCTGACAGTGTTGGGCGTAAAAATGATATTGCGTTTGATATATGTGTAGATAACATGAGCATGTATCCGTTTGGAAATATAATAGTAAAAGTAGATGTAGAAAATATATTTTACGGGAATAAGACTGAATATCAGGTATCACTTCCAAATGTGCTAAAACATAAAAGAAAAGTCAGATGGAGTGTAGCGAGCAAATATGCGGGAAACATAAAGATATGTCTTAGTGAAATTGAAGTTCAGGATGCAATGTTTTTATTCAGAAAAGAGATAAAAATTAAAGATGAACATATAGTGAAGGTTTTTACTGAATATGATATGGTGAATTTTGACAATGCTGTTTTTCTGGATGGAGAGGGCGAAGAACAGGAGACACTTTATAAAAAAGGAACTGATGTGTCAGAAATATCTGATATAAGAGAATATGCCCCGGGGGATTCAATGCAGAGTATTCATTGGAAACTGAGTGCGAGAAGAGATGAGATGCTTGTAAAAGAGTATTCGATGCCATATAGCACTAAGATGTTTGTATATATTGATTTACATATGAATTCTTATGTTATGGATGAAATGGACGTTGTTATTGAGGCATATATGGCAGTGTGCAGTGCTATTATTTCGTCAGGGCATGTATTTGATACTGCGTGGTATGACAGAAATAATGGTGGGATGATAGTTAACACTATTAATAACTGTGAAGATTTGCAAAGAGTTATGTATGATATGTTTTATGCTGAACCGGCTGAAGGAATACATGAAATGTATGATGTATTTATTAATACTTTTGGCAATTCATTTAATACAATATATGTTACCGGCAAGTCCTCAGAAAATATAGTAAAAGGTGAGCGTATGGCAGAATATAAAAATAAAGCGGTGATTATTAAAGTATGATAGATTTTTTTGGATTAAAAAAGAAAAAAATTGAAAAACAAAATATAGAAGAGAATACAACTGGTATTATAGCAAGAACTATGCCTGATATGGATAGGAATGGAACATGGATTTACAATATTTTTCTAAATGGCATATTGAATTTTATGGTTGTGTATTCAACAATTATGCTTGTTATCAATGCTTTCGATATAGAGATGAATACGGCTGCTTTTTCTTTAATACTAATTATTTTTTGTATTTTTTCTGCATCGTTTTATGAATTTGTATTTTTGAAAGTAATCGGATACATCGCTATCGTAATCGGCTTTATATATGGGATAATAGAATATCACTCTATGATAAGAGGCGGGTTTGGAACATTTGCAAATGCTTTTATGGAAGTTATAGAGCAAAAGTTAGACCTCCCGATTGAAAGAAGGTATCAGGAATATACGGCTAATAAAACTCTGGCTGTTACTTTTTGTGCGGTATTTATTGCATGTTCGCTTGCACTTATATTTAATATGGCTATAAGTGAGGCAAAGGGCTTTGCACTTACATTTCTTATAACATTTCCAATGGTACAGCTTGGAATGTATTTTGACAGAGATATTAGTTACGGGTATTTTGGAATATATATTTCAGCTATGATAACTCTGATGCTGCTTAGAAGCTCTGTTCATTATAAGGCAGAGACTAAGAAAAAGAGGGGTTACCATGTTATAGAGAAAAAAGATGTGAAAAGGTACGAATATGTCAATGACGGTGGGAACAGTTTTACAATAATGCTTTTCCTGATTATTGCAGTTATTTGTACATTTGCCGTTACTTACATGACATTTGGAAGGAACATAAACGTGCCGGAAAAATATGGACAATGGAAAAAGAGTACGCAGGAATTTGCTAAGAAAACGGCTTTGGTAGGCTTCTACGGAATGCTTAATAAAAATGGCAGCGGGACAGGAGGTATAGGAAGGAACAGACTTGGAGATGTTAAATATGTAAAAATGGATTATCAGACGGATATTACCGTAGAAACGCAGATTAATAAAGAAGAACCGGTTATATATCTGAAAGCGTATAATGGAACTTATTACGGTGATAATTCATGGAAATATATTTCTGAAAAAAGACCTGATGACTATAAAGCACTATCAGAATATGGAATTAAAAAATCACAGATATATTCACTTTCGGCTGATATTTTAAAGAATGATATTGAGAATAGAATTACTAATAAAGTGAAAAAAATGAATGTATACAACATGGATGCCAATGAGGATTTTATATACTATAGTAATAATGCTCTTGGGATATTGAGTGTTACAGATGATGCCAGAAATGATGATGAACTTGTGGTAAAATTTCCACAGGGACAGGGGATTAAGTTCTATTATTATCCTGTTAAAAGCATGCCTTATGAGGAACTTGAAAATCAGGCAGTTTTAATAAAAGAAAATTCGCATGGAGCATCTGTATATAATGTAGAAGAAAAATATAGGGAATATGTAGCAAATACATACATGGATATTCCAGAAGGTAATATTAATTCTATAGATGCATTCATTAAAAAATATGATTTAAGGTCTGAAGACGGACTATCAAATGTTCAGAAAATCACAGATATATTCGAAAAAGATTTCACATATTCGCTGATACCGGGAGCAACACCGGATGATGAGGATTTTGTTAATTACTTTCTCGATAAGACAAAGAAAGGATATTGTTCTTATTTTGCGAGTTCTGCAGTACTTATTCTAAGAAGACTTGGGATTCCGGCAAGATATACGGGCGGATATGCAGTGTCAACTACAGATGAAGAATATATGCACAAAAAGAACAGTTATGTAACAGATTTATATCAGATAGACGTTAATGACAGTGATGCGCATGCATGGGTAGAGGTATATATAAATAATCTTGGATGGGTTAATGCTGATGTAACACCATCGGATGATGAAACAGATAAAGATGAAGATACCGGAGTTGGATTTATGCAGATGCTGACATATAACATATTTAATCCGGATACAGCAAAAACTATTAAAAATACTACTATAAGCGCTTTTAAGATTATCGTTGCACTGTTTGTAAGTGTTATTGTTGTAATAGTGATAGCGGGAGTTATTATAAGACATAGAAGAAAATATAATATTGATATTGATAAGAACGTAATATATTTAAGAAAAATGCTTCCTTTTGCGGGAATTGAATGGACCGGGAATATGTCTTATGGCGAACTTAAAGCAAAGATGCAGAACATCAGTATAATTTCTGATTCGGATATTGACACATTTATTGAAATAGTAGAGAAACATAAGTATAGTCTCTATGATGTAAGCACCGCAGACAGGAAGAAAGTCCATAACATAGTATTGGATATTGGACAAAATATATATGACAGAATTACATTTTTAAAAAAAATATATTATATATATGTAAAATGTCTTATAAAATAATAGAAATAAAACGATAGATATGTTATAATGAAGAATAATTTTTAGGGAAGGAAGGATGCAGTATGGCTAATTATTTTGGAATAAGTTCAGATTCTGTAGGAATACTTTTTGGAAATACAAATGTATCGTCGGGCAGTTCATCAGGCAGCATTTTATCAGAATATTACAGCATAAAAAGTGGTGCATATAAAAAAGCACTGAGGGCTTATTATGCCGGAATGGATAAAACTGATAATAATACTAAAACTAACATCAAAACTGATATGTCTGTATCAAAAGATGATACCAGAACTCTTGCGGCAATAAAGAACAGTGCCGATAATATGAAAGATGCCGCAGATGCACTTATTAACAATAAAGATGGTTATGAAGATTCGGAAAAAGTCTTGTCAAAAGTCAGAAATTTTGTGAAAAATTACAATTCAATGATTGATGAAGCGGGTAAATCTTCATCATCAACAATAAATAATACACTAAAAAATGTTCTTAACAATACGGATATTAATAGCAGATTACTTGCAAAAATAGGAATATCTATAGGTGAGGATGGAGATTTATCTATAGATGAGGAAAAATTCAAAAAGGCTGATATGAATAACGTTAAAACATTGTTTAGCGGGAACGGTTCATACGGATATTCAGTTAAGGTTAAGGCAGCAATGCTTTCATATCAGTCAGCGAATGAGGCGTCCAAATCTAATACATATAATGCAACTGGAGGATATTCATACAATTATTCAACAGGGGATATTCTTAGCAGTTACATATAAGAGAATGTAATGTTTGTATAGTAGTTAAATTGTTGGTTTGAATGGAGATATGTATGATTAATAATGATAATATGGATAAAGAAGATATAATTGATTTTGAAGAACCGTTGGATATGACTGACCCTAATGCAAGGGTTCAGAATAACGGATATAATGCACCGCTTTATGACAGAAGGAGATTATATGACGATACACCAAAAACACAGAAGATAAAAACACCCCTTATTCAGAGAATTACAGGTGTATTTGTTATAATTGCCATGTTGATTGCGGTAGGATTTATGGGATACATGGCATCTAAAGGTAATTTTGATATTGATAAAGAGTTGCCTTTATTTAAGTCAACAGGTATACTTGTCTATGGCATTTTTATAATCGATTCAATTGTTGTCTATGGAGTTAATAAGAATATATCAGTTATAGTATTTGCGTTAATATTGCCTGTGTTCTATCCTATTAAGAGAGCATATGCCACAAGTGATACGAAGACTATTTCACTTGTATGGCTTGTTGCATTTGCGGTACTTGGAATTTATACATTTTCTAATGTACATGTACAGGTTGAAAGAAAAATAGAACTCATAAAAACATCTTCAGATGATTACTCATCTGATTGCGATGAAGCCGTCAGGCTACTTAAAGGACAGATGGTTGGAGATAGAACAGTAGTTGAGATTGTTAAAAATAATATTGATGATTATGTCTGGGAAGCAGAAAAAGTGTCATCAGAAGTATGTTCAGTAACGGTAAAAGGAAATTGTGATTTTGTAATTAATCAGATTCCCCAGCCGGATGCATTGTATAATAACAATACAAAAATAAGCTTTAAAGTAAATACAGCAACAAAAAAATATGATTTAGCTTACATAGCAATTAATGGAGTAGATTTGACTGCACAGCAGGCTGTACAGGTATGGGAATACCTTTGTAACAATAAATAGCAGAGAGAACGGCAGCACATACACTAAAGGCCGGAATCTCGGAATGGAGAAAAAATGAGTAACAGAATAAGAACAAGATATGCACCAAGTCCAACAGGAAAAATGCATGTAGGAAACCTTAGAACAGCATTATATGAGTACCTGATTGCAAAGCATGAAGGTGGAGATTTTGTATTAAGAATAGAAGATACGGATCAGGAAAGATATGTAGAAGGTGCCCTTGATATAATATACAGAACTATGAAGGAAGCCGGACTTGAACATGATGAGGGTCCTGATAAAGATGGAGGATTTGGACCATATGTTCAGAGTGAGAGACAGAATAGCGGATTATATCTTAAATATGCAAAAAAGCTAGTTGAAGATGGTAAGGCATATTATTGTTTTTGTGATAAAGAAAGACTTGATTCTTTAAAACAGGTCGTTGCAGGAAAAGAAATATCTATATATGACAAGCATTGTCTTCATCTTTCTAAAGAAGAAGTAGAAGAAAATCTTGCTAAGGGTATCCCTTATGTAATTCGTCAGAATAATCCGACAGAGGGAACTACAACATTTGTTGATGAGATATATGGAGAGATAACAGTTAACAATGAGGAACTTGATGATATGATTCTTATTAAATCTGACGGTTATCCAACATATAATTTTGCAAATGTAATAGATGATCACCTTATGGAAATTACACATGTTGTAAGAGGAAATGAGTACATTTCTTCATCTCCAAAGTATCAGAGATTATATGAGGCATTTGGATGGGAACCACCTAAATATGTACATCTTCCGCTTATTACAGATGAGAATCATAAAAAACTCAGTAAAAGATGCGGACACTCATCATTTGAGGACCTTGTAGAGCAGGGATTTTTACCGGAAGCGATTGTTAACTTTATTGCACTTCTTGGATGGAGTCCTGAGGGCAATGAGGAGATATTCAGTCTGGAAGAACTTGTAAAAATGTTTGATTATCATCATGTTAATAAATCGCCTGCAGTATTTGACATGGTTAAGTTAAGATGGATGAACGGCGAATATATCAAAAAAATGGATGATGAAAGATTTTATGATATGGCAATGCCATACATAAAAGAGGTTATCACAAAGGATAATATAGACTTAAAGAAGATTCTTGATCTTGTAAAGACGAGAATAGAAGTATTTCCTGACCTTAAAGAACTTGTTGACTTCTTTGAGGAATTACCGGACTATGACATAGCAATGTATACACATAAGAAGATGAAGACAAATTCTGAGAATTCATTAGAAGTGTTAGAGGAATTACTTCCAATACTTGAGGCACAGGATGATTATTCTACAGATGCATTACATGATACAATTATGAAGTATATTGCAGATAAAGGCATAAAGAACGGACAGGCATTATGGCCGGTAAGAACAGCCGTATCAGGTAAACAGATGACTCCGGGTGGGGCATTTGAAATAATGGAAATTCTTGGAAAAGATGAGTCAATTGCCAGAATTAAGACAGGAATAGATAAACTTAAAGCAGCAGTTTAAAAGTGAGGGTAATGTGTCAGATTTATTTACAGAGGCACAGGAAGCAGCAGTTAATCATGCAGATGGACCTATGATGGTACTTGCAGGACCGGGTAGTGGCAAAACTCTTACAATAACATATAGAGCGAAAAATCTTATAGAAAAATATAATATTAATCCGTCAAACATTCTTGTTATTACATTTACAAGAGCGGCGGCTAATGAGATGAATGAAAGGTTCTGGAAAATTATGGGAGTAAGCAATATTCGTGTAACGTTTGGAACCTTTCATGCTGTTTTTTTTAAGATTCTTAAATACGCATACAATTACGATGCTAACAATATTCTGCGTGAAGAAGAAAAATACCAGATTATAAAGCAGATTTCAGAAGAAAATGAAGTCGGATTTGAGGAAAATGATTTAGATATTAAGGAATTTGTTGGCAACATAATAAATGAGATAGGTGTAATAAAAGGTGATATGATAGATGTCAGTCATTATTATTCAAAAACATGTGCGGATGAATTGTTTCGAAAAATATATGTAACATATGAAAGAGTACTTCGCGAGAGAAATAAAATTGATTTTGATGACATGATGCTATTGTGCCACGAATTATTAACGGTAAGAAAAGATATTTTGAAATTATGGCAGGATAAATATAAATATATTTTGATTGATGAATTTCAGGATATTAACAGAATTCAGTATGAAATAATAAAGATGCTTGCACTGCCACAGAATAATTTGTTTGTTGTAGGTGATGATGACCAGTCAATATATAGTTTCAGGGGAGCAAGACCTGAGATTATGCTTAATTTTCCTAATGATTATCCCGGGTGTGAAAGAGTGCTTTTGGATAAAAATTTTCGTTCAGGAAGTAATATTGTCAATACATCGGTCAGACTTATTAAAAACAACCAAAAAAGGTTTGATAAAAAAATTATTGCTGCCGGAAATGCAGAAGGAAAAATTGAATATTTAGAGTTTAATAACTGTCAGGAAGAGAATAATTATGTTGTTGAGGAGATAAACAGATACAGACAGGATGGAGTCGCATACTCTGACATGGCTGTTTTATTCAGAACTAACCTTGGTCCCCGTCTTCTTATTGAGAAGTTAATGGAATATAATATACCATTTCATATTAAAGATGCACTTCCAAATATTTACGAGCATTGGATAGTAAGAGATATATTTACATATATTAATATTGCCAAAGGAAGCCGAAGGAGAAGTGATTTTCTTCAGATTATAAACAGACCGAACAGATATATTTCCAGAAGGATATTTACAAAAGAAGATGTCAGTTTTGATGATATATATTATAAATATCAGGATAAAGAATGGATGGTCGAAAGAATAGCAAAGCTCGAGTATCATATTAACTTTCTTTCCAAACTTAATCCTTATGCATGTGTAATGTTTATACGAAATGAGATGGGGTATGATGATTTTCTTAAAGAATATGGTGAAAAAAGACATATAAGTACAGAAGAATTAATAAAGGTTGCTGATGAACTTGCTGAACTTGCAAAGCAGTTTGAAGATTTTGGTGAATGGAATGAGCATATTATAGAATATTCAGAAAAACTGAAAAGTCAGACAGTAAAGAGAAATGATGAAGATATGCTTGAACTTGTAACTATGCATGGTTCCAAAGGACTCGAATACAGAGTTGTATTTATGATTGATGTAAATGAAGGTGTTATTCCACATTCTAAAGCGCTTCTTGATGAGGATATAGAAGAAGAACGCAGAATGTTTTATGTTGCAATTACAAGGGCAAAAGAAAGATTACATATATATTATGTGAAAGAAAGATTTAATAAGCCGGTAGAAATCTCACGTTTTATAGGTGAAATGGCTTTTGATTTACAGGAATTTCAAAAGGGCGTAATAGTAATACATAAAAAATATGGGGAGGGAATAATTAAGGATACCGGATCCGGGAAAATGATAATATATTTTAAGAAATTGAGAAAAGAACTGGTATTCGATATAAAATTCACAGTTACAAATAAAATAATTACTCTGAAGTAAATATATTCAGAGTAATTATTTTTTGTCCTATTCTTCACCGTCTACAAGTTCATCATACTCTTCGGCGTCAAGTAGTTCGTCAAACGCATCAGAAGCAGCTTCGAATTCTTCATCAGATTCAATGTTGCTTAACTCGGGTTTATTGTTATCGTTCTCAGAATAACGATAGAGATACACTTCACCTGTTTCAGCATCAGGACCGTCTGTTGGAAGAAGGGCAATGTAGAACTGTTCATCTACAGGATAAATTGCGAGAACATCACAATTTACTGTTGTTCCGTCATCAAGGTCAAGTGTTACTGATTGGTCATCTAATTCTTCGATATTTTTTGCACTCATAAAATATTACCTTTCTTTTATTTGGTTTTCTTAAATGTTTAAGTATCAAAATTACTGTAACAAAATGAGCAAAAAAAATCAAGTGCTTAAATAAGCAAAAATAGGCAAAAAAAGGTTTGACAATATATAAATTTATTATAAAATATTTATAGTATAATTATACATATGGAAGGAGAAAAAAGTGGCAACAGAGAACGGCAGAGAAAACCGTAATACGGATTGGGAAAAGCGTGGAGACAGAAAGTCGGTCAGAAGAAATGATGACAGAAGAGACGGTTATAAAAGAGACAACACCAGAAGAGAAGGAAATGGTGAAGGCTACAAAAGAAACAGTTTCAAAAGAGACGATAACGGTGATTTTAAAAAGAATTCTGAATCAAGACATGGAAGACAGAATTCTAACAGAGACGGTCAGCGACGTGATTCCAAGCCGGGATATTCTAAAGATTTTGGACAAAGAAAAAATAATGCAGGCGGCAGAGGTGGATATAATCCATATGATAAGGATAGAGATGATAAGAGAGAGCAGCGCACAAAGACAAGTTCATCTTCAAAAGAAAAAGTTTCGCAGCCTGACAAGGTTGAGATAATAAACAGAATTGAAAAAGAGAAAAAGGCTATGCAGAAAAAAATGGCTGATAGGAAAAAAGGCAATAAAAATAAGGCGAACAGACCTGCTGCAAGACCTAAGAGAACAGGAAATATTGATTGGACAAAGGCGTATGAAAATGATTCATATGATGATGACGATTTTGATATATATCTGTAATGTAACATATCGCTTTAACAAAATATATTGTTAAGGCGATATATTTTATTGGAGGATTGTAATGGATAAATATGATATTGGTATAAAAAGAATTATAGTTCATATTCTGGAATCATCAGTTGGGGTTCCTGTATTATCAGAAAAAGAACTTGATTATGGTTCTGAATTTGGTGAATTTATAAGGGAGCATATATATAAAATATATACCAGTGACGATATTAAAAGATGCAGTTTTTATGAAAATGAATCAGAGATATTTGAACTTTTGTCAGGATATGAAGAAGAAAATTTTGAGGAGATAAGCAGGAGAATTGCACAAAAATTATATGAAATAATGAATAGTAATATAGAGATTCCTGCCGCTGACCTCATTATTGTTGAGTACACACTTAACCGTGCAAAATATCTCGCACTTCTTAAAATGAATTATAAGTCATTATATACTCATATAACAAACTATGACGAATATGGAAATGTTAATGATGTGATAATGCATAAAGCATTACTTCCAGGAGAGTCTCAGAAATTATCTGAAGCGGCATTAATTAACCTTGAAGATTTAAGTTTAAGCATTGTAGAAAAAAAATATGATATAAATGGGCAGAAGGAGAATTATTTTTCTAAAAGATTTTTACAGTGCAGCAGCAAATTATCGCAGAAGACAAAACTTAATATTGTGGCAAAGGCAGTTGAGAAGGTTCAGGAGAAACATATAGAAGAAAATGAGCAATATGAAGCAAAGATGAAGGCAAAGAGTATAATTCATAATGACCTTCAGGAACAGGGAGCCATAACACCGGCAGCTATTGCAGAAAAAGTATTTGAAGACCAGCCGGAATTACAGAAAGAATTTGTTGAGCAAATTGAAAAATACAATATAAGTGAGGAAGAAATAGCACCACAGAATGACTCGACTATAAGAAAGTATCAGAAACAATGCATTACTACAGATACGGGAATTGAGATAAAGATACCGATGGAACAGTATGACAATCCTGATTGCATAGAATTTATAACTAATCAGGATGGAACAGTGTCAGTTATGATAAAGAATATAGGAAAATTGTTTTCAAAATAAAGTGATGGGAATGTGATAAAAAACTGAAAAAAATTATAAGTGGTTGTTTAATACATAAATTGATGTTATAATCACATTCGGTTTATCTTTAGATATAGATATGAAAGGAAAGGAATTTATAAAATGAAGAAAAAGATATTTGCAAGTAAAGTTCTTGCGTTAGCAATAGGTGTATCAATAGTTGCATCTATGGCAGGATGTGGTAAGTCATCTAAAAGTGCTACAGATTATGTTAAGCTTGGAGATTACAAAAATCTTGAAGTGGATTTAACAGTTAAGACAGTAACAGATGAGGAAGTACAGAGTCAGATAGATAGTGACCTTAAAGATAATTCAACTAATGAGGAAGTGACAGACCGTACAGCGGTTCAGGATGGAGATATAGTTAATCTTAATATGACGGCTACTGTTGATGGAGAAGATTTCGAAAATGGAGATGTTGATGATTATGACTATACACTTGGCAGTAACGAGTATGGCGAAGAATTCAACACAGGTCTTATTGGAAAAAATAAAGGTGAACAGTTTGAATTGACTGCAACACTTCCAGAAGATTATGAGAATGATACATATGCTGGAAAATCAGCAGTGTTTAAAATTACAATTAATTCTATAAAGAAAGAAGTTGTTCCGGAGTTTAATGATGAATTTGTAAAGAAAGTTTCTGATGACTGTAAGACAACTGATGAATATAGAGAATATGTAAGAAAAGATTTACAGAAGACAGAGGATGATAATAATTTGACATCAGCTAAGGATGATTTATTATCTTCAGCGGTAGCAAATTCAAAGGTAAGCGGATGTCCTGATAAGCTTTACAATTTGTATTATAACCAGATGACAAATGATTATACTAATTATGCCAGTCAATGGGGAATGGATTTTGACTCATTTATAACAAATTATATGGGAATGGACCTTGATGCATTTAAGGACTTCGTTCTTGACCAGGTATATGAGATGGAAGTTGTTAAAACAATAGCAACAAAGGAAAAGATTAAAGTAACATCTGATGAGTATAAGAAAAATGTCAAGAAAGTTGTTGAAGACAATGGATGGGATTCTGTAGATGAATTAGAAGATTCTTACAGTAAAGAATATCTCGAAAACAGTATGTTAAAAGATGAAGTTGAGGATTTCCTTTATGATAATGCTAAAGTTACAAAAGTAGATGCAGCGGAAGAGGAGACAGAATCTCTAGAAGAAAATACAGAAACAGATGCGGCAACAGATGAGAGTGAATCAGCAGCAGAATAATAGAAGTGATATAGCAAATCTGTTAAAGGAAAAGGTATCTTTTCTATTAATTGTATCAGTGTATATTGCAGTAACTTCCATATTGCACATAGGATGTCCAATTAAGAAAATTACAGGGATATCATGTATGGGATGTGGTATGTCGAGAGCTGTAATTAGTGCATTAAGATTTGATTTTGCAAAGGCATTTTCATTTCATCCGCTTTTTATATTAGTTATAGTCGGAATACCGTTTTTTATATTTTGGGAAAAAATACCACGCAGGCTCGGATTAACACTTTTGTGGCTAATTGTGATAATATTTTTTATTGTATATATAATAAGAATGGTATATTTTAGGAATGATGTCATACAGTTTGCGCCTGAGAAGGGTTATATAGGTCAAATGTTTATGTATATACTAAATCAAATAAAATTATAGGGATGTTTGTATTCTGATTATTTAGACACCTGATAATTAATCGATAGATATTATATCTGATTAATTATCAGGTGTTTTGCTTGAAAAGTAATGTATAATAATGTATTATGTTAAGTGGCAGTTTTACAATGATAAAAGAAAGAGGTGCAGATATATGAGTAATGTAGTAATAAGTGATTCTATTAAATATATTGGAGTGGATGACCATGATATAGATTTATTTGAGAGTCAGTATGTAGTTCCTAATGGAGTATCATATAACTCATATGTTATTATGGATGAAAAGATAGCAGTTATGGACACTGCTGATAAGAGAGTTACAGACAAATGGTTTGAAAATCTTTCGGGAGTGTTAGGAGACAGAAAACCGGATTATCTTGTTGTTTCGCATATGGAACCTGACCATGCATCTAATGTTGAGAATTTTATAAAGAAATATCCGGAGGCAAAGATTGTTGGAAATGCGAAAACTTTTGCAATGATACCACAGTTCTTTGAGACAGAGCTTGCTGATGACAAAAAAGTTGTTGTAAAAGAAGGAGATGAACTTTCATTAGGTGAACATACACTTGTGTTTGTGATGGCTCCAATGGTACATTGGCCTGAGGTTATGGTTGAATATGAGAAAAAAGAAAAAGTATTATTCAGCGCAGATGGATTTGGAAAATTTGGAGCACTTGATACAGATGAAGACTGGGCATGTGAGGCCAGAAGATATTATTTTAATATTGTAGGTAAATATGGTGCACAGGTTCAGGCACTGCTCAAAAAAGCGGCTGCACTTGATATTGATACTATATGTCCTCTTCACGGACCGATTCTTAAAGAAAATCTTGGATATTATATTGATAAATATAATGTATGGAGCAGCTATGAGCCGGAAGATAAAGGAATACTTGTAGCATATGCATCAATTCATGGCAATACAGCAGAGGCTGCAAAAACATTTGCCAAAATGTTAGAAGATGCAGGAGCAGAGAAAGTTGCTTTAACAGACCTTTCAAGGGATGATATGGCAGAGGCTGTTGAGGATGCATTCAGATATGACAGACTTGTACTCGCTGCAGCTACATATGATGGTGGTATATTCCCTTGCATGGAAGATTTCTTGCATCATCTTAAAGCGAAGAATTATCAGAAGAGAGTTGTGGGACTTATTGAAAATGGTTCATGGGCACCTATGGCTGCAAAGAATATGAGAGCAATTCTGGATACAATGAAAGACATTACTGTTCTTGATATGGTAGTTTCTATAAAGTCAGTTTTGAAAGACGAAAATATGGCTGACATGAATAAGCTTAAGGATGAACTTATAAAGTAACAGATATAACTTAAATATAGTTACATTTACAATGAACAGGAGAAACAGGTGAAACTTTATATAATCAGGCATGGCGAGACAGAATGGAATAAACTTAAAAGACTTCAGGGAAGAACCAATATCAGGTTAAGTGATAAAGGTATAGAATTAGCTAAAAAGACTGCTATAGGAATGAAGGATATTAATATTGACCTTGCTATAACAAGTCCACTCGACAGGGCATACGATACAGCAAAGTATGTTATTGGAGATAGAGACATTCCAATTATTAAAGATGACAGACTTATGGAGATATCATTTGGTGACTGGGAAGGAGAATTATCTGTAGGTGGAAATACAATTGTAGAAGAAAAAATGAATACATTTTTTAAGAACCCGATGCATTTTGATAAGGCTCCGGGTGGTGAGAGCATTCGTGATGTATGTATCCGCACAAAGAATTTTTATGACGAGATAGTCTCTAAACAGGAATATGAAGATAAATCAATTCTCATTTCAACGCATGGTTGCGCAGGCAGATGCCTTTTATGCAATTTCTTTGAAACAGAAGGATATACTGAAAGAAATGATATGGACATATGGAGAGGCTGTGTACCTAAGAATTGTTCAGTTACAATTGTAAATGTAAAAAATGGAAAAGGAACAATAGAGGAACTTGACCATATATATTATAGCGATATTCCGGATGATATTATGCCGGTGCATAAGAGAAGGGAAAGATATAAGGGTAAGTATCCTAAAAAATATAGTGAGAAATATAAAGAACTTCAGCCTGAAAAATATGCTGATACAATTGAAAAAGTTAAGAGTAAAGGTAGTACTCCGGCAGGAATGCACATATCCATTATGGTTGATGAAATACTTGATTTCCTTGATATAAAACCCGGCCAGCATGGGCTTGACGCAACATTGGGATATGGCGGTCATACAAAAGCAATGCTTGAGAAGCTTGATGGTCATGGGACTATATATGCACTTGATATTGACCCTATAGAGAGTGCAAAGACAAAAGAACGATTACGAAAGCAGGGCTTTGGTGAGGACATACTTAAAATACGAAATATTAATTTTGCTGATATAGATAAAGTATCGGAAGAAGCAGGAAAGTTTGACTTTGTTCTGGCTGATTTAGGTGTGTCGTCAATGCAGATTGATAATCCGGAGAGAGGCTTTACATTCAAGTCTGACGGACCTCTTGACTTAAGGCTTAATCCAAATGAAGGGGAGTCTGCTGCCGAAAGACTTAAAAGTATTACCCGGGAAGAGTTTGAAGGAATGCTTATAGAGAATTCAGATGAACCATATGCGGCAGAGATTGCAAGAGAAGTCATGGGAAGGATAAAGAGCGGCAGAGGTGTTGAAACCACATGGGAGCTTAAAGATGCTATTGAAAAGGTTCTCGAAAAAGTATATAAACAGGAAAAGATATATTCCGACAGGGATAAAAAAGAATTATTAAAGAAGACATGCCAGAGAACATTTCAGGCTTTAAGGATAGATGTAAACAGTGAATTTGAAGTGTTGTACAGCTTTTTGGATAAATTACCGGGAATTCTCAATCCCGGAGGAAGAGCTGCGATACTTACATTTCATTCCGGAGAAGACAGACTTGTTAAAAAGTCATTTAAAAAGTTTTATAAAGAAGGAATATATTCCGAAATAGCAGATAATGTTATACGCCCCTCTGCTAAAGAATGTGCTATGAATGGAAGAGCACGCTCAACGAAAATGCGCTGGGCGGTAAAATAGAAAGGTAAGGTTAAAAGAGATGAAATTAGACAAGATAATTGGTGACAGGTTTAAAGAAAGACCTGCAGACTGTGTAGTTGACAGCCATGCATTAATGGTAAGGGGAGGATACATGAAATATGTGGCAAACGGTATTTATTCACAGTTTCCTCCGCTTAAACGTGTTACGAAGAAAATAGAGCAGATTATTCGTGAAGAAATGGATAGAATTGACGGACAGGAAGTTATGTTTCCGGTTGTTATGCCTGCTGATATATGGGAAGAATCAGGAAGATATGAAAGTATTGGAAATGAACTTTTAAGATTCAAGGATAGAAGTGGAAGTAAAATGGTCCTTGGTATGACTCATGAAGAAGCTGCTGTTCATCTTGTAAGGGAATACGCAAATACATATACAAAGTATCCTTTTATGATATACCAGATACAGACGAAATTCAGGGATGAGGCCAGACCAAGAGCCGGTCTTATAAGAGTAAGAGAATTTACGATGAAAGATGCATATTCATTCCATACATCACAGGAGGATTTGGAAAAATATTATGATGTATGTTATGAAGCATATAACAGAATATTTGCAAGAGCAGGTGTTCCAGAAGTTGTTACGGTAAAATCCGATTCAGGAATGATGGGCGGAAATGTATCTCATGAGTATATGCTTCTTACAGCTATAGGTGAGGATTCAATAGCGATATGTGACGAATGTGGTTATAGTGCAAATATGGAAGCTGCTGAAAATATAACAGAGCTTGAGAATAAATTAGACAGGGCTGAGATAGAAAAAGTTGAAACACCACATAAAGAGACTATAGAGGATGTGTGCGAATATCTTCATAGTGATGTAAAGAATTCATGCAAGGCTGTTGTATATCAGAAAAATGAAAATGACGAATATGTTGTTGTATTCGTAAGGGGTGACCTTGAAGTAAATGAAACTAAAGTCAGAAACTTTATTGGTTCAGAGATACATCCGGCAGTTATTACAGAGGAATCAGGACTTAAAGCAGGATATATCGGACCATATAATCAGAATGCAAAATGCACGATATTATATGATAATTCATTAAAAGGAATAGAAAATATTGTATGTGGTGCTAATGAAGTCGGATATCATTACACAGGAGTGTGCATGGAAAGAGATATCCCTGATGCAGAGTATGGTGACTTTACAAAGATACTTGAAGGTGGTATATGTCCAAAATGTGGAAAACATACTATAAAGATTTCAAGAGGTATTGAGGTTGGTAATATATTCCAGCTTGGAACTAAATATACAAAAGCAATGGGGATGAAGTATACAGATAAAGATGGTAATCTTCAGTATCCTATTATGGGATGCTACGGAATTGGTGTCGGAAGACTTGCAGCATCAGTATGCGAGGCACATCACGATGATTATGGTCCAATATGGCCAATATCAATTGCACCTTGGGAAGTTCATCTTTGCTGTTTAAGACCTGATGATGAAGAAGTAAAGGCAGTGGCAGATAATATCTATGATGAACTCATAAAATCAGGTACAGAAGTTGTATATGATGACAGAAAAGTCCGTCCCGGTGTTATGTTTTCGGATGCAGACCTCTTGGGCGTGCCTGTAAGAGTAATTGTAAGTCCAAAGAATCTGAAAGAAAATCTTTGTGAGATTGTAACAAGGGATAAGTCTGTATCTGTAAAAGTACCTGTAGAAGATACAGTTTCAGAGATTAAAAAATTAGTAGAAAAGCTTTATGCAGATCTTAATGCATAATGGCATATAAATCGTGATATAAAAGCAGGCTCTTTGTATAAAGAGCTTGCTTTTGTGTTGTAAAGAATAGTATAATCAATGATGGTACATTTATATTTATCAAAGGAGGTTTTACATGAGAGTATTAAAGAAAATATGCAGTGTAGCACTGGCAACAGCTATTGTGTGTACAGGTATTAATTTCACACCTGAATATATAAAAGCGGATGACAGTAATACAAATGCAGAGCAGCAGAGTGTTAAGGAATATGAGGTTGGCAAAGATACACTTCCATATTCTGATGAGGAGATGTATAAACAGATATTTGATATTAATAATGTGGTTGATATAGACATAGATATGTCGAATGAGGAGATGGCTAAGTTAGAAAAAGACTTTGAGTATTATGACTCTAAAGGAGCTAAGTCTGACATTTACAGGATGGCAGATGTGACAATTACGGTTACACTTGCGTCAAATGGTGAAACGATTAAGTATTATATACCTGAGACAGGTATAAGAATGAAGGGTAATACTACAAGAAATAAGTTTTTTGATACAGATAAGAATACAATATATGATATGGTTCATTTAAAACTTGCATTTGCGGAGACATTTGAAAAGACAGATGATGGCTATGGGGTTAATGAATACTATATCAATGATGAGACAGCCGACAATCCGGGCAATGTAAAAGCGTGGGACAAAGATGCAAAAAAAATTCGAAAGAAGAGAACTTTTGCAGGGCTTGAAAAAATGGATATTAAATGGAACAGCAATTTTGATAATACATATTTAAGAGAGTATTATGCATATGAAATGTTCCGTTCGGAAGGTATTATTGCACCGCATATGAATCTGACAACAGTTGAGTTTGGAGATAAAGAAAAGGCTAATCAGTATAGCATGGGTGTTTATACTATACATGAGTGTATAGACAAAGACTTTATGGACAGAAATCTCGACGAGAAGGACAGAGATGGAGATTTATACAAAGCCGGATGGGCATATGTGGATTCAATTATGTCGTATAACGGTGCAGATTTTACAAAGGCTACAACAGTTGGAATATCAGATGACAGGGCAGGAAAAGATTATACATATGATTTGAAAACAAATAAGAAAACATCAGATTTTTCTTCTATCAATAATATGATAAATGTTCTTGCATCTAATCCTACTAAAGAGGATTTTGCAAAAGTAGTTGATGTTGATTACTTTTTGAAGTATGCCGCAACAGCATACTTTGTAGGCAATCCTGATGACCTTAAGAATAACATTAATAATTACTATGTTTACTTTTATCCTTCAACTTCTGATAAAGCAGGACAGGCAATTATAATTCCTTATGATTATGACAGATGCTTTGGTATTACAATTGGATACAATCCTGATGGAACCGGAATGACAGGTTTTTCTCCTTATGAAGATAAGGGTGCAGCATCAAAAAAATATAATCCTATATATGACCTTTCTGTTGTGCCGGGTGGATTCTATTTCGATGAATACAAGGCGGAACTTGAAAAGGTGGTTGCAAATGAATTATTTACACCGGAAGCTTTTGCAAGTGTTTACAATATAGTTGAAAAGAATTATTCTGATAAAGCTAAGCTTGGTGATAATCTTGTACTTGTTGACTCTAAAAAACCACGTATGACAGGTGAGGAGAGAATGTCAAGATTTTATTTCAGCCTGGAGGATGACAGCGATACAGAGAACTACGGAAGTACTACAAGTAACATTACGTTTGCCAATTATGTAACAGCACTTAAGAAGTATTATGAATTAGAGAAGAACTATGTAGTTCCTGATGATGGGTATTATGTAGTATGTGGCGGAAGTAACTGGAAACAGATGCCGGAGTATATGTTTACAGAGCAGACTGACGGAACATACACATATACATGGGAATGTACTAAAGAAGATGTGTTTAGTGTAATAGGAACAAATGAAGATATTTACAGATATAAATCAATAACAGGAACGATACCTGATGGAATAGGAACAAATATATATGGAAGTATTACGGTTAAACCGGGCAAATATCTGATTACACTTAATGACACTAAGAAGGTAATGACAATAAAAGACCTTAATGAACCTCAGAAATTAAAGATAACATTTAATGCTAATGGTGGAAAGGTTGGAAACACAACTGCTTATAAAACTACGGTAAAAGCTGGTAGTAAAATAGGTAAGTTAAAAACAGCGAAGAGACAGGGATATGCTTTCGAAGGCTGGTATACAAAAAAAGCAGGTGGAAGCAAAGTAACTTCTTCAGTTAAGGTAAATAATAATATTACATATTATGCTCACTGGAAGAAAGTGGCAGCAGGCAATGTTAAAATAACCAGTGTTAAGAGTAAGAGTAAGGGAAAGTTTGAGATTACATTTAAAAAGGTTAACAATGTATCGGGATATGAAATATCTTATGCCGATAATAAGACAATGAAAAAAGCAGTAGTTAAAAATGCAATGTTAACAACTTAGTAG
>DEGR01000067.1:0-195 GCA_002351535.1 Lachnospira sp. UBA2821
CAACAACTTTTTTCATCTTTTTTGAAGATTTATTTTTTTGTCGACTTCCTTTTCTCAAAGGCGAATGTTATTTTAACACTTTAATTTTCTTTTGTCAACAACTTTTTCACCTTTTTTCGATTTTATTTTATTTCAAATCAAAAAACAGAAAAAAATAATCAATAGGAAAATTAAACGGAGAAAGAGGGATTTGAA
>DEGR01000067.1:201-26809 GCA_002351535.1 Lachnospira sp. UBA2821
TTAGCAGGGGCGCCTCTTCAGCCTCTTGAGTATTTCTCCAAATTCTGAATTAACATTTTCCTATTTGATTAATTTAATTGTGACGCAAAAAGTATTATACATACTTTATATCAAATTGTCAATGCTTTTCATACAAATTGTTTCCATCTTTATCAATTACTACTATTACAGGGAAATTTTCAACTCTTAACTTTCTTATTGCTTCTGTTCCAAGGTCATCATATGCTACAACTTCACTCTCTTTTATGCATTTTGAAAGCAGTGCTCCTGCTCCGCCTATTGCTGCAAAATATACACATTTATTTCTTATTATTGCATCTATCACTTCTTTACTTCTCTTACCTTTACCTATCATTCCCCTTAATCCGAGGTCTAACAGTTTAGGTGCATATTTATCCATTCTGCTCGCTGTTGTTGGTCCTGCTGAACCGATTGGTCTTCCTTCTCTCGCCGGTGATGGTCCCATATAATATATTATATTGTCTTTCATATCTATAGGCAGCTCTTTATTCTGACAAAGTGCTTCATCCATTCTTTTATGTGCAGCATCCCTTGCCGTATATATTGTCCCTGTTATATATACAAAGTCTCCTGCTTTCATACTGTTAACTTTCTCCTCCGTTAAAGGTGTCTGTAAATTTATATTCATCTTTATCCTCATTTCTCAACATGTAACTGTTCAAATCCATTCAAAAATAGTTACGTTATATTTATAGTTACTTTTATCTAT
Organism: Lachnospira sp. UBA2821; assembly: GCA_002351535.1. Classification (GTDB taxonomy): domain Bacteria; phylum Bacillota; class Clostridia; order Lachnospirales; family Lachnospiraceae; genus UBA2821. The sequence continues at coordinate 932 of DEGR01000067.1, forward strand.
ATATGACCATTATAATGTTCTCGTAATATGTCTGTTCACATGACAGCATATATTAACTGCAACAGGCAGACCTGCTATATGTGTCGGATATGTCTCTATGTTTATTGCAAATGCTGTATTTTTTCCTCCTAATCCTCCCGGTCCTATAGATAGGCTGTTTATTTTGTCCAACATTTCTATTTCTAAATCTTTAACATATTCTATATCAGAGTGTTCTCCTACTTTTCTGGTAAGTGCATGCTTTGCCATTAATGCGCATTTCTCAAATGTTCCTCCTATGCCTACACCTAGAACCATTGGAGGACACGCGTTAGGTCCCGCATCTTTGACAGCAGTCAATATTGCATTCTTAACTCCTTCTATTCCGTCTGCCGGTTTTAGCATAAATACTCTGCTCATATTTTCACTTCCAAATCCCTTTGGAGCGAGAGTTATCTCTATTTTATCACCTTCAACTATCTCATAATGAATTACCGCAGGCGTGTTATCATTTGTATTTTTCCTTATAATCGGGTCATTTACAACAGATTTTCTGAGATATCCTTCTATATATCCCTGTCTTACTCCTTCATTAATTGCTTCTGTAACATTTCCACCACAAATGTGGACATCCTGTCCTACTTTTACAAATAATACAGCCATTCCTGTATCCTGACAAATAGGTATCATCTCTTCTCCTGCCACTTCAAGGTTCTCCTGAAGCTGTAAAAGTATCTGCTTTCCTATATCTGTGTCCTCTTTATCGTATGCATTTTTATATGCTTCTTTCATATCATCAGATAGAAAATGGTTTATCTTTATACACATCTCTTTTACTGTTTCAGTGATTTTATCCACATTTATTTCTCTCATCATTTTCTCCAATCTTATCATATTCAACCTGACAGTCTCACTCTTATCCGGTTAACATACTTTCTGAATCATCTCTTCATATCAACAAACAGACTGCCCTGTCACAGATTTCTCCATGACTGACAGTCTGTACAATTCATTTACTTAATATCTTCGATTACATTTTCATCAACAGTTACATTCTCTTCATCGATATTAGTAATCTTCTCTCTTACCTTGGCAATTCCGACAACCTTATCATTTTCATCAAGGTTCATCATTTTAACACCTGAAGTATTTCTTCCGAGAAGTGATACTCCACTTGCACACATCTGAATTATTATACCATTCAATGTTATCAGCATTATCTCATGATCATCATTGACAGCTTTTGTTCCAATAACATTTCCTGTCTTATCATTTATCTTATAACAACGAACACCTTTTCCACCTCTATGCTGTACATGGAATTCATCTATGCTTGTCCTTTTACCCATTCCATTTTCTGTAATAAGTAAAAGATCTTTTCCCTGCGTATTCAACTGCATTGCAACAATCTCATCTGATGGGTCAAGAGTCATTCCGATAACACCCATTGAAGTTCTTCCTGTTTTTCTTACATCATTTTCATTAAATCTTATACACTGTCCCGATTTTGACACAAGTATAACATCTCTCTTATTATTGGTTGTTTTTACTTCAATAAGTTCATCATCATCCCGAAGACTTATAGACTGAATTCCTGTTTTACGAATATGTGAATACTCCATAACTGATGTCTTCTTAACAATACCTTTATTTGTAACCATGAATAGATATTTATCATCAGTAAATTCTTTAATAGGAATTATAGCCGTAATCTTTTCATTTGGCTGAATCTGAAGAAGATTAATAAGAGCTGTTCCTCTTGCTGTTCTTCCTGCCTCAGGTATCTCATAAGCTTTAAGCTTATATACTTTTCCTGTATTAGTGAAAAACAGAATAAAATGATGGGTAGTTGTCATCAAAAGGTCTTCTATGTAATCATTTTCAATAGTCTGCATACCCTTTATGCCTTTTCCACCACGATTCTGACTCTTAAAATTATCTACTGTCATTCTCTTTATATATCCTACATTTGTTCTTGCAATAACAGTATTTTCAACCGGTATAAGGTCTTCCATCGACATATCATATTCATCAAATCCGATTGAAGTCCTTCTGTCATCTCCGTAATTGTCACCAATTAACTTTATCTCTTCTCTGATAACTACAAGAAGTTTATTCTCATCAGCAAGAATTTCTTTATATTCAGCAATCTTAATCATAAGTTCCTTATACTCATTCTCCAATTTCTCTCTTTCGAGACCTGTCAGAGCACGAAGTCTCATGTCTACTATAGCCTGTGCCTGAACATCTGTAAGAGAGAATCTCTCCATCAGACTCTCTTTAGCTATCTGAGTTGTTCTTGAACCTCTGATAATTCGGATAACTTCGTCAATATTGTCAAGAGCAATCATTAATCCCTGTAAAATGTGTGCTCTTTCTTCTGCTTTATTAAGATCATACTTTGTTCTTCTTGTAACAACATCTTTCTGATGATCAAGATAATAATTGAGCATCTGATAAAGATTAAGAACTCTTGGCTGATTATTAACAAGTGCAAGCATTATTACACCAAATGTATCCTGAAGCTGTGTATGTTTAAACAACTGATTAAGAACAATATTTGCATTAACGTCTCTTCTGAGTTCTATAACTACTCTCATACCTTCCTTATCAGACTCATCCCTAAGGTCAGTAATTCCATCAACTCTCTTGTCTTTAACAAGTTCAGCTATTTTCTCTATAAGCTTTGCCTTATTAACCATGTAAGGAAGTTCCGTAACAACAATTCTGTTTTTGCCATTTTCCATTGGTTCAATATTCGTTACTGCTCTTACTATTATCTTTCCCCTTCCGGTTCTGTATGCTTCTTCTATTCCTCTTGTGCCGATAATAGTTCCACCTGTAGGAAAATCAGGTCCTTTAACTATATCAAGAATTTCTTCGAGATTAGTTTCCCTGTTTTCATTAACATGGTTATCAATTATTTTCACCACTGCATCTATAACTTCTTTAAGATTATGAGGTGGTATATTTGTAGCCATACCTACAGCTATACCACTCGTTCCATTAACAAGAAGATTAGGATATCTTGATGGAAGTACTGTAGGTTCTTTCTCAGTTTCATCAAAGTTAGGTACAAAATCTACTGTATCCTTGTTAATATCTCTCAACATTTCCATGGATATTTTACTAAGTCTGGCCTCTGTGTATCGCATGGCTGCTGCACCATCACCATCCACAGAACCAAAGTTACCATGTCCGTCCACAAGTGGATACCTTGTTGACCATTCCTGTGCAAGATTAACAAGTGCCCCATATATTGAGCTGTCACCATGTGGATGATATTTACCCATTGTATCACCAACGATACGGGCACATTTTCTGTGTGGTTTATCAGGACCATTGTTCAACTCTATCATAGAATATAATACTCTTCGCTGAACCGGCTTCAATCCATCTCTTACATCCGGAAGTGCTCTGGCTGCAATAACACTCATGGCATAATCAATGTATGATTTTTCCATTGTCTTTTTCAGATCAACTTCATGTATTTTATCAAAAATATGTTCGTCCATTTTTCCTCCATTCTACATGCAACTATATATCAAGGTTAGACACATACTTTGCATTCGCTTCGATAAATTCTCTTCTTGGTTCAACCTGGTCACCCATAAGTGTTGTAAATGTCAAATCAATATCAGACTGTGATTCTTCATCTATTTTAACTTTAAGTAATACCCTCTTTTCAGGATCCATTGTAGTATCCCAGAGCTGCTCTGCATCCATTTCTCCAAGACCTTTATAACGCTGGATTTTATTATTTCCATCTCTTCCAATCTCTGTAAGAATTTCATTCAGTTCTTCATCGCTGTATGCGTATCTTACAATTTTATTCTTTGTAACCTGATACAAAGGTGGCTGAGCCAGATATACATGTCCGTCTTTGATAAGCTGTGGCATAAAACGATAGAAAAATGTAAGCAATAATGTTGCAATATGAGCACCATCAACGTCGGCATCAGTCATAATGATTATCTTATTATATCTTAACTTTGTTATATCAAAATCTTCATGAATACCTGTTCCAAATGCTGTAATCATAGCCTTAATCTCAGCATTACCAAGTATTCTGTCAAGCCTTGCTTTCTCTACATTCAGAATTTTACCCCTCAGTGGAAGTATAGCCTGTGTTGCCCTTGATCTTGCAGTCTTAGCTGAACCCCCGGCTGAATCTCCCTCAACTATGTATATTTCGCAATTCTCAGGATTCTTATCTGAACAGTCGGCAAGTTTTCCCGGAAGTGCAGTTCCCTCAAGAGCTGTCTTTCTTCTTGTAAGATCTCTTGCTTTTCTTGCTGCATCCCTTGCTCTCTGTGAAAGTATTGACTTCTCACATATAATCTTTGCAATTGCCGGATTCTGCTCAAGATAGTAAGTAAGCTGTTCACTCACTATTCCATCAACAGCACCCCTTGCCTCACTATTTCCGAGCTTCTGTTTAGTCTGTCCCTCAAACTGTGGTTCTTCAATTTTGATACTTACTATGACTGTAAGTCCCTCTCTTATATCCTCACCTGAAAGATTAGGTTCACTATCTTTTAATAATTTATTTTTTCTGGCATAATCATTAAATGTCTTTGTAAGTGCTCTCTTAAATCCTTCAACGTGAGTACCACCTTCAGGTGTGTTAATATTATTAACGAAACCATATGCATTCTCAGTATATGAATCGTTATGCTGCATCGCAACTTCTACAAGAACATTATCTTTAATTCCCTCACAATATATTACATCATCATAAAGAGGCTGCTTTCCCTTGTTAAGATAAGTTACAAATTCTTTAATTCCACCCTCGTAATGGAATGTTCTCTCCTTCTTATCCTCTCTGTCATCCCTGAGTATTATTCTTATATTCTTTGTAAGGAATGCCATCTCTCTCAACCGGTGCTTTAATACATCATAATCATATACGGTCTCTTCGAATATTTCCTTGTCAGGTAAAAATGTAACCTCAGTACCTGTCTTATCCTCAGGACACTCACCCACTACTTTAAGAGGATACATAACATGTCCTCTTTCATATCTTTGTCTGTGTATTTTACCTTCTCTGTATACAGTTACCTCAAGCCACTCTGATAAAGCATTAACTACAGATGCACCTACACCATGCAATCCTCCGGATACTTTATATCCTCCACCACCGAATTTTCCTCCGGCATGAAGAATTGTAAATACAACCTCTACAGCAGGTTTACCGGCTTTTTCATTTATTCCGACAGGAATACCTCTTCCATTATCCTTAACTGTTATCGAATTATCACTATTAATCTGCACATCTATTTCAGTACAATATCCTGCCAATGCTTCATCTACAGAATTATCTACAATCTCATATACAAGATGGTGAAGACCTCTTGAAGATGTACTTCCGATATACATTCCGGGTCTTTTTCTTACTGCCTCTAATCCTTCCAATATCTGAATCTGATTGGCACCGTAATTATTATCTACATTTGTACTCATACTAAACTCCATTCTGCAGACGCTATGCGTCGGAGGAATCGCAAGAAAAATCTCAAATTTTGCTCTGCGATAAAAAGCTGATTGTGACGCCTGCGGCACAATCAGCCGTGTGAAAAATCAACATATCAATGTGATTTTTTACACTAAACTCCATTTCTGAGCTGCCTGCTCGCGGTAACTAACTTCGCACTGCCATTACTTATTCTATAAATCCTCGCAGCATTTACTTTATTTTCTATAAATTCATCAAGACCTGTGCAGGATACTATGGTCTGTATTCCATCAAGACTATTTATAAGCTGATTCTGCCTGTTAATATCCAGTTCAGATAACACATCATCTAACAGTAATACAGGAATATCATGTGTTATCTTCTTTACAATCTCAATCTCTGAAAGCTTTAGTGATAAAGCACTCGTCCTTTGCTGCCCCTGACTTCCAAATCTTCTGACATCAATATCATTTATAAAAAAACCTATGTCGTCACGATGCGGACCACATGAAGTTGTTTTTTGTCTTATATCTCTTTCCCTTGTATCATGTAACTTCCGCCACATGTCATCTGCTAAAGTATTAGGCTCATACTTTAATCCTAATTTTTCTTTCTCACCGGACAGTTTCCAGTGAATATCCTCTATAATGTCATTAAGCTCTTCTATAAATTTCTCTCTTCTCCGGATAATATCAATAGCATATATAACCAATTGTTCATCCCATGCATCCATTGTATTTTCAAGTGAACTGTCTCTGTAGAAATTTATATCTTTCAAGAGCTTATTTCTCTGATTTATGATTTTATTATATTTTATCAGATTATTCATGTATATTTTGTCAATTTGACTAAGTTCCATATCTATAAATTTTCTTCTCTCAGAAGGACCATTTTTTATAATATATAAGTCTTCCGGTGAGAAAAATATGATATTTACTATACCAAACAATTCACTTGCCTTTTTTAGTGGTATTCCATTAACGGCAATTCCCTTTGAACGTCCTTTTTTCAAATGCATGTCTATTCTGTGAGATACATTATTTTTTCTAACAAACATTTTTATATGGGATTCATTCATACCAAATCTAATTATATCACTGTCCCTGCTCCCTCTATGGGACTTATTTGTTCCACACAGATACAGTGATTCAAGAATATTAGTTTTTCCCTGGGCATTGTCACCATAAAGAATATTCACATTCTCATCAAACTCAATATTTAATTGCCGGTAATTTCTGTAATCACTTAATTCTATAGATTGTATATACATTTTTCCTACCCGGTAATAACCACTTTTTCGCCATTGAATTCTACGATATCACCATCACGCAATTTCTTTCCACGCTGGTATTCGGTCTCACCATTAACTTTTACTTCACCATTAACTATTACAATTTTAGCCTCAACGCCTGATGATACCAGTCCTGCAGCTTTTAGTGCCTGTCCGAGTTTGATGAATTCATCATTTAACTTAATATTTTCCATTCTGCTCTCCAATCCTTGGAATTTCCACATTACATAGCAACCGGAAGAATGAGATAATTATATGTTTCATTTTCATCCTTCATATACATTGGTGCTTTTGAATTCAACAGATAAATGTCTATCTGTTCGTCATCAATAACTTTAAGAGCATCAAGTAAGAATTTAGGATTAAATCCTATTATCATATCTTTACCTTCTTTTTCAATTGATATACTTTCATTCATATATCCGATAGTTGAATTAATCTTTAATTCGAGTTCCCCATCCTGAATAGTAATTACTATAGGTTTTCTATCGCTTTCTTTAACAAGAAGTGTTGCTCTGTCAATACAGTCAATAAGCTCTTTTTTATTTATCTTAATCTTAGTTTCATAATCATTTGAAAGCATCTGCTCTATTCTGAAATATTCACCATCAATTAATCTTGAAACTACAACTGTATTGTCAAATTCAAATACAATGTGGTTGGAAGTAAAGAATATTCTTACCTCATCTTCCGAATTTCCGGTAAGAATCTTTGATATTTCACTAAGTGTTTTACCCGGAACAATAACTTTAACATCATCAAATGCTTCTTTTAATTCAATGTTTCTTAATGAAACACGATGTCCGTCAAGAGAAACAACTTTCATTTTACCTGAGTTAATTTCGAATAAAACACCTGTCATAATCTTATTACTGCTCTCAGATGGTGCTATAGAGAAAATTGTCTGTCTTATTACTTCTCTTAAAGAAAACTGTGATAAGTAGATAAATTTATCTTTTTCAACATCAGGAAGGTTAGTAAAATCTTCACCTGATTTACCGGCAATGTTAAATTTAGCTTTATCACATGATATATTCATTCTATAATTACTGTCAGTCTCTATAATTACTTCGCTGTCAGGAAGTTTTCTTGTAATTTCTGAAAAAATCTTTGCATCAATTGCTATGCATCCTTTTTCAATTATCTCCCCTTTAACAGTTGTTTTAATACCAAGCTCCATATCGTTAGCTGTAAATCTTATCTCATCAGAAGTAGCATCTACAAGTATACATTCTAATATAGACATAGTGGTTTTTGATGGTACAGCTTTCATAACAATATTAATAGCGTTAAGTAAATCAGATTTTTCAAAAATTAATTTCATGTGTATAACTCCTTCCCACCAGCGGGTGTATTAATAAATATATATAAGATTCTCGTCGTCGTATTATTATAGGGTGTGAAAATGTTAAAAAGTGTTCTGAACCCTATAAAATACAATGTTTCAAGGTTGGATAACCCTGTTTCAAAGCTGTTAAATAAGCCTTGATAACCTGTGATTTGTCAACAGCCTTAAATTTTTGGTAATGAGGTTAAAAATGTTTATAAACATGTATTTAACAGTAAATAAACATCAAATTAACATGTTATCAACATAGTTATAATCCTATTTGATAATTCTAGTTAGGACTTATCTTTTTAGTAATTGCTTCTATTGCTTTACTAAGAGATTCATTTGTAGTCATATCTTTCTTTATCTTCTCATAACCGTGAAGAATAGTAGAGTGATCACGTCCACCAAGACATTTTCCTATATTAATGCATGATTCGTCTGTTAATTCCCTGCAAAGATACATGATTATCTGACGTGGAAGAGCAATATTCTGGCTCTTTTTCTTTGAAGCAATATCATCAATAGAGATGTTGTAATGCTCGGCCACTACATTTTTAATAAGATCACATGTTACGACATTGTTTGTATTAGGATAAATTGTATCTTTAAGAACCTCTTTAGCAAGTTCAAGATTCATCTCGACAGGGGAGATTTTTGAATACGCAATAATCTTATTAAGAGCACCTTCGAGTTCACGTATGTTAGATACAATGTTAGTTGCTATATAATCAAGCACATCATTACTTATTCCATGTCCTTCAACCTGAGATTTTTTCTGAAGAATAGCCATACGGGTCTCATATTCAGGAGAACTTATATCTACGGCAAGACCACATTCGAATCGTGTTCTAAGTCTTTCTTCAAGTGTAGTCATTTCTTTAGGATGTTTATCAGAAGATATTACAATCTGTTTTTTAGATTCATATAAAGTACAGAATGTATGGAAGAATTCTTCCTGCGATCGGTCTTTACCTATTATAAATTGTATATCATCGATAAGAAATACATCTATATTTCTGTATTTATCCCTGAATTCATTAACTCTCTGGCTGTCGTTTCTTATTATATTAATAAGTTCATTGGTAAAAGCTTCACTTGTTACATAAAGAACCTTCATATTAGGATTATGATCTATTATGTAGTGAGCTATCGAATGCATAAGATGTGTTTTACCAAGTCCTGCACCTCCATATAAGAATAGCGGATTAACCTCTTCAGCAGGAGACTCAGCTACTTTAAGTGCATATGCATGAGCAAAACTATTACTTCCACCTACAACGAATGTATCAAATGTATACTTGGGATTTATATTAGCCGCTATAAGACGACTATTTTGCATTTTAGGTGGTTGCGTTTCTTCTATTATATTAGTGTCATGAGAAATATCTTTTTCAGATATAAATGAAATATCGAAATTTTCTTCAAACATCTCTGAAATAGTTACCTTGAAGCAGTTGTAATACTTCTTGGTAATGTAAGAAACTCCGGCGGACTCTTCTACAAGAATTGTAATCACATTATTATCAACAGAATACAACTTAAGTGGAAGGAGCCAGGTTTTAAAGGATACATCAGAAATATCATATTCTTCCTGAATAATTTTGAGTATTTCGTTCCATTTGTTATTAATTAGTTCGTACATTAAAATGACCAAGCCTTTCAAACTTATAATTACTTATATTGTATAACAAAATTCATTTTTTTTCAATGTAATAGTTACGCATAATTGAATACAGAGTAATATTAAGTTATTAACAAACAGATAAAAGTGGAAAAGTGGATTCAGTTCAAGTAATCTACAGTAAAATGTGGATAAGTTTGTGGATAATGTTGATAACTTGTAAGAAATCCAGTAAAAATAAGGCTTGAGAGTTGTTGAATTAAAAATGGGGATAAGATGTTAAATGTTAATAATGGTTTACGATAATAACATGTGTTTTAAAGTTAATGTTAATAAGTTAAAAAATATATAAACATTATCAAATCCCTAAAATATGGGAAAAAATGAGTTTTGCATAGTGATATCCACAGTTATCCACAAGTTATCAACATTTTGTGGATAACATTATGTTAATTAAATTCAGGAATTATGTAAAGTGGATAACATTCCACAGATGTAATGTGAAAAGTTAACATTTCATAAAAAACTTGCATACAAATATAAAAAAAGCTTGACTATACAGTATTTTTTACATATAATTACCATGATATTTTCCAATTTTATATTTATGTGTAAGGAGGTGCATTTAGAATGAAAATGACATTTCAGCCAAAAAAGAGATCTAGAGCTAAGGTTCATGGATTCAGAGCAAGAATGAGTTCTGCAGGTGGAAGAAAAGTTTTAGCTGCAAGAAGAGCAAAAGGAAGAAAGAAATTATCAGCATAGACCGCATTTTTTGTGGTCTTTTCTTCTCTTTAAAGGAGAAAATATGAAAAACTTTAATTCAATTAAAAAAAATGAAGAATTTAAGTATATTTATAAATATGGTAAGTCATATGCCAATAAGTATCTCGTAATGTATGTTTCAGACAGAGATACTTCCGTTAGTAGAATTGGAATATCAGTTAGCAAAAAAGTTGGAAACAGTGTAGTAAGGCATAGACTTACCAGATTAATAAGAGAAATATTCAGATTGAATGAATATAGAATGAATGAAAAAAAGGATATAGTACTCGTTGTGAGAGTAAATGCAAAGAATTGTGATTACAGGAAATTAGAAAGTGCATTTATGCATTTATTAAAGATTCATCAATTATTGGGAAGAGATGAAATAAGTTGAATACAATCAGTAGAATAGTACAGAAATTTTTGATTTGGTCTATTACATTTTACAGAAAATATTTGTCCGGATTGAAAAAGAATAATCACTGCAGGTATATACCTACCTGTTCGCAGTATGCAATAGAAGCAATAGAAAAATATGGTCCTTTGAAAGGAAGTTATCTTGCATGTAAGAGAATTCTAAGATGCAATCCTTTCTCAAAGGGAGGGATAGATCCTGTTCCATAGAATGGAGGAAAACATTGTTAAGCATTTTATTAACACAGAACAGCATGCCTATTATTGGATGGTTTGCAAGTATTCTGGGTAAATTTATGCAGGGACTTTATTGGTTCTTCTGCCTTATGGGAGTTGAAAATATCGGTCTTTGTATTATTATATTTACTCTTGTAATTAAGCTGGTATTGTTTCCATTAACATTAAAACAGCAGAAATTCAGTAAATTATCTACTCTTATGAATCCTGAGATTCAGGAGATACAGAAAAAGTACCGCGGTAAGCGTGATAATGAGTCAATGATGAAGATGCAGGAAGAGACACAGGCTGTATATGATAAATATGGCACTTCACCTACAGGTAGTTGTCTTCAGATGGCCATTCAGATGCCGATATTATTTTCACTGTACTATATTGTAAGTAATATTCCGGCATACGTACCACAGGTGCAGGATTACTATAAGCCTGTAAGCACAAATATATGTGAAAATTATGACGATTTTGAGTACTTTGGTAAAATTGTAGAAACAGACAAAGACCTCAAATACGCATATATTAGTGAATTTGTATCTGATTTTGCAAATACTGATGCAGACGGAAAGAAGACTATAGATGTTTTAGCAAAATATTCTACTAAACAGTGGAATAACATGGAAAAGACATATGAGAATATAGATAATCTTATTGATGATATTCAGAAATATGATGATAAAGACTGGAAAAAGGTCGAGAAGAAACTTACAAAATCCCAGAAAAAAGGCTTTGATGATTTTAAGGAAAGAGTAACAGATGAAAAAAGTGCAGAAAAGATGGCACTTATGTACAATAAACAGGTTGATGTTATTGATAATGCTAAATCTAAGATAATGCATATTAATAATTTTGGTCCTCTGAATCTGACACAGACACCTGCAGCTATGAAGGGAATAGCTTTCCTTATTCCTATATTGTCATTCCTTACACAGTGGTATAGTGTAAGATTGTCTATGGCAAATGCTCAAATGCCTGATGGTGATAATCCTATGGCATCATCAATGAAGGTTATGAATAATATTATGCCTTTATTTTCAGCATTTATTGCTTATTCCGTACCTTCAGGTCTTGGTATATACTGGGTTTCCAATGGATTCTTCCAGATAATTCAGCAGTTGCTGCTCAACCAGTATTTTAAAAAGGTTGACGTTAATGATATAATAAAGAAAAATGTTGAAAAACGAAAAAAGAAAAGAGAAAAACAGGGGAACGCTGCTCAGAAGGTAATTAATGCGGCAAATATGAATACTAAGAGCATTTATTCAAATAATACATCAAAGAATTCGGATAAGAATGTAACAAAAAAAGGAAATATTAAACACGGAAGTTTGGCTGAGAAGGCAAACATGGTTAAAACGTATAATGAGAAAAATAAGTAGGAGGTTTTCGTTATGGATTATATTGAAGTAACCGGTAAAACTGTTGACGAGGCTATTAACAAGGCTATGATTCGTCTTAATACTACCAGTGATATGATAGAATATGATGTTATTGATAAAGGAAGCACTGGATTACTTGGATTTATTGGAGGCAAACCTGCTATAATCAAGGCAAGAAAGAAAGAAACTTTAGAAGATAAAGTTATGAGTTTTCTTGATGAAATGTTCAAGGCTATGAATCTTGAAGTTACAATTGATATTAATTATGATGCAGAAGCAGGTAATATGGACATTAATCTTTCAGGTGATGAAATGGGAGTAATCATAGGAAAGAGAGGACAGACAATAGATTCAATACAGTATATTACAAGTCTTGTTGTTAATAAGGAAAGCAGTTCTTACATAAGAGTTAAGGTGGATACTGAGAATTACAGAAAGAGAAGAAAGGAAACACTTGAAAACCTCGCTAAGAATATTTCTTATAAAGTTAAGAGAACAAGAAAATCAGTATCATTAGAGCCTATGAATCCATATGAAAGAAGAATAATCCATTCAGCTTTACAGAATGATAAATATGTCGCAACTAAGAGTGAAGGCGAAGAGCCATACAGACATATAATAGTTTATTTAAAGCATTAATATAGTATTAATATTTACATGTATGCTGTCATACTTTAAGGCGTATTTAACGGCTTAGATGTATGATGGCATATTTTGTTATAGCGAAAAGATTTGTATGTGAAAGGTAAGTATATAGGAAAGGTATAGATAAAATGTTATACAGTTCAGAAACTATAGCAGCTATTTCAACGGCCATGAATAATTCAGGAATAGGAATAATTCGTGTCAGCGGGGATAAAGCATTTAAGATTGTGGATAAAATATTTGTTCCATACAAGAATAAGGGGATAAAGATAGAAGAATATAAAAGTCACACTATACATTATGGAAATATAGTGTACAAAGGAAAGATAATAGATGAAGTTCTTCTTATGGTTATGAAAGCTCCTGCCACATATACGAGAGAAGATGTTGTTGAGATTAACTGTCATGGCGGCAATATAGTAATGCAGAAAATATTTGAATTAGTTCTCAGTAATGGAGCCAGATGCGCAGAATCGGGAGAATTCACAAAAAGAGCATTCCTTAATGGAAGAATTGATTTATCGCAGGCAGAAGCTGTTATTGATTTGATAAATGCCAAAAATAATATGGCTGCAGATATATCTGTTGGTCAGCTTAAAGGTAACATGTCAGAAAAAATCAGGAAAATAAGGGAAAAACTTATATATCACATTGCATATATAGAATCAGCACTTGATGATCCTGAACATTATGATTTAAGTGGATATGGAGAGGAACTTAAGATAGTTGTTGAAGAACTTATTAATGAATTAGATGAAGTTATTGACACTGCTGATAATGGTCGTATAATGACAGAGGGTATAAAGACTGTAATTATAGGAAAGCCAAATGTAGGAAAATCTTCTCTGATGAATACATTATTGGGTGAAGAGCGAGCCATAGTTACGGATATTGAGGGAACAACAAGAGATTCACTCGAAGAAAGTGTAAGACTTAATGATATTAACCTTAATATAATAGATACAGCGGGGATAAGGGAAACTGATGATGTAGTTGAGAAAATAGGTGTGGATAGAGCAAAAAAACATGCTTCTGAAGCTGATTTAATAATATTTATTATAGACTCATCAAGAGAGATAGATGAAGAAGACATAAGAATATTTAATTTTATAAAGGATAAAAAAGCATTAATATTGCTTAATAAAATAGACCTTGACTGTGTTACGGATGAGAATGACATAAGAAAGTTTATTGATGATAGTGAAGATAATGAAATAATAAAGATATCTGCAAAATATAAAGATGGCATTGCAAGTTTAACAGAGGCTGTTAAGAATATGTTTTTCAAAGGTGAAATCACATACAATGACCAAATAATTATAACTAATGAGAGACATAAACAGGCAGTGATTAATTCTAGGGATAGTCTTGAGTGTGTCATTGAAAGTATAGAAAATGGGATGCCTGAAGATTTCTTCACGATTGATATGATGAATGCATATGAATATCTTGGTGAAATACTTGGTGAACAGCTTGGTGAAGATCTTATAAATGAGATATTTAGTAAATTCTGTATGGGAAAATAGATAGAAGTTCGTTACTTTGCGGTAGGTTGTTCAGAAATAAAGATTAGTGTAGAAGAATTAGAATGGAGTACGAGATGGCAAATGTTAATGAAGAATATGATGTAGTTGTAGTAGGTGCAGGTCATGCTGGATGTGAGGCTTCGCTTGCATGCGCCAGAAATGGTCTTAGCACTATCATGTTTACAGTAAGTGTAGACAGTATTGCTATGATGCCTTGTAATCCGAATATTGGAGGAAGTTCAAAGGGACATCTTGTCAGGGAGATAGATGCACTTGGCGGAGAAATGGGTAAAAATATTGATAAAACATTTATTCAGTCAAAAATGCTCAATTCTTCAAAGGGACCTGCAGTTCATTCGTTAAGGGCGCAGGCTGACAAACAGGAATATACAAGACAGATGAGAAGAACTCTTGAGAATACGGATAATCTCACAATAAGACAGGCTGAAGTGTGTGAACTTATTGTTGAAGATGATATTATAAAGGGAGTAAAGACTTATTCAGGTGCAACTTATATGGCTAAGACTGTTATATTGTGTACAGGGACGTATCTTAAGGCAAGATGTATATATGGTGATGTCAGTAATGCAACCGGTCCTAATGGTCTTCAGGCAGCTAACCATCTTACGGATTCTTTAAAATCACTCGGTATAGAAATGTTTAGATTTAAAACAGGAACGCCTGCCCGTGTTGATAAAAGAAGTATAGATTTTTCTAAAATGGAAGAACAGTTTGGTGATGAAAAAATAGTACCATTTTCATTTACAACAGACCCTGAGAGTATTGACAGGGAGCAGGTATCGTGCTGGCTTACTTACACTAATGAAAATACCCATAAAATAATAAGGGATAATCTTGACAGATCTCCTTTATATTCAGGCAAAATAGAAGGAACAGGTCCGAGATATTGTCCTTCTATTGAAGATAAAGTTGTAAGGTTTGCAGATAAGAACAGACATCAGGTATTCGTAGAACCTGAAGGAGAATATACTAACGAAATGTATCTTGGCGGTATGTCAAGTTCATTGCCGGAGGATGTTCAGTATGATATGTATAGAACTGTTCCAGGACTTGAAAATGTAAAAATAGTAAGAAATGCTTATGCGATAGAATATGATTGTATTAATCCTATACAATTAAAACCAACCCTTGAATTTAAAAAAATCAGTGGATTATTCAGCGGCGGACAGTTTAATGGAAGTTCCGGTTATGAAGAAGCGGCATGTCAGGGACTTATGGCCGGTATAAATGCTTCAATGAAAATTCTTGGAAAAGAGCAGATAGTATTAGACAGGTCACAGGCATATATAGGTGTACTTATTGATGACCTTGTAACTAAAGAAAATCATGAACCATATCGTATGATGACTTCAAGAGCTGAATATAGATTATTATTAAGACAGGATAATGCTGACTTGCGTCTGACTCCAATAGGATATAAAGTTGGACTTATATCTAAGGAAAGATATGAATATGTTAAACATAAAGAAGAAGTTATTAAAAGTGAGATTGAAAGACTGCAAAATATAAAAGTCGGAGCTAATGCTAAGATGTCTGAATTTCTTGAAAGACATGGCAGTACGCCTTTAAAGACAGGAAGCAGTCTTGCAGAACTGATTAAAAGACCTGAGATTACTTATGAGATTCTTAAAGAATTTGATGAGGAAAGAGATGAAAATATATCGCAGGATATTATTGAACAGATTAACATTAATCTAAAATATGAAGGATATATAACAAGACAGTTAAGACAGGTTGAGCAATACAAAAAAATGGAAAACAGAAAAATTCCGGATAAAATTGACTATAGTAAAATAAGTGGTCTTCGTAACGAATCAAAGCAGAAGCTTGATATGTACCGTCCTATTTCTATAGGTCAGGCTTCAAGAATATCTGGTGTGTCTCCGGCAGATATATCAGTACTTCTTGTGTATCTCAGCTCAAATAAAATTGGATAAATAAACATTTCTATAATGGATGGTGGATAGATGAAAGAATATGTTGATAAAATAATTAATTCCATAGAAGATATGGGGATAACTATTAGTGAAAAACAGGCAGAACAGTTATACAGATATTATGAGATGATTGTTGAAAAGAATAAGGTAATGAATCTTACGGCAATAACAGAGTTTGATGATGTTGTTGTAAAACATTTCGTTGATAGTCTGTATATAAGTCAGATTATTGAGATGGAAAATGTGGTAAATATGATAGATGTAGGAACGGGTGCAGGATTTCCGGGAATTCCTATTAAAATAGTTTTTCCAAATATTAAAGTTACCCTTTTGGATTCGCTTAACAAGAGAGTAAAATTCTTAAATGAAGTTATAGAGGAGCTTGGACTTAAAGGAATTGAGGCGGTTCATGGAAGAGCAGAAGATTACGGAAGAGATAACAAATATAGAGAAAAATATGAACTATGTGTATCAAGAGCAGTTGCAAATCTGTCTTCTCTAAGTGAATATTGTATTCCTTTTGTATCGCAGAAAGGAATGTTTATATCGTATAAAGCTGGAGACTGTGAAGATGAAATTGAATCTTCTAAAAAGGCGGTTAAGATGTTAGGTGGAAGTATTGAGTCGATAGAAGAAATGGAATTACTTGATACGGGTATATGCCGTGTTTTTGTATGTATCAGAAAGAAACAAAAAACATCGGGCAAATACCCAAGAAAAGCAGGAGTGCCTGCAAAAGAACCATTATAAACCAGTAATAATGTAATAGAGAATTGTATGAACCATATCTACACAATAATAGTAAAAAGTGTAGATATGGCTTTTTTAATTTAGTAATTTCTGAATTTTATCTGCTGTTATCTGTGGCTGCTCTATATGTGGATAGTCAAGGCAATTATTAACGTATGCAATATTGACATTTGGATTAACTTTATTGTACCATAAAGCATTTTCTTTATAAGTAATACTTGTAATAAGCGAGTAAGAATTAATATTTTTTAGAAGATATTCTGTATTATCATTTATAAGATTAAGTTTAGTGCTTATATACATATATTTTGAATTGAGATTTTTGTAATGCACACTGTTATAATAACTCGATGAATATTCATCTAACGTTGCACCGGTAATATAAAAATGTTTATTTAAAGAATCTTTTATATTATCCAAAGTGAAGGCTCTGTTGTATATAAATGAACCAATAATTGGTAATTCAAGAGCTTTGCAATACAATTTTGCTTTTGAATCAATATTTGTAGATACAATAGGCTTTTGAGGATTGATAAATATTATTTTATTAATTAAGTCGTCTGTGTCAGACATTTTAGATATTATTGCTGCGGTTGCTGAGTTGCCTGATGTTATAATATCTGTTTTATCATCAATAACGTTTTTAATAAAATCAATTATGACTTTTGAATAAATAAAATTAGTATATTGCAACAGATTTTTCTCTGAATTACCACATCCGGGAAGATTAATTGTATATATAGTTCTGTTCTGAATCAAAGGTATGAGTTTATCCCATTCTCTGTCGCTGTCTCCTACTGAAATGTTATGAACCAGAAGTATAGGACTGCCATTTCCTGTACGACGGTATTTTATACATCCAAAATTACTGCTATATTCTGAATAATTACTTGAAATAAAAGAGTTAACTATGTTTGATTTTATATCAATATATTTATTGTGAATACATGCACCAATGATTGAAGCAAAAGTTAATTTGATAAAAGTATTTTTTTTCATTATAAAACCCCATTTCTGAAAACATTAGTCTTTATTAATATAAAAGTATATATTAATACAACTAAATATATTATATAATATTTGATTTTTTATTACAATATTAAATGGTTTGTTGTATAATTCTAGTTGAAAGATTTATAATAATGACAATGTTCAAAGGAGAAAATATATGTTAGAGGATGAAAATCTTAATATTGTTATGGACTTTTTTGAAAAAGAAGTGACACAAATTCAAGAAGAGTATAATACATATTTAGAACAGAATAGTAATAATCAGATATTGCTTAATGAGATTAAAAATAAAATAGAACTGTTATCTTCTAAAGTTGATTCTACAGAAGATGTATTTTCACCGAGAAATGAAAAAAATGACTTTGAAACAGTTGAAATTAATAAACTTAATGAGTCAGCTAAAAAAATTGAAAGTAATATTCATGAAATAAAACAAAAGATAAATGATTTGTTAGAAAAAGAAGAAAAATTCAATAAAATGATTGATATATGCAAAAAAATTAAAATAAATAATGAAAATTATGTCATTGATGATTGCATAGAAAAGGCAGAATTCTGTGATTCGTTAGTTTTGGTTGACCCTAACAGATGTAAAATGGAATTACAAGAGTTGGTTACTATGATGCAAAACATAAGAAAATGAAAATGTTTCACGTGAAACATTTGAAAGGAAATACTTTGCATATAAAGAACTAAATTAGTTTATAGCATTTGATATAATCAATACTAACACAAACACAATAAATAAATGTTTCACGTGAAACATTTTATTTATTTTGCATATGGAATATAAAATTATATATGATATAATTATTTATAGAAAAAATGAAGAGAACATAAGATTTATGGAAAGGAACAAAAATGGGTAGGGTTATTGCAATTACTAATCAAAAAGGTGGAGTTGGAAAGACAACAACATCTACTAATTTGTCAGCATGTTTGGCTGAATTAGGAAAGAAAGTTCTTGTAGTAGATATTGATCCGCAGGGAAATGCTACAAGCGGCTTAGGAATTGAAAAAAATGAATTGGAAAATACAATTTATGATTTATTTATTGGAGAATGTGAGTTGGATGAATGTTTACAGAAAAATACGCTTGAAAATTTATCTGTATTACCATCAAATGTAAACTTGTCGGGTGCTGAAATTGATTTAATAGGAGTAGAACATAGAGAGTATATATTAAAGAAGGAACTTGACAGTATAAAAGATGATTATGATTATATAATTATAGATTGTCCACCTTCTTTGAATATATTAACTGTTAATGCATTATCCGCTGCGGATTCTGTTCTTGTACCAATCCAGTGTGAATATTATGCACTTGAAGGTTTATCACAGTTAATATATACAATTAATCTTGTTAAGAAAAGACTTAATCCTGAACTTAAGATGGAGGGGGTTGTATTTACTATGTATGATGCAAGAACAAATCTCTCTCTTGAGGTGGTGGAAAATGTAAAGAGTAATCTAAAACAGACAATTTATAAAACAATAATTCCAAGAAATATTAAGCTGGCAGAAGCACCAAGCAGAGGAATGCCAATAAATATATATGATCCAAAATCAGCGGGGGCAGAAAGTTATCGTCTTCTTGCAGAAGAAGTTATTAATCATAATGAGGATGGCAGTTATACACCTGAGAATATAAAAGAGGAGAAAGGTAAGAAATCAAAGAAATGGAAAAGGTAAAAAAGAAAAAAACTGGATTATCAAGAGGACTTGAATCATTAATACCATTGGGAGCAATGGAAGAAATAGAGAGTAATGATAATAAGAGTGCCGGTGAAAAAAAGAATACAAAGGCATCAGAAGAAAAGGTTAATTCAAGTGGAGAAACAATTGTTAAAATATCACAGATTGAGCCAAATAGAAATCAGCCCAGAAAGAATTTTGATGAAGATGCATTACAGGAATTGGCTGATTCTATCAAGCAATATGGAATTATTCAGCCACTTGTTGTACAGAAAAAAGGAAAGTTATATGAGATTATAGCAGGTGAAAGAAGATGGAGAGCGGCACGACTTGCAAAGCTTAAAGAAATCCCTGTAATTATTAAGGAATACACAGCACAGGAGATTATGGAAATTGCTCTTATTGAAAATATTCAAAGAGAAGACCTTAATCCTATAGAAGAAGCACAGGCTTATAAAAGGCTTATAGATGAATATAAGTTAAAACAGGATGAAGTTGCAGAAAGAGTATCAAAAAGCAGAACGGCAATTACTAATTCAATAAGATTATTAAAGTTGTGTGATAAGGTACAGGAAATGCTTATAGAAGAGCTGATATCAAGTGGACACGCCAGAGCATTGCTGGCTATAGATGATGAAGAAGTACAGTATAATATAGCAGTCAAAATAATGGATGAGAAACTTAGTGTCAGAGAAACTGAAAAATTAGTAAAGACAATTCTCAATCCTAAAAAAGAAAAAACAGTTGAAAAAGTAGAAAATATGGCTGTCTATGAAGAAATAGAAAATAAAATAAAAGATGCTATAGGAACTAAAGTTAAGCTTACACCTAAGTCTAATGGAAAAGGAAAAATTGAAATACAGTATTATTCCAATGAAGAATTAGAAAGACTTATGGAAATATTTACATCAGGCAATTAAAAAAGTTTTTGATAAACCATTAATGGAGGAAAGAAGATGAAGAGTAATATATTAGATGCTATAGGAATTGGAAGTATTGACCCGGCTTTCTTTCTTATAGGACTAATTGTGCTTGTTATTGTACTATTTATAATAAATATTGTAACAGCATGTAAGATAAAGAGTTTAAGAAGAAGATACGATACATTTATGAATGGAAAAAATGCAGAATCCATGGAAAATGTTATAGTTGAGAGATTTGACCAGTTAGATAAAATTGCAAAAATATTGAAAATACAACAAGAAGAGTTATCAGATTTAAAGGAAAATATGAATATAACATATCAGAAAACCGGCATCGTTAAGTATGATGCATTTAGTGAAATGGGTGGAAAATTAAGTTTTGCACTTGCTATGCTTGATAAAAATAACAGTGGATATGTTGTTAATGCAATGCATAGCAGAGAAGGATGCTATACATATATCAAAGAGATAATTAAAGGTGAAGCATATATTCAGCTTGGTGACGAGGAAAAGCAGGCTGTTGAGATGGCAATGAATTCAGATAATTATATGGTACAGCAGGGAGATTAAAAAGTACAAAATAAGAAGTAGAAAATAAAAAATAGAAAATAAAAAAGTATTCTTATTACATTAATTTAAAATGTTGATAAGAATACTTTTTTATTTATAACTTACAGAATATTTGTATGATTCCGAAAAGCTAAAAACTTTTAATTGATATATCACCTGAATTCAATGTAATAATATTACCTTTGTGGTCATCAACAATAAGTTCACATCTGTCATTAATATCTATAACTTTTCCGGTAAATATACTGCCATTTTTAACATAAGATATTTCTTTATCCTTCATAAGAGAATACTCTTTGTATTTTTTGATGTAAGAGTCATCTGAAAAATTGTTATACATATGAATAAGGTTATTTATTATATTTCCGACAAGTAAGTTTTTTGAAATGTTACAATTAAGAGAACCGGCAATGTCGGATATATTATCAGGAAAATTAATAGTAGAAATATTTATTCCTATACCTATGATTATATAATTTAATTCTCCGCTTTCAAAATTGGTTGAGGCTTCTGTAAGAATACCACATACTTTTTTATTGTTGACAAATATATCGTTAATCCATTTGATGTGTGGATTAATACCGGTTAATGTATTAATTGCATCACATACAGCGACAGCAGTCATACTTGTAATTTTAATGGATGATGAAACGGTAAAATCGGGTTTAAGAAGAAGGCTGAAATATATACCGGTTTTTGAAGGAGAGTAAAATTCACGACCAAGCCTTCCACGTCCGTGGGTCTGCTCATCAGCAACAATAAGTGTATATTCGGGACAACCTTTGTCATACATTTCCTTTAATAATGAATTGGTTGATGTTACTGTTTTAAAAGTATAGATATTGACCTGTTCAGAGTAATCTTTTATACATGATGAAATTTCTTTATCAGACAGGACATCTGAATCAGATATAAGCCTGTACCCTTTATTGGTAACAGAATCAATATTATAGCCTTCTTTTTTCAGTGCATTAATGGCCTTCCATATAGAAGCTCTTGATACATTTAATTCATCCGCAAGAAGCTGGCCTGATATATAAGAAGAACTATATTGCAATTTAGATAATACAAGTTGTTTAGTATTCATGATATTATAACCTCTTTAAAATGCTTTGAATTACAATAAAAGCATATCATAAGTGTTAAGCTATTTCAATGTGTTAAGCTATTTCAATGTGCTATACTATTTCAATGTGTTAAGCTATTTCAATGAGCATTGAAAAAACATATATATTATAATATAATAATATTAAGAGAAAGTTGAGAAGAAGAAAAAATTCAAGACAATAAAATCGGATTGGAGAACATAATGCATAGTTATTTGAGGGCTATTGGATTCAGTAGATATATAAACAGAGTACGTTGTAATGATTTAATAGATAAAGTTATGGAAAGTCCTGACATAAAGCAGGAACTGATGGTAACAACAGAAGAAACTATATTTGAATTCAGAAAACAATTTGCTGATAATATGGGATTAGTAGTACATGGGATAGTTAATGATAAACAGCAATATGAAGTAGAGTATTTTTTTCCATATTTTAATGGAAGTTCAGTTCAGGTACTTGAAGAAATATCAATTGAGAAAAATATTTCTTCTATATCATATTATGGAGCATGTGACGATGTCAGACTTGGTGTGTCATTAATTTTTTATCTTCAGAATGGATTAGATTATCTTGATAATCTTCTTACAATAAGAAGTCTTAACAGATATATGCCTGTGTCATTAAGCGCATTGGCATTAACAGGTAAAATTCTTCTTCCAATTAAGAAAACAGCAGAAGATATTAAGAAGAACAAGAATGACATAAAGAATAAAAACAGATTAATTGCTGCTGCAAAACGTGGTGATGAAGAGGCAATTGAGATGCTTACTATTTCTGAATTTGACACATATAGTAAAATATCTGGAAGAATTGCCAATGAAGATATATATTCAATAGTTGATTCGAGTTTCATTCCATATGGAGTATCATGTGACAGATATAGTATAATTGGAACGATAATTGATGTTGAAAATGTTAAAAATGATATTACAGGTGAGGACATATGTATTATGCATATGGACTGCAATGATTTAAAACTTGATGTAGCAATTAATTATGCTGATCTCGTTGGTGAACCGATGAGAGGAAGAAGATTCAAGGGAATAATATGGCTTCAGGGAATGATAGGATTTTAGATTATAATATTCAGAGGTATATTCAAAAGTGTATATTTAAAAGTTAAATGTCAGATTTGTTTACTGTTGACGAAAGCAGTATATTTTGATATAATTTTTTCTTGTGATTATATAGTTCTCTTAGTTAAATGGATATAACAAGCGCCTCCTAAGCGCTAGTTGTGGGTTCGATTCCCGCAGGGAACATTGGTTATATGCAACAATGATTGTAAAAGTTCATTGTTGCATTTTTTATTTTATGGTGCTTGTGGAGAACCAAAAATAACATGAAAATGAAAGATGAGGCTTTCTTACCTAATGAAAACGGGCCTGAGGGGCATCGCTCAGAATATGTTTTGAATACAAAATGGAATAATAAGATTTATTACTATTTTTTATTGACAACGTGCAAAATAAGATATACAATCTCTTATCAAGAATTATTAATAAGTGGAACGGATGACAAGTAAAAGAAACACGCATTTGCGATGGCGAAAAGATAGAAGAAGTATATGCGTATTGCAAATTACATGGATTGTGGAAAAGTCAAAATTAACTTTATACATATTAAAATTACAGAATAACAGAAATATTACAGTAATATGGACTGTGTATTTCTAAGAAGCATAAATATTATGATAGGATTATATATATGAAAGAAGAACTAAGTATAGATATGGTCGGACTGGCAGGAGCCTGTTCTTACGCTTTGGACTGTATAGAAGCAGAGTTGGTAAATATCAAAAACAAACATGGAAAAAGAGTGGCTTATATAAGTGTATGCATGGCTGAATATTGGGCAATTCAAGGAGATGCGTTACAAGATTTAGCTATGTGTGCTTTATTGCATGATAATGCTCTGACACAATATATTTCAGAAGAACTGAAAAAGTATTCTGTTATCGACTTTAAAAAAGATTTATCCGAGAATAAAACAAATCTTCATTGTATTTATGGTGAAAAAAATATTACTAAAATTCCTTTTAAAACAGATGTTTCAAATGTGATTTTATATCATCATGAACATGCTGATGGAACTGGTCCTTTTCAAAAAAAGTGGCATGAAATTCCATTGTTTGCAAGGATTATTCATCTCGCA
Organism: Lachnospira sp. UBA2821; assembly: GCA_002351535.1. Classification (GTDB taxonomy): domain Bacteria; phylum Bacillota; class Clostridia; order Lachnospirales; family Lachnospiraceae; genus UBA2821. The sequence goes on from DEGR01000067.1 coordinate 25,741, forward strand.
GATACTATTGATATTATAGGAAACAGCATGGAATCTAGTAATAAAAGCTGGGATTTTATATGTCAGTACCTTTCAAAAAATAGGGACAGATTATTTGATTCAGAATGTGTTAATGCTTTTCTTCAGTGGTTCACAAAAGAATTTTTTATGTGCTTAAGTGATGGTTCTTTTGGAAAGAAGCTGTGGGAGATTATCCCAAGACAAAAACAGGTTTTTGATTTTGAAATGTGTAAAAATGTTGCAGACTTTTTTGCGAAGATTGTAGATTATAAATCTTCTTTTACGAGCAGGCATTCTATAGGAGTGGCTGAAAAAGCTGCTTTTTTTGCTCAATATATAGGGTTTGATTCTATTAATGTGCAGAAAATGTATCTGGCAGGTGCATTGCATGATATTGGGAAAATGGCGGTTGGCAATGAAATTTTGGAAAAACCGGATAAACTCACAGACGATGAATTTTCCAAAATGAAGAATCATGCCGGATATACATATCTTATTTTGTCGGAGGTTGAAGATTTTGAAGAAATAAGGGATTGGGCGTCTTTTCATCATGAGAAGTTAAATGGAAAAGGCTATCCTTTTGGAAAAACTGCTGATGAATTAAATGAGCCGGAGCGTATTATGGCTTGCATCGATATTTATCAGGCACTTACTGAGGACAGACCATATAAGAAAGGATTATCGCATGAAAAAACATGCGAGATACTTGATGATATGGCACAGAAAGGTTTTGTTGATTCTGATATTTCTAAGAAGGTTAGGGAATGTTTTGGTAGAATCTGACGTTATATAAGAGAAAATATAATACATTAGTGAGAAATGCATCTGTCTGCTATGTTCAAATAGTATAGAACAGGTTCATAAAACAAATAAAAATGAAAGTAGGATTAATTTATGTATGAAATGAAACCAGAATATTATATCGGCATAGATATGATAGACGAAGAGCACAAGTAATTGTTTAAATATGCAGATGATGCATATGAATTGCTTCATGACGAGTATACACCGGATAAATATGATAGAATTGAAATAATATTGGAAAATCTGAGGCATCATCAGTATGTGT
>DEGR01000077.1:0-528 GCA_002351535.1 Lachnospira sp. UBA2821
TAAATGTGTTTCACGGATTCAGGTATTATATAATTACAGCATTTGGACAAACAGCTACAACTTTTGTAAGTCAGAATTACGCAGCCAATCAAAAGAAACGATGTTATAAAGTTCTCTGGTTATGTATTATTCTTTCTGTTATATGCAGTATGATTATCATTGGGCCAATCATTATCTTCCGCTATAACTTTACAGGCTTGTTTACTACTCAATCAAATGTAATACAAAGTGCCTGCACACGTATTATGTATATATTATTATTCGAACCAATATGCAGCCTTCACGAAATTCCTGCCGGTGTTTTAAGAGGTTCAGAACACTCCTTATATCCGGCATTTGGAACAATTATTGGTACATGTTTATTCCGTATTCTATGGATAATCTTTATATTCAATAAATACAAATTATTAACAACACTGTATATTGCATTTCCACTTTCGTGGATATTAACCACTCTGCTTATAATCGCCGGCTTTATTATAATTAAACCTTTAAAATAAATAAAAATGCATAAAACAGATACCCTTC
>DEGR01000077.1:541-43499 GCA_002351535.1 Lachnospira sp. UBA2821
GAAGGGTATCTGTTTTATGCATTAATACGCACATTATCCGTATATTATTTTTACTTTAATGTACAATCACATCACCGAATCTTGCATTCACAACTTTTGCAAGGTCCTGTGGATTAAGAATAATCTGCATTCCTATCTTTCCGCCACTAATTATAATCTCGTCAAACTGTGTTGCACTTTCCTGAATTATAGTAGGAAACAGCTTCTTCATTCCAAGTGGTGTACATCCGCCACGAATATATCCGGTCAAAGTATTTATGTCTTTAACATGTATCATCTCAATTGACTTCTCTCCCACAAAACGGGCCGCTTTCTTGAAATCAATCTCCTTATCAACCGGAATAACGAATACATAATGTTCTCCTGTCTTTCCAACTGTCACAAGTGTTTTAAATGACTGTTCATACGAATCACCATTCAAATCAGCTACATGTATGCCATCAATAAACTCATCGCACTCATATGTTCTGGTCTTATATAAAATCTTATTCTTATCCAGAATACGCATCGCATTAGTTTTATTTTCTTTCTTTGCCATATCTGCTCCTCATTTCTTAGCAATACGTTATGTGTTTTATATTATTTATTTTCTAATATTTTATCTATGCTGACAAGTTTAACACAAAGAACAAACAACTCTGCTGCTGCTTTCATTTCATCCGGTGTTGGGAATGATGGAGCAATTCTTATATTACTGTCTTTCGGGTCTTTTCCATATGGGTAAGTTGCACCTGCACCTGTCATAACAACACCTGCATCCTTACATTTTGCGACAATAGCTTTAGCACATCCTTCCATAGCATTGAAAGATATAAAATATCCTCCTCTTGGTTCAATCCATGTACCAATTTCAAGTCCATCCAATTCACGTCTGAATACATCCAGTACTGCTTCAAACTTTGGTCTTAAAAGTTCTGCATGCTTCTTCATATGTGCTTCTAACCCTGCACGGTCTTTGAAGAAACGAACATGACGAAGCTGATTAATCTTGTCATGGCCTATTGTCTGAATTGTCATCTGTTTCTTTATAAAATCAATATTCTTTAAGGATGTTGCAATTGCTGAAACACCTGAACCAGGGAAACTAATCTTAGATGTTGAAGCAAACATATATACCATATCAGGATTACCTGCTTTTTCACACTCATCAAGAATATTAAGAATCTCGTCATGTTTATCTTCATATAAATGATGAATACAATATGCATTGTCCCAGAAAATACGGAAATCTTCTGCAGCCGGTTTAAGATTTGCAAATCTTCTCACTACCTCGTCTGAATAAGATATACCTGTTGGATTAGAATACTTTGGAACACACCAGATACCTTTTACTGCAGGGTCATTATTAACATACTGCTCTACCATATCCATATCAGGTCCATCTGTTCCAAGTGGTATATTAATCATCTCAAATCCAAAATGCTGTGTTATAGCAAAATGTCTGTCATATCCCGGAACCGGACAAAGAAATTTTATCTTATCAAGTTTGCACCATGGTGTTGAACCATTTACCCCATGTGTCATTGAGCGCGAAACTGTATCGTACATTATATTAAGACTTGAGTTACCGCATACAACTACATTATCTTTCTGAACAGACATCATTTCTGCCATTAATTTACGGCACTCACCAATACCATCAAGGTCACCATAGTTTCTTGTATCATTGCCAAGTACAGTCTTCATGTCTGAACCGCTGTTTATCACATCCAACATTGGTAATGAGAGCTCCAACTGTGATACACCCGGCTTTCCTCTGGACATATTCAAATTTAACCCTTTACCCTGAGCCTCTTTATATTCAGCAGATAAAGTTGCTTTTAATTCTAATAACTCTTCTTTTGTCATTTCTTTTAATGGTTTCATAAATGTCCTCCATTCAGTTAATTCTAATAATTTTCTTAATTCGTTCACATCCGGTAACAAATGTCACCATAATCTTGATTATAATACCACAAAAAAAACTCTGTGTGAAGATGGAGTTGACATTTTTTATAATTAAATGTTATTCCTGCATTATTGACATTACAGGATAAAAAGTATGGATATAGCTATAAATAACTTTATACATCTAGCATATTTTCTATAAATATTCCATATCCCTTTGTCGGGTCATTTACAAATACATGGGTAACAGCTCCAACTATTTTATTATTCTGGATAATAGGTGAACCGCTTAATCCCTGTACAATACCATTTGTTTCACTTAAAAGTCCCGGGTCTGTAACCTGAATAACCATCCCTTTATATTGGTTGTTATTAGAATGGTCCACCTTTTCTATAACTATGTCATACTCCTTCACTTCATCTTCGAGTGTACAGAGTATTGTTGCCCTTCCTTCTTTGACTTCCTGCTTCAGACATATTTCCAAAGGTTCATGCTGACACTTACTTATAATAGTATCATTTGCTTCCCCATATATGCCTGCGTCATTATTTTTTGTAATCTTGCCTATAAGATTACTGTCATCATAATTAATTGTTCCGCATAATCCTCCCGGTTCACCTTTTTCACCTTTTTTTATTCCCCATATATCTGCCGTATATAATTTTCCTTCTTCCGAAGATAATAATTTTCCTGTATCAATATCACTTATTCCATGCCCCAGTGCACCAAATCTTCCATTCTCATCTATAAATGTTAGTGTACCTATTCCCTGAGTGTCATCTCTTACCCATACACCTATTTTGTAATTATTTTCACCGCATTTCACAGGCTTTACGTCAACACTGATATTCTTCCCGTCTCTTCTTATACCAAGTTTCACATTATCCTTTCCGCATTTATTTACCAGATATATTAGCTGTGATTTAGAACTCACCGACTCCCCATTTACCGATACTATATAATCATCTGAATAAATCAAATCTTTTGCGGGACAACTCTCTTTTCCTGTAATATCCTTTACTTTTCCCGTTCCTATTACCATGACTCCGTCTGTCTTAAGATACATTCCGACAGGTATACCACATGGTATCACTCTGTAATCATCAAATACATTTACTTTTATTTTCTTTATATTCAGGAAACCAAGAAGCCTGACGCTTATATTATATCTGCCGGATTTGTCCGCATTCACATACAACATATCTTTTCTTGATAATGTAACATTGTCTTTTACACTATGTGATTCATCCATAAGAGATACCCGGCTGCTTTCTGCCGAAAATGTAGCCGACATAGGTATATCTATAGCTATTCTGTTTTCCATCCTGCTACGTACATTTATCGTATCAGGAATATTTTTTGCAAAAATAAAGTACCCATTGTACACTGTAAAAATCAGTGCAACAATGAATACTATTATAAGTATACGTCTCAACAACTCTTTACGATTCATACTTCCTCCTGTCCTGCCACACTAACAGTTATATAATCATTTATTCTTTTACTTTTATTGTATGTAACCGTAAAAAGTTTAAACTTTACTATTTACTTTTCTGATGCCAATTTTTTCATTTCTTTTGCATTTTCAAGAACAGCATCCGTAATCTCAACTCCTCCTAACATTCTTGCAAGTTCATCTACAGATTTATCATAATCAAGTTCATATATGTTAGTCTCTGTTTCTCTATTATGAACCTTTTTTTCAATCTTAAAATGACAATCAGCCATTGATGCTATCTGTGGCAAATGCGTAATACATATAATCTGGTGGGTTTTACTCAACATTTTCATCTGTTCAGCAACTTTCTGAGCCGTTCTTCCACTTATTCCCGTATCTATCTCATCAAATATAAGAGTTTCTATATGGTCTTTTTCAGCCATTATTGTCTTAATTCCAAGCATTATTCTTGAAAGTTCTCCTCCAGATGCAACTTTTGCAAGTTGTCTCACAGGTTCACCCGGATTCGTACTTATCATAAATTCCACTCTGTCATTTCCATTAGCAGTAAATCTATCATTTTTCTTAAAGTCAACCTCGAATTTGACCTGTAAAAAGTTCAATTCTTCAAGTGTTTTAATTACCCTCTTTTCAAATTGCAATGCGGATTTTTTTCTTTTGTCCGTTAATGCATCACATACCTTTTGTAAATGCTGAATACATTCATCAAGATTCTTTTCTGCCTCTTTTTTTTCTGAATCATAATTTTCAAGTATTTCTGCTTCTTTTGATTTTTTATCACAATAATCTTTTATATCCTGAATAGAATTTCCATATTTTTGTTTAAGATGATTAATAACAGACAAACGTTCCTCTAATTCATTCGTTCTTTCAGGGTCAAATGTACTATCCTGTGCCACACTGTTTATATCTCTTCCAACATCATTGCATAATGATTCTATTTCCAAAAGCTGGCTATAAATATTCTCTAATCTTTTATCATAAGATACTATCGTCCCTATCTCTTTAACCATCATTCCTATATTAGATACAACCCCAGCATCGGCATCTCCTTCTAACATATATGATACAGACTGCAATGCCTCGATTATTTTCTGGCTGTTTGATGCTTTTTTATACTCTTCCTCAAGTGCATCATCTTCACCCTCTTTAAGATTCGCTGATATTATTTCATCTATTTCGAATCTGAGAAATTCAAGCTGCCTTATTCTTGCTTCCTCGTCCATATCAAATTCTTCCAGTTTTCTTTTGGCTTCTATATATTTTCTGTAAGCTTCAGAAACTTTTTTCTTTTCTTTTGAAATGTCATTTCCCGCATAGTCATCCAGAATTTCAATATGTTTGTCAACATTAAGCAGCGACTGATGGTCATGTTGTCCATGTATATCTATCAGAAGTCCTGTAATATTCCTTAATTTTCCTGCTGCTATCGTATCCCCATTCACCTTAGTAATACTTCTGCCATTAATTATTTTTCTTGATATGATAACTTGTCCTTCATTTACATCTATTCCCTGCTCTCTTAACAGCCTCGCAGTATCTTCTGATTCAATCTGAAATACAAGTTCAACACCCGCACTTTCGCTATCATTTCTAATCATTTCCTTATTGACTTTCTGACCAAGTGCAATATTAATAGAGCCGATAATAATTGATTTACCGGCTCCGGTCTCTCCCGTAAGAATGTTCATTCCATCCTTAAAATATATATCCTGTTCCTTAATTAGTGCAAGATTTTTCACATTAACATTTAACAACATTAATGCTCACCCCTCCTTTTTGTTAATTAGTTTTCTAATCTTTGCCATAACAATAATAGTTTCATCAATTCCCTTAACTGCACACATTATCGTATCGTCACCTGCAATACTTCCTACTATTTCATTCATCTCCATAGCATCAAGTGCTGCTGCTACTGCCATTGCCATTCCGGGAACAGTCTTAATAACAAGAATATTCATTGCCATTTCCATAGACACAAATCCATCTCTTAATATTCTTATATACTTATCGTTCATCTTCATATCCTTATTCTGAACAACTATATACTTCTGCCTGCCTATATCGGTAGTAACTTTGGTAAGTTTAAGTTCACGTATATCTCTTGAGACAGTTGCCTGCGTCACATTATATCCTGCCATTCTTAATTTGCTTGCAAGTTCATCCTGTGTTTCAATATCATATTCATTAATCAGCTCAATAATCTTATTATGTCTGGCAATTTTCACTTTATCATCATTCCTCTATCATTTTTTTCTGCAAAATTTTCACAAAACTTCTGTTTCTTAATTTGATAATTTTCGTATCCTGCTTTGACTTTTTAACTAAAAGTCTGTCTCCTGTGTTTAACACTACACTCGTATTTCCGTCAAAATATGCTTTCCTTCCATCACCTTCACTATCAACATGTCTGTCTTCGCATATCTCTATCTCTATCTTTGAATCAGGAGATAAAACTATACTTCTTGTATTCAGTGTGTGCGCACATATCGGTGTAAGTACAATAATATTTGATCCTGGTTCAACGATGGGACCACCTGCTGACATATTATAAGCGGTTGAACCTGTCGGCGTAGATATAATTATCCCATCTGCCCTATACTTGTTAAGTAATATATCATCAACATATATGTTATAATCTATTACTCTCATAGAACCGCTTCTTCCAACTACTATGTCGTTAAGTGCAACTATCTTCTTATCATTCCCCGATAACTGTCCCTCAAGCATCATTCTTGATTCTATATGGTATTCTTCCTGAAAAAGTTTATCAATTGTCCCTTCCATATCCTGTTCATCTACTTCTGCCAGAAATCCAAGATGTCCAAGATTAATACCAAGTACAGGAATATCGAGTTTGGCAAGGTCTCTTGCAGCAAGTATCATAGTACCGTCTCCTCCCAGAACAAGAATTGCATCCGTATTATCCGGTACATCATCAGGATTAGTATATATATATGAATTATCATTGCTGTCATGATGTTTGTTAATACTTGTGATATAGCACATTCCACCACGCTCAATAATGTATTTTTTAAGTTTCATCGCAGTATGCATATCTTTATCTTTATCCTTATTTACAATAAGAAAAAAATTTTTCATGCCGCTCGCTCCTCCTACTTATCAAGTTCTTCATGTGCTTTTTCTACAATACTATTACTGTCGACTTCTGATACCCATCTTTCTTCAGAATCACCATGCTTTTGCAGATATAACAGATATTCTATATTTCCTTCCGGTCCCTTAATTGGAGAATATTCAAGATTAAGCACTTCAAAGCCTATGAACACTGCATATTCTATCACCATATCTATTACTTCAAGATGTACTTTCTTCTCTCTGACAACACCCTTTTTCCCAACTTTCTCTCTGCCTGCCTCAAATTGTGGTTTTATAAGACAGACAATCTGACCATCGTCCGTAAGAAGATTTTTAACAGGTAATAGCACTTTTGTAAGTGATATAAATGACACGTCGATTGAACTAAACTGTATTTTATCTGCTATAACATCAGGCTCTACATATCGTATGTTTGTTTTTTCCATACACACAACTCTTTCGTCCTGACGCAGTTTCCAGGCTAACTGTCCGTGACCTACATCTACACTATATACTTTAACTGCCCCGTTCTGAAGCATACAATCAGTAAATCCTCCGGTAGATGCTCCTACATCCATACATATCTTATTGTCAACATTCACTCCAAAACATTTCATTGCTTTTTCAAGCTTAAGTCCTCCACGGCTTACATATGGAAGTGTATTTCCTTTTACTTCAATGTTACACTTTTCATCAAAGCATGTTCCTGCCTTGTCTTCTTTTTGTCCATCTACATATACTATACCACTCATAATAATGGCTTTTGCCTTCTCTCTGGACACGGCAAGACCCCTTTTTACAAGCATTACGTCAAGACGTTCTTTCATTGTCTAATCCTCTCCATAATCTTCCTAACAATTGTATCTGTATCAATACCTGATTCTTTCTTAAGAATATCTATATTACCATGCTCTACATACAGATTCGGTATTGCAATATTTAACACTTCAACATTACATTCCATATTGTTGCAATGTTTTAAAATACTTTCTCCAAATCCTCCATTAAGAACATTTTCCTCAAGCGTAACATAAAGATAATGATCCTTTTCTAAGCGTTCAAGACATTCCTCATCAACCGGTTTTATGAATCTCGCATTAACAAGCGTAACATTATATCCTCTTTCCTTAAGTATACGTCTTACCTCAACAGCAGTTTCAACCATTGACCCGGCAGCTATAAGTGCTATATCTTTCTCTTTATATATAATCTCACTTTTTCCATAACAAAAAGGTGCTCTGTGTTCTTTCAATCCATCATAAGCCTCACCCCGCGGATATCTGATTGCAAGAGGATGAATAAATTCCGTTGCAAACTTTATCGCATCTGCGAGTTCATACTTGTTCTTCGGTGCAATTATATTCATATTAGGTATGTTTCTTAAATACGAAAAATCAAATATTCCCTGATGCGTCTCTCCATCTCCGCCTACAAGCCCTGCCCTGTCAACCATAAATGTTACAGGCAGATCCTGTATACACACATCATGTAATATCTGGTCATACGCCCTTTGCAGAAATGACGAATATATTGCTACAAACGGATGCAGCCCCGTTGAAGCCAGTCCCGCTGCAAATGTAACTGCATGTTCTTCAGCAATTCCAACATCAAAAAAACGCTCCGGATATATCTCACTGAACTTCTTAAGTCCTGTGCCGTCAGGCATGGCAGCAGATATAGTAACTATATTTTCATTCTTCTGTGCAAGCTTTATTATTGTCTTTGAAAATACTTCTGTATTAGTTATCTTCGGTGAATTCGTGAGCACCTTTCCTGTCTTCGCATCGAACGGCGATATTCCATGAAATTTATCAGGATGTTTTTCTGCAGGATGATATCCCTTTCCTTTTTTGGTAAGAACATGAACTAAAACAGCATGGTCTATATTTTTAGCCTCATTAAATACTTTAACCATTCCGGCAACATCATGTCCGTCTACCGGTCCAAGGTATGTTATTCCCATATCTTCAAACCACATTCCCGGAATCACAAGCTGCTTAATACTGCTTTTGGTTTTTCTTATTCTGCTGACCAGTTTGTCACCGACTTTAGGGATTTTATTAAGTGTATCTACAACTCCATTCTTAAGCTCATTGTATGTACTTCCTGCCCTGACGGTTGTAAGATATTTTGACATACCGCCGACATTTTTTGATATCGACATGTTATTGTCATTAAGTACAATTATGTAATTCCTGTCAAGAACTGCTGCGTTATTAAGTGCCTCATAAGCCATACCACCTGTAAGCGCACCATCCCCGATAATAGATATAACATTAGAATCGTTTCCCATAAGGATATTACCCTGTACAATTCCAAGACCGGCCGATATAGATGTTGAACTATGTCCTGTATCAAAACAGTCACATTTGCTTTCCCTTCTCTTTGGGAATCCGCTCATACCACCATATTTTCTAAGCTTATTGAATTCGTCTTTTCTTCCGGTAAGAATCTTATGTGTATATGATTGGTGTCCGACATCCCATACTATCTTATCATCCGGAAGGTCAAACACTATATGAAGTGCCATTGTAAGTTCAACTACACCAAGGTTCGATGCAAGGTGTCCGCCATTTTCACTTATTTTATCTATCAAAAAATCTCTTATTTCCTGAGCTAATATGTCGTATTCTTCTATATCGACATCCTTTATGTCGTTTTCTTTGTTAATTCGTTCTAATACCATACCCTCAAATCCTGTCTTTTCCTAATCCTGATGTTATTTCGACCTGTTTACAAGCTTCTTTATAAGCTCAAACAAAAAGTCATTATCCCTGTTTAATGATTTTAGCAATTCTATTCCATTGTCCGTAAGCCATTCAACTTCATTGCTTGCCTGCTCCAGTCCCATAATTGTAACATAAGTTGACTTTAGATTTTTTTCATCACTATTAATAGGTTTTCCAAGTTCCTCCGATGTGCTGATAACATCAAGAATATCATCCTGAATCTGAAATGCCATTCCAATATATGAAGCTGCCTTTTCAATGATTTTTGTTTCTTCATCAGAAGCTCCTCCAAGAATTGCTCCTGTCATCATGGATGCCTCTATAAGTGCTCCTGTCTTTCTTTCATTGATATAATCAAGCATGTCTTTATCAAGTTCTTTGCCTTCTGAGAGAACATCTACAGTCTGTCCTCCGACCATACCGTATATTCCTGCTTTATCCGCAATAACTTTCAAAGCTTTTGCCTTCTTCTCAATCTCTTTGCCATTAACAACAGCATTCATTCCAATCTCATATGCGTAATTTAACAATCCGTCTCCGGCAAGTATCCCCATAGCCTCACCAAATTCCACATGAGTAGTCTTTCTGCCTCTTCTGTAATCATCATCATCCATAGCCGGTAAATCATCATGTACCAGAGAATATGTATGAATAAACTCCATAACTGCCATAAATGGTTTTACCAATTCAGAGTCACAGCCAAACATCATTGCAACTTCATACATAAGTATAGGTCTTAATCTCTTACCGCCGGCAGTGACACTATAGTTCATTGCACGCATAATATCGCTCTGTCTTGTCTCTTCCTTCGGAAGATAAGATTCAATAACCTCCTCAGCCATCTCTGTCTTCTTTTTCAACTTATCATCAAAATCACTCATCTTCTATTTTTCTCCCATTTTCAATAACCTTTAATTTTTTTTCAACTCTGTCTATCCTATCATTGCACTGCTTTACTAACTTTATTCCTTTTTCGTAAAGTTTGAATGTATCCTCAAGTGGTAAACTGTCATCATCCATCTTCTGTATTATTTCATTGAGTTCGTCAAAGGATTTTTCAATCGTCCTTCCTTCTGCTGCCATCTGCTTTACACCTGTCCTTTCACTATAAGCTTTCTGTTTTATTCCTGCTTATTTCAACAACATTTGCCTTAGCTATGCCATTCTTAATATAAATGCTTATTTCATCACCTTTATTAAGCATATCGATATCAGTAACTGCTCCCTTATTACTGCTTACATAAGCATATCCACCTGATATTCTCTTAAGTGGTGAAAGTCCATTTAGCCTTTCTGTCATTATTGCCATTGTATGCTTTCTGTCATCCAGCTTATCATATATAAGATTTTCCAATCTGTTTTGTAGTTCATCAAGATATATTCTTCTGTCTCTTATAACTGATTCAGGACTAAGTTTTTCAACACGAAGTCTCAGTGTTTCTGCCATACTTCTCATCAAATGTATCTTTCTCTCAACAGTTTTATGCATTGTATAACATACATCTTCAATATCAGATTTATACCTTTCATATTCAAATACTGCAAGTTCTGCTGCCGCCGATGGTGTCGGTGCACGTCTGTCTGCCACATAATCTGCTATAGTAACATCTGTTTCATGACCAACTGCCGATATAACCGGTGTCTCACACTCAAATATTGCTCTTGCCACTATCTCTTCATTAAAAGCCCACAAATCTTCTATAGAACCGCCACCTCTTCCGACTATTATCACATCCACATCCATACTATCAAGACATCTTATACCATTCACTATATCCGGTGCAGCCATTGCTCCCTGAACAAGTGATGGATATAATACAAGCTGGACAAATGGATTTCGTCTTGTAGATATATTAATAATATCCTGAATTGCAGCTCCTGTTTTGGCTGTAACTATTCCGACTTTTAAAGCATATTTCGGAATCGGCTTTTTATATTCGTCAGCAAACATTCCCATTTCTTCAAGTTCCTGCTTTTTCTTCTCAAATTTCGAATACAAATCGCCTATGCCGTCAAGCTCTACACCTGTAGCATAAAGCTGATATTTTCCATCCCTTTCATATACATCAATTCTGCCTGTAACAACTACCTTCTGACCTTCCTCCATAGTAAATCCAAGTCCTCTTCTGTTGCCTTTAAACATAACACAGGATATCACTCCATCTTTATCTTTTAACGAAAAATAAATGTGTCCCGACGAATGATATTTGCAATTTGAGACCTCTCCCTTTACAGAAATTCTCGTAAGCATAAAATCCTGTGTAAACATATTTTTTATATATGAATTAACTTGTCCTACAGAATACACACTTGCCATAATTATATAACTTCCTTCTTAATTCCAATCTTTATTCACGCGAAGGCACTGACTATAAGAGTTTAGCAAGAATGCCGTTTACGAATGAACCTGAATCATCAGTTCCATATATTTTTGCAAGTTCTACTGCCTCATTAATTGCAACTGCAGTAGGTACAGTATCATCGTATTTCATCTCATAATAAGCAAGACGTATAAGAGAAAGTTCTACTTTACCCATTCTGTCTTTACTCCACTTCTCTGCTACGGCTTCAATAGCTGTATCTATTTCATCCAGTCTGTCAATAATGTCCTGTACTTTATCATTGACATAATCAGCATCATGTAAATCTATATTTAATTCCGGATTCTCCAGATATAATGATTTCTGCTGTGGATATTCTGATTTTTCATAAAATTCACTTATAAATAAAAGTACAAATATATTTTTTCTTATTTCTCTTCTTGTCATATACTTTCCTTCCAATAATTTTGTTGCTTATACAAGTCAATGTGGGTGCCACACAGACACCCACCATAATTAGTCTATATTTGATTCAACAAGAACATTGGCAACTCTGATATTCACTTCTATAACATTAAGTCCTGTCATGTTCTCAACCGCTGTCTTAACCTTATCCTGAACATTCTTAGACACCTCCGGAATAAGATACCCGTACTTAAGTACCAATGCAAGATCAACATATACACCATCATCATTAACCTGTATTTTAACACCTTTGGATAAATTCTTCATTCCGAGCTTGGCAACAAGTTCATTGGTAATGTTGCCTGCCATTGAATCAACACCTTCTGTCTCAGTTGCCGCAAGTCCGGCAATAATCGCAATTACCTCATCAGCAATCTGCACCTGACCAATTCCACCATCTTCATGTATCATATGTGTCATTCTATTTTCCGTCACAGTAATAACCTCCTGTCAGTCATAATATCTTCCTAATTTAACCCGATAACTTATTATAACAAAAATAGGCGGAATTGCAACCTTTTAATTAAGTGGTGTTATGACTATCTTTTCAACCGGACTGTCTGTTTTCCTTACAATTATATCCTCAACCTGTGCTCTCATTGCATCTGTTACTCCTGTCATATCCATTACAACATCTATACTGTTGTCAGATATATTTACAACTGCATTTTTAAAACCTTTTGCTTCTAACAGCATCTCTATCTCATCTTCGATTTCGGATTTTTTCGTTATGTTCACCATGGCATCCACTGCCGGCTGTTTCTGCTCATCTGACAAACCTTCGTTATTTATCACTTCCATGAGTGATTCTTTATCCTGTGCTCTCTGCTGTTCACGGTCAATCTTTGCATTTGTTGCAAATGTATCTGCATTTGTCAGAACAGCTTCTCCGGGTTCATATGTAGTCTCCTCCTGAGCTTCAATATTTTCCTCTTTACCATTGTTACCTTCTTCTATAATCTCCCCCTTATCGGTAAGATAAGTTTTTTTATCATTGCTCCGCGAAGCCTGTGTATCCTTTATATTTTTTTGTGCATAACTGTAATACCCTGCAGCCGCAATTATTAATGCCAATGCTGTTATCATAACCTGATTCTTTCTAATAATAGTAATCACCTATCCTTTCATTTCTATCACTGATATTTTATGTACAGATACTTCAAATAATGACTTAATTACATTTGTGATTTTTTCTACAACAACCGGATTTCCTCCACCTTGTGCAACAACAGCCACACCTTTTATAACCGGTTTTTTTGAAGAAATTACATATGGAGAATTATCTCCATTTTCACCGGCTCCAAGCACAACCCTGTCCTCCTGTGATATGTCACTTGATATAACTTCTTCACCTTCCTTTGCCTGCTTAACCTCACTACTTTTTGTATATGGCTGTTCCCTTAGTACAATCTGCTTTCCGTTATCCTCAACCGTTATCATAACATTTACCTTTCCCACCCCTTTTACACTCTCAAGAATATCCTTAAGCTGCTTTTCCATAACCGAAGCATACCCATTATCGTTATCTTTATTTTCTACATTTACAACATTCTCATTTTTCCTTTTATTTTTATTATTATCAGGAAACACTGTTGTCCCGACTATAAGAAGTACACCGGCAAGTGCAAGCATTATCCACTTATCTATACTTATACTTAAAAATGATTTTTTATTACTCATTTTTTTAAATATTTCTAACATTAATAATTCTCCTGTCTATATGAAATACTGATGCCACCTGTTCTTTTACATATGTATCTATTTCTTCATCCGTAAGATTGTTATTATTCTGTTTAATCATAATATATATTCTGTTTATATCTTTATCATTACAATTCACACTCACATCACCTGAAAGTCCGTTAGATACTAATATGTTATTAACTTCCGATTCATATAGTTTCATATACATGTCCGACCGGGTTAGCGATACATTATTAATCCTGTTATAGCTTTCATTTACAATTTCATTAATGTCCACTCCCTTAAGATTTAATAAGGGCTGAATCATTATTAATGTCATTATTGCGCCTATCATAAACCTGATTATTTTAGCATCATTATTGTCAGGCATAATATTCTTAAGAATATTACACAGTATAACGAAAGCTACAAGTTTCTGTGTATATTCCCATAAATACTCCACATCCCACCTCTCTTTCAGCATGTCCGTTTATTTAGTAGACACACAAACAATTGCTAGAGTTACTATTACGACGAATGCCAGTGTAATGACCATTTTATACAACATCTTTATATCATCTGACACAACAGAAATACACTCTGTAATATTTTTTTCTGCCAACGGCTGTACTATAGCAGAAATCACGTTATACGCCATAGACGATGCTGCTATTCTCAATGCCGGAATTGCCGCTATTGCTATAACTGCCACAAGTCCCGTTACACCGATAGCATTTTTTATAAGTCCTCCTGAACCCAGTGCTACACTGGTGACAGTATTAGCTGTATTACCTATGCCGGGGATTGCCTGGGCTAATCTGCTGACTGCCAGCACAGTTGTGTTATCTACAGACGGAAGTATTATTCCTTCTATCATATTAATTCCACTAACCGCTGCCACTGTTGTTCTGAGCATCCATTTCTGGATTCCTCTTACAACACCTGATATCTTAGATAGTCTTTTCTCAGAAGACATACTGTCTGCCACTGCCAGAAGAAAATGTATCTTGTTAAAAGGTATAAATATATTTAAAAACATCCACTCCACAACAGCCGCAACAACAAGTGATATTTCATAAAATCCTACCGCAGAATTAACATTTCCGGAAGCTGCCACCGCCAGAAAATATGTAGGCATCAGAAGTCTCATAAACTCGAATACCACTTTTGCTATATCAGCCGCTATATCAGTCACTCTGACAAAACCTGCAAGCAGCACAACTAACAGCATAACCTGTGATATATATGTTCCGGCAGTTCCGACTCCTTTGTTATTAAATATAGTGCCAAAACCGGCTATCACTCCTGACGCTATTGCTATCGCAAATACTGATGTATATATTGACGCATTTTTTTGTATTTCACTTGAAAACATTTTTAATATATAGTCCACTATATCCTGTCCATTGTTAAAATCCACCACTTCTCCTGTAGTAAGTATTCTTTCGACATACTCACTCATATCAAATTCTGTGCCGCTTTCATCAACTATATTCTGTAACTGAGACATATCATATTCGTCTTTTGATAATTCTGATGCATCAGATACACATACCATGTTTAAAATGAAATATATAATAGCTGCAATAATATATTTTCTTTTCAACTTTCCCCTCACCTTTTACAAATCACCTCAGACATTCCAATGCAAAATTTGTGATGATTAACTCTAAAAACCGATAATAATTTTAAATAACGTTTCAAATACAGGTATACATAATGCAACTACCGATAATTTCCCGAATATGAGTATCTGTCCCGCGATAGTTCCATAACCTGCTTCTTTACAAATGTCAGATGCCAGCTCTGACACATATGTTATACCGGTAACTTTTATAATAAGTGACATATATTGTCCCGTTCCCGTATATTGCTTTATTACATTTATACTATCAATTATTTCTGACAGCCTGCCAAGAGAGAAGGCTGCTATCACCATTACACCGGCAAGTCCCATATATATTCCATATTCAGGCTTGGTATTTTTAAACTGTAATGCCATTATAACAATACTTACAGCCATAAAAGCCAATGATACAATATAAATCACCCCCCCTATAACGAAAACAGTTTTTTGATAGTTTCAAATAATTCATATATGTATGGAACTATCCAATAAAGCACAAGCAAAAGTCCCGCAAGACTTGTAAGAAATGCATGTTCTTCCCGTCCACTGTGTTTCAGCACCTGACTTATTACCGATACTAATATTCCGACAGCGGCAATTTTAAAAATTAGATTAACCGTCATTTAATTATCCCTCTATACTATAAGCAATACTACAAATATCCCTAACATTATTCCCATGCACCTGTATACTTTTACATTTTCGGGAAGTTTCCCGCCCTGTTCATCAATAACAACCTGTATCTTTTCAATCAACATATTAAGTGCATTTTCCTGCATCTCACAGTCAAGATACCCCATACTCCTTCCAAGCTCTTTAATTATGTCAATCTCATTATCCTTTACATTCAAATCACCCTTATATTCATCAACTATATGTATCCATATCTCCTCAAGTGAATTTCCTGAATTCTCTGCTGTCTTATCTGATGCCTTATCAAGTATTTTTTTATATGAACCTGAAAAATGTCTGCCTACATGAGCAAACGCCTCACTTATAGTCGCATTATTATATCTTATCTCTCCCTGCAGCATAACTAATATTTTTCTGAAATCCAACAATTCTTCATATCTTTTTCTAAGCTTATCAGCTTTACATATTCCCGTCATACCGAGTGAAAATATGACTAAAAGACTCCCGAAAATCTTTACCACAGTCTGTTTCCCTCCTTATCTGTTATTTCCTTAATCTCACCTACATTTGTCCCATTTCCGAGAAATATAAATCTTTCAAATATATCTTCATACATTCTTCCTTCATCTCTCGTTATAAGTTCTTCATATGATGCTCCATGTGCCGTTGCTATAATCTTACAACCACAAATAGCAGCATATCGTATGGCATTTTCATCATCAGAGCCTCCAATCTCATCAACAGCTATAATCTGCGGTGACATTGTTCTTATAAGCATCATCATTCCCTTTGCTTTAGGACAGCAGTCAAGTATGTCCGTTCTATAACCCATATTATTTTGTGCAACTCCCATGTAACATGCTGCCAGTTCACTTCTTTCGTCTACTACGCCTACATTTACTCCCGTCATATTGTCATAACCATCACTCAGATTGCGGATTGTGTCCCGCAGCAAAGTTGTTTTTCCACATCCCGGAGGTGAAATTATAATTGTATTTAACATTCTGCCATCATTTGTTATATACCTCATTATTCTATTAGAACAGCCACCTATCTCATGTGCAATTCTTACATTAATCGATGATATATATTTTATGTTCTGTATCATCCCATCTTCTGTCACTACTTTCCCTGCTATACCTACTCTGTGTCCTCCCTGCACAGTAATAAATCCCTGTCTTAATTCCTCCTGAAATGCATACAGCGAATAATTACATACATATTCCATCGTCTCTTTCATCTCATTCTTTTTCACTATATAAGGCTCACATTTGGTACTTAATCTCCCTGTTCTCTCATCAACAAAATATTCTCTGTTATCATATCTGATTATCATCGGCTTATTTATTCTCATCCTTATTTCCTGAAGCCTGTCTGCATTCTGCAGAATATATTTAAGCCTGTTTCTTATATTCACAGAAAATAATCTTAATATTTCATTTTCCTTACATGAATTATACAATTTAGCACTTACCTCCTTTATCTTATATTTGAATATATGAAGGCATGTACCTGATTATGCATATTTTGCATTAAAAAAAACTCCTTACCAATTTATCCGGTAAGGAGGTTAAACAACTTATATATTATCTTTGTGTCAGTAATTTTATTTTTTCTTCGAATAACTCCAGTATATAATCTTTTCTGAATATAAGATTAGTTGTATATGGATTAATTACAAATCCCGCCGTCTGATTATTCTTCTTCATTAACATTGCATAATCATCAAATACCATAACCATAGCTTTCTGGTCCGGTCCACTTATGCATGCTTTCATTTCTTCCCAATCTGTAAAAGCAAGAAAATAATTCTCTTTTTTATCATTTGTAACCATATTAAACTGCATTTTTCCATCAAGTACCTTTACCGGCATCAGAAATCTGCCTTTCATTACAACTTCATCAATAACAGTATTTCTAGTTTCATCATTTTCATCAGCTCTCATTTTGCTTATTGCATCAACAAGAACCACATTTGTAATCTTTGTGTCATATCCAATTATTCTATTTTTGTTATCCATAATAAACCTGCCCTCTCAATCTTTTCGCGAATCCTCAAGTAACTGCATTTTCATTTCATAATAATCAGGTGTCATATCCATGTAATGTGTATGTGGGTTCTCAAAACGCTGTTCCTCTTCCCATATTTCGTCTCCAAGCTGTTTTTTCACATAATTCTTAATATCGTTAAGTTCTTTCCTGCCATATACATTTTTGCCATTTTTAAATACCGGAACCTGTAGCTCATATGCCCTACAATTTTCAAAATATCTGTTCTTCCATGGTTTTTTAGGGTCTACATATCTGAATGGCTTGCTCATATCAACTTCTTCATCATATTTTGCTATCATATCAGCAATTGCTCTTCCATCCTCATCCACTATTCTATATACTTTCTTTCTTCCCGGATTAGTAATCTTTTCAACATTTTCAGACACTTTTATTCTCGGACTGAACTCTCCATTCTCTTCAACCGCTGCAAGTTTGTATACCGCACCAAAGACCGGCTCTGATTTTGCTGTAATAAGTCTCTCGCCTACACCAAATCCATTAACACAGCCACCCTGATTCAATATTGATGTTATTGTGAATTCATCCAGACTATTTGATATTATAATATTACAGTCTTCAAGTCCTGCATCATCAAGCATTTTTCTTGTACGTTTTGTCAGATAAGCCAAATCACCACTATCTATTCTTATTCCTTTTAGTCTCTTACCCATTGGCTCGAGAACTTCTTTTGCAACTCTTATTGCATTTGGTATTCCACTTTTAAGTACATCATATGTATCAACAAGTAATACAGTTGCATCAGGATATGTCTCAGCATATTTCTTAAATGCCTCGTATTCATCTTTATAGAACATAATATAGCTGTGTGCCATTGTTCCACTTATAGGAATTCCAAACATTTGTCCCGCCAGAACCGTAGCAGTTCCAACTGCACCACCAATATATGCAGCTCTTGCTCCATACACAGCCGCATCCATATTGTGTGCCCTTCTTGCTCCAAAATCAGATACAGCCCTGTCTCCTGCTGCCTTTACAATTCTCCTTGTTTTCGTTGCTATGAGTGACTGATGATTAATCTGCAATAATATTGCAGTCTCAATAAGCTGTGCATCAATTAATGGTGCTACAACAGTAATTACCGGCTCATCAGGATACATAATGGTTCCTTCCGGAAATGCATATATGTCACCCGAAAACTTAAATTCTGAAAGATATGTCAAAAAACGTTCATCAAATATTCCCTGTTCCCTTAAATATTCAATATCTTCCTTTGGAAACTGTAATCCTTCTATATATTCAATTATCTGCTCAAGACCTGCAAATATTGCAAATCCTCCATCATCAGGATTTTTTCTATAAAATACATCAAACACTACTTTTGAATCTTTTACTCCATCCTGAAAATATCCGTTGCTCATTGTCATTTCATAGAAATCCATTACCATAGTAAGATTTCTCTTCATATCCTGCGTCTTATTCATTTTAAGCTTCGCCTTTCTTTAAAACAGCTCTCTATTTACTTGCTTTTGAATTTGCTTTGGCAGTAAATTTCTCATTATTAACTATAAATCGTTCATGCTTTCCTTCACCAATAAGTTCCTTTTCATCATACACTTTTACATTAAACACAAGTCTTCTTCCATCGACTTCTACTAATTCACTCTCGCAATACACCTTCATCCCAAGTGGTGTTGCAGCAACGTGTTTTATTTCCAGAGATGTTCCTACTGTTCCACATCCCTCCTCCAAATAAGGGGCAACACATTTCCATGACGTTTCTTCCATAAGAGCCACCATACCCGGCGTTGCAAACACCGGCAGTAGTCCGCTTTTCATGGAACTTGCAAGATTCTCCTCCTCTACTACTTTCTCAACTTTTTCTTTTATTCCTATTACAATCATGCATTTTCTCCTTACTTTTTCTTACCAGATTTTTTGAATTTTGCAAATGGATCATTATTTTTTATTTTCTTATTATCTGTCTTTTTCTTATTTTTATTATTCTTATCAGTTTTTCCTTTGGAATCTTTACTTTTATATTCTTTATACACGGAATTTTTATTTTTAAAATCCTTGTCTCCCGATTTTCTGCTTCTGCTATTTCTATCCCTTCCTGATGATTTTCTGCCATATTTCCCTGATTTTTTATTTTTATCTCTCTTCTCAGGAACGTATGGTTCTTCTTTAAGAATAATGTTCTCCGGTTCGTCTCCGAGCTCCTTTCGCAAAAATGCTGCCGCAAGTTCTATTGCAGTGCAATCCTCTTCATTGAGAACTTTTTCTATAACAGACTCGCACTTTTTAATATCCTTAGTTCTCATTATATCCAGAATCTCATTTACTATAGAAGCTGACTTACTCTCCGTTATATCAGAAACAGTTGGTATAAGCCTGTTCTTTATCTTAGTCTTACAGGTTCTCTCTATTTCACGGAGTTTGAATATTTCCTTTCCGACTACAAGTGTAAATGCTCTTCCTTTACGTCCTGCTCTTCCTGTTCGTCCGATTCTATGGACGTAATACTCTATATCCTGTGGTACATCGTAATTAAATACCGCTTCCACTCCGTCTACATCGATACCTCTCGCTGCCACGTCAGTTGCAATAAGTATGTCTGTATTTCCCTTTCTGAACGCAGCCATAACCTTATCTCTCTGATACTGGTTAAGGTCTCCATGAAGTCCTTCCGCAAAATATCCTCTTCCTTTAAGATTATCCGCAAGTTCATCTACCATTCTCTTTGTATTACAGAAAATAAGCGAACGTTTTGGGTTATAATAGTCCAAAAGCCTGCATATTACCTCTTCCTTATCTCTGTTTCTGACTTCATAATAATATTGTCTTACAAGTGGTATAGTAAGTTCTTTCTTTACTACTTTAACTACAACTGCATCTTTCTGGTATCTTGATGTGATGTCCATTATCTCTTTAGGCATAGTTGCTGAAAACAATGCTGTCTGATGTTCTGTCTCAACATTTTTAAGAATAGTTTCTATATCTTCCCTGAATCCCATGTCTAACATTTCATCCGCTTCATCCAAAACAAGCATTTTTAAATCTTTAAATTTTAACGTATGCCTTCTCATATGGTCCATAACACGCCCCGGCGTCCCAACGACAATCTGCACTCCACCCTTAAGTGAACGAATCTGTTTAGATATATCTTGTCCTCCATATACCGGAAGTACCTTTATTCCATGCATAAATTTAGCAAATCCACGTATTTCTCTCGCTGCCTGAATAGCAAGTTCTCTTGTTGGACAAAGAATCAATGCCTGAAGATTATTATTTTCAGAATCAACATTTTGAATAACCGGTATTCCAAATGCGGCTGTTTTTCCCGTTCCTGTCTGTGCCTGACCAATTATGTCTTTTCCTTCCAAAAGAATAGGAATAGCCTGTGCCTGAATAGGGGTCATCTGCTCAAATCCCATTTCCTCAACTGCTCTAAGTATCCTCTCATCAAGATTCGAGTCTTTGTAACTAATTTCTTCCATCAATATTAATCTCCATTTCCTGTTTCCTTTTAATCAGTTCTAAAGTTCCTTTAATATGCCCAATGCATTTTTCTTAATTATAACTTTTGCATGTTCCTGAATGTTAGCTGCCTGTGCAGAATTATCAGATATAAGTTCTGCATAATCAAGTGCCTGAAAGCACAAAGTCTCATAGACTTTTTTCTTTAATTTTCCTTTTTTTAATATGAGATAATAACTGTTATCATTTTCAAATTTATAAACAGATGATTTAATCATTTTATCTAAAGGAACAGCACTTGCATACTCTTCTATATCTTCAAGACGATTAAATCTGAATATTCTTGGCGCATTTTTTCTTGATTTCTTATCATCAGCAGTATCCTGTATATCTTCTGTTTCGTCGGCATCGTCTACTATCATATCCTTAATATGTTCCATCATATTGCCAAAACTTTCTTCCGAATTCTCAGAAAAAGTTATAGATAATCCTTTATTAGGAAGCGGCATAAGCTGCATAGCCAGCATTCCGCCATTTGCTTCATAGCCTATCTCTTCCCTTGCCTGCTCCACGATTTTTTCCAAAAAGCCATGTATTTTCTCTCTATTCTTAAAAAAATCTTCTAATTTAACATCGTTCTCTATCATATCCTGTTCAGTCAGGACACATCTTACCATATCTTTTCCTATTCTTGAAAATTTCACTTTTTACTCCTTCCTCTTTAAATTAATTAAAGCCGTAACTGCTATCCCTGCTACAAGGATAACCGACAAAATAATAAGAATAATCGTAGTATAGCCGGACTCTTTCGTCGTAGTGTTTTTATCAATCTGTGACTGCGACATCTTATTCTTTGCCTTTTTTGTTTTATTTTCTTTTGATTTTGTCTTTTTTTTATCTTTGTTATCTGTCTCTTTATTATCAGATACTGTTGTGGTCCCACTACCTGTTGTCTCTGATGTATTATTTTCTATCACAACAGTTTCCGTTGAACCATCGGGATTGACAACAACCTCAGTAACAAATTCCTTCACATTATCCGAATTACCTTTGTTAACAACATTTTCCTGTGTTTTACCGGATTGATATCCTTCGTCGGCAATAGTTTCTGAATTCGTCTTTGCCGTAGTCTCTTTTATATTGTTATCCGGTGTTTTATTTGTAGTGTGGTTCTCATAAGTATTTTGTGTCGTTTCACTAACTCCGGATGTTGTCACTGGTTCTGTCACATTTGTTACCGGTTCTGTTTTTTTCTCTGAATCACCTGTTAATTTTAAATGATTAACAGCTATCTCTCCACCCGAAGGCATCATCTTATAATTTCCGCCGGCTACAGTTATGGTATCACTTGTAATTATTCTTATAAATAACTTCTGCTGATTCCACCCTTCATCCGGAATTGCAGTATCTGCATAATAATTCTTAACCTGCTTCCTCGAATCAAATTCTATAGCTATATTTGTTTTATCTATCTCCTTAAATGTTACTCCATCAGTACTATACTGAAGTTTAAAATGTGATGGTCCGTTAGATGAACCACCCAGTGAAGCACTGAACTTCACTTCATACATCCCTTTAGTAGAACATTCTATTACAAATGAAGGATTATCCCCCCACTTATTTTTTTCACTTGCTCTCACTATTGGTGTTATATTATATGCACCGTCAATATATTCAGGGTCTGACCATTCTAATGCCCTGACTGCATCTGTTCCCATATAACAATACAGTATACCATTCCCCGATGTAGAAGCATATCCATTCTTATCACCATACGCCTCAAGTTTTTCTCCTGTCTGATGACCCGCTGCATCGAAATCAAATCCTACTATGTCCTGTGCATAGATATTATATTTTAATACAATACATAGTATGATTGCAAGTAAAAATGTTAATGCAGGCTTAAAATATCTTTTATTTTTCATATGTAAATCCTCATTGCTATAATCAAAATTACTCTTCCACCAAAACCTAAATTAACAGTTTCCATGGAAGAGTATAATGTCACAATTAACTTTTTTCACCAATTGAAACACTAAATTATTTTTTTACATGAACCTCTAACTGATTAAATGGAATCTCTATTTCGTTTTCATCAAGTTTATTCTTTATCTTCTCATTCATATCAAACTTAGTATTCCAATAATCTGATGTCTTTACCCATATACGAATTCCAAGAGTAACCTGACTCGCATCCAGGCTGCTTACAAATATAAATATTTCTTCATCTTTTAATACTCTGGCATCCGATTCTGCTATATCCTTAATAATCTTCTTTGCCTTTGTGATGTCAGATGAATAACTTATTCCAACTTCCATATCAAGCCGTCTCTTATCAAATGCAGTAATATTAGTAAGATTACTGTTAGCAAGCTGACCGTTAGGAATTACAACCTGCTTGTTATCAATCGTTACAAGATATGTATAAAACAAATCTATTTTTCGCACTGTTCCTTCACTTCCGGTTCCACCATCCACAATATAATCACCTATAACAAATGGCTTGAGAAGTAATATGAGTACACCACCCGCAAAGTTAGCAAGACTTCCCTGAAGCGCAAGACCGACTGCAATACCTGCCGAACCTATAACTGCCACAACCGACGTTGTCTTTATTCCTATCTGTGAACATACAATTCCCAAAAGCACGATATGTAATAACACATTACAACATGAATTTAAAAATTTTGCAACACCTATATCTACATTTGATCTTTTAAATATTCTGTTTAAAAACTTAAGGCAAAGTTTAATCAATACCCTGCCAATTATAAATATAATAATTGCAATAATAACATTTATTCCAAAATTTATAAATGAATTAACGTTATTATTGAAATATTCCGTAATGGCATTGGCCTTTTTGTTAATATCCTCGGCAATATTTCCTGCCGTCATTATAGCTTCTGTCGTTGTCTCTTCTATATTTGAGGCTGTTTCAACCGCAAGCATTGTCATATTCATTATTTATTCGTTTCCTTCTTCTCTTCTTCAATTGCCTTTGTAGGGCTTACTTTCTTTGTAGCTGTCTTTGTCTTCTTTACAGCCGCTTTCTTACCAGTTGCAGCTTTTGCCATTTTGACTGATTCTTTTTCAGTTTCAGTCTTCTTAGCAGTTGTAGCCTTTGCTGCCTTTACTGTTGCTGTCTTTGTCGTCTTCTTAGCTGTTGTTGCCTTTGTTGTTTCCTTTGTTGTTTCCTTTGCCGCTGCCTTGGTAACCGGCTTAGCTGTTTTTACTGCTCCCTGTGATTTTGAATATTTAAGAACCGTAATTCCAAGTGCCGGTACATTTACCCTTATAGATTCCGGTCTTCCATCACATTCATCTGTCTTTGACTGTTTAAGTCTCGGATTAACAAATCCGTTTCCTCCGAACTTCTCACTGTCACTGTTAAATATTTCCTTATATTTACCCTGCGCAGGCACACCGATTTTATAATCTTCTCTCTGAACATTATCAAAATTGCATATTGTTATAAGTATGTCTTCCGGTTTCTTTCCCTTCCTTGCAAATACAAGAATGCTCTCTCTTGCAGATATGTTATTAATCCACTCAAATCCCGCTTCATAATCATCCATCTCATAAAGTGCTGTTTCACTTCTATATAAACCATTAAGTTCTTTGACATATTCCTGTATTTGTTTGTGCTTATCTTCATCCAGAAGATTCCAGTCAAGTTCTTCATCAACCTTCCATGGTTCATATTGTGCAAATTCCTGTCCCATAAACAGCATCTTTCTTCCCGGATGAGTATACATGAATCCATACATGAGTCTTAAATTTGCGAATTTGCCATCTTCATTATCGCCTGTCATTCTGCCTATTAAAGATGCCTTTCCATTAACAAATTCTTCATGACTGAATCCATTAATGAAGTTATCTGTATACTGATAAACAAGTGTGTTCGATATATCGTTGTAATTCTCACTTCTTCTGTAAGCTGCCGTATTCATATAACCTAACACATCATTTTTCCACTCATAATTCCATTTGTATTCAAATCCGATACATTCTTCGTCAACATCTCCTGTAAGTGCAGGATAGCCTGAATTATCATCAGCTATTATAAATGCACCGTCAGACATTGTCCTATATATTGAATTAAGGTGTTTTAAGAATTCAATTGCATCAAGATTCTCATTTCCTCCATATATATTAGGAACCCATTCACCTGGAACTTTATCATAATCAAGATAGAGCATTGACGCAACCGAATGAATACAAAGTCCATCTGCATGATATACTTTTGTCCAGAAAAGTGCATTTGCTATAAGAAAACTTGTAACTTCAGGTCGTGCATAATTAAAATAATGTGTTCCTGTATTTTTATCATAGCCTTTAAGTGGATTCTGATGCTCAAACAGACAGCTTCCATCATAAAATGCCATTCCATGAACATCACTTGCAAAATGATTAGGTGCCCACTCAAGAATTACACCTATATTTTTCTTATGTAATTCATTAATAAGATTCTTTACATCATCATTCGCTCCAATTTTTTCATCCACTGCATAAAAACTCTGTGTATTATATCCCATATAATCAGTACCATCAGCCTGCATAACAGGCATTAACTGTACATGTGTATATCCCATATTCTTAACATAGTCCGCTATTTCCGTATAATCGTACACACCGTCTTTTTTCTTCCATGACTGTAACTGTAATTCATATATAGAAACCGGAGATGTGGTACTGTCTGTTTTTGCTCTGCTGTTCATCCATCTTGTATCACTCCACTTGAAGCTGTCTATATCACTTATTACCGATGAATCATCCTGAACATCATATCTGAAAGAGAAAGGATCTACTTTAAGCATATTCTCATTACCTTTTCGCTTAATCTCGAATTTGTACCTTTCACCCTCTGATAACTCCGGAACAAATATAGCATAAACACCTGTATCGCCAATTACTGACATCTGGTATTTTCTTCCATCCCAGTTATTAAACTTTCCTACTACACTTACCCTGAGTGCAAATGGTGCCCACACAGCAAACTGTACACCACTTACTCCATCTATCACCTTCTTATGTGCTCCAAGAATATTATATGCATCATAAGCAATACCGGCATTAAATTTCTTAAGCGAATTCATATCTATATCACATTCAAACTGATATGGATCCCAATATTCATATGTAGTATCATCACTATACTCAGCTATAAGTTTATATTTGCTTTTTTTCTTAGTATCTATTAATACAGCATAATAACCTTCGTCATCCATTGCTTCCATATCGTATATTTTACTGTTATCCTGAAACATAACACTTAATTTGACAGCATCAGGTACATATGCCTGAATAACCAGTCCGTCTTTTGTAATATGTGGACCAAGTATAGTATTAGGATCATTCTGGTCACAATACTCTATCCCCTCAATTTTAGGCCAATTCATAATCTTATACAATTTATTTTTCATTCGAATCCTCCATTCTAAAAAACGTATACTCTTCAGAGCCATTAAACCCTGCAACTACATTTATACCATTAATACTATCATAAAAATTGTATTTTTACAATGCGTGTATGAATAATCCACTTCTCAGTTTTGGCTCAAACCATGTTGATTTTGGTGGCATAAGTCTGCCCGCATCAGCCACGTCAAATAACTCTTTAATTGATGTCGGATACATTGCAAATGCTACCTTCATATCATCCGCACATCTTCTCTCAAGTTCTTTAAGTCCCCTGATTCCTCCGATAAAATCAATTCTAGAATCTGTTCTCGGATCCTCTATTCCAAGTACGGGAGCTAATACGTTATTCTGTAAAACAGATACATCTAATCCTTCCACAGGGTCGTCCGATAATATTTCTTTTTTAGGATGAAGAATATACCACTTAGAATCAATATACATTCCTACATCACCTTTTTTATCAGGTTGATATGGTGTTGTTCCATTATCTTCTACGTCATATTTTTCACCGACTTTTTTTATAAATTCATCTGTCGTGTTACCTGCTAAATCTTTTACACATCTGTTATATGGCATTATCATAAGCTCTTCATCAGGGAATAATACAGAAAGAAAATAGTTAAATTCCTCATCTCCTGTATAATTGTTTTTCTCATTTCTTCTCTTTAATCCAACCTTAACCGCTGATGCTGCTCTGTGATGTCCGTCTGCTATATATATACTGTCGATTTTACCAAATTCGTTCTGCAATATATTTATATCACTACCGTTATCTATCTTCCATGCAGCATGTCTTACTCCGTCATCTGCCACGAAATCAAACATAGGTGCATTCTTTTTGTTTTTAATTATGACATCATTAATAACTTTATCTGCTCTGTAGGCAAGAAAAATAGGTCCTGTCTGTGCTCCGCATGTATCAACGTGTTTTATTCTGTCTATTTCTTTTTCCTCTCTTGTGTTCTCATGTTTTTTGATAACATTATTAATATAATCATCAATAGAAGCACAAGCCACAAGTCCTGTCTGTTCCCTGCCATCCATGGTAAGAGAATATATAAAATAACAGTCCTTCTGTTCCTGCTCAAATGTTCCATCATTCATTCTTGTCTCTAACAGTTCTTTTGCCTTAGCATAAACTCTCTCATCATAAGTATCAACACTGCTGTCAAATTGTGTTTCTGCACGGTCTATGTTAAGAAATGATAATGGTTTGTCTTTTACTTCATCACATGCTTCCTGTCTGTTATATACATCATATGGCAGTGCAGCAACATCCTTTGCTTTATCAACCGCCGGTCTGATACACTTAAATGGTTTTATTATTGCCATAG
Source organism: Lachnospira sp. UBA2821 (assembly GCA_002351535.1). Lineage (GTDB taxonomy): Bacteria > Bacillota > Clostridia > Lachnospirales > Lachnospiraceae > UBA2821. The sequence continues at coordinate 28,694 of DEGR01000077.1, forward strand.
TATTTCTCCTTTTCATATATCCAAAATATGCCGCAGAATGACTTCACCCTGCGGCATAAAATTGCTAATTATTTATCTGATATTACTTTATAACTCTTACTCTTATAACACCGTCAATGCCTTCAATTTCAGATACAACATCATCTGAAAGAGCAGTCTCAACGTCCATAAGTGTGTATGCAAAATCGCCTCTGCTCTTATCTGTCATATCAGAAATATTTACTCCGTCTTTTGCAAGAACTGACGTAAACTGGCTTATCATATTAGGGATATTCTTGTGACAGATAGCAATTCTTCCTGCTTTATCACAAACTCCCATATCACAGTTAGGATAATTAACTGAGTTTTTGATATTACCATTCTCTATATAATCCATAACTTCATTTACTGCCATTACTGCACAATTGTCTTCAGATTCAGCAGTAGATGCACCGATATGTGGTGTTACGATAGCATTTTCCATCTTAACTGACAATGTATTAGGGAAATCTGTAACATATTTTCTAACCTTACCTGACTTAAGAGCCTCTTCCATTGCGTTCTCATCAACAAGAATATCTCTTGCAAAGTTAAGAACAACAACGCCATCTTTCATCATGTCAATTGCCTCTTTGCTAATCATACCTTTTGTACTGTCAAGGAGTGGAACATGAACAGTTATGTAATCACACTCTTTGAAAATCTCTTCTGTTGTAGCAATATGCTTTACACTTCTTGAAAGATTCCATGCACCTTGAACTGAAATATATGGGTCGTATCCATATACATCCATTCCAAGTGAAACTGCTGCATTGGCAACTTTAACACCAATTGCTCCAAGACCGATAACACCAAGCTTCTTTCCCTCGATTTCTCCACCTGCAAAGTTTTTCTTCTGTTTTTCAGCAGTCTTTGCAATATTCTCATCGTCAGCATTTGTTTTAACCCAGTTAATGCCACCAACAACATCTCTTGCTGCAAGGAGCATTCCTGCAATAACGAGTTCTTTAACACCATTTGCATTTGCTCCCGGTGTATTAAATACCACAATTCCTTTTTCAGCACATTTGTCAAGTGGAATATTATTAACACCGGCACCGGCTCTTGCTACTGCCTTAAGACTTTCGGGTAAATCAAGATCATGCATAGCAGCACTTCTTACAAGTGCTACATCTGCTTCTTCAAAATTCTCAACCTGTGTATAATTATCTGTTAATAAATCAAGTCCTGTCTTAGAGATAGGATTTAAACATTTTACGTTTGTCATTTCTGCCTCCATCAATCTTATTTATTAGCTGCTTCGAATTTCTTCATAAATTCAACTAACTTCTCAACACCTTCGATTGGCATTGCATTATAAATACTTGCTCTCATACCACCAACAGTTCTGTGTCCCTTAAGATTCTCAAATCCTGCTGCTTTCGCTTCTGCAACAAATTTTGCATCAAGTTCTTCATCACCTGTTACAAATGGAACATTCATAAGTGAACGGTCTTCAGGAACTACTGTACCCTTAAATAATTCACTCTGATCAAGGAAATCATAAAGTATCTTTGCTTTCTTCTCATTACGTTCCTTCATCTTCTCAAGTCCGCCCATCTTCTTGAGCCATTTAAATACTTTGCCACAGATGTAAATACCATATGCAGGTGGTGTATTATATAATGACTGTGCATCTGCATGAATCTTATACTGAAGCATTGTAGGTGTTCCCGGAAGAACATCCTCTGTTATCAAATCTTCTCTTATAATAACAATTACAACACCTGCAGGTCCGATGTTCTTCTGAACACCGCCATATATTACACCATATTTTGTAACATCTACAGGCTCTGAAAGGAAGCATGAAGATACATCTGCAACTAATGTCTTTCCTTTTGTGTTAGGAAGCTTTTTATATTTTGTACCGTAGATTGTGTTATTTTCACATATATAAACATAATCGGCATCTTCAGGAATATCTAAATCTGAGCAGTCAGGAATATAAGAAAATGTTTTATCCTCTGATGAAGCAACTTTGATTGCCTCTCCATATTTCTGTGCTTCCTGATATGCTTTCTTAGCCCACTGACCTGTAACTATGTATGCAGCTTTTTTATTCTTCATAAGGTTCATTGGAATCATTGCAAACTGCTGCGATGCTCCTCCCTGTAAGAATAATACTTTGTAGTTATCAGGTATATTCATAAGATCTCTTAAATCCTGCTCTGCATCTTTAATAATCTTATCATATACTTTGGAACGGTGGCTCATCTCCATTACGGACATTCCACTTCCCTGGTAATCTAACATTTCATCTGCTGCTTCTCTTAATACCTCTTCAGGTAATACAGCCGGTCCGGCTGAGAAATTATAAACTCTACTCACTTTAAATTTCCTCCTTTAAACGTCTTCTGGCATTTTACCAAAACTTGAAACATATTTTACAACTGAATATATTAACAGTCAAGTCCTTTAGCTTCCAAATCCTCTTCTGAGAATGCCTCACTGATTGGTGCATTTGGTGCAACCATTGGGAATACCTTTTCATCCTGATCGATACAGCATTCAATAACAACAGGTATGTTAAGGCTTATTGCTTCTCTTAATGTTGGCTCAACTTCTTCAGGCTTTGTAATTCTGTATGCTTTTGCACCCATAGCCTCTGAAAGTTTCACAAAATCAACCTGATCATTAAGAGTTGTATATGAATATCTCTCTCCATAGAAAAGGGTCTGCCACTGACGAACCATTCCAAGAACATGATTGTTCATAACGATTTCTATAATTGGAATATTATATCTTGTTGCCGTTGCAATCTCATTCATATTCATTCTGAAACATCCGTCACCGGCAATATTTACAACAACTTTATCCTTATTTCCTACCTTTGTACCTATAGCGGCTCCTACACCATATCCCATTGTTCCTGCTCCGCCTGATGACATAAATGTTCTTGGCTTAGAATATTTGTAATACTGTGCCGCCCACATCTGATGCTGACCTACATCGGTTGTAATAAGTGCCTCTCCATTAGTAACCTCATAAAGCTTCTCCATAATAAATGGTCCGCTCATCTCATTGTCATGTTTTTTAAGCGGATGCTTTGTCTTAATGTCTTCTATATGAGCAATCCACTCTTCATGATTATACTGTGGGAGCTTCTCATTTATTCTTGAAAGAATCTCTTTGACATCACCTATTACACTTGCTGTAGTTCTTATATTCTTATTAACTTCTGCAGGGTCTACATCAAACTGAAGAACTTTTGCATTTTTGGCAAATTTCTTTGCATTACCTATAACTCTGTCACTGAATCTTGTTCCAATGGCAATAAGCAAATCGCACTCAGTTACTCCAAGGTTAGATGCCTTTGTTCCATGCATTCCTAACATTCCTGAATATAAACTGTCTGTTCCGTCAAATGCTCCCTTTCCCATAAGTGAGTCGCATACAGGTGCATCTACTTTATGCACAAATTCTTTAAGTTCTTCTGAAGCGTCAGCTATAACTGCTCCTCCACCAACGAAAATATATGGTTTTTTGGATTTTTTAATAAGTGATAACGCCTTATCTATGTCACTGTCTTTAATCGTCTCCGTAACTCTTTCAATAGGTTTTGGGTCTTTTCTTGTATACTCAGTTTTATTAGCTGTAACATCTTTTGTAATATCTACAAGTACCGGACCCGGTCTTCCCGACTGTGCAACATAAAAAGCTTCTCTTAATGTATCTGCAAGCTTCTCAACATCACTTACAATATAGTTATGTTTTGTGATAGGCATTGTCACACCTACAATATCAACCTCCTGAAAAGAATCCTTTCCAAGCAGTGACTTTCCAACATTTGCCGTAATTGCAACGACAGGAACGGAATCCATGTGTGCTGTTGCAATACCTGTAACAAGATTAGTTGCCCCCGGGCCTGACGTAGCCATGCACACACCAACTTTACCTGTTGACCTTGCATATCCGTCTGCTGCATGGGATGCTCCCTGCTCATGCGATGTAAGATAATGTGTTATCTCATCTGTATGTTTATATAATTCATCATATACATTAAGAATAGCTCCGCCCGGATAACCGAATACTGTGTCTACTCCCTGTTCTTTTAAACATTCAATAATAATCTGTGAACCTGTTAACTGCATAACAATCCTCCGTTTTATTTCCAATTCGTCTAATTAGTTATTTTTAAGTATTGCTCCTTTATCGCCTGATGTGACTAAAGATGCATATCTTGCAAGATAACCTGTTGTGACGTTAGGTGCCTTTGGCTGCCATTTTGCTTTTCTTGCTGCTAATTCTTCATCAGATACTTTAAGTGTAATTGTATTTTCATTTATATTAATGTGTATCATATCACCTTCTTCAACTAATGCAATAGGTCCTCCTACTGCTGCCTCCGGTGACACATGACCAATTGATGCTCCTCTTGATGCTCCTGAGAAACGTCCGTCTGTAATAAGTGCAACTGAAGAGCCAAGTCCCATTCCGGCAATGGCTGATGTAGGATTAAGCATCTCTCTCATACCAGGACCTCCCTTAGGACCTTCATATCTGATAACCACTACATCACCTTTAACAATCTTGCCACCTTTTATTGCTGCTATAGCATCCTCTTCACACTCAAATACCCTGGCAGGACCTTCATGCTCAAGCATCTCAGGTACAACTGCTGAACGTTTAACAACGCTTCCGTCAGGTGCGAGATTACCTTTTAATACTGCAAGACCACCTGTCTTACTATATGGATTATCAACCGGTCTGATAACCTCCGGATTAAGATTTCTGCAACCTTTAATATTCTCACCGACAGTCTTACCTGTAACAGTCATACAATCTGTATTCAGAAGTCCTATCTCAGCAAGCTCATTCATAACTGCATATACACCGCCTGCCTCATTCAAATCCTCCATATATGTTGGACCTGCCGGTGCAAGATGACAGATATTAGGAGTCTTTGCACTTATCTCATTTGCAATTGAAATATCAATATCATATCCTATCTCATGTGCAATGGCCGGAAGGTGAAGCATACTGTTAGTTGAGCATCCAAGTGCCATATCTACTGTAAGTGCGTTATGAATAGCTTCTTTTGTCATAATATCTCTTGGTCTGATATTCTTTCTGTACATATCCATTACTGCCATACCTGCATGCTTTGCAAGTTTAATTCTTTCAGAATATACAGCAGGAATTGTACCATTACCTCTTAATCCCATACCGAGAACTTCTGTAAGACAGTTCATACTGTTAGCTGTGTACATTCCCGAACATGAACCGCATGTTGGACATACTTTATTCTCAAATTCGCATACATCTTCCTCTGTCATTGTTCCCGCAGCATATGAACCCACTGCCTCGAACATAGAAGAAAGACTTCTTTTCTGTCCTTTTACATGACCGGCAAGCATAGGTCCGCCACTTACAAATACTGTTGGAACATTTACTCTTGCTGCAGCCATTAATAGTCCCGGTACATTCTTATCACAGTTTGGAATCATAACGAGTGCATCAAACTGATGTGCAAGTGCCATACACTCTGTTGAGTCTGCTATAAGATCTCTTGTAACAAGAGAATATTTCATTCCTGTATGTCCCATGGCAATTCCGTCACATACCGCAATTGCAGGAAACATTATAGGTGTACCACCTGCCATGGCAACTCCCATTTTTACTGCCTGTGCTATTTTATCAAGATTCATATGTCCGGGTACAATCTCATTATATGAACATACAATACCTACTAATGGTCTCTCAAGTTCTTCTTTTGTCATACCAAGTGCATTAAATAACGAACGGTGAGGTGCCTGCTGCATCCCTTTTTTTACTGCATCACTTTTCATTCTCTAATCCTCCAATCCGAAGCGTCCTAAATTGCTTCCTATATAGATATATATTAAATGTATACTTAAATTCTTGCACAGATTTCGTCACCCATCTGTGTACATCCTACTTTGGTCATTCCTTCTGACATAATGTCAACTGTTCTGATACCGTCTTTTAACACTTTTTTAACTGCATTTTCTATAGCATCAGCTTCCTTATCCAAATCAAATGAATATCTTAACATCATTGCTGCCGATAATATTGTTGCAAGCGGATTAGCTATGTTCTGCCCTGCAATATCAGGTGCTGCACCATGACTTGGTTCATAAAGTCCCATCTTATTGTATCCGAGACTTGCCGAAGGAAGCATTCCGATTGAGCCTGTAATCATACTTGCTTCATCAGATAAAATATCTCCGAACATGTTCTCTGTAAGAATTACATCGAACTGCTTTGGATCTTTTACAAGCTGCATTGCACAGTTGTCAACAAGCATATTTGACACTTTAACATCCGGATAATCTTTTGCAACTTCTGCGACTATCTTCTGCCATAATCTTGAAGAATCAAGGACATTCGCCTTATCAACGCTGATAACATTTTTATTTCTCTTGCGTGCAATCTCAAATCCCTGAACTGCTATTCTTCTTATCTCATCTTCTGTATAAGTAAGAGTATCTACTGCTGTAACAACTCCGTCTATCTCCTTAGTGCTTCTCTCTCCAAAGTAAAGACCACCTGTAAGTTCTCTCACGACAACCATATCAAAACCTGCCGATGCTATCTCTTCTTTAAGCGGACATGCATCTTTAAGTTCTTCATACAGGTATGCAGGTCTTAAGTTAGCATAAAGATTAAGGCTCTTTCTTATCTTAAGAAGTCCTGCCTCCGGTCTCTTTTCCGGTGGAAGTTCATACCATTTATCTTTACCTACAATTCCTCCGACAGCTCCCAAAAGAACTGCATCTGAAGATTTAGCCGTCTCAATTGCTTCATCTGTAAGTGGTACACCATATGTATCAATAGATGTTCCACCAATTTTTACTTCTGTATAATTGAACTTATGTCCATATACATCTCCAACTTTATCCAATACTTTTCTTGCCTCAGTAACAATCTCCGGTCCGATACCGTCGCCAGGCATAACTGTAATATTGAACTCCATAAAGAATCCCTCTTTTCTTATTTCATTTTTATTCTGTATCCGTGACTGTTAAGCCATTTGATTAAATATAACTTAATCTACTACTATAAACAATTATTCTTCATAATACAAGAGTTTTTTATTTATTCAACTCCGTCAGAAGCTTTTTCCACCTGTGCAATTGCTGCTTTCTGCATTGGAATTCTGCAGTTTTTGTTATTACCAAATTCAACAATTATAACATCTTCATTAATATCTATTACTATTCCATAAAATCCCGATGTTGTCAGCACACTGTCACCAATCTCCAATGCTGAAAGCATTGTTGCTGTTTCTTTCTGCTGTTTCTTCTGTGGTTTGATAAGCACAAAATAGAAAAATCCTCCGATGAAAACAACATAGATAATCATCATAGTAATACCCGAAGTTGCACTTGCAGCCTTTGTAGCCGCTAAAATTGATAATAAATTCATTCTTTACCTCATTTCTACTATTAATATAGTTTTTATTCTTTAACCTGAATAAATGTTTTCATTAAATGCTTATGACTGAAAACCTTCAAGTTTCTTTCTTTTATAATCTGAGTATCTGTTTTCTTCAATTGCCTGTCTTATTTCTTCCATCATGGTATTATAGAAATACAGATTATGAAGAACACAAAGTCTCATTCCAAGCATTTCCTTTGCCGTAAGAAGATGTCTTATATATGCTCTGCTGTATTTCTTACATGCAGGACATCCACATCCTTCCTCTATAGGTTTATCATCCAGCTTATATTTTGCATTAAACAGATTGAGTTTTCCATGATTCGTATACACATGACCATGTCTTCCATTTCTGGAAGGATATACGCAGTCAAAGAAGTCGACACCTCTGTCAACTGCTTCAAGAATATTTGCCGGAGTTCCGACTCCCATCAGATATGTCGGTTTCTCAAGTGGAAGATACGGTACAGTCTCATCTAATATTCTGTACATTTCCTCATGTGTCTCACCAACAGCCAGTCCTCCAAGTGCATACCCGTCAAGATCAAATTCTGATATTCTCTTTGCATGTTCTATTCTTATATCTTCATAAGTACCGCCCTGATTTATTCCGAAAAGCATCTGTTGTTTATTAATTGTATCATCAAGTCCGTTAAGCCTTGCCATCTCGTTTTTGCAACGCTCCAGCCATCTTGTTGTTCTGTTCACCGAATCTGTCATATACTGTCTTGTGGCCGGATGTGGTGCACACTCATCAAATGCCATTGCTATTGTTGAAGCAAGATTAGACTGTATCTGCATACTCTGTTCCGGTCCCATAAATATTTTACGTCCATCTATATGTGAATTAAAATAGACACCTTCTTCTTTTATCTTTCTTAATCCCGCAAGTGAAAACACCTGAAAGCCACCAGAATCCGTAAGTATAGGCTTATCCCATACCATGAACTTATGAAGTCCTCCCATCTGCTTTACCACATCATCTCCCGGTCTTACATGAAGATGATATGTATTAGAAAGCTCAACCTGTGTTTTTATCTGCTGTAAATCTTCTGTCGACACTGCTCCTTTTATCGCAGCCGCCGTTCCGACATTCATAAATACAGGTGTCTGTATTGTACCATGTACTGTATGGAATTCACCTCTTTTGGCTCTTCCATCTCTTGCAATAAGCTTATAATTTTTACTCATCACTTTCTCTCCTTTGCATACATGCCCCATTATACCTTGATTTTTACAAGTTTACAAGTTAAAATATAATATGTTTCACAATCTTATAGAAAGCGAAGGTAAATAATATTGGCAGGTTCAACATTTGGAACAATATTTAAAATAACAACATGGGGCGAATCCCATGGCAAAGGAATCGGAGTTGTCATAGACGGATGTCCGTCCGGAGTTCCTTTATGCGAAGACGATATTCAGAAATATTTAAATAGAAGAAAACCGGGACAGTCTGACTTTTCAACCCCACGAAAAGAAAATGACACCGTCCGGATTATGAGTGGTGTATTCGAAGGAAAGACTACAGGAACACCTATATCTCTGGTAGTAATGAACGAAACGCAGCGTTCATCAGACTATTCAGAAATAGCTTCCTACTACAGACCCGGTCATGCAGATTATACATTTGATATGAAATATGGCTTCAGGGATTACAGAGGTGGCGGACGCTCTTCAGGCAGAGAAACAATAGGACGTGTTGCTGCGGGTGCCGTTGCGCTTAAGATTCTTTCTTCTCTCGGTATAACTGTAACAGCCTATACCAAATCGATAGGTGAATTCGAAGTCAATCCTGATAAATTTGATTTGACACAAAGAGATACTAATCCTTTATATATGCCGGATTCTGACACTGCATCAGAATGTGCAGAATATCTTAATTCTCTGCGTGAAAAGGGAGACTCGGCAGGCGGTGTATGTGAATGCATAATCAAAGGGCTTCCCGCCGGAATTGGAGAACCCGTATTCGAAAAACTTGACGCAAACCTGTCAAAGGCACTTGTATCCATTGGTGCCGTTAAAGCATTCGAGATAGGTGATGGCATGGATGCCGCAAAGCTTACCGGTTCGCAGAACAATGACCCATTCAGATATTCAGAAGGATGTGTATGTAAAACCACCAACCATTCAGGCGGAACATTAGGTGGAATAAGCGATGGTTCGGATATCATTATAAGAGCGGCAATTAAGCCTACTCCTTCTATATTCAGTGAACAGAACACTGTAAATAAGGATAACGAAAATATTTCTATTAATATAAAAGGCAGACATGACCCTATTATTGTACCAAGAGCTGTAGTCGTGGTTGAATCTATGGCCGCACTCACTATTCTTGATATGATGCTTGTAAATATGAGTTCTAACATTGAGAACATTAAAAAAGTATACTGCTAAATCTGTAAGATATCATAATTTTATATTTGTAACTGTTCAGACCCGCTCTCTAAAATGTTTTTGCATTTTACATCACTTTTATAACTTTTCGACCTGAACAGTTACATATTATTTTAATATTTTTTCATACAATAATCCTGTCGTAAACCATACCGGTGCATAATCCAGTCTTATTAATCCGTCTATATTATATTTACTTGATGAATAATCCCATGGACACATTTCTTTTTTCTTAAGCATCTTACCTGTCAGATACTCCATTGTGTATATACCGCAGGTATATACTGTTCCTCTAAGAAATACATTTCTTTTTTCCATTTTTTTGCTTAGCGGCTTAATTACTGCTGCCATTCCATATATAGGAAACATTATCAGTGATGTATTTCCACTCATTTTTTTATCTCTTTGAAACAGACTTATTGTTCCTGTCCAGAATACTTCCATACACCATCCTGTAAGACCACATTTTACAAATTCCTGTACAAACAAAAAGACACACCCCCATTATTATTCTAATGAGAGTATGTCCTGTTATCTTGTATTATATTCGCTCCGTTACAGCGAATATTAGTTTTCTCTATACCATTCCGTAATCTTCTTATAAATGTTATATTCTATAAACAATAACATTTATTCATATAACGGATACTTATCTGTAAGTGTCTTAACCATTGCCATTGCTTCTTCTTTATTAGCTTCACAATCCTTAACAAGTAATGATATAGCCTCTGCAATTACATCCATATCTTCAACTTTCATGCCTCTTGATGTGATAGCAGGTGTACCGATTCGTATACCACTTGTTACAAATGGTGATGCAGGGTCATTAGGTATTGCATTCTTGTTACATGTTATGTTAGCTGCATCAAGTAACTTCTCACATTCCTTACCTGTAATATTCATATTCTGAAGGTCTACTAACATAAGATGATTGTCTGTACCACCTGATACAAGATTGAATCCTCTGTCTGTAAGTCCTTTTGCCAATGCTGCCGCATTTGCCTTAACATTCTTAGCATAATCTTTGAAGCTGTCATCAAGTGCTTCCTTTAAGCATACAGCCTTAGCTGCAATAACATGCATAAGTGGTCCACCCTGAATTCCCGGGAACACTGCCTTGTTAAAATTAATCTCTTTAGCAAACTCAGCACTTCCACAAAGAATCATACCACCTCTTGGTCCTCTGAGTGTCTTATGTGTAGTTGTTGTGACAACATGTGCATAAGGAACCGGATTCATATGTTCTCCCGCAGCTACGAGACCTGCAATATGAGCCATATCTACCATAAGGTATGCTCCTACCTCATCAGCTATCTCTCTGAATTTCTTAAAATCAATTTCTCTAGGATATGCACTTGCTCCTGCAACAATAAGCTTTGGCTTATTTTCTTTGGCTATCTTAAGTACATTATCATAATCTATGTATCCGTCATCATTAACGCCGTAAGAAACAATATTAAAATATTTGCCTGAAATGTTAACAGGTGAACCATGTGTAAGATGTCCTCCATCAGCAAGGCTCATACCCATAACTGTATCACCGGGATTAACTAATGCAAAAAATACCGCAAGGTTAGCCTGTGCTCCTGAATGTGGCTGAACGTTAACATATTCACAACCAAATAACTTCTTGGCTCTCTCAATTGCAAGTGTCTCGACTACGTCAACATACTCGCATCCGCCATAATATCTCTTACCCGGATATCCTTCCGCATATTTATTAGTAAGGTGACTTCCCATTGCTGACATAACTGCCTTACTTACAAGATTCTCAGATGCAATAAGCTCAATATGTGTACGCTGTCTTGTCATCTCCTGCTCCATTGCCTGTGCAACTTCGCTGTCATAGTTTTTTACTTCGTCAAAAGAAAACATCTAATCCTCCATTTCCGCCCTTTTTATAGGCATGTGCATTTGTGGGACATTATATCATTTTCATTATTGTTTTGCAACCTGAATAACGCTTGAAGCATATATCATTGCCATGACGATAAAAAGATACGGAGTTGTTATAATCTGGTTAACATTTACCATAGCCTGAACAAGATAACATACCATTCCCGCAAATAATGCCCGCATATATATATTACCGCTAATAGATTTGATTGCTGTCTTTATTTCACATATCACCATTCCCATATATGATACAAGTCCCAATACACCTGTCGTCACAAGATACTGCATATACTCATTATGCATATTATCATAGTAGGCACTGAATCTTGCAAGCATCTCCTCGCCATATACTTTTTTTAATGACTGCTGTAAAGTATCCGGACCCACTCCTATTATTTTATCTTTCAATGAGCTGTCCGCATAACACTGCATTCCTCTTTTCCATATATATCCGCGCCTGCTTCCCCATTCATCATCGAATCTTAAAATATTAGCAAGACTTCCTATGTCTTTATCCTTATCAATAAATGAAAAATATATGAATAATGCCACTACTGCCACCATAATAACAAGAAGAATCGTAATTAATCCTATCTTAACTATTCTGAACTCTTTCTCACTGCATTTATCACATCTGACAAGACTTACAGCACACATAATTATCATAAATAACACAAGAAAAATTATTACCTTATTGCCTGTAATCATAATCGCAATGGAATCCATATGTTTTGCATCTTCAAACATGCCATTAAGAATCATCATTATTTTCGCAGTTATTGTAAGTATTAATGCAGCTACTGCACTATAAAAAAGCCTCTTATAAGAATCCATGAATATTAGTGTAAGTACCGTCACTACTGCAAGTATAATGTATCCACTGTCACACCCTCCTGCAAAACTTCCCATAAATGTGCACCACAAGGCAAACATGTAAAATATTTTTCTCTTCGTATTTTCTTCATACATATACATAAAATATGCAACAGGAACTGATATTGCGAAATAGTTACTGCATATATCGACATGCCCGAATGTGGTCTGGAACATTTCACGCAGTCCTTTATCAACTCCGTTATAAAAACCTATAAAATCAATTCCAAGAAAGTTAAAAACCGCAAGCACTGATACAATTACACCTGCACAGAGAAATACATTTATAAAGAATCTGTAATCTATTGTGCAATTCGATATAAGTACCATCATAACAGCAAGACAGCATACAGTGATAAATCCGAAACTTCTTCCATCATTTCCCATAAGTGCTATAGTCTTATGCTTAGAAAATATTGTAGATAATGCTGCTGAAAACACCCATAATGCTATCCATATCCATGCTTTATTTACTTTTCTTATATTTATGCTTCTGCTCCATATTGAATATATAAGACAAAACGCCAATGCTATTAATGTCAGTGAAACAAATACTATGAATTTCACATCCGCTATATTAAAGTAGAAATCCCAGAAAACAAGTGGAAAAAACGTAAGCAATAACAAAAGATATACTCTTACTATATACTCATCCAATCTTATTTTCTCACTAACATCAACTTTTTTATATAATTTATTACTCAAACCGTTTTCCTCATCTTCCTAATGTAATGTTTTTCACATATATTATAACTTAATATGGATTAACATGCACCATACAATGTTTAACTCCCGGAAATTCTTTTTCTATTTCGTCATGTACATTCTCAGCAATTGCATGGGCTTCTATAAGTTTGAGTTCTCCGTCAACACTTATCTCAACATCTATGTATATCTTCGCACCAAATTTTCTCGTCTTAAGGGAATCAATTCTTTTAACACCTTCCCGGCCGAGTATAACGTCCGCCATACGATTCTCCACTTCTTTGCTACACGATTCATCTGTCATACGGCTTATGGCATCTTTAAATATATCTACCGCCGCTTTTACAATGAATACACATATAACAATACTCGCAACCGAATCACACATCCTGTATCCCATTATGCTTCCCGCAATACCTATAAGACTTCCTATAGACGAAAGAGCATCTGACCTGTGATGCCATGCATCTGCCATAAGTGCAGTAGAATCAATCTTTTTCGCATACATTCTTGTATACCAGTACATAGCCTCTTTAACAGCAATTGATACAACAGCCGCAACTAACGCAAGTATTCCCGGAATAACCGAATGCTTATACTGTCCTGTAGTTATACTTCTTATTCCACTTCCACCTATTCCAAGTCCTGTTGCACACAATACCATTGCCAGAATAATGGATGCAACACTTTCCAGTCTTTCATGTCCATACTGATGATTTTCATCTGCTTCTTTTGATGATATTTTAACTCCGATAATTACAACAAACGTGCTGAACACATCTGATGCGGAATGAACTGCATCTGAAACCATTGCACTCGAATGTGCAATCACTCCTGCTATAAATTTAAATACTGATAATACAACATTTACAATTATACTTACAAACGATACCTTCATTGCAATTGCTTCATTTGAATTTTTCTCCATAATACCCTCCATTCTGCACGCACAAATATGCCCCTTTAAAACAACAAACGCCCTGCGGGACAAATACTACTGTCCCGCAGAGCGTATATAATTTCTGCTGCTAAAATAGCCCGGCTACACATATATTTCCTATCGTCCGCCTGTCAGTTTGTACTGTAGATTGTATGCAGTGCAAATTAAATTTAGAATAGGATAACATACATCCGGCAAAATGACAACATTTTTTTATCCAAATAAAGGTGTTGAATAATATCTGTCACCACTATCAGGTAAAAGTGCAACTATTGTCTTGCCTTTATTCTCCGGTCTCTTTGCCAGTTGGATTGCTGCTTCTAATGCTGCACCTGATGAAATACCAACTAATATGCCCTCTGATGCTGCCATAAGCTTACCGCCATCAAATGCAGCATCATTTTCAATTGTAATTACTTCATCATATGCTTCAGTATTAAGTATTACAGGCACAAATCCTGCACCTATTCCCTGAATCTTATGTGCTCCTGCTTCACCTTTAGAAAGCACAGGTGATGTAGCAGGCTCAACTGCAACTATTTTAACATCCTTATTTTTGGCTCATCATCACCTTGT
>DEGR01000068.1 GCA_002351535.1 Lachnospira sp. UBA2821
ACAGAAATTTTTTCACAGGCTCATTTTTTTACTATTTTTTCGTTATTTTTGTTTTGATTATAAAGAATCACTTTTCCATCTTCTTTACTTATTGTGAGGTCGGTTTTATTCTTTTTGCCGGTCTGACCTGGCAAAGATGATTCTATTGTAATTGATTCATTACCGATTATGTATGAAAAATTCAGTTTTGTATCAGGATTCTTTTTAGTATATGCATATCCCGTTCCATTATCGGAAAATTCATAAACAGCTATGCCTGATTCAGATTCCCATGTTCCGGATAATTCAGAGGAACTTATTCCTTTTGCATTTTTGCTACATCCAACACATACAATTAGAACATTTACACAAATTGCCATTAAACAAAGGCATGCACACAACTTAATTAATAACTTATTCATATTAATCCCCATTTCTATTTTTTTACCTTATATCTTAATGATAAAAACATTTCTTAATATAATAAACTATATATAAGAAATAGTCAAATTGCTATATTTATACTATATCATACGAAAAGTGGCAAAAGATACAATACCTCAATATTCGTTGTACAATGTGGATAGTATTTTTGATTTTATTTGGTCAATTCGCCAAAGTTTTATAGATGGGGTAATTTTGGTTTGCCAAAAATGTACAAGAGAATTATACTATACAAGATGTACAATTATCAGCAGTGGATATTATTGTTTATAATCATTTGCATAAAAGTGATTAGCATATATTTTATTTATTTGATGGTAAAAGTACAATGGCAATAATTTATAAAACATATGGAGGTATTATGAGTAAAGCAAAGATTAAAAGAGTATTAGCATTATCTTTGGCAGTTGCTGTTATGGGAACATCACCTGCATTCGGGCAGAATGTTTTTAGTTCCAAGACGGCATCAGGTAATGTGGCTGTGGATAATTCAGAATCAGCTAAGCCGGCTGATTCTGAAAATGCGGATGTAGCATATAAGTTTACGACAGACAGTGAGGGTAAGCTGGTTCCTACACAGGAGAGTCGTGTATTAGAGAATTCGTTAAGTACAGCAGGGACAAGCAAGTTCTCGTGGGACAATGCAACAGTGTATTTCCTTCTTACAGACAGATTTAAGAATGGTAATACGTCTAATGACAATGCATATGGCAGACAGGATTATGCCAAGAAATTTAAAGACCAGAGAGCAACTTTCCATGGTGGTGATTTTGCGGGAATCACGCAGGAGATAGAGGCAGGATATTTTGATGATCTTGGAGTTAATGCAATATGGTTAAGTGCACCATATGAGCAGATTCATGGATACTTCCAGGGTGGAGAAGAAGGATTTTATCATCAGTCATATCATGGATATTATGTTCTTGATTATACAGAGACAGATGCAGCATTTGGTACAAAGGAGGAATTTAAGACTCTTGTAACTACTGCACATAAGCATGGAATAAGAATAGTAATGGATATAGTTATGAACCATGCAGGATATTCAAGCATTGGTGATATGAGCGAGTTCGGTTATGGTACTTTGAAAGACGGATGGGATACATTTTATAATGGTGACAATCCTGAATCAGGTTATTCTTCATATCACGATTATGTAGATTATAAAAGTAATGCCACTGACTGGGCTAAATGGTGGGGAGGAGACTGGATAAGATCCGGAGTTGCCGGTTATCCTGATACAGGAGAGGGAGGTAGTGATCTTACAAGATCTTTATCAGGACTTCCTGATTTCAAGACAGAGTCGAAAGCTACAGTCGGTATTCCGGCATTATTAAAGAATAAATGGACTAAAGAGGGTACATATGATGCGAAAGTAGCTAAATATGGTTCCTCCGGAACTGTAAGAAGTTATCTTTGCAAATGGTTATCTGAATGGGTTGAGACATATGGTGTAGACGGATTCAGATGTGATACAGCCAAGCATGTTGAGTATGCATCATGGAAAGCACTTAAAGAGTCGTGTGTTACGGCACTTAATAATTGGAGAAAGAATAATCCTAATGAGCCCGGAGCTGACTGGACTGATGATTTCTGGATGACAGGAGAGGCATGGGATCATAAAGTTGGCAAAGATGGATATTATACAGAGGGTGGATTTGATTCAATGATTAACTTCTCTACATGTGATGGAGGCGGATTGCAATCTGATGGGCTTGATGGAACATATTCAGGATACGACAGTGCAATTAACAAAGACCCTGACTTTAACGTTCTTTCGTTCATGAGTTCTCATGATGAGAACCTTATGAGTGCTAATAAGTCATCTAAGGACATGATTTATTACGGAACAGCATTTCTTATGTTACCGGGTGCAGTGCAGATTTACTATGGTGATGAGACATACAGAAAACTCGTACCTGAATTAGCAAACGCAGACGATAAATATGGCGGAGCCGGACATTCACTTAGAAGTGACATGAACTGGGATTCTATTGATGAAAATTTACTTGAGCATTGGCAGAAGGTTGGTACATTTAGAAATAATCATATTGCTGTTGGTGCGGGAACACATACAAAGTTATCAGCATCACCATATACATTCAGCCGTGTGAAGGATGATGATAAGGTAGTAGTAGCCATGCCTACAGCAGCAGGTACATATGATATTGATGTTAAAGGTGTATTTGCCGACGATTCAATGGTTACAGATGCATATACAGGTGAGGCTTATCAGGTAAATGATGGAAAAGTATCTGTTACATGTGATGATAATTGCACAATTCTTCTTGAGGGTGGTGGAGCTTTAAAACCATCATTAAATGCATCAGGAAAGAAAACATTTTCAGATGAGACTGTTACAGTTAAACTTATTGCCACATTAGCTAAAAATTCATATTATTCAGTTAATGGTGGTGCTAAGAAAGCATATAATAACGGTGATACTATTGAAATAGGTGCAGGTGCAGCATATGGTGAAAAATTCACTGTTGAGCTTACAGGAACAGCGGAAGATGGTACAGATATCAGCAATGAGGCAGTATTTACAAAATGTGCTGAACCGGAGTTATCTGATGGTGTGTACAGACTTAAAGTTAAGAAGAGTGAATTTAAAGATGCCCCTAACATTTATGTATGGCAGACTGATGAAAATAATACGGCTGTAAAATTAAATGGAGACTGGCCTGGTAAACCAATGTCAGATGATGGAGATTATTGGTCATATGAAAATGATACAGTAGAGGGTGAAGTTAATTTTATATTGTGCAATGGTCAGAGTAAGATAACAGGTGATATGTCTTCTACAGGTTCTAAAATATATGGTTCAGACGGAAGTCTTACAAATATTCCGGTAGAAAATCCTGCAAAAGTAACATGTAAATATGTTGATGAGTCCGGTAAGGATTTAACAGGTGGAAAGGATGTATACAGAGTTGGACTTGTTGGACAGGATTACACTGTTGCAGCAAGAGATATTGCAGGATATACACTTGTTAAGACGGAAGGCGAGAAGACAGGCAAATTTACTAAAGATGAGATAACGGTCAAATTTGTATATAATAAGACAGGCGAAGTCGAGACAACAAAGCCGGATGAGACAACAAAGCCGGATGAAACAACAAAACCGGACGAGACAACAAGCAAAACAGAAGAAGAGACAACAACAAAGCAGGGCGAGACAACAAAGCCGGACGAGACAACAAGCAAAACAGAAGAAGAGACAACAAAACCGGACGAGACAACAAGCAAAACAGAAGAAGAGACAACAACAAAGCAGGGCGAGACAACAAAGCCGGATGAGACAACAAGTAAAACAGAAGAAGAGACAACAACAAAGCCTGAAGAAACAACAAAACATGAAGAAGAGACAACAGAGAAGGTAAAAGTATCTTATGTTACAGTGTCTAAGCCAAGTGGAACAGTTAATCAGGGAAATAAAGTTTCTATTAGTGCAAAAGCAACAGGTGGAGCAGGAGAATACAAATACAGATTTGTTGTTAAAGCCAACAGCAGTACTATTGTAAAGAATTACAGCAGTGCTAATAAGGCTACATGGACAATAGCAAAAGCAGGCAAATACAGTATTATTGTTTATGCCAAGGATAAGAATGGTAAGATTGCAACTAAGACAATAAAAGGTTACAAAGTTAACAGAGCATTAAAGGTGTCATCATTTAAAACATCGAAAGCCAGTGGTAAGGTATCTGCTAATACTAAGATTACACTTAAAGCAAAAGCAACAGGTGGAGCAGGAAGTTATTATTACAGATTTGGATATAAGTTAAAAGGAACTAATAAAATAACATATATCGGTTATTATAGTGATAAGAACTCTGCAACATGGAAGCCAAAGAAAAAAGGAACCTACACATTATATGCATATGTTCTTGATGAGAAAACTGACAATGTAGTTAAAAAGACGGTTTCGAAATATAAAGTAAATTAATTTGAGTACAATTAAAGAACTCATAAAGATTTTATCTTGACATCTATTCGCAACTAATGTATCATTTACTATATTGCGAAATGCATTGAAGGAGACTCTGTCTGAGGTAGGCTGACAGGAATTCGGTGTCATCGACTGAGAGCACCGTTCGGATGAGACAGATAAGGGAACACTCTGGAGCAGACATGTTGAAATGACAGTAGATATGTACGGATAGCACACGTTAAGTGCGCAAGAGCAGATATATTTATAATATATGTTATAATATTTCTGAATGCGGGTGGTACCGCGGATTGATTATTAAGATAATGATTCGCCCCGGGATATTAATAGTATCCCGGGGTTTTTTATTTTAAAGGAGGAAGACAATGACAGAGGCAAACATTTACAGAGATGTCACACTTGATAATGTTAAAGAAAGTGACATAGGAAAAGAGATTAAGATTTCAGGATGGGTTGAGAATATCAGAGATCATGGTGGAGTATCATTTATCGACCTCAGAGACCAATATGGTGTTGTCCAGGTGGTATTAAGAGATACTTCGTTACTTGATGGTATTGTTAAAGAGGATTGCGTTGGAATAGAAGGAATAGTTGAGAAGCGTGATGAAGAGACCTACAATCCCAAGATTCCTTCAGGAACTATTGAAGTAGAGGCACGTTCTATAAAGGTGCTTGGTAAAGTATATACACAGCTTCCATTTGAGATTCAGACTTCTAAAGAGGTAAGAGAGGATGTAAGACTTAAATACAGATATCTTGATCTTAGAAATCAGAAAGTTAAGGACAACATGATTTTCCGCTCTAATGTTATAAGCTTCTTAAGACAGAAGATGACAGATATGGGATTTATGGAGATTCAGACACCTATTCTTTGTGCATCTTCTCCGGAAGGAGCAAGGGATTATATTGTTCCTTCAAGAAAATATAAAGGAAAATTCTATGCACTTCCACAGGCACCACAGCAGTATAAACAGCTTCTTATGGTGTCAGGATTCGATAAATATTTCCAGATTGCCCCTTGTTTCAGAGACGAGGATGCGAGAGCAGACCGTTCACCGGGAGAATTTTATCAGTTAGATTTTGAGATGAGTTTTGCAACACAGGAAGATGTATTTAAGGTAGGAGAAGAAGTTCTTACAGCAACATTTGAGAAGTTTGCACCTGAAGGATTTGAGGTTACGAAAGCACCTTATCCAATTATAAGCTACAAGCAGGTCATGCTTGAATTTGGTACGGATAAACCGGACCTTAGAAACCCTCTTAGAATTATTGATGTGACAGAATTCTTCCAGAGATGTACATTCAAACCATTTCATAAGAAGACAGTAAGAGCCATTAAGGTTCATGCTGATATGTCAAAAGGATTCCATGAGAAGCTTCTTAAGTTTGCACAGTCAATCGGAATGGGTGGACTGGGATATCTGGAAGTGCTTGAGGATTCATCGTATAAGGGACCTATTGATAAGTTCATTCCTGATGCAGACATGAAGAAAGAACTTCTTGATATGGCAGGACTTGTACCGGGTGATACTATATTCTTTATTGCTGATAAAGAATTAAAGGCAAGTCTGTATGCAGGACAGATTAGAACTGAACTTGGTGAGAAGTTAGGCCTTATTGAGAAAAATGCGTATAGATTCTGCTATATTAATGATTTCCCAATGTATGAGTATAATGAGGAAGAAAAGAAGATTGGATTCACACACAATCCGTTCTCAATGCCACAGGGCGGTCTTGATGCACTTAATAATGAGGACCCTCTTGATATTCTTGCATATCAGTATGATATCGTATGCAATGGTGTTGAACTTTCATCAGGTGCCGTAAGAAATCATGATATGGAAATTATGGTTAAAGCATTCGAGATAGCAGGATATGATGAAGAAGTGCTTAAGAATAAGTTCGGAGCATTGTACAATGCATTCCAGTTCGGAGCACCACCACATGCAGGTATGGCTCCAGGTGTTGACAGAATGATTATGCTTCTTAGAAATGAGGAAAATATTCGTGAAGTAATTCCGTTCCCAATGAGTGGAACAGCACAGGATCTTATGTGTGGAGCACCTAATGAGGTAACAGAGCAGCAGTTACGTGAAGTTCATATTAAGGTTAGAGATTAAGCAATTGCATGAATTATAGATTATGGAGGTAAATATGGCAAATGTAATATCTGATGAGACTATAGATTATGTTGGTATTCTTGCCAAACTTGAACTTAGCGATGAAGAGAAAGAAAATGCTAAGAAAGATATGGAAAGTATGCTTGACTATATTGATAAATTAAATGAGCTTGATACTACAGGGGTTGAGCCGATGAGTCATGTGTTTCCTGTTAACAATGTATTCAGGGAAGACGTGGTTACTAATGGCGATGACAGAGAGAACATTTTAAAGAATGCACCTGAAGAACAGGATGGAATGTTCAATGTTCCTAAGACATTTGATTAAGGAGGACAGAGCGTGAATATATTAGATTATACGGCAACGGAGCTGGCAAAGAAAATAAAAGCACATGAAGTATCTGTCCTTGAGGCAACTAATGCAGTCCTTGGACAGATAGATAAGACAGAAGATGAATACAACTGTTATGTAACAATTGACAGAGAGGGTGCGCTTAAAAAGGCAGAAGAGGTGCAGGCGAAGATTGATTCAGGTGAGATTGACGGACCGCTTGCAGGCGTGCCTGTGGCTATTAAAGATAATATGTGTACAGAAGGAATTCTTACAACATGTTCCTCAAAGATACTTGGTAACTTTGTACCTACATTTACTTCAGAGGCAGTTCTTAATCTTGAAAGAGCAGGAGCGGTAATTATAGGAAAGACTAATATGGATGAATTTGCCATGGGTTCCACGACGGAGACTTCCGCATTTGGACCAACTAAGAATCCAAAAAATCCTGAGCATGTCCCAGGGGGTTCGTCAGGTGGCTCTGCAGCGGCAGTGGCTGCTAATGAATGCTTTTATGCTTTGGGTTCGGATACGGGAGGCTCTATAAGACAGCCGGCAGGATATTGTGGCGTTGTAGGTATGAAACCTACTTATTCAACAGTATCACGTTATGGACTTATCGCTTATGGTTCATCATTAGACCAGATTGGACCGCTTTCCAAAGATGTAACCGACTGTGCGACAATACTTGAAGTTATAGCTTCTTATGATTCTAAGGATTCAACATCAGTTAAGAGAGAAAATACAGATTTTACATCAGCACTTGTGGATGATGTGAAAGGACTCAGGATTGGTATTCCAAGAGATTACTTTGGAGAAGGACTTGATTCAGAAGTAAAGGATGCCGTACTTAAAGCAGCAGATGTTCTTAAGAGTAAGGGAGCGGTTGTTGAAGAGTTTGATCTGGGACTTGTCGAGTATGCAATTCCTGCATATTATACTATTGCAGCAGCAGAGGCAAGCTCAAACCTTGAGAGATTCGATGGTATTAAATATGGATACAGAACAGAGGAATATACAGACCTTCATAATATGTATAAAAAGACCCGTTCAGAAGGATTTGGTCCGGAGGTTAAGAGAAGAATTATGCTCGGTTCCTTTGTATTAAGTTCAGGATATTATGACGCATATTACCTTAAGGCGTTAAGGGTTAAAGCACTCATTAAGAAAGCATTTGATGATGCGTTTGCAAAATATGACGTAATACTCGGACCGGTAGCTCCAACTACGGCACCAAAGCTTGGTGAAAGCCTGTCAGACCCAATAAAGATGTATCTTGGAGATATATATACTATATCGATTAACCTTGCAGGACTCCCTGGAATATGCCTTCCATGTGGAAATGATTCTAAAGGGCTTCCAATAGGATTACAGCTTATTGGAGACTGTTTTAAGGAAAATAATATTATAAGGGCTGCATATACTTACGAGCAGGCGAGAAATGAAATGGAAAAGGAGGTAAAATAGTATGGGTAAAGAGTACGAGACAGTCATAGGTCTGGAGGTTCATGTAGAACTTGCAACTAAGACTAAGATTTTCTGCGGTTGTTCAACGGCTTTTGGTGCTGAACCAAATGCCCATACTTGTCCGGTATGTACAGGTATGCCGGGAAGCCTTCCTGTTCTTAATAAGCAGGTTGTTGAGTATGCAATGGCAGTGGGACTTGCTACTAACTGCGATATAACAAAATACAGTAAATTCGACCGTAAGAATTATTTTTATCCTGATAATCCTCAGAATTATCAGATATCACAGCTTTATCTTCCAATATGCCGTAATGGTTATGTTGAGATTAAAGGTGATGACGGGATGAAGAAAGTGGGAATTCACGAGATTCATATGGAAGAAGATGCCGGAAAGCTTATTCACAGTGAATGGGATGACTGCTCAATGGTAGATTACAACCGTTCAGGTGTTCCTCTTATTGAGATTGTGTCAGAACCTGATATGCGTTCTGCTGAAGAAGTTATTGCATATCTTGAGAAATTACGAATGACAATCCAGTATCTCGGGGCTTCAGATTGCAAGCTTAACGAAGGTTCTATGAGAGCAGATGTTAACCTCTCTGTTCGTGAAAAAGGCGCCAAAGAATTTGGAACAAGAACAGAGATGAAGAACTTAAATTCATTTAAGGCAATATCAAGGGCTATTGAGAATGAGAGACAGCGACAGATTGACCTTATTGAAGATGGTGAGAAGGTAATGCAGGAAACACGAAGATGGGATGATACTAAAGAATATTCTTATCCTATGCGTTCTAAAGAGGATGCACAGGATTACAGATATTTCCCTGAACCGGATCTTGTTCCTATAGTAATAGATGATGAGTGGATTGAGCGTATAAAAGCTGCACAGCCTGAATTCAGAGAAGCAAAGATGGAGAGATATACTAAGGAGATGGGAATTCCTGAGTATGATGCAGATATTATTACATCTGCTAAGAGTCTTGCAGACATTTTCGAGGAGACAGTTGCACTCGGAGCAAATGCAAAGAAGGTAAGCAATTATCTTATGGGAGAGACTATGAGACTTCTGAAAGAACATAACATGGACGCGGAAGACATCAGATTCTCACCTGTTAATCTTGCAAAGCTTCTTAAACTTATAGATGACAATGCAATTAACAGCAGTGTTGCAAAAGAAGTATTTGAGAAAATATTTACTGACGATATAGACCCTGAAAAATATGTCGAAGAGAATGGACTTAAGATGGATAACGATGAAGATGGTCTTCGTAAAATCATTGAGGAAGTGGTTGCCAATAATCCTCAGTCGGTTGAAGATTATCA
Organism: Lachnospira sp. UBA2821; assembly: GCA_002351535.1. Taxonomy (GTDB): domain Bacteria; phylum Bacillota; class Clostridia; order Lachnospirales; family Lachnospiraceae; genus UBA2821. Next base: position 9,614 of record DEGR01000068.1, read on the forward strand.
CAACGGTAAGGAGAAAGCTATTGGGTTCCTTGTTGGTCAGACTATGAAGGCTACACAGGGAAAAGCAAATCCTGGAATTATTAATAAAATTCTTAAGGAGTTATTATAATAGATATATTCGTAAAGCGTATTAATGAACTGGCTGATAAATGTTATAGAAACAGTCAGTTCATTTTTACAGATTTTTTAAATCCATCAGAAGTCAGTATTGTATTAGAAATGTCCAAAAATTTTTCATATGTTGATTATAGTCTGTATGGCGGTGCGGAAATGTGTGAGAGACAGATGTTGAAATTCGGCTCGGAGGAAATGTTCGGGTATGATGAAGAATTTCCGATAAGTTGTGTTATCATAGAGCCGCTTCTTAAGAAGTTTGCAGAGAAGCTGGGACATAGGGATTACCTCGGCGCTATAATGAATCTCGGAATAGAGAGAAGTGTTATAGGAGATATATTTGTAAAGGATACCACCGCATATGTATTCTGTGTAGACAGGATTGCACAGTACATAGCAGATAATCTTGACAAGATTCGACATACGAATGTAAAATGCACTATAGAAAAAGGAAATATAGAAGCTGTTGCTCCTGAAAAGAAAGCTGTAAGTGTTGTTGTCAGCTCAGAGAGGATTGATGCAGTGGTTGCAAAATTATATAACATGTCAAGAAGTCAGAGTATAGAACATTTCAGAGAGAAAAAAGTGATGGTTAACGGACGTGTTATGGAGAATAACAGTTATTCCATGAAACCTGCTGATGTCATATCAGTGCGGGGATATGGTAAGTTTATATTTACAGGTGTAGAGAATGAAACGAAAAAAGGCAGATTGAAAGTACAGCTTATGCAGTATGTGTAAGTAGTCATTTTTACGGAATGGAGGAGTTTATGAAAAGAGTAATTACTTATGGTACATTTGACTTGTTACATTATGGCCATATTAACCTTTTAAGAAGAGCAAAGGCACTTGGTGATTATCTTGTTGTTGTACTATCAACGGACGAATTCAATTGGAAAGAAAAAAATAAAAAATGCTATTTTTCATATGAAGAGCGTAAGATGTTACTTGAAGCAATAAGATATGTGGACCTTGTGATTCCCGAGGAGAACTGGGAACAGAAGAGAAGTGATATTCATGAATATCATATAGATACGTTTGTTATGGGCGATGACTGGGTAGGAAAATTCGATTTTCTTGAAGAAGAGGGATGTAACGTGGTGTATCTTCCGCGTACGCCTGAGATATCGACAACTCAGATAAAAAAGGATTTGAATAGGTAGATTAATAGAAATGGGGATTAGTATGCTGAAAGAAGTTATTGAATCAATGGACAATGCAAAAATTGCAGAAATTATAGATGAGCAGAACGAAGCTGTAGAAAAGCTTAATGTTGTTGTAGAGCAGCAGAAAGAAGCTATTGACACTCTGACTAATGCACTTGACACTCAGAGAAAAGCTATTGATGCGCAGCAATCGGTGCTTACAGAGCTTAAGAATGAAATGGAAGTTAAATCACAGATTATTATAAAGAAGGACGGCATAATTGCGGATAAAGAAAATGCTGTGTCTGAGAAAATAAGAGAAATAGAAAGACTTAACAGAAATATTGATATTCTGAATGAAAGAATTGAAGAACTTGAAAAGAAGATTGATGATACAAAAGGCATGGCAGATGATGTTAATGCACAGATTAATTATCATAAAGAGGTAAATGAAAAACAAAGAGCCGCACTTGATGAGCAGACTGAAACTATAAGAAGACAGGATATGGAGATTCAGAAGCTTAACAGCAGCGTGCGCAATCAGGGACTTACGATTAGCGAACTGACTCTTGAAAGAGAAGTATTTAAGATGAAGGGAAAAGGTAAGCTGGTGGCTGAGATTGCAGCGGGGCTTATGATTGATGAGAGTAAAGTGATTCAGATATTAAGCTAAGTTTGGTTTACATAGTTATTATAAAGAAAGTAGTTTAGAAATGGAGTTAGAGATGGAAGATAAGACAACTAAAATATTCAGAGATGCTCCAATTCCGAAAGCAGTATTATTAAATGCAATACCATCAATTATCAGTATGATTATGGTACTTGTGTACAATCTTGCAGATACATTTTTTATCGGACAGACAAAGAATCCGCTTATGGTAGCGGCTGTCTCGGTGGCAACACCGGCATTTCTGTTATTTATGGCAATCGGAATGCTTTTTGGAATTGGTGGGACATCTCTTATATCAAGAATGCTTGGAGAGGGAAGAAAAGATGTTGCCAAAAAAGCATCATCATTCTGCTTCTGGACAGGTCTTGGCATTGGAATTATTTCGATGATTCTTATGATTATATTCAGCAGACAGGTGTGCATGGCAATTGGTGCAAGTGAAAATACTATAGGCTATGCATCAACATATCTAAGAATTGTGGCTGTTGGTATACCATTTCTTATTATCAGTAATGCTTTTAGTAATATTATACGTTCGGAGGGTCAGGCTAATATTGCAATGGCAGGAATGATTATAGGTAACCTTATAAATATAATATTAGATCCCGTTATGATATTGGGACTTAATTGGAATGTAACCGGAGCAGCAGTTGCAACGGTTCTTGGAAATGTATTCTCAGCAGTATTTTACATTGCGCATATATGTTCTAAGAAATCCCTGCTTTCTGTTAAAATAAAAGATTACACTATTGATTCTAAGATATGGAAAGGTGTATTTGCAATAGGTGTTCCTGCATCTTTGAACAGTATTCTTATGAGTGTGTCTAATATATTTATTAATACATGTATGAAAGAGCATGGAGATATTCCGGTAGCAGGTCTTGGAGTTGCCATGAAAGTTAACATGATTGCAGTAATGCTTCTGATTGGAGTTGGGGTTGGAATTCAGCCGCTTCTCGGATATTGTTATGGAGCAAATAACAGGAAAAGATATTTAGGAGTGCTTAAGTTTTCGGTCGGATTTGCATTGTGTTTAAGTTTTGTTATGTCGGCAATATGTTATCTCGGTGCGGCACCACTTGCAAAAGCATTTCTGGATGATAAAGAGGCATTTGATTATGCATTTGCATTTTCAAGAATATATATATTATCCGGACCTGTTCTCGGATTGCTGTTCGTATTCATGAATGCGATACAGTCTATGGGGGCAGCATTTCCGTCACTTATATTGTCTATAAGCCGTCAGGGAATAATATATCTGCCAATACTTTTCACTATTAAGATGGTAAGTGATACACCTACACATCTTGCAATAACGCAGCCGGCAACAGATTATATTGCGACGATACTTGCAATAGTGCTGTTTATAATAGCATACAGGAAATATTTCGGTAAAAAGGATAAAGAGCAGACAGTCTGATAAAAAAGTCATCTTAATGTGTGTATGCTTATATAGCAGGAAACAGATACATTAAGGTGACTTTTGTCATATCATATAGTGAAAATTTTCACTTCAAAAATAATGGTTGATAAATTAATATAGAAACTGTTAAGAGTCAGACAAAATTTAGGAAAAGAGGAGAAAAATGAATAATACATCAGTGATTAAAGTAGACAACCTTGTTAAGAGATACAAAGAACTTGTGGCCCTTGACCATTTTCATCTTGATATAAGAGAGGGCGAGGTATTTGGACTTCTTGGACCGAACGGTTCAGGAAAATCTACAACCATAAGCTGTATATTGGGGCTTTTGAAGTATGACAAAGGAACAATTGAAGTGTTTGGAGAGGAAATGAAACCTTCAAGTTATGAGCTGAAGAGAAAGATAGGTGTTGTGCCACAGAATGTTGCAGTATTTGATGAGCTTACTGTATATGAAAACATCGATTATTTCTGTGGATTGTACATAAATGATAAAAATACAAGAAAGCAGTACGTTGAAGATGCACTTAAGTTTGTTGAACTTGAGGATTTTAGAAAATTTTATCCAAAGAAATTGTCAGGAGGCCTCTTGAGAAGGCTTAATATAGCATGTGGAATAGCGCACAAACCTAAGCTTATATTTATGGACGAGCCGACTGTTGCCGTTGACCCACAGAGCAGAAATAAGATTCTCGAGGGAATTCAGGAGCTTAACAGAGCCGGAGCAACTATTGTATATACATCCCACTATATGGAAGAGGTTGAGAAGATATGTACAAGAATAGCTATTATGGATACAGGTAAAAATCTTGCCATAGGAACTACTGAGGAATTGAAAGCGATGATTAAAACAGGAGAGACTATACAGGTTGAAATATTAGATTTTGATGAAAAAATCCTTGAAGGAATCCTTGAAGGCATAAGAAAATTATCCAACGTATATAAAGCTGAATATGATGACAGACATCTTATAGTACAATATACAAAGGGACAGAGAAATCTTGTCACACTTTTAGACTTTCTTAAGGAAAATGAGGTTGCATTTGGCAGAGTGTATTCAGAACTTCCAACTCTTAATGACGTATTCCTTGAGATAACGGGTAAAGAACTTCGGGATAAGAATTAAGGAGGAAATAGCTATGTTATGGAATTTATACAGATATAGATTAAAGCGTCTTGTCGTTAACCGTACACTCATATTCTGGGCAGCAATATTTCCTATAATTCTTGGAACATTTTTTGGTCTTTGTTTTTCTAATATCTCTGAGAAAACAGAAGGCATGGAATCAATGAAGATTGCGGTAGTGGATGATGGCAGTAATGAATATAGTGAGTCTGTGAAAAGTTTTTTTAAAACGATGGAAGAACAGGGATATGTTGATATTGTTACAGAGGATAAAAGTGTAGCAGAAAAGAAACTTATTAAGAACAGGATAAAGGGTATAATACACATTTCTGATAAAATATCTCTTGAAATTAACGAAAATGGTATGTATCAGACTATTCTGAAATCTGTTATTGAATCGTTTGTACAGGGACAGGATGTTATTATGGATACTGTCAGAAGGCATCCTGATAAAATGAACGAAGTTGTAAAAGCACTGTATTCAGAGACTGATTATAATAAAGAAAAATCAATTGCAAAAGGGAATATGGACCCGTTTTCTAATTACTATTTTGCACTTTTTGCAATGACATGCCTGTTCGGGGCAACATTTGGAATGACTAATACGATGGAAATACAGGCAAATCAGACGGATGTTGCAATCAGAAGAAATGTTTCCCCAACAAGAAAAATGACTGCTGTATTTACGGATTTTCTTGCAGCAATGACAGTTCAGATGGTTGTATTTGTTGTAGTATTTTTCTATATGAATATTGTTATGGGAATTGAGTTTGGCGATAATTACGGTTATATAATGCTTGCAGGGCTTGTAGGTAATATGACAGGAATATCATACGGATATTTTATAGGCGTGCTTGTTAAGGCAGGAGAGAATATTAAGAACGGAATAGTGTCAGCAACTGTATTATTCATGTGTTTTATGTCAGGACTTATGATAGGTGACATGAAGAAGTTAGTAGAGGCGAATGTGCCAATTATTAACAGGATAAATCCGGCAGCACTTATATCAGATGCTTTTTATTCTATCTGTGTAGTTGATGGAATGTCTACATATGTGAGGGCTATAGTTACGTTGCTTATATTAACAGTTATTTTTGGAACAATATCAGTTGTTATGTTGAGGAGGGAAAAGTATGCAGACATTTAAATGCTTTATGCTTATATTAAAGAAGAATAAGGGGAGTCTGCTCTTATATCTTGGGATATTTTCAGTTCTTCTTATTATTATGAGCAGTTCTAATAAAAATACCAAAACTCAGATGTACAAAGATGAAAAAATTGAATTTACGGTTATTGACAGAGATAATAGCAGGTTATCTTCAGCTATAACAAAATATCTTAGTGAAAATAATAAGTTTGTTAAGGAAGAAGATGATAAAACTAAATTGCAGCAGGAAATGTATTATAGAAATATATACTATGCACTGATTATTCCAGAAGGTTTTGAGGATGCCATTAAGTCGGGGGATGAGAGTGGCAATATTAAGCTTACTAACTATAAAGTTAAAGATTCTTCTATGGGATATTATATGGACTTGAAAGTAAATGCGTATATGAAAACGCTTAAAGGTTATATGGCAGGTGGATGCAATATTGAGGAAGCAATAAAGAATACCGGGAATACTATGGATAAATCTATCACAGTAAAGATGAAAAAAGAGGATAACAAAGTTACATATAGTGATGACTATTATTATTACAGAGTTTTACCATATATATTGATGGCTTTAATTATCAGTGCTATAGGACCGGTATATATTGCATTTGGAAGGGATGGAATAAGGCAGAGGATATCAGCATCCTCCCTTACTTTAAAAAGTCAGAATCTGCAATTTGTACTTGGGGCTTCGGCGGTTTCGTTTGTTATGCTTGTGATGTTTAATATACTTCCGCTAATTTTATATGGAAGCGATATGACGGTGATTAAACTTATTCTTTATGTTGCAAATACATTATGCTTTATTCTTATAGCTGTTGCGATTACTATTATGTTTGGAAATATAGCTTCGTCTGATGCAATACTTGCAAGTATGATAAATGTAGTTGCACTTGGTACATCATTTCTTGGAGGAGTGTTTGTCCCTGTAGAAATATTTGGAAAAAACATGAGAATGGTTGCGAAGTTTATGCCTACATATTGGTATATTTATGCTGTTGATGATATAGTGAAGGTTAAAGAATTTACTTTTGAGGCTCTTGGGAAAATTTTACAGGGAATGGGAATGCAGCTTATGTTTGCATTGGCGTTCATGAGCATTGCAGCAGCAATTGTCAGGAGAAGAAGATATAATGGGGCAGATACTTGATAAGATTTTAATCATCATTGCATGTAGTTATATATGTATGTACAATGATGTGAGTGCGGCTGAAATATGTGCCGTACTTATAGCTATAATATATACATGTATCAATAAGGTGTTTGACAAAAGAGCTGTTAAAGCAGCTCTTAATGTCTTATTTTTTACACCATCTTCCACTTGCACCACACGGAAGCACAAGTCCGTTAGAAGATACAGGAAGTCCGATTTCTTCTGACATAACAGTTCCGCTATACTTTGAGTTAATCTCTGTTTCCAGCATATATGTAAGAACTGAAGGTGCAAGTCCTGTTGTGTATGAATTAATAAGAAAAAATACAGGGTCATCTGAAAGTATTTCTGAACATAACTTTATAAAGTGGTGTATAGAATCTTCGATTTTCCATATCTCGCCCTTTGGTCCTCTTCCGTATGAAGGAGGGTCCATAATTATACCGTCATAAGTATTTCCACGTCTTATTTCACGTTCAACAAATTTTACGCAATCATCTACAAGCCATCTGATAGGTCTGTCCGATAAACCGGATGAAGCTGCATTTTCTTTTGCCCATCCGACCATTCCTTTGGACGCATCAACATGTGTTACATGAGCACCTGCGGCTGCGGCTGCAAGTGTAGCACCTCCTGTGTATGCAAACAGGTTAAGAACTTTGACGGGTCTTCCGGCTTTTTTAATCTTATCTGAGAACCAGTCCCAGTTAACAGCCTGTTCAGGAAATAATCCTGTATGTTTAAAGTTAAAAGGTTTCAGATTAAATGTTAACGACCTGTAGTTAATTGACCACTGCTCCGGTAAATCAAAAAACTCCCATTCACCACCACCCTTTTTGCTTCTATGGTAGTGAGCATTCATTTTTTTCCAGCCTTTAAGTTTCTTTGGTGTATCCCATATAACCTGTGGGTCAGGTCTGACGAGAATGTAATCACCCCAACGTTCGAGTTTTTCGCCATTAGAACAATCAAGTACTTCATAGTCTTTCCAGTTATCTGCAATCCACATATATAAACTCCGTTTCTTCTATATTATTATAGTAAATATTATTATAGTAAAATTGGTAACAATAAGGAGCTGAACTCCAAACAGATACAATATACTATATATGGAAACAATCGTCAAATAATAAGTTTAAATATATATACATACAAAATAAGTAAATAAATTTTATAAAATATGTGATATTTTATAAGTATAAAACCTTTATATATTGAAAGGCCTTTCAAATAACATATTACGAGGAGTGAGAGATGGAGTCAGAAGAGTACGGCAGGATAGCAGAGACATATATAGATACCGTTTACAAAGTAGCATTAAGTAATTGTAAAAATTCTGCGGATGCACAGGATGTAGTTCAGAATACATTTTTGAAGTTGTTAAAAGGAAATGTTGAGTATAAAGATGATGAACATATAAAAAGATGGCTGATTAAAGTGGCGGTGAATGAATGTAAAAGTATATGGAAATCCTTTTGGAGAAGAAAAGTAGAGTGTGTGGAGGAAATAGTGGATGGTCCACAGTTTGAGGAAGAGAAACAAAATGAATTGTATGATGTGGTGATGAAACTGCCGCATAAGTATAGAGTGACTGTTCACCTGTATTATTATGAAGAGTATTCAATAAGGGAAATATCTGATATTCTGGGTATTAAGGAGACTACCATACAGACCCGGCTTATGAGAGCAAGAAAAATGTTAAAGCAGCAGCTTAAGGAGGCGTGGAAATGAACAGGGATAATGAAAATAGAATGTTTTATAAGGACACATTTGATGAAGTGCATGCTCCTGATGAACTGTTGAGAAAGGTAAAAAATATGAAGATAGGCAATAAAGATACGGTAAGAAGAATTTCAAAAAGATTTGTTTGTGCTGCGGCATCGCTGGCAATTGTGGGACTTGTCTCATCTAATGCAATAGCATATGCAGCTACAGGCAGTACATGGGTAGAGAAGATAATTGTTTCTGTTGATGGAAAAGGATATGAAGCGGAAATATATAAGAGTGATGAAGATAATGCCGTATATGAATTTAAAAACATAGATGATGGAGATGGCGGTTCAGTTGGAATTAAAATTGAAAGTGGGGGAGATTCCGAAAATGCATCAGATTCCGGGAGTGTAGTGATTACGGACGGAAGTACGGGACTTTCGATTGACGTGGAAGGAGAAAGAACTTATTTAAAATCCGGGGAGCAGAAGATAGATATTACGGATAATTTTGTAGATGGAAAATCAGAAGGTGAAATAGATATAAAAGGAGAGTCATATCATTATGTAGTGACGAATAATGATGGTGTGTATTCGATTAAAGCTGAGAAGAAATAAAAAGTGCAACTTAAAAAGTTTGACTTTATGTCATGGGATATTGAGAAACATGCTAAGCGTGTTTCTCATATTTTTTATAAAAAAGTGCTTGCATTTTATATAGATATCATATATACTTAAACATGCTGTGGCATTGATAGCGTGGAAGCGTGAGGTTGCTACATTGATAAAATGTAGGTTTTCCGTGGAGCGAATGTCAAGTTATGAAACTGGCGACAAGTCACTGTACAAACAATAATCGTCCATTATATATGGAAACAACGTGTGAAAATTATGGTGAATTAACCATGACACACACGGAAGAGTGTACAGTCACCGCTTGTCGTACTGATTTTCAAAAGTACGAAAAGGAGGCGACTTTTTTTATGGCAAGTCAAGTAATGAGAATCACATTGAAGGCTTATGATCATAAGTTAATTGATCAGTCAGCTGGAAAAATCATCGAAACTGTAAAGAAGACAGGAGCACAGGTAAGTGGACCTGTACCACTTCCAACAAAGAAGGAAGTAGTTACAATTCTTAGAGCTGTACACAAGTACAAAGACTCAAGAGAACAGTTCGAGCAGAGAACTCATAAGAGACTTATCGATATCATCACACCATCACAGAAAACTGTTGATGCTCTGACAAGATTAGAGATGCCAGCTGGTGTTTATATCGATGTTAAGATGAAAAATAAATAATTCATCAAAATTTTATTAAGAGATAATCCGGAAAGGTTAAGATATAGAAGCAACATAATATGTTCCACTTATATTTGACTGTTTCTAGGATGTTCAAGGCAAAAAGCTTTGAACCGCTGTAGAATTAACAGGAGGTAAAAAAGGAATGAAGAAAGCTATTTTAGCAACAAAAGTCGGAATGACTCAGATCTTCAATGAAGATGGTGCGTTAGTACCGGTTACTGTACTTCAGGCAGGTCCATGTGTTGTAACACAGGTTAAAACAATGGATAATGATGGATACAGTGCAGTTCAGGTTGGATTTACTGACAAGAGAGAAAAATTAGTAAGCAAACCTGTGAAAGGACATTTTGACAAAGCAGGAGTTTCTTACAAGAGATATGTAAGAGAGTTCAGATTTGAAAATGCAGAAGAATATAACGTAAAGGATGAAATTAAAGCTGATGTATTTGCAGCAGGAGACAAGATTGACGCTACTGCAATTGCAAAAGGTAAAGGATTCCAGGGCGCAATCAAGAGACACGGACAGTCAAGAGGACCTATGGCTCATGGTTCAAAATATCATCGTCATGCCGGTTCAAACGGTTCATGTTCTGATCCAAGTAAAGTATTTAAAGGCAAGAAGATGCCTGGACATATGGGTGCAAAACAGATTACAATTCAGAATCTTGAAGTTGTAAGAGTTGATGCAGAAAACAATTTAATCTTAGTAAAAGGTGCAGTACCTGGACCTAAGAAATCTTTAGTAACAATTAAGGAAACCGTTAAGTCAGCAAAATAGGTTTTCTAAGGAAGGAGGAACACACAGATGGCAAAAGTATCTGTTTACAATATGGAAGGCAGCCAGGTTGGCGATATCGAGCTTAATGATGCAGTGTTTGGTGTAGAAGTTAACGAACATTTAGTACATTTAGCAGTTAAGAGTCAGCTTGCAAATAATCGTCAGGGAACACAGAGCGCAAAGACACGTTCAGAAGTTAGTGGCGGTGGAAGAAAACCATGGAGACAGAAGGGAACTGGTCATGCAAGACAGGGTTCTACAAGAGCTCCACAGTGGAAAGGTGGCGGAGTTGTATTCGCGCCAAAGCCAAGAGATTATTCATTCAAGATGAACAAGAAAGAGAAGAGAATTGCACTTAAGTCTGCACTTACTTCTAAAGTTCAGGAAAATAAATTCATCGTTGTTGATTCACTTACAATGGATGAGATTAAGACAAAGACATTTGTTAATGCTTTAAACAGTCTTAAAGTATCAAAGGCATTAGTAGTAGTAGAAGATGACAGCAAGAATGTTGTTCTTTCAGCTAAGAACGTACATGGAGTTAAGACAGCATATACAAACACAATCAACGTATATGACATTTTGAAATATGACACAGTAGTAATTGATAAAGCTGCTGTAGCAACAATCGAGGAGGTGTATGCATAATGGCAAACATTCAGTACTATGACGTAATCCTCAAACCTGTTGTTTCTGAGAAGAGCATGGAAGCTATGACAATGAAAAAGTATACTTTCCTTGTTCATACAGAGGCAACAAAGACACAGATTAAAGAAGCTGTAGAGAAACTTTTCGAGGGAACAAAAGTTAAGAGTGTTAACACAATGAACCTTGATGGAAAGACTCGCAGAAGAGGAGCTACATTCGGAAAGACAGCTAAAACTAAGAAAGCTATTGTTCAGTTGACAGAAGACAGTAAAGAAATCGAAATCTTCGCAGGACTGTAAAATATAGCACAGTGAATATACGCAGACAAGCGTGAAAATAAACATTTTTGAAAGGAGATTCTAAAATGGGAATCAAAACATATAACCCATATACACCTTCCAGAAGAAACATGACTGGTCTTGATTATTCAGAGATTACAAAATCAACTCCTGAAAAATCATTAACTGTTTCATTAAAGAAAACAGCAGGTCGTAATAACCAGGGTAAAATAACAGTTAGACATCACGGTGGCGGATGCAGAAGAAAATACAGAATTATAGATTTTAAGAGAAAGAAAGATGCAATACCTGCAAAGGTTGTCAGCATTGAGTATGATCCAAATAGAACAGCTAACATTGCTCTTATCAGTTATGTTGATGGAGAGAAAGCTTATATCATTGCTCCAGACGGATTAAAAGTCGGAGACGAACTTATGAATGGTGCTACAGCAGAAATCAAAGTTGGAAATTGTCTTCCACTTGCTAACATTCCTGTAGGTACTGAAGTTCATAACATTGAGTTATATCCAGGTAAGGGTGGACAGATGGTTCGTTCGGCTGGAAACTCAGCACAGTTAATGGCTAAAGAAGGTAAGTATGCAACATTAAGACTTCCTTCAGGCGAGATGAGAATGGTAGCTTTAAATTGCCGTGCTACAGTTGGTAAGGTTGGTAACATTGAGCATGACCTTGTTAACATTGGTAAAGCCGGACGTAAGAGAAACATGGGTATCAGACCTACAGTTCGTGGTTCTGTCATGAACCCTAACGATCATCCACATGGTGGTGGTGAAGGTAAGACTTCAGTCGGCCGTCCAGGACCATGTACACCTTGGGGTAAACCAGCACTTGGTTTGAAGACAAGAAAGAAGAATAAAGCTTCTAACAAGATGATTGTAAGAAGAAGAGATGGAAAGAACATGAAATAAAAGGAGGTTAACCTATGGCTCGATCATTAAAAAAAGGACCATTTGCAGATGAAAGCTTACTTAAGAAAGTAGACGCTATGAACGCTTCAGGTGACAAGTCAGTAATTAAGACATGGTCACGTCGTTCTACAATCTTCCCACAGATGGTTGGACATACAATTGCAGTTCACGATGGAAGAAGACATGTACCTGTATATGTAACAGAGGACATGGTTGGACATAAACTCGGTGAATTCGTTGCAACAAGAACTTACAGAGGACATGGAAAAGACGAGAAGAAAACAGGCGCTAAATAAGCCTAGAATTTTGAAAGGAGGTTTTTATCCATGGCAAAAGGACATAGATCCAAGATTAAGAGAGAAAGAAATGCAGTTAAAGACACAAGACCTTCAGCTAAGTTATCTTATGCTAGAGTTCCTGTTCAGAAAGCCTGCTTCGTATTAGATGCCATTAGAGGAAAAAGCGTAGAAGAAGCTATTGGTATCTTAACATACAATCCAAGATATGCATCTGCTGTTATTCTTAAATTAGTTAAGTCAGCAATGGCAAATGCAGAAAACAACAATGGAATGAGTGTTGATAATCTTTACATTGAGGAATGTTATGCAAGTAACGGACCAATCATGAAGAGAATCAGACCTAGAGCACAGGGTAGAGCTTACAGAATCGAAAAGAGAATGAGCCACATCACAGTTGTGCTTAATGAGAAATAATAGGATTTGGAAAGGAGTTTAGCATGGGACAGAAAGTAAATCCACATGGCTTAAGAGTCGGAGTAATTAAAGACTGGGATTCTAAGTGGTATGCTGAAGCTGATTTTGCTGATAACTTAGTAGAAGATTACAAAATCAGAGAGTACCTTAAAGATAAGTTATATAGCGCAGGTGTTTCTAAGATCGAAATAGAGAGAGCATCTGACAGATTGAAAGTTATAGTTCACACAGCAAAACCTGGTATCGTTATCGGTAAGGGTGGAGCTGAGATTGAAAAGCTTAAAAAAGAAGTACAGAAATTAACAGATAAGAAGTTAATTGTTGATATCAAGGAAGTTAAGAGACCAGACAAGGATGCTCAGCTCGTTGCAGAGAACATTGCACTTCAGTTAGAGAATCGTGTATCATTCAGAAGAGCTATGAAATCTACAATGTCTAGATCACTTAAAGCAGGAGCAAAAGGTATTAAGACTTCAGTATCAGGACGTCTTGGTGGTGCTGATATGGCTCGTACAGAGTTCTATAGTGAAGGTACTATTCCACTTCAGACATTACGTGCTGATATAGACTACGGTTTTGCAGAGGCAGACACAACATACGGAAAAGTTGGTGTTAAAGTTTGGATCTACAAAGGCGAAGTTCTTCCAGTAAAAGAAGTTGTTAAGGAAGGGAGCGATAAATAATGTTAATGCCAAAGAGAGTTAAGCGTCGTAAACAGTTCCGCGGTTCTATGAAAGGAAAAGCATTAAGAGGAAACAAAATCACTAATGGTGAGTTCGGTATCGTCGCTTTAGAGCCAGTTTGGATTAAATCCAATCAGATAGAGGCAGCCCGTGTGGCTATGACACGTTACATCAAGCGTGGTGGTAAAGTTTGGATTAAAATATTCCCAGATAAGCCAGTAACTATTAAACCATTAGGAACTCGTATGGGTTCTGGTAAAGGTGCGGTAGATTGTTGGGTAGCAGTTGTAAAACCTGGACGTGTAATGTTCGAAATAGCAGGTGTTCCTGAGGAAACAGCTAGAGAAGCTTTACGTCTTGCTATGCATAAGTTACCTGTAAAATGTAAAATCGTATCTCGTGCAGATTTAGAAGGCGGTGATAACAGTGAAAATTAATAAATATGTAGAAGATTTGCAGGCAAAATCAGCTGCAGAATTAAATGACGAATTAGTAGCTGCTAAAAAGGAACTCTTTAATTTGAGATTTCAGAACGCAACAAATCAGTTAGATAATACAAGCAGAATTAAAGAAGTCAGAAGAAATATTGCAAGAATTCAGACAATAATGACACAGAAGGCTGCAAACTAATAGATAATAGATTCCGGGAAAGGAGGAATTATTGTGGCAGACAGAAATTTAAGAAAAACCAGAGTTGGTAAGGTTATTAGTGATAAAATGGATAAGACAATCGTTGTAGCAGTAGAAGATCACGTAAAGCATCCACTTTACAAGAAAATCGTTAAGAGAACTTACAAATTAAAAGCTCATGACGAGAACAACGAGTGTGGTATTGGAGATACAGTTAAAGTAATGGAGACAAGACCTTTATCAAAAGATAAGAGATGGAGACTTGTTCAGATTATTGAAAAAGCTAGATAGAGCCTCAAACAAAGTTTTGAGTTGAAAGGAGTATTATTATGATTCAACAGGAAAGCAGACTTAGAGTTGCTGACAATACTGGCGCTAAAGAATTACTTTGTATCAGAGTAATGGGCGGTTCTACTAGAAGATATGCTAATATCGGCGATGTCATCGTTGCTTCTGTTAAAGATGCAACACCAGGCGGTGTTGTAAAAAAAGGTGATGTAGTAAAAGCTGTAGTAGTTCGTTCTGTAAAGGGCGCACGTCGTAAAGACGGTTCTTATATAAAATTTGATGAAAATGCTGCTGTTATCATTAAAGATGATAAAACACCAAAAGGAACACGTATTTTTGGACCAGTAGCCAGAGAGCTAAGAGAAAAACAGTTTATGAAGATTGTTTCTTTAGCACCTGAAGTATTATAAGGAGGTGTAGGCATGGCAACAAGTAAAATTAAAAAAGGCGATATGGTTAGAGTTATCGCTGGTAAAGATAAAGATAAAGAAGGCAAAGTGCTTTCAGTAGATAAAAAGAATTCCAAAGTTGTTGTTGAGGGAATCAACATGGTAACTAAGCACACAAAACCAAGTGCTCAGAACCAGGCGGGTGGAATTATCAGCCAGGAAGCTGCATTAGACATCTCTAATGTAATGTACGTTGCAAACGGAAAAGTTTCAAGAATTGGTTTCACAGAGAAGGACGGAAAGAAAGTTCGTATTGCAAAAGCAACTGGTGAAATAATCGACTAATTAAGGAAGGAGGACCTGAACGGTGAGTAGACTTAAAGAAACATATTACAATGAAATAGTAGATGCTATGACTAAAAAGTTTGGTTACAAAAATGTAATGGAAGTACCAAAGCTTGATAAGATTGTTATAAATATGGGTGTTGGCGAAGCTAAAGATAATGCTAAAGTGTTAGATGCAGCAGTAAGCGATCTTGAGACTATAGCAGGTCAGAAAGTAGTTCTTACAAGAGCTAAGAACTCAGTAGCTAACTTCAAAATCAGAGAAGGAATGCCTATCGGATGTAAAGTAACATTAAGAGGCGAGAAAATGTATGAATTCTTAGATCGTCTTGTTAATCTTGCATTACCACGTGTACGTGACTTTAGAGGCGTTAATCCTAATGCATTTGATGGTAGAGGAAACTATGCTCTTGGTATCAAGGAACAGCTTATTTTCCCTGAGATTGAGTATGATAAAGTAGACAAGGTCAGAGGTATGGATGTAATTTTCGTTACAACTGCTAAGACTGATGAAGAAGCTCGTGAATTATTGACATTATTCAATATGCCATTTCAGAAATAGTTAGGAGGTATTTACATGGCTAAGACTGCTATGAAGGTTAAGCAGCAGCGTAAAGCTAAATTCTCTACACAGGAATATAGCCGTTGCAGAATTTGTGGACGTCCACATGCTTATTTAAGAAAATACGGAATTTGCAGAGTATGTTTCCGTGAATTAGCTTATAAAGGACAGATACCAGGTGTTAAGAAGGCAAGCTGGTAAGATATAAGGTTAGGAAAGGAGGCAAATTTAACATGACAACTAATGATCCAATCGCAGATATGCTTACAAGAATCCGTAATGCAAACACTGCTAAACATGATACAGTAGATATCCCTTCTTCTAAGATGAAGCTTTCTATCGCGGAGATTCTTTTAAAAGAGGGTTACATTAAGAAATATGATGTTGTTGAGGACGGAAACTTCAAGACAATCAGAGTTACATTAAAATATGGTCAGGATAAGAACGAGAAAGTTATCACAGGACTTAAGAGAATCTCTAAACCGGGTCTTCGTGTATATGCTGGTAAAGATGAATTACCAAGAGTTCTTGGGGGACTTGGAATTGCTATTATTTCAACAAATAATGGTGTTGTTACAGATAAAGAAGCCAGAAAATTAAATGTAGGTGGAGAAGTACTTGCATTTGTATGGTAGAATATAACTCAATTAGGAGGTGCACGGCATGTCACGTATAGGAAGAATGCCTATCGCTATTCCGGCAGGTGTAACTGTTGAGGTAGCAGAAAATAATAAGGTGACTGTAAAAGGTCCAAAGGGAATACTTGAAAGAGTATTACCTTCGGAAATGGAAATCAAGGTTGAAGACAACCAGGTTGTTGTTTCAAGACCTAATGATTTAAAGAAGATGAGATCATTACATGGTCTTACAAGAACACTTATCAACAATATGGTTATAGGTGTTACAGAAGGATATGAGAAAGTTCTTGAAATCAATGGTGTTGGTTACAGAGGACAGAAACAGGGTAAGAAATTAATACTGTCTCTTGGATATTCTCATCCTGTTGAAATGGAAGATCCAGAAGGAATCGAAACAGTAATGGATGGAACAAACAAGATTACAGTTAAAGGTATTGATAAAGAAAAAGTTGGCCAGTACGCTGCTGAAATCAGAGCAACAAGAAGTCCTGAACCATACAAGGGTAAAGGTGTTAAGTATGCAGATGAAGTAATCAGACGTAAAGTTGGTAAGACTGGTAAGAAATAATTAAAGGAGTGACAAAGATGGTTAGTAAAAAATCAAGAACAGAAGTTCGTAAAGATAAACATAGAAGAATACGTAACCGTTTAAGCGGTACAGCGCAGTGCCCACGTTTAGCTGTGTTTAGAAGTAATAATCATATGTACGCTCAGATTATTGACGATACAGTTGGAAATACACTTGTTTCAGCTTCAACACTTCAGAAAGAAGTTAAGGCTGAGTGTGAGAAGACAAATAACGTTGATGCTGCAGCAAAATTAGGTACTGTAATTGCAAAGAAAGCGTTAGATAAAGGTATTAAGACTGTTGTCTTTGATAGAGGCGGATTCATATATCAGGGTAAAGTAAAAGCATTAGCAGATGCAGCTAGAGAAGCTGGTCTGGAATTCTAATCAAGGAGGAGAACACATGAAACGTACAATCGTTGATGCTAGTCAGTTAGAATTAGAAGAAAAAGTAGTATCAATCAAACGTGTTACTAAGGTTGTAAAAGGTGGTCGTAATATGAGATTTGCAGCCCTGGTAGTAGTTGGAGACGGAAACGGACACGTTGGTGCTGGTTTAGGTAAAGCAGCAGAAATTCCAGAAGCTATTCGTAAAGGAAAAGAAGATGCCATCAAGAAACTTGTTACAGTTGCAATTGATGAGAATTTAAGTATTCCTCATGATACAATTGGAGAATTTGGCAGTGCTTCAGTATTATTAAAGAAAGCTCCTGAAGGTACTGGAGTTATCGCAGGTGGTCCTGCGCGTAACGTTCTTGAGCTTGCAGGAATTAAAAATATCAGAACAAAGTCATTAGGATCAAATAACAAGCAGAACGTTGTTTTAGCAACAATTGCTGGTTTATCATCATTAAAGACTCCTGAGGAAGTTGCTAAGCTTCGTGGAAAATCTGTAGAAGAGATCTTAGGCTAATAGGAGGAAAAAATAATGGCAGACAAATTAAGAATCACATTAGTTAAATCTACTATTTGTGCAGTTCCAAAGCATAAGAAAACAGTTGAAGCTTTAGGTTTAAAGAAACTTAACAAAACTGTTGAAATGCCAGACAATCCTGCAGTAAGAGGTATGATTCAGCAAGTTAGACATTTAGTAAAAGTAGAAGAAGTTTAATATAAGTATAAGGAGGTGCAAGCATGGACTTATCAAGTTTAAAGCCAGCTGATGGCGCAACACATAACGATTTCAGAAGAGGTCGTGGACATGGTTCAGGTAATGGTAAGACAGCTGGAAAAGGCCATAAGGGACAGAAGGCTCGTTCAGGAGCTCCTAGAATCGGTTTCGAAGGTGGTCAGATGCCATTATACAGAAGAATCCCTAAGAGAGGTTTCACAAATAGAAATTCTAAGATTATCGTTGGAATAAACTTAAGAGCCCTTGAGGAGAAATTCTCAGATGGTGATACAGTAACAGTTGAGGAATTAATCGAAAAAGGTATTGTAACTAATCCAAGAGATGGTGTTAAGATACTTGGAAGTGGAGAACTTACTAAGAAACTCAATGTTAAAGTAAATGCATTTAGCGAGAGCGCAAAGAGCAAAATTGAGGCACTTGGTGGAACCTGTGAGGTGATCTAATGTTAAAGACCCTACGTGATGCGTTAAAGGTACAGGACATAAGAAAAAGATTATTATATACATTTTTCATCTTGGTTGTTGTCAGAATTGGTTGTCAGATACCAATTCCTGGCACCGACAGTAGTGTTATAACACAGTTGACAAAACAGTTTTCAAATGGTGCATTCAGCTTTTTTGATGCTATGACAGGTGGATCATTTGAAAATATGTCACTTTTCTGTTTAAATATCACTCCATACATAACAGCGTCAATTATTATGCAGTTGCTTACAATAGCAATACCGGCGCTCGAGGAGATGCAGAAAGATGGAGAAGAAGGAAGAAAGAAAATAGCAGAAATCACAAGATATATGACTATCGTATTAGCTCTTATTGAAAGTATTGCTATGGCTATCGGATTCGGAAGTCAGGGACTTTTCGGCGACGTTGCATCAATGTCAAAGGCAAAATATGTAGGAATAATTGCAGTTTCTGTTATTACTATGACAGCAGGCTCTGCTCTTATTATGTGGCTTGGTGAAACTGTTACAGAACATGGTGTCGGTAATGGTATATCTATAGTACTTTTAATTAATATTATATCAAGAATTCCTAATGATTATGCAAGTCTTATCGACAAATATGTTGTGAATGGCTCATCAGTTGGTGCTAAGGGTCTTGGTGCTATATTAATCGTTGCAGCAACACTTGTTATTGTTGCATTAGTATGTATTTTACAGGGTGGAGAGAGAAGAATTCCGGTTCAGTATGCTAAAAAAGTTCAGGGTAGAAAGATGGTTGGAGGACAGTCATCTCATATTCCGCTTAAAGTTAATACTGCCGGTGTTATTCCTATTATCTTCGCTCAGTCAATTCTTCAGTTCCCTGTTCTTATCGCAAGATTTGCTACAGGTGGAACACCGGAATGGACATATTATTTATCATCAAATCACTGGTGTGATTTTGGTTCATTAAGTTCTGCAAAATATTCTATAGGATTTATTGTTTATATACTTATGGTAGTAGGATTTGCATATTTCTACACATCTATAACATTTAATCCAATGGAAGTAGCAGATAATATGAAAAAGCAGGGTGGATTTATACCTGGTATAAGACCCGGAAAACCAACTACAGAGTATTTGAACTCTATTCTTAACTTTATTGTTTTTATTGGAGCTGTAGGTCTTCTTATAGTTGCGTCAATACCTATTTTATTCTCAGGTGTAACAGGTTCGAACCTTTCATTTGGTGGAACTTCAATCATCATCATTGTAGGTGTTGTTCTTGAGACAATTAAGCAGATAGAATCACTTATGGTTGTAAGAAGTTATAAGGGATTTTTAACAGAATAATAAATATAATAAATAAGACAATGATGACGCAGATATCTGCGCTTCATTGTCATATTTGTATACGATTATACTAAGTATTTTTATAGAAAGGAAAGGGATTATATATGAAGATAATCATGTTAGGCGCACCTGGTGCCGGAAAAGGTACACAGGCCAAAAGAATAGCAGAGAAATATACAATTCCACATATCTCCACAGGTGATATATTCAGAGCAAATATCAAAGAGGGAACAGAACTTGGTAAAAAGGCAAAGACATATATGGACCAGGGACTTTTAGTTCCTGATGAACTTGTTGTGGACCTTGTAGTAGACAGAGTACAGCAGGACGACTGTGCAAACGGATACGTTCTTGATGGATTTCCAAGAACAATTCCACAGGCTGAGAGTCTTGATGCAGCATTAGCGAAGTTAAATGATAAGGTTGATTATGCAATTAATGTTGAAGTTCCTGATGAAAATATTATCAAGAGAATGTCAGGCAGACGTGCATGTCTTTCATGTGGTGCAACATATCATATAGAACATATTCCACCAAAGGTTGAAGGAGTATGTGATACTTGCGGAAAAGAACTTGTTCTTCGTGATGACGATAAGCCGGAGACAGTTAAGAAAAGACTTGATGTTTATCATGAGCAGACACAGCCATTAATCGATTATTATAATGGTAAGAACATTCTTAAAGAAGTTGATGGAACACAGGACATGAGTGATGTATTTAATGACATCGTTAAGATTTTAGGAGAATAAATCAATGTCGGTAACGATTAAATCACAAAGAGAAATAGATTTAATGCGTGAAGCTGGTAGACTGTTGGCAATAGTTCATCAGAAAATGGGTGAGATTATTAAACCAGGTATATCAACAGGAAAGATTAATGATTATGGAGAAAAGATAATCAGGGATTTTGGTTGTATACCATCCTTTCTTAATTATAGAGGATACCCGGCGTCAATATGCATTTCTGTAAACAGTGAGGTCGTTCATGGAATTCCATCTGACAGCATAATATTAAAAGAGGGCGATATCGTAAGTCTGGATGCCGGTCTTATATATAAAGGATTTCATGCAGACAGTGCAAGAACCTACGGCGTTGGAAATATAAGCGAAGAAGCACAGAATCTTATAGACATAACTAGACAGAGCTTTTTCGAGGGTATAAAAAATGCTACAGATGGCAAACATCTAAATGATATCTGTTCGAGTATAGGAAGTTATGCAATGCAGAACAAATGTGGTGTTGTAAAAGAACTTGTTGGCCATGGTATTGGCACAGAGTTACATGAAGCACCACAGATTCCTAATTATGCCATGAATAGAAGAGGAATAAAACTTCAAAAAGGTATGACACTTGCCATAGAGCCTATGCTTACGGCAGGATGTCCGGATGTAAAATGGATGTCTGATGGGTGGACAGTGAGGACGAAAGATAATTCTCTTTCAGCCCATTATGAAAATACAGTGTTGATTACAGATGGTGAACCGGAAATACTAACACTGTTAAGTGAGGAAAATCAATGATTAAATACGAAAAAGGAGAATTTGCAGTATCGAAGTGTGGACATGATAAAGCGTCCATGTATGTTATTGTAAAATCAGATGATCAATATGTGTATCTTGTTAATGGTAAGAATAGAAAATATTCAAATCCCAAAAAGAAAAAACATATGCATGTTCAGTTAATTCATAAAATTGATTCCAATATAAAACAAAAAATTGCTAATAAAGAAATGTTAAATGATGAAGATATTGTTGCTGCAATAAAAAAGCAGCTTAATAAATAGTTTATTAGATTCAGGAGGTTGTGAAATGTCTAAGACTGATGTTATTGAAATCGAAGGAACAGTAATTGAAAAGTTACCAAATGCCATGTTTCAGGTGGAGCTTGAGAACGGACATAAAGTTCTCGCACACATAAGTGGTAAACTCAGAATGAATTTTATAAGAATTCTTCCGGGAGATAAAGTTACTATTGAAATGTCTCCATATGACCTTTCAAAAGGCCGCATTATATGGAGAGATAAATAATTCGTTTTTATTTAAATAAATGGTTGCACAAATGAAATAAGCATGCTACAATATAAGACGGATTTTTTTTGAAAGGAGGATTTACCGTGAAGGTTAGATCATCAGTAAAACCAATTTGCGAAAAATGCAAAGTAATTAAAAGAAAAGGTAGCGTCAGAGTAATCTGCGAAAACCCAAAACATAAGCAGAGACAGGGTTAATTTGTCCCAGCTTATAATTAGTAGTGCGGCTGCAGTAATGAAACACTAGGATTAGTTGTATCATTGCTATAAAATATAATATGAAACATAGACGCCACATGGCTGCGTACAACATTTCAGACGTTCTGATGAACGGGCTACGTATGTTATGGGAGTCTACAAATGAAGATTTAGAAAAATTAATGGAGGTGTAATACGCACATGGCTCGTATTTCAGGTGTTGATTTACCAAGAGAGAAACGTGTAGAAATCGGATTAACTTATATTTACGGAATCGGTAGAGTAAGTTCTAATCGTATTCTTGCAGAAGCTAAGGTTAACCCAGACACACGTGTTAGAGACTTAACAGACGAAGAAGTTAAGAGAATTAGTGAAGTAATCGCTGAGACACAGACTGTTGAGGGTGATTTAAGAAGAGAAATCGCTATGAACATCAAAAGATTACAGGAAATCGGATGTTATAGAGGAATTCGTCATAGAAAAGGTCTTCCTGTTCGTGGACAGAAGACAAAGACAAACGCAAGAACTCGTAAGGGTCCTAAGCGTACAGTAGCTAATAAGAAGAAATAATTAATATTAGCATTATTAAAGAAATTATTATCGTAGAAACATAGAAAAATTATAGAACCCATAAGGGAGGTTAGTTTAAAATGGCTAAAGTTACAAAAAAAGTGACAAAGAAGCGTGTTAAGAAAAACGTTGAACGCGGACAGGCACATATCCAGTCATCATTTAACAATACAATTGTTACATTAACAGATACTGAAGGAAATGCTCTTTCATGGGCAAGTGCCGGTGGTCTTGGTTTTAGAGGTTCAAAGAAATCTACTCCTTATGCAGCTCAGATGGCAGCAGAAACTGCTACAAAAGCAGCTTTAATTCATGGATTAAAGTCAGTAGATGTTATGGTAAAAGGACCTGGTTCAGGAAGAGAAGCAGCAATTCGTGCGCTTCAGGCATGTGGTCTCGAAGTTACAAGTATCAAGGATGTTACTCCTGTTCCACATAATGGATGTCGTCCACCAAAACGTAGAAGAGTCTAATAGGAGGTACATTTAGATGGCAGTAAATAGAGTTCCTGTTCTTAAAAGATGTAGATCACTTGGTTTGGATCCAGTATATTTAGGAATAGACAAGAAATCAAATAGAGAATTAAAAAGAGCAAATAGAAAGATGAGCGAGTATGGTCTTCAGTTAAGAGAGAAACAGAAAGCAAAATTTATCTATGGCGTATTAGAGAAACCATTCAGAAATTACTATGAGAAAGCTCAGAAAATGCAGGGTATGACTGGTGCTAATCTTATGGTTTTACTTGAACTCAGACTTGATAACGTATTATTCCGTCTTGGTTTTGGTAGAACAAGAAAAGAAGCAAGACAGATTATTGACCATAAACATGTATTAGTTAATGGTAAGAGAGTTAACATCCCTTCATATTTAGTAAAAGCTGGAGATGTTATTGAAATATCAGAGAAATATCAGAGTTCTCCAAGATATAAAGAAATATTCGAAACAACTGATGGACGCCTTGTTCCAGAGTGGCTTGAATCTGATCATGAAAGTTTCAAGGGTACAGTCAAAGAGTTACCTACAAGAGAAATCATTGATGTCCCTGTAGATGAAATGCTTATCGTCGAGTTGTATTCAAAGTAGGCTTAGGCAGTTCCTAAAATTTTATGAAGGAGGGGCTTTGAAATGTTTGATTTTGAGAAACCTAATATTGAAATCGCAGAAATATCAGATGACAAAAGATATGGCAGATTTGTAGTAGAACCACTTGAGAGAGGTTATGGTACAACATTAGGAAATTCTTTGAGAAGAATTATGTTATCATCTCTTCCAGGTGCAGCTGTCAGTCAGGTAAAGATTGATGGTGTGCTTCATGAACTTAGTTCAATTCCTGGAGTAAAGGAAGATGTTACAGAGATAATCATGAACATAAAGAGTCTTGCTATTAAAAACAATAGTGAGACAGATGAAGCAAAAGTTGTATATATTGACAAGGAAGGCGACGGTATTGTAACTGCTGCTGATATTCAGGGTGATTCAGATATCGAGATAATGAATCCTGACCTTGTAATCGCAACTTTGAGCGGTGGAAGTGATAGCAAGCTCTACATGGAGCTTACTATTACAAAGGGAAGAGGATACGTAAGTTCTGATAAGAACAAAAACGATGAACTTCCAATCGGTGTTATAGCAATTGATTCAATCTATACACCAGTAGAAAGAGTAAACATTTCTATTGAGAATACACGTGTAGGTCAGATTACAGATTTTGATAAACTTACATTGGATGTTTATACAAATGGTACTCTTGCACCGGATGAGGCAGTGAGCCTTGCAGCAAAAGTGCTTAGTGAACATTTGAATCTGTTCATTGATCTTTCAGAAAAAGGTCAGAATTATGATGTTATTGTAGAGAAAGAGGATGACAAGAAGGAAAAAGCTTTAGAGATGAATATCGATGAGCTTGAGTTGTCTGTCCGTTCATACAATTGTCTTAAGAGAGCTGGAATTAATACAGTAGAAGAGTTGATAAACAGAACACCTGATGATATGATGAAGGTTCGTAACCTTGGACGTAAGTCATTAGAGGAAGTTCTTGCTAAGTTAAAAGAACTTGGTTTACAGCTCAATGACAGTGGTAATTAATAAATACGCTCAGGTAAAGGAGGTAAAGCAAAGATGGCAGGATATAGAAAACTTGGCAGAACAACAAGCCAGAGAAAGGCTATGCTTAGAGGTCAGGTAACTGCATTAATTAACAATGGCAAGATCGTTACAACTGAGACAAGAGCTAAAGAAGTTCGTAAAATCGCAGAAGGTCTTATTGCTATGGCAGTTAAAGAGAAAGATAACTACGAAGAAGTAACAGTTAAGGCTAAAGTTGCCCGTAAAGATAAAGATGGTAAGAGAGTTAAAGAAGAAAAAGATGGAAAGAAAGTTACAGTATTTGATGAAGTAGAGAAGACTGTAAAGAAGGATAAACCATCAAGACTTCATGCAAGAAGAAAAATGCTTGCAGTTCTTTATCCGGTAAAAACACCTGTTGATGGTAAAAAGAAAGCTGTTAAAGACGTAGATCTTACACAGAAATTATTTGATGAAATCGCACCTAAATACGAAGGACGTAATGGTGGTTACACAAGAATCATCAAGATTGGTCAGCGTAAAGGTGATGCTGCTATGGAAGTTGTTCTTGAATTAATCTAATTAATACTTGGACATTTGCATTGCAAATCATTAGAATATTTAAGTCAGGAGTTAGGAAAGTGATTTCCTGACTCCTGTTTTTTATTGTACATGGTGATATACATTATTGTGTGTGCATGAAACGTCACTTGTTTTCAGGCAAAAACAAATGACTATTAAAGATATTATTTCGCAACAGATTGCTCAGAAATGAGGATTGAAAATGTCATTTATTAAAGTAAAAAATCTTATACATAAATTTAATATATATGATGAACAGAAAAATATAATAGAGGACAATTATGCTTTGAATGACATAAGTATTGATATTAACAAAGGTGAATATATTGCAATTCTTGGACATAATGGTTCGGGCAAATCAACTTTAGCCAGACATTTAAATAATCTCCTGTTTCCGGATGGCGGAAGTGTGTGGATTAATGAGATAGAAAGTAATGCAGAAGATTATTTAAGTACCTGTGAGATTCGCAAAAATGTAGGAATGGTATTCCAAAATCCGGATAATCAGATTGTTGGAACAACAGTTGAAGAGGATACTGCATTTGGACCGGAGAATTTGTGCATGAATCCGGATATTATTAAAAAAAATGTTTATAAATGTCTTAAAAATATGAACATGGAGAAATACAGGTTTAAGTCGCCTTCAAGGTTGTCGGGTGGACAAAAGCAGAGAGTTGCGATAGCGGGAATACTTGCCATGCATCCGCAGTGTATTGTATTTGATGAGGCTACTGCAATGCTTGACCCACAGGGCAGAGCTGAGATTATGGGCATCATTTCTGAACTTCATAACGAGGGGATGACTATTGTTCATATAACACATTTTATGGAAGAAGTAGTGAATGCAGACAGAATATTTGTGATGGACAAAGGAAAGATACTGTTGCAGGGAACACCTAAAGAGGTGTTCGGTAAAAGTGATGTAATACAAAAAGCAGGGCTGGAAGTACCGTTAATTACAGACATAGCAATCAGATTAAAAGAGGATGGGTATGATATGCCTATTGATATACTTGATGTGGAACATTTTGTAGAAATATTTATAGAGAAATTATATAAAAATGGGATGCCGGAGGAATAAAACTTCATGATAGAATTTCGAAATGTCAGTTATATGTATAAAGACAATGGCTCTGACGAAGAAAATGCATTAAATAATATAAATCTTACAATTAAGAGCGGAGAGTTTATTGGAATTGCCGGACAGACGGGGTCAGGGAAGTCAACACTCATACAGCTAATGAATGGATTGATAAAACCGACATCAGGCAATGTGCTATTCATGGGCAACGATATAAATGAGGCAGATTATGACAGACGCGCACTTAAGTTTGAAGTAGGGATAGTGTTCCAGTATTCAGATTATCAGCTTTTTGAAAATGATGTAATAACTGATGTAATGTATGGACCTAAGAATAAGGGATTAGATGATAAAGAGGCGGAGGAGGCAGCAAAACAGGCTCTTGAAATATTAGAATTTCCCGAAGATAAATATAAAAAATCGCCATTTGAACTGTCAGGTGGAGAGAAAAAGAAAGCAGCCATTGCCGGTATATTGGCAATGAATCCGAAAGTACTTGTGCTTGACGAACCTACAGCGGGACTTGACCCGGCAGGAAGAAGAACATTATATAATATTTTGAGGGAGTTAAATGAAAAGAAGGGTATTACAGTTATAGTAGTATCGCATTCGATGGAAGATATGGCAGAATATGTTGAAAGACTTATTGTTATGCATAATGGAAATGTTGTCATGGATGATACTACTTCAAATGTATTTGCAAGAAAAGGTGAAATATATAGGATGGGACTTGATATTCCTGTTGTTGCAAAACTTATGTATGCCTTAAAGGAAAAAGGAATTGATGTTGACACATCTGTTATAAAGAAAGAGGATGCCATAAAATGCTTAGAGAGATTACTTTAGGACAATATTATAATGCGAAATCAGTAATTCATGATTTGGACCCGAGAGTTAAACTTTTAGGAACATTATTATATATTGCAGCTTTATTTGTTGTAAACGGTTTAGCAGGATATGCAGTTATTACTATAATATTTCTTAGTTTAGTGAAATTATCCAATGTGCCATTAAAATATATTGTACGAGGCATTAAAGCAATTGTATTTATACTTATAATAACTGCCGTATGTAATATGTTTTTCTTCGAAGGGAAAAATATAATTGTAAAATGGCATTTTATAACTATTACATTAGAGGGAGTTAAACATGCTGTATCTATGGCAATCCGTCTTATATTACTTATTCTCGGCACTTCAATACTGACACTGACGACTACATCAACTGATTTAACTGATGCACTTGAAAAAAGCCTTGGATTTTTAAAAAAGGTGAAGGTTCCCGTGAGTGAGATAGCACTTATGATGTCGATTGCACTGAGATTTATACCGATTCTTGTTGAAGAGACTAATAAGATTATGAAGGCGCAGATATCAAGGGGAGCAGATTTTGAAAAAGGAAATATATTTCAGAGAATAAAAAATTATGTTCCTATAATAGTTCCATTGTTTGTATCAGCATTCAGGAGAGCAGATGATTTGTCAATGGCGATGGAGGCAAGGTGTTACCAGCCGGGTGCAATGCGAAGTAAAATGTATCCGCTTGAGTACGGTGATATGGATAAGGTAGGATATGCTGTTATAACCAGCACATTTTTAGTAGTTGTAATTCTAAAAGTGGTCTGCAGAGTAAATGGTTTAAATCAATTCTGGATAATATAGAATATGAGGTAGTTATGAAGAGAATTTTTTTGAAAGTTGCATATGATGGAACAAATTATTGTGGCTGGCAGAAACAAAATAATGGTGTTGCGGTTGAATCGGTTATAAATAATGCTTTATCTGAACTTCTGGGAACAGAAATCAGTATAATTGGGGCGAGCCGGACAGATGCCGGAGTTCATGCACTTGGAAATATAGCAGTATTTGATACAGATTCAAGAATACCCGGAGAAAAGTTTGCATATGCACTCAATCAGAGGCTTCCTGAAGATATAGTAATTCAGGAATCAAAAGAGGTGGCACCGGAATTTCATCCAAGATATTGTGAATGCAATAAAACATATGTATACAGAGTGTTAAATTGTAAGTTTCCAATTCCTATGGAGCGATTGTATGCATATTTTCTGTATTATGATATTGATGTAGACAAGATGCAGGAGGCGGCACAATATCTTGTCGGAACACATGATTTTGCAAGCTTTTGCTCAGTAAATGCACAGGTTAAGAGTACAGTGCGCACAGTTAATTATATTAAAGTGACCAGAAAAAAGGATATGCTTTATGGAGAACATGACATAATATCAATTGAAATTAACGGTAATGGATTTTTATATAATATGGTAAGAATAATCAGCGGTACACTTTTACAGGTTGGAATGGGCAGAATGGATATAAAAGAAGTAAAGGATATTCTCGATGCTGCTGACAGAAGTAAAAGCGGGCCAACAGCCCCGGCAAGAGGACTTTCATTAGTTCAGATTAATTATTTATAATAATGGATAATGTTGATAGTTACAGAGCTTTTTTATATTTTTTGTGTTGACACACCGGGCAATGTGTAATATAATGTTTCAATGTGACGTAGTGTGATAATGCCTTGAACCAAAGCCCCGGTAACAGGTGTTTCATTATAAACAGTATTATTTATAGGAGGAAAACCAATGAAGAGTTACATGGCTAGTCCAGCAACAATTGAGAGAAAATGGTATGTAGTTGATGCTACAGGATATACATTAGGACGTTTATCATCAGAAATCGCTAAAGTGTTAAGAGGTAAGAACAAACCTACTTATACACCACATATCGACACAGGAGATTATGTTATCGTTGTAAATGCAGACAAGATTGCAGTTACAGGTAAGAAGTTAGACCAGAAGATTTATTACAATCATTCAGAATATATCGGTGGTATGAAAGAGACTACTCTTAAAGAGATGTTAGCAAAGAAACCTGAGAAGGTTATCGAGCTTGCAGTTAAGGGTATGCTTCCAAAAGGACCTTTAGGACGTCAGATGTTTACAAAGCTTCACGTATATGCAGGACCAGAGCATGATCATGCAGCACAGAAGCCTGAGACATTAACATTTTAATAGGAACTGAAAGGAGGAATAAAAATGGCTAATACAAATAGTTTTTACGGAACAGGTAGAAGAAAAAAGAGTATCGCAAGAGTATATTTAAAACCAGGTAAAGGTGAAATTACAATAAATAAAAGAAGTATCGATGATTACTTCGGACTTGAGACATTAAAGGTTATCGTTCGTCAGCCATTAGCTGCTACAGAGACAACAGAGAAATTTGATGTTGTAGTTAACGTATGTGGTGGTGGATACACAGGACAGGCCGGAGCTATCAGACATGGTATCTCAAGAGCTTTATTACAGGCTGATAAAGATTACAGACCAGTATTAAAGAAAGCAGGATTCTTAACAAGAGACCCAAGAATGAAAGAAAGAAAGAAATACGGTCTCAAAGCGGCAAGAAGAGCACCACAGTTCTCAAAGAGATAATATGTGCTACTTTTGGAAGTTCGGGAAATGGCTTATTTACTGGATTTCAAGAGTTGTGGGTGTTGCTAAAATGCGCTTGATTTGAGACAATAAGTAACAAACAAGTATCAAGCAAGTAACACAAAATAGACATTTATATGTAAATTATTAGGGATGTTTTCCATCAGATTTATCTGGTTGGGTGACATCCCTTTAATGTTGCATATAAACATATTTATTAAATCCTTTCTGTTAGCGAAAGTAACTTATAAGCATCATATAGCTTATATTAGGTTTATTGCTTTTACTAATTCTCCTATATCCATATGGGTATAGACTTTTTCTGTTAGAGTCATGGCACCAGCGTGACCAACTATCTTTTTAATTGTAGTTTGATCCACATGTGCATCTGCAAGCATTGAAATACAGGTGTGTCGGCAACAATGCGGTGTTCGCTCAATATCAAGATTCTTCATTAGTGGCTTAAAATAGCTATCATAATAATTGCGATATAAGAAGTGTTTACCATCATCTGTATGAAGCAGATACTCTGAATCAATGCCATCATTAAACCAGCCTTTGTAAAAATCTAACACCTTATCCGCAATAGGAACCTTACGGATTCCATTTTCAGTTTTACTGTCAATTACATCAAAGTATTGCTCTTCAAGATGAACATTTTCTTTCTTCAAATCTAACAATTCTGAAATTCTTACACCATTGTAAATCAACATTAATATTATTTGATAATATTTATCCTCGCACATAGTCCAAACTTTATTGATTTCTTCATTGGTAAATCTGTCTCTGTCAGCTTTATTAGGATTCTTATCTTTGTATTTTAGAATATCAACAAATTCAGAATAATCTTTAGTGGTAAATTCATGCTTAAGTGCATATTCGTAAATTTGATGAAAGAGAACTAAGAGTTTTCTAAGTGTAGGATAGTTCTTTCCGCAGGTATCAACAACTTTCTGTAAATCATCCAACTTTACATCTTTAAATGGTTTATTAGCAATGTCAGAACATAAAGAAAAAGAAGCTTTATAGCCATTAACATTAGAACTAGAAATTGTTGGATATTTTTCTTCAGACCATCGATTATAAATATCCTCAAAGGTTAATTTCATTACAGATAAGTCAATCGGGTTATCGTTGTACTTTGCTAATATCTGTAAGGCACCAGCCTTTGTTTCAGAATAGCCTAGTATTTGATACTCTTGCATTGCTTTTCCTGTCTTTTCATTAAGCTTCCAACCAGCAGTAACTCTTGCTGCATATGGTTTTCTTCTTTTGCCGGAGAGCTTTACGACGCCTCCGTAGCCGTTAGGTAATCTCACATAGCATCATCCTTTCTTTTTATTTGTTCTTTAGTTTCTACTAGGGCTCTAACAATGCCTAGCATATATGCATCTTCAATGTCAGGAACACCTAAATATGAGTGACCGACATAGATACCGGGTTGAGGTAGAAGTTCGTCCTGTTCAATGATGACTTCTTCATTGTTATCGATATAGATAAAATCTACAATTCTATCAATAAGAAATTCCTTAGTTATAAGATAGCTAAGGGTATCAATGTATTGTTTTGCTCTTTCAATATGATTATATTCATTTGCGTAATGCTGTAAGCGATCAATGGCTGCATCCTGAAGTCTTGTCAATTCTTTTACTTCGTGATATTCAGGATTTGGAGTTTTGCTTCTACCTAATAAATAATCGTACGAACAATCAAGTGCGTTTGAAAAAAGTTCTAGTGTATCAATGGAGTAAAAGACTTTTCCATTCATGTATTTTTTTAAACTTGATAATCCGATGCCAACTAAATCACAAAATTCTTCCTGAGTATATCCTTTTTCTTTAATTCTATCCTTTAAAATGGTTCCGATAATAGCCATATTCATATAAGTAACCTCCAATAATATAAAAAATAGGTCTTAAAAGAGATGATTTGTAAATGTATAATAACTCTAAAAGCACTCCAAGTCAATACATAACTTCAATCAAAAACAAAAATGAGGATGCATAAATGATTGAAGGGAAAGGAGGATGTATGGATAAAGAAAAGGTTTATATAGAAATGCCGGCATTTACAGGGCGCAATGTTCCTATTGCAGAAATCGCAAGAGCGATAGGGAAAGATGCCCAGTATATAAGACTTGGATTGCAGAAAGGAATTTTGAAATTTGGATATGCAATGAAGATGGAAAATTCTTCAGAATATAACTATTATTGCCCAGACAAAAAGGTTTGGGAAGAGACAGGTTATTTCAAAGCAATAAAAGAAATATCGTAACTAGTTAATTTGAAATGTATAACATGCATCCACAAGGAAGGAGGAAAGGCTTATGGCTAATAGAAGAACTACGGAAGAACAGCTTGAAGCTCTTAGTAAAAGACAGGAGCAGATGAAGGCTCAGGAGAAAGCGTTAAAGAAAAGATTATCCGAGGAGAATCGTAAAGCTAGAACACGCAGACTGATTAAGATAGGTGCTGAAGTTGAAAGTGTATATGGTAAGGCGATTGAAGAAGATAAGCTTCCAAGACTTAGAAAATTTCTTCAGGAGCAGGAGTATAGAGGAAGTTTCTTAACAAAAGCACTCGAAAGGGCTGATGATGACGATGCAGCTTTTATAAAAGAAAAAGAAGAAGTTTAGTCGCACCCCTTAGGTACTAAGGGCGCACTTATATGTGGGCGGAGCCCACATAGGTAAGCTTCTCCCGATGGTCGAACCGGTCAGCCTCCTAACGGAGTCTGCCGGGCGCGTTCTGTCGGCGGGTCTTATGCAGACAGCACTCTTACGCAGAGGGCGGTCTTGCAGACAGCTTATATAAGCAAATCTATGGAAATACAAATCTCGCACCAATGGCACGAGATTTTATTTCCATAGATTTAATAAATTAGATAAGGAGTTGATGAGGAATGTCTATTTATCATTGCTCAATTAAGATAATCAGTAGGGCAGGTGGAAGATCAGCGGTAGCATCGGCAGCATATCGTTCCGGGGAGAAGTTGTATAACGATGAAACTGGAATCGTGCATGATTTTACAAAGAAAGGTGGAGTTGTGTATACAGAGATTATGATACCTGCTAATGCTCCTGCAAAGTATCTTAATAGAGAAATATTGTGGAACGAGGTTCAGAAAATTGAAAAGCGTTCAGATGCACAGTTTGCTAGAGAGGTTGAGGTGGCATTTCCTAAAGAACTAACGAGAGAGGAGCAGTTAAAATGTGTAAAAACATTTATTGATAAAAACTTTGTTAGTGAGGGAATGATTGCAGATTTTGCAATCCATGATACAGGCAAAGGAAATCCACATGCGCATATTATGCTGACTGTCAGAGGATTAGATGAAAATGCTAACTGGATGAAAAAAGAAAAGTCTGTATTTGCAAATGCCAGAGATGATAGAGGAAGACCTATATACAATCCAGATTTACCATCATATGACCCTAAAAATCGTGAAGCTACTTCGAAGTACAGAATACCGGCACTTGATGAAAATGGAAAACAGAAAACCCGAATCCGAAAGGGTAAAGGAACAGAATATTTATGGGAGAAAATCAATATTCCAATGAATGATTGGAATGATCATAGTAAAGCTGAAATGTGGCGAGCTTCATGGGCAGAGGAGTGTAATAAATATCTTTCACGAGATAAATAATCGATCATAGATCTTACAAGAGACAAGGGATTGATATGGAGCCAACAATTCATGAAGGTATTATTGCAAGAAAGAGGGAAGCTAATGGTAAGTTTGCTGACAGATGTGAAATGAATCGAGAGGTACGTGAGAGAAATTCTATCAGAATTCAGATAAGGCAATTGGCTAAAGAAATCACAGAAATAGTATTAAAGAAAGCGAGGGATTTGATTGAACGAATTAAGCGAGTTACAAGAGGTACTAAATATATTGGAGTTGCAGGAGCAATTGGTGATAGTCCTAGAAAAACAAGAGGAAGAGTTGGAGGAGTTGAGGATAGAAAATCAGCAATATCAGGAACAGCTAGAGGAATTAGAGAGTATCAACAATTCATTGATGATGCAGATAAAAAATTATCAGATATCAGTAGAGAGATTGCAGCAACAGATATCAGAATTAGGGAGCTTAAAGTAGTAATAAAGCAGAAGGAGGAAGAGCAAAATGAACGTATCAGAAAGCTTATGGAACGTAGACGAGCTTCTGGATACTCTGGAACAACAGGAGAATCAAATATGCGATTACAGGGTGAGGATTGCCGAGTATCAGAAGATACAGAAGAATTTGGCAAAGGAGTATCAACAGAAGATATCAGGTCAGGACTTACTAATACAACAGATGAAGTCAGAAAGCTTATTTATGATCTCGGAACTAAAGAAAGAATTGCAGAAGAAAAGCGAGAAGATAGTACAGCTAAACGAGAAAATAGAGAAGCTGAACAAAAGCCACAAGGAACTTCACGAAGCGAGAAAGCTTCATCAAGAAGCAGTTCAGATAAAGAAGGACACAGAAACAAGATTAACTCAGATTACAGAGGAAGCAGGTAAAACTAAAACCCTGTATGAAAAGTTAATATGTGAAACGTACAAAGAAAAGAAGGAATATGAAAGAGAAATCGAGGAAGTAAGGAATCAAAAACTCAGATTATCTGAAGAAATAAAGAGGGAAGCGGAAAGACTTACCAGATTAGCACGAGGGAATCTAATAATCAAATACAAGGCAATATATGCTACTCACGAAGTTTTTTATTTAACGGTACTTATGTATGGAATATTGGTTACAGTGTTTAAGGCAATTGGAACAGAAGTTATATGTTCAGATACTATAAAGTGTGGAATAGCAATCGGGAATGTAATTATGAAATACTGGGTGGTAATTATGAAACTCGCAAGGATAATATCAGGCTTATGTAATAAGATACCACAACAAGCTGTGGGAAATGTCCTTCACAATATTGTATTTGTAGTAATCGCTGCGATAACTATAATGATACCGCTTGGATTATTGGGATACGGAGTATATCAAATAGGAAGATATTATCAAGACAATCTCTGGGACAGAATTACTTTGGCGGTTGTGCTGGTAAGTATAGAGGGCGTTGTATTCTTTGCAGATATGATAAAGGTTCTTTTATCGGTAAACATTGTGGTAATAGTTCTAGGACTACAGGTGGTATATGCAGGAGTAAGGAAGGTGATAGAGAATGTGAGAAAATCCAGGATGATAATGGGCTGGTAGTCACTGGTAAAGCATTTGGAGCAGGCACTTATATTTGAAAAATTTGAGTAAGTACTTTTCGTTTAGCTATTCGACGAAAAGCAGAAAAAAATTGCCTTACGAAAAGGTAGTTAGAATGGATGTTGATGTTGAATGTAATCTGCAATATTGATATAATAGTTTAAAAAATGAACTGAGTTGTTTATAAGGATGGTCGATATGGAAGAATTAGAGTTTTTTATGAATGACAGAATGAAGATATTGCAGATTATTAATCAACATCAGATATGCGTTGAAGGAAATAGCTTTTGCCCACTTAATCAACAGGAAATAGCGGACATGGTACCGTGCAGTAAGCTAAAGGCGAATCAGATAATAAGGGAATTAATAGATGCTGGTTATGTTGAGATGATAAGAAGCAGAGGTAGATATATTGTGACGGGAAAGGGAAACATAGTATTGGAAAATTAAGATGGAGGTTTATATATATGATAAGTATGTCAGAGTATTTAGAGAATATTTATGTTGATTTTGCAAGTGATATTAATGAACGAACTAAACTGTGTCAACTTAAAGGATTAAATTTTGCGGCAGGATGTCTTCCGGATTATAATAACCTTCAAATACAAAGACTGTACTTGCTTAGGTATTCCTTTGCATATGGATTTGAGTATTCGGGAATTTATTCGGAGGTTTTGGCCAGATTACATAATCCACGGAAAGTATGCGTTGCGTCGATAGGATGTGGAAATTTTTTGGATTATTGGTCATTAATTCAATCAATTGAGAAAAAGAATTTGGAATGTGAAGTTAGATATGTTGGTATTGATGAAATAGATTGGAACTATAAATTTGATAAAAGAGATGGCGATGAACTGTATTTTAAGAAAGGCAATGCCATTAACTTTTTTGAAGAAAATAAAGAATTTATTTCTGACATATACTTTTTTCCGAAATCAATTAGTGAGTTTGATGCTAAAGAAATGCATGTTATGGTTAATAATCTTCAGAATAAACCTATACTAAGAGATAAGTTGATATTTTGTTTCTCCATTCGGGCCAATGAGGGAAGTAGAGAAAGAGATATGGAAAAAACAGAGCAAATAATTGGAGCACTAAAAAGAAATGGATTTCATTTAAACAATCCAACTTACGGATATACTTTTTATAGAGAAAATAAAGGTATTATTGCTTATGATAACAGTTATGTATATCCTCAAGAGGCATATGATTATATTGTGTCACTGAATGAAAAATGTGGAAGTTTTATTAAAAACGGAGCAAATTGTGGAGAAGATTGTATTCAATATTTGAATAGAAAACCTACAACTAAAACAGGTAATATCTATTATAGAATAATTGAATTGGAAAGGAATTAGCACAATGATATTAAGTGTAAGTCGCAGAACGGACATTCCTAATTATTATTCGGAGTGGTTTTTCAATAGAGTAAAAGAAGGCTTTGTGTATGTCAGAAATCCTATGAATGCACATCAAGTAAGTAAGATTGATATAACACCAGAAGTGGTTGATTGTATTGTTTTTTGGACAAAGAATCCAGAGCCAATGTTGAATAGATTAGATGAACTTTCGTCGTATGATTACTATTTTCAGTTTACATTGACTGGATATGGAAAAGATATAGAGTGTAATGTTCCTCATAAAAAGGATAGAATGATTCCAGTGTTTCAGGAACTTTCTCAAAAAATAGGAATGAAAAAGGTAATATGGAGATATGATCCTATTATTTTTACAAAGAAATATATGCCGGAATATCATTTAAAAGCTTTTGAACAAATTGCAACAGCACTTAAAGGGTATACAGAGAAGTGTGTTATAAGTTTTGTAGATATATATGCAAAAAATAAAAAAAATATGGAATTGATTGATTCATATGAGGTTGATAAAAATGAGTTGTTAGAATTTGCAAAGAAAATAGCTGATATTGCAAATAAAAACGGAATGGCTATAGGGAGCTGTGCTGAGAGTGTAGATTTGGATGAGTGTGGTATTGAACACAACTGTTGTATTGATAAAACTCTGATTGAAGATATTATTGGATGCAAGCTCAGAGTAGAAAAAGATAAAAATCAACGCGAGGAGTGTGGTTGCATGGAAAGCGTAGAAATCGGCACATATAATACTTGTAAAAATGGGTGCAAATATTGTTATGCAAATTATAGTGAGGATAGCGTTATAAAGAATTGCAGCAAGTATGATCCAAAGTCGCCGATATTGTGTGGTTGGCTTGATGAAAACGACAAGATAACAGAGAGGAAAGTCAAATCGCTGAAAGAACAGCAGTTAAGTATTTTTGATTTATTGTAGAAAGAAGGTGGCAGATTGAATTTAGGAATAGAAACCGAGACATTAGAATTTAACAAATCAACAGGTGAGTTGAAAGAGGCAATGAACTCTATTTCTGCCATATTGAATAAGCATCAGCATGGTGAAATGTATTTTGGCGTAAAGCCTGATGGTACAGTTATAGGACAGGTTGTAACAGAGGAATCATTACGTGAAGTCAGTCAGAAAATAAAGAATTCAATTGAACCGAAAATATATCCTGAAGTTAAAAAAGTTGTTATGGATGGAAGAGATTGTATTTATGTAAAATTCGAAGGAAGTCAGACGCCATATTTTGCATTTGGTGTAGCCAAAATTCGTGTGGCAGATGAAGATTTAGTCATGTCCCCACAGGAATTAGCGGATTATATACGAAAAGGTGACAAAGAGGAAAACCGTTGGGAAAATTTAGTTTCCAATAAATCTGTTGATGATGTTGATGAAGAACTGTTGAAGAAATATACGAACCAGGCGCATGATGTAGGTAGAATAGCAATTGAATACACAGATAAGAAAACCGTTTTGAATCAATTAGAATTATCAGAGGGTAATAACTTGATAAATGCTGGGAAAGCATTATTTGCAGATGATTTGATTCAAGATATTCAGATGGCTATTTTTGCAACAAATGAAAGATTAACTTTTAATGATATTCAAAGACATCATGGATCAGTACTTAAGCTCATAGATATTGCTGAGAGTTATATAAAAAGTAATATTCACTGGAGAGTAGAATTTACTGGTGCATTGCAACGCACGGAGATACCGGAAATTCCGGTTGATGCCATAAGAGAAGCATTATTAAATTCATTTTGCCATAAGGATTATGCAACTGGACAAAGTAATGAGGTTGCTATTTTTAAAAACAGAATAGAAATTTATAATCCGGGTGCTTTTCCAGAAGGATTTGAACCACAGGATTTTATTGACAGACCTGAAAGACCAATTCGTAGAAATCCAAAGATTGCAAGAATTTTATATTACTCTAAGGATATTGAAAGCTTTGGCACTGGTTTAAAACGTATAGCTGACGCATGTGAAAAAGCAGGAGTTAGATATGAATTTAAAAAATTAAAGTCTGGGTTTGTTGTTTGTTTTTATCGGTCAGGAAAAAGTGAGGATAAGAGTACGGATAAAACAGTTAAAAGTACGGATAAAGTACGGATAAATACGGATAAATTTAATTTGTCACAGAAAAAAATTGTTGAATTTATATTGGAAAATGGAAAGGTTACCAATAAAGATGTTCAGCAGTTGCTGGGAGTGAAGGATTCACGGGCTTTAAAAGTACTGAAAGAGCTTGTAGAAACGGATGTTATTGTGAAACAAGGAAAATTGAAGGGAAGCTATTACACTATAAAAGATGGTGAGTAAGAAGGAGAAAAAATGTTGGAAGAAATATATTCACGACGCAGTATTAGAAAATATACAAATGAACCAATATCATGTTCTATTATAGAGAAAATTATTGATGCAGGAAGAGTGGCACCATCAGCGAAGAATCGTCAGCCCTGGAAGTATCTTGTATATAGTGGGGAAGCAAAAGTTAGATTGCTTAGCATTATGAAAAAGGGGATTGAGATGGAAGAAATAAATCCAAGACTTCCTTTATCAGTGAATGGAATTCCGGATGCTAAAAATACCCTTCAGATTATGGAAAATGCACCGGTCGTAATTGTTGTTCTTAATACAAATGGAAAATCACCATTTGTTCAGTTAGATGTGGATGGTAGATTTTCGGAAATGAATGATCTATTATCGATAGGAGCATCAATAGAAAATATGTTACTTAAGGCAGAGGAATTAAATATAGGAACATTGTGGATAGGTAATACATGTTTTGCATACCAAGAGCTGATGGAGTATATTGGGTCCACGGCAGAATTGGTAGGAGCGATTGCTTTAGGATATAAGGCAGAGACTCCAGCTATGCGTCCAAGAAAGAAAATAGAGGATATTATTGTGTATTTTGATTAGATTTTATGTTAAAGAGTAACGATTAAAAATATAATTCAACTCATGGTTGAATTATGTTTTCAAACTCCCTTCCACGGTTATTGTTATCTGGCTGAAAGGTAAGCTATTATAAAATAAAAACGGAGGTATTTATATGCTAGACAGTATTAAAGTTGGTAATTTTATAATGGGAAAACGTAAGTCTCTTGGGTTGACACAGCAACAGCTGGCTGACAAACTAAATGTTTCTTTTCAGGCAATTTCAAAATGGGAGAATGGAACTACATACCCTAATATTGAAATATTAAGAGATCTGGCGATTGCGTTAGATGTTTCCGTTGATGAGATTTTGGCGGGAAGTGAAAAAGATGTAGATGGCTTATCCTATAGTAAAGCGGGAATCGATATTACCTATACAGATACAATTAAAAAAGAAATGTCAAAGCATTTGGAAACCAAGGACA
This sequence comes from Lachnospira sp. UBA2821, assembly GCA_002351535.1. Classification (GTDB taxonomy): domain Bacteria; phylum Bacillota; class Clostridia; order Lachnospirales; family Lachnospiraceae; genus UBA2821. Next base: position 49,691 of record DEGR01000068.1, read on the forward strand.
AACGTGTTTTGAATGGCTTGGGACCATTTGCTTCGTTATACGATATTAAATTTCCTAAGATTGAGAATCCTGTTTTAGTATTAAAGTCAGAGGAACCGGGTTCTAAGCAAAAGCTTGCTATGGAGTATGGATATACAGAATCCATTTGTCACGATATGATAAATCATCTGGTGAATGACGTTGTGGTTATGGGTGCAAAACCGTTGGCTGTGTTGGATACAATTGTGTGTGGAAATGCAGAGAAAGACACAATAAAATCATTGGTAAAGGGTGTTTCGGAGGCGTGTAGAGAAAATGAATGTTCACTTGTAGGTGGAGAAACATCTATTCAGCCATTGGTGGTAGAATCAGGAGTTTATGTGCTTACTTCAAGTATTGCCAGTATTGTTGAGAAATCCAAGGTAATTGACGGTTCTGCAATTGAAAAAGGAGATGCCGTTTTAGCAATTGCTTCAAATGGATTACATACAAATGGTTATTCATTGGTTCGGCTGTTGATGGATAAGATGCCTCAAATCAAATTGGATAAGATAGACGGATTAACATTCATAGAGCAGATCATGAAACCACATACACCATATTATAAATCAATCAAAGGGTTGTTTGATAAAGATGTTATTCATGGAATGGCTCATATTACAGGTGGAGGAATAGAAGGAAATTTGTGTAGAGTAATTCCAGAAGGTTTATGTGCTAAAATCGACTTATCAAAGTTGAATGTATTGAACATATTTAAGTATATTCGGAATAGTGGTAATATCAGTGATGAAGAAATGCTACGGACATTTAATTGCGGTGTAGGTTTTAATGTGGTTGTAGCACAGAAAGATAAAGATATGGTGATGAGACATATTAATCAGTTTTATAATTGTTATGAGATTGGATTAATAGAAGAGGGAGCGCATAAAGTAGTATTTGAAAATCGAATGACTTGGCTGTAGCATACATAAATTTAGCAATTTGGGAACAGCGGTTAAGCATAATATGTTTTATAGTATAACTACCACGTGGAAATGGAAGGTGATGGTTATGAATCAGATTATTAAATATATTGAATTGCACTTAGAAGATGACTTGACTATAAAACAGTTGGCGGATGTAGCCGGATATTCGGAATATTATTTTATTCGTGTATTCAAGTCTTATACAAATCAGACTGTGATGTTGTATCATAATAGTTGA
>DEGR01000006.1 GCA_002351535.1 Lachnospira sp. UBA2821
TAAGACGTTCTGAACAGATACCAAGAATTTTATACTAAAAGATGTATCAGGGAGGTAGCGATATGGTTACAGAAAGAGCGAAATGCAATAAGCTTGCATCGATTGCACATTTTGTAAATGTGCTGGTTTTGGTTATATTTAGTGTTATGAGTGTAGTTATAGGTAAGACAGATATTGTGAGAACGGTTGTGCTGGCTGTGTTAGGATTTGGTCCTGTTATTGCAGAGTTTGTGTTTTATAGGAAGAATCCGGAACATGCAGCAATAAAACATCTGGTAGCAATAGGATATGCAGTATTTTTCACATTTACATTGTTCACAAGCGTTAACAGTTATACATTTTTATTTGTAATTCCGATGATAATGGTAGTTACTGTGTATAATGATATAAGATATATAGCTTTGGTCAATATGGGTGTTATTATTGAAAATATAGTTTATGCTGCTCTGGCATGTAATACCGATATGTTTGCTTCGATTCAGAAGTTTGATGCAATTACTCAGGTTGTTGCAGCTATATTCATTGGATTATATTCAACTATGACAACATCACTGTTAAAATATAATAATGATGCGAAGTTTGCGACTCTTCGTGAGTCACAGAAGAATACGGAGAATGTATTCAATGAGATAAAAGAACTCTCAAGTAACATTACATCAGGGATTCTTGATATTGATAAAGGAATAACGGCAGTAGCGGAGTCATCGCAGATTAATGCGGATGCCATGAAAGAAGTTAATCTTGGAGCTAATGATACTGCTAATGCGGTCCAGAGTCAGATTAGACAGACAGAAGATATTCAGAATATAATTACTCAGGTTATGGATGCATCAGCAGTAATCAGAGATAATATGGAAAAGACAATGGATGCTTTAAATGAGGGCAACAATAACATATCCGTTCTTGTCCAGAATACGGCCGTTTCTGTATCAAACGGTAAAGAAGTGGCTGATAAACTTAACAATCTTGAACAATTAATGTATGAGATGAATTCTATTGTAGGAATTATTGGAGATATTACATCACAGACAAGTCTGCTTTCACTGAATGCTTCTATTGAGGCTGCCAGAGCCGGTGAGGCAGGAAAAGGATTTGCTGTTGTGGCTTCAGAGATATCTCATATGGCTACACAGACGCAGGAAGCAACTGATAAGATTACAGCACTTATTGAAAATGTGTCATCAGCTATTAATCAGGTTGTGACAGTTGTATACCAGATGATTGATGGAATCAATCAGGAGAAACAGTCAACAGAGAGTACTACTAACAGTTTTGCTGTCATTTCAGAAAGTGCAGAAGAGATTTCGGGTAGTGTTAGCAATCTTACATATAAGATTAATAATCTTAAAGAAGCAAATAATATTATCGTGGATTCTATTCAGACGATTTCAGCAATTTCAGAGCAAGTGTCAGCGCATTCTAATGAAACTCTTGAGGCAGAAGAGAAGAATTCGGAAACTATCGCAGAGATTCAGACAAAAATCAGAGGTCTTGTAGATATTCTTGATAAAGAACAGAATGAAGAGAATGAGATGCAGGAATTATATAAAGAAGATGAAATTACAGAGTAAATAACTCTAACACAAACTTTCCACAGAGGTATTTTGCATAATTCATATTCATGTATGGCGGCATCGACAAATTAGCGATTTATGGCAAGTTGTAATATTAATATCTGATGCACGCCATATAATATATCTTTTGCTTACCTCTGTGGGAAGTTTTTGTTGATTATAACGAAGGTTTAGTGTCATTAGTATCATTTACATCAATTGTAAGTGCGTCTAATGACATTTTCATTACACGCTCTACTTCGGATTCGTCGAGACCAAGATGTTTTGCAAGTTCTGACAGTGTTGGCTGTCTGTCGAGTTTTTTTGCAAGTTCTGTTGATGCATGGTCGAGAGCATTGGCTCTGTCGGCTACATGTCTGCCAAGACGGGTTGAGCTTGTCTGTTCATCTATAGCATTTTCTATAGCATTTCTGATAGCATCATTTATGTGATTCATAAAGTTGTCGTAGCTTAATATTACATCTTTGGCTAAAGACAGTAATTCTTCATTATCATTTGTATAAGAACCGATACCTTCTACAAGTCCCAGATTACCTTCCTGAATTAAATCGGCAGTTGTCACACCTCTTCCGGTATATTCCCTGCTTATGTTTACAACATTATGCAGAAGACATTCTGTAAGCTGGTCGGTTGCACATTTATCTTTTTCGAAATGGTCCGGAAGGAGTTCAGATATTCTGGCTTCATCAGGGACCGGAATATATTTTAATTCTTCCATATACATTTCAACGTATGCACGTTCAAGATTATCGTCCGTCGTGGTGTCTGCAGGCTCTGTATCATCCGGATTAGATGCGTTTTCTGAATCAAGGGAAGAGTCTGCTTTATTTTGAACAGGCTGTGTATTAATATAGCCTTCGATGGCAATTTTGTTTTCAGCAAGATAATTAAATATATATTCATATAAAGAATCGTCTTCAATAATACCCTCAAAAGCAGAGTGGATATCATCAAGAGAAAGTGTGTTATTCTGAGCAGATGCTAATTGTACAATGGCTGATAAAGCCTCATTGAAAAGTTGTTTTTTATCCATAGCGGGAATCCTTTCTGTATAATATGTGTATTCTAATTTAATTATACAAACTGTGTCAAGAATGAATTTGGTTTGCGTATTGAGATTATAATATAAATATTGTATAATAAATGGGCTTGAAAATTATCGGAAATGAGGATTAATATGGAATTATATGAATTAGTAGATTTGCAGGATTGTCCAATATGTGGCGGGGCAGGACTGTTGGAAGAAGAATGTAGGAGCGGATATTATGTGTCATGCCTGGATTGTGGATGTCACACAGTAATAATTGATTTCAAATCAGAGGAACAGAAAATAGATGCAGCAAAGAAGGTTGCCGATTTGTGGAATGCGGGAAAAGTTATTCAGAGTGAACCCGGAGAATAGGCGGCCGGCTTGATTGAAGCAGCTATTTATGATATTATACAGACGTATATTATAAGGCAATCAGCCAATGTATATTAATGGAACGAGGAACAATATGGACGAAGTGAATAATGAAATAGAATCGAAGAAGAACAGGCGTGATAAAATTATATCCATGTTTATTGACTTTGGTAAAAGCGTAGCATTGTTCGGTCTGTGTGCGATGATTGGTATCTGGCTTGCTATAGGAACAAGGGCAGGTTCTTCACTTAGATTTGCACAGAGATATTTTAAATATTATGCCAGCAGCAATTATGAGGCTATGTATGATATGGTCAAATGTAAGGAAGATGATTTTATTAATGAAGATTATTTTTCTTATAAATATGAATCAGAAAAGCTTTACGGTGGTGTAAAAAAGTATGAATTTGATGATGGTGTAAGAAAAGGCAATAAAGTTACATACACTGTATCGTATACAACAGGCAATAATAAAAAAGGTAATTTTGAGATAGTTGTTGAAAAACAGAAAGACAAGGTGTATGGAATATTCAATACATGGAAGGTTAATCTTGATGACATTATTGTGAAAGACTGCTCAATAGCAGTACCTTCAGCGGTTACAGGATATGTTGACCATATCTCAATGAGTGGCATAAAAAGTTCGAAGACAGAAGATGGCTCTGTAACATATTATTTTATAGACAGAATGTTCAAGGGAGACCATACTGTAACACTTAATGAGAACAACATTACAACATATACATTTAGCGAAGATTTTGACAGTTCGGGAACACAGATGGTTATAGGAACAGACAAATTAAAGCTTCCTGAAGAAGACAAGAATGAAATGTGTGATTATGCCAAATTCATGCTAAGTTCAATGTATGGTTATGCTATGGACGGTGTTACACAGTATGCGGATATAGCGTATATGTTTGATTCGAATGCCGATACTCAGGCGAAAGCACAGACAGCTTTCGATAATCTGAGGGCATCTACGGTAAAAGAGGATGGAGGGCTTTTGAAATCCATTAATATATCGAATGTATCAGTAGCTATATCAAGTTATACATATCCTTCCGATGCATTGATAGATGTTGCATATACATATTCATATGTGGCTCAGACAGGAAGAACATCAATAAGCGGTATTACCAAAGAATATGACGGAATGGGAACTGCAATGGCGATGCTCAGGTTCAAACGTGTTGACGGAGTGTGGAAGGTAACGGATATATCTATGCCATGTGCAGATTACACATATAATGAGTTGAAAAAATAATGTGACATAATGCGGAATAGAGAGGTAGGAGAGAAATATGGGAATAATACCAACAGTTATAAAAAAACCAGAAGCGGTGCAGACAAGTGGTAATATAAATGCTGATGAGAGAAAATATCTTGTTAATATCAATTCAAGAATAGAAGATATTAAGATGCAGAATCTTGAAAATGCTAAGTTTTTAAGAGGTATCAGCCGCAAGATTGAAAATGAATTGTCTCAGATGAGAGAGCTTGAAAGTGGGAAGACAATAGAAACATTTGACGATTCATCTATTCTTGAAGGCATAGAACGTATAGAAAATTCAGTTAAAGAATTGAATGCAAGTCCTATTATGAGTGAACTTGATAAGCTCAGTCAGTCGGTAAATGGAATGAATTCTGATGAAGTATTATATGAACTTGATAAAATAGGCAAGACTATCAGTCAGCTTAATCTTGAGTCTGTTCTTGAATCTGTTCAGAAGATTAATGAATCGATTGGAAATATGGATACGAATGAGATTCTTACAGAGCTTAATTCGGTTAATAATACGCTTAAAGAATTTAATGCCGATGTTATACTTCTTGAAATAGACAAGGTAAATAAATCGCTTAAAGAACTTAATCCTGCTAATCTTATTGATAGAATGGATGGAATAAATGAGAATATAAGCAGACTTGATACCAAAGAAGTTTTAACAGAACTTAACAGGGTAGAAAGTATGATAACCGAGATTAATTCCAATGCTGTACTGTCAGAACTTGACAGAATGAGAACATTAGTAGAGGAGAAGAATTCTAACGAAGCTGTTGAACGCATTGAAATCCGTATGGACAGATTTACAAAGCAGGATTACACAGAGCAGTTAGCAGAGCTTAAGTCACTTGTCGAAAAGAATACGGGCGATATAGAAGATATAGAAGAGAAGTTGACAAGAGTTGCATCAATGCCTGCTATGGTTAAATCGGTTATTTTGTCAGAAAATGAGAAGAATCTTAAAGAGATGGATAATCATATAACGGACATTAACAACGCTCAGAATAAAAAGATAGACGGTGTAAAATCACTTGTTGGATTTACATTGTGGCTGTCACTTCTCAATGTAATCCTTATGATAGTAAATATTCTTGGAATTATATAATAAACTCACAATTTAATTAAGGATTAAGGGAGTATTATGTACAGAGATAAAGCCGGTTCAAGAGTGTATGTCGGATATATAAAGCACCTACACTACAGCTAAAAATCTATATACAAAATTACCAAAATTCCGTAAAAACTGTCCGTAAAATTGACAAAAATGTCAAGTGTGGTATAATATAAACTATAAAAAATTGAGTAATGCAGTGGAATCCCCATAAAACGAGCTTTTATAGTTGGGGGAAATTCTTAATAAAGCGAGGACAGGAATATGGAATTAGAGAGTATCAAGAACGAGGAGAAATTTATGAATCTTATTATGTTCTGGACGAACATAATGATTCCACTGGTCGCATATGCATTTGTTATGCTCTTTTTGAATGGAGAACGAAAAGATGCCATAGTATTGGTTATGGCGGCAGTGGCAGTTGTAACAAAGATATGTGAGAGATGGCTTGGCAAATATGCCAAGTACATATATGGCTGTATTATTCCGGTGGTAGGTGCTATTACAGTTGCATTTGCTGACGGAGGACATTTCATTGCCATGACTCATGGATATTTTATGGTAACAGTTATGATGATACCATACTACAATTTATCACTTAGTTTAGTTAATGCACTTGTGACCGTAGGAGTAAATCTTGTGGCAATGTTATTCTTCCGTAAGGGATATACCGCAATGCATCCGGTAGTAGGATGGGTATTTATAACAGCAGTGTATGTGCTACTTGCCATAATATGTATGATAGTTTCAGATCGTACAAGAAAGATGTTTTATAACATCAGGGAAGGCGAAGTTGATTTGGAAAAACTGTTAAGTGGTGTTGAGGCATCAGCAGGAAATATTCAGAAGTCATGTGACGGTATTAACGAGTCACTACATGAATTTAAGGAAAGTTCACAGGATATTTCAGCGTCAACCGAGATTATTTCAGACAGTGCTGCTTTGCAAATAGACAAAGTAACAGGAAGTATTGATATATTTAATGAATTAAGCGAAAAGATTACATTATCTGAACGTCAGGTTGAAGAAACTGTTCAGAAAGTAAATGAAGTAAAAGATAAGAATGAAGAGGGTTCAGCAGCTATAGCTGAATTATCAAACAAATTTGGTGAGAATATAACTGCGACAAAAGAAGCTGTTCATGGTATAGAGACTCTTTCACAGAAATCCGGACAGATAGGAGAAATCATAGAGAGTATCAATCAGATAGCCAGCCAGACTAATCTTCTCGCACTGAATGCGGCTATAGAGGCTGCAAGAGCGGGTGAGGCAGGAAAGGGATTTGCGGTTGTTGCAGATGAGATTAATGCTTTATCGTTAGAATCATCAGAAGCTACTAAGAAGATTGACGAGATATTAAAAGATATTATATCTACTATCAATGATACGAGCAGGATAATGAACACAAACAGTGCTATCGTAGAGGAAGCAAATGGAAAGCTTGATGCAACCGTTGATGTATTCAAAACAATGCTTGTTTCATCAGAAAACATTATAAAGATTACAGAAATGCTTCAGGATGAGTTAAATGGAGTTGCCGTATTGAAAGACAGATTGCTCGATGCAATGAAGGAAGTGGAGGAAACTTCACAGAATTCGGTTGAGACAACTACTGAGATATCGGCTTCTACAGAAGAACAGGTTGCCGGAATTGAAGAAATAGTAGGCACTATGGATAAGATGAAGACAGCAGTTGATGAGTTGAACTCGTTATTAAAACAGCATAATAAAGAATAAAATATATAGATGAATAAGATAAAATGCGAATCATGCCATTAGAAAATGCACAGACAGTGTATAAAATGGCAGATTCGCATTTTTTGCAGTTATTCTTTTTTTCTGTTGTTATATATGAACATTCCTATTGCGGCTCCGCATATTATCACATATCCGAGAAAACTCCATCTGTCGGGTACCTGACCAAACATGAAGAAACCGAGTGTCGTTGCAAATATTATCTGCGAGTAATCATATACTGATATTTCACTTGCCGGTGCATAACAATATGCTGCTGTTATGGAGAACTGTCCTCCGGTTGCGGCAAGACCTGCACCCAGCAGAGCAAGTAACTGCCACCATTCCATATGATGATAATTGAGTATGAAGAATGGCAGTGTAACCAGACATGAAAATGCTGAGAAGAAAAATACAATAAAAGGTCCGTGCTGGCCTTTTTTGCCAAGAAGCCTTACCATACAGTATGCAAATCCGGCTCCCATACCGCCGATGAAACCGGCAAGTGAAGGGAACAGAGCCATATTTGTAAATGTTGGTTTGATTATAAAAAGGCTTCCTATAAATGCGGTTACAACGGCAATTGCCTGTACAGGAGTCAGTTTCTCTTTAAGGAATATATATGAGAATAAAATTACAAAAAATGGTGACATTTTGTTTAACATAGACGCATCGGCGAGAACAAGATGGTCTATTGCGTAAAAGTTGCATATCATTCCCAGAGTCCCAAAGAAAGAACGCAGAAAAAGATATTTGAAGCATCCTTTCTCTATATGAAAGCCATTTTCACTTTTTAGCAAAACAGCTCCGGCAAAAAAGAAAGCAACCAGATTTCTGAATAATACTTTCTGCATGGAAGGCAAATCGCCCGAAAGTCTTACAAATGCATTCATAAATGCAAAACAGAATGCAGATGATATTATAAGAAGTATTCCTTTGTATTTTGGATTAATTTTGATATTCATTAAGTAACAGCCTCCTTATGGTTAACTAAATAATAGTATAACATGCGTGTCAAATGTTTTTATATTTTAGGATATTGTAATTAATATGTGAGTGTTCAGAGTGTTGTTTGTATAGATTTTGTATGGATGAAAAATGAACGAAAATGATTGAATATGCATAAAAACGATGAAAAATATGTGAGTAATAATTTAAAAACAGCAAAAAAGATAAAAAAACGTCAAATAATGAATGAAAATGATTGACAATGAATGAAAATGAACGTATAATAGATTTATCATAAGACGTAGGGAGTGAATTGGATGTTAGCCGAGGAAAGATTTGGAATAATAATTGATACTGTTAATAAAGAAAAAAGTGTTACTGTACATCAGCTTATGTGTCTTTTAGATGCATCTGAATCAACGATAAGAAGGGATTTGCATACACTTGATTCAGAAGGCAAGCTTACCAAGGTTCATGGCGGTGCGATAGCGCTTGACGGTATGTTTCATAGTGTTGATGAGGAAGTCAGAATAAGAGAAGAACTTAATACTGAAGAGAAAGAGAAGATTGCGGTTTATGCGGCATCTCTTATTAAAGACAATGAATTTGTATATGTTGATGCAGGAACGACAACGGAAAGAATTATTAATCATATTTCTGCAAATAATACAGTATTCGTAACAAATGCATGGGGGCATGCAAAACAACTTTCTGCCAGAGGATACACAACTTATATTCTCGGAGGTGAAGTAAAGCCTGATACAGAGGCAATCGTAGGCACAGATGCTCTGGCTACACTTGCTAAGTATAATTTTACAAAAGGGTTTTTCGGGGCTAATGGAATATCATTAGATAATGGATTCACAACACCTGATATAAAAGAAGGGGCAGTTAAGCAGCTGGCACTTAGCAAATGTAAAGAAAGATATGTTGTAGCGGATAATAGTAAGTTTTCACAGGTATCTCCGGTCACATTTGCGGGATATAGGGATGCGGTCATAATAACGAATTCGGCTGTCCAGGGGCAATACAAACGCACAAAAAATATAGTAGAAGTGTAAATAAATAATATCGAATTTTTTTTGGAAAGGAGAATGTCATGATATATACAGTTACATTTAATCCGTCGCTTGATTACATCGTAAGCGTTAAGGATTTTAAAACGGGAATGGTTAACAGAACTCATGAAGAACTGATATATGCCGGTGGCAAGGGAATTAATGTGTCCATGGTTCTTAAGAATCTTGGTGTTGAGAGTACGGCCATCGGATATACTGCCGGATTTACCGGTGATGAGATAGAGCGTCTGTTAAAAGAAAAGGGTGTTACAACGAATTTTATAAGAGTGAAGAATGGAATCAGCAGAATTAATGTTAAGCTTAGAAGTAATGAGGAGTCAGAGATTAACGGACAGGGACCTGATATATCCCCGGATGATGTCGAAAAGCTTTATTCAATGCTTGAAAATGCAGTAAAAGACGGAGATATAGTAGTTCTTGCCGGAAGTATCCCCGACGTAATGACACAGGATGCGTATAGTAATCTTATGAAACGTCTGCAGAATAGGAATATAAAGGTGGTAGTTGATGCAACAAGAGATCTTCTTGAAAATGTTCTTGAGTACAGGCCATTTTTAATTAAGCCAAATAACTACGAACTTGGTGAGATATATGGAGTGGATATAAGAACAAGAGATGAGGCGGTCAGGTATGCATTTAAGATGCAGGAAAGAGGAGCGCAGAATGTACTTGTCTCGATGGCAGGTGAAGGAGCAGTTCTGGTGACAGAGAAAGGAGATGTGTATAAGTCAGAGGCACCGGAAGGAAAGGTTGTTAATTCGGTTGGAGCAGGAGACTCGATGATTGCAGGATTTATTGCAGGGTATATTGAAAATGAAGACTATGGGAAAGCATTTAAAATGGGTGTGTGTACAGGAAGTGCAAGTGCTTTTTCAGAGGAGCTGGCAACAGGAGAAGAAGTTAAATCATTGCTTTCATCTATGGAAGGCAAATGGAATTAGTGAGATTGGAGGATGAGGTTTATGCGTATAACAGATTTGTTAGATAAAAGAAGTATTAGTCTTAAGGGAAGACCGGCAGATAAAAAAGATGCACTTGAGCAGATGGTAACTCTTATGGGTAAGAGTGGAAAGATATCAGACATAGAAGTGTACAAAAAGGGTGTGTTTGCGAGAGAAGACGAGGGTACAACAGGAATCGGAGAAGGAATAGCAATTCCACATTGTAAGTCAAATGTTGTTAAAAAACCGGGACTGGCAGCTATGGTTATCAAGGATGGAGTTGAATTTGAGGCACTTGATGATGAACCGGTTAATCTTATATTTCTGATAGCAGCACCTGATACTAAGGATAACGTTCATCTCGATGTGCTTAGTAAGCTTTCAGTACTTCTTATGAATGAGGATTTTACAGAAGCATTAAAAAATGCGTCAAGCGTGGATGAGTTTGTGGACATTATTGATAAAGCGGAGCAGAAAGCGGATAAAGCAGAGGCAGATAAAGCAGAAGCGGATAAGAAGGCTTCTGAAAATGTAGAAACAGGTGTGGCAGGAAAAAGTGTGACGTCAGAAAAACTTATCCTCGGTGTTACAGGTTGTCCTACCGGTATAGCCCATACTTATATGGCTGCTGAGAGTCTTGAGAAAAAAGCGGCAGAATTGGGAATTAAGATTAAGGTTGAGACAAGAGGTTCCGGCGGGGCTAAAAATGTTCTGACAGATGATGAGATTGACAGAGCTGAATGTATAATAGTGGCGGCTGATACACAGGTTCCTATGGAAAGATTTGCTGGAAAGAAAGTAATACAGTGTAAAGTGTCAGACGGAATAAGTAAGGCGGAAGAACTTATTAACAGAGCAGTTAATGGAGATGCACCTGTGTATGAAGGAAATGGTGAAGGCAGGAAGGCATCCGATAATTCCGGTGGCGATTCATTTGCACATTCATTATACAAGCATCTTATGAACGGTGTATCTCATATGCTTCCGTTTGTAGTAGGCGGAGGAATACTTATAGCTCTTGCATTCCTTCTTGATGATTATAAGATTGACCCTTCTAAATTTGGTACAAATACTCCGGTTGCGGCATGGTTTAAAGCTATAGGTGGTTATGCATTCAACTTTATGCTTCCTGTTTTAGCCGGATATATCGCAATGAGTATAGCGGACAGACCGGGACTTGTGGTTGGTTTTGTAGGTGGATATATAGCATCTATTGGTGCAACATTTGACAATCCGTTTGCGGAAGATGCCATACCGGCAGGATTCTTAGGAGCATTACTTGCAGGTTTCCTTGCGGGATATATTGTTCTTGTACTTAAGAAATTATGTGATTATCTTCCTAAGGCACTTGATGGAATTAAGCAGATTCTTATATATCCGCTTGCGGGCGTATTTATTATAGGTATCGTAATGTGTGCAATTGACCCGGCGGTATCATGGATTAATACAGGTCTCTCGTCAGTTCTTAATTCAATGGGAGACAGCAGCAAGATATTACTTGGATGTGTACTTGGTGGAATGATGTCAGTAGATATGGGTGGTCCGTTCAACAAGGCAGCATATGTATTCGGTGCAGGAATGCTTTCAGAACAGACTGACAGTGCATTTATGATAATGGCAGCAGTAATGGTCGGAGGAATGGTTCCACCACTTGTAATAGCAATATCATCTACATTTTTCAAGAATAAATACTCTGACGAAGAGAGAAAGTCAGCGCTTGTCAATTATATAATGGGATTATGCTTTATATCAGAAGGAGCAATACCATTTGCAGCGGCAGACCCTGTAAGAGTTATACCTTCATGTGTGGTTGGTTCGGCTGTAGCAGGAGGACTTTCGATGGCGTTCGGCTGTACACTGAGAGCGCCACATGGTGGTATATTCGTTTTCCCTACAATAGGAAATGTTGGACTTTATATAGCAGCACTTTTAATTGGTTCGGTAGTGGGGGCTGTAATGCTTGGGCTTATTAAGAAAAAGGTAAGATAGAATGATTGCGACAATAATTGTGACAATAGTTGTAGTATTAATGCTTCTTATAGCTGTGTTTATGGCTATAAGAAGTATGGTTAAAACTAAAAAATCCGGTGGCTCGATAAGCTGTGGACATAACTGCGAAGGCTGTAATGGCTGTGGTTACATGAAAAAAGGTTAACATGCAAATGTGTGTTAACCTTTTTTGTTGAACAGTTATTTTATTTTAACATTAGTTGCCTTTAGTTCTAAGTCTTCTATATCTACTGTTGTGTCTGTTATTATGGTAATAGCCTGACCGGATAGTTTCTTTTGTATGTATTCTAAATCTTCTGAATTCATAGGCAGTTTTGATTTTTCGTTAAATGTAAAATCAAAAGCTGCATTTGTTGAATTGATTTTAGTTGTATCTCCACCTTTGAATTTTCCGGAATAATATAACTTAAGACAACTTGTTACGGCATTTTCTGTATTGTTTGTGAGAGAAGCACAGATGCTTTCTGAATCATTTGTCGAATCATTGCCAAAGTTCATTATTGATTTGGTATATTTTTCCGCAATAGGAATTATAAGCTTTGTTGTGCTGTTGTTGTTCGTAAATATAAGCTGGACATTTTTGCTGAACAGTTTGCTTGCATATTCAGAAAGAACATCTTCATTTGCACTGGAAATGTCTTTGCATATGACAGAAGCTTTGACATTGCTCTCTGTGGCAGCATAATCAGCACCCTGTATAAATCCATACATATGATGCATGTCGGATGAATTATTCTTGTCATACATAACTGCCATTTTATTATATCCTGACTTAACACACATATATCCTGATATGAATCCTGACTCATCATCATCAAAGGTTATTGGCATTACGTTTGTATCGGTCTGTGTTACAGAGCCGTCATTGCTTGCAGGTTCTCCATCAATGAGGAAGAAAGAGATGTCAGGGTAGCGTCCCTGTGCCTGATATACAGCTTCACCTAACTCAGAACCGACACAGATGATAAGTTTTGCGTTATCTTTGGAAGCTTTATCTATAGCTGTAAGACAATCTTCAACATTATCAGATGTAGAGACATATGTTGAGTAGGTGTGCTTTTCTTCTTTGCAGTATTTCTTTATGGCATTAATGGCAGGCCTGCTGTCATCATTTACATTCTTTGTGTGGGAATTGGTAATTAATGCTATCTCTATATTTTTTTTATTTTTAGGTTTTTCAGTTATAAAAAATTGTTCGAACAGTACGAAACAAACAATAATTATGAGAAACATTACAGATAATATAATGCCCGTCCTGAAATTATGGTGTTTATGCATATGTGCCTCCGTAATTTACATCTATTGCTTTCATGATACTATGAAATTACGAAAATGGCAACTCTATGGGCTGATTTATATTAGTGTATTATTTTATTTTGACGATAATTATTGTTTTTGCCTTGATGTTATCCTTTGATGTGGCAGTTATTTTAACCGTCTTACCTTTTCCGGCTTTCTTCGTAACTACAACACCTTCAGAATTAACAGAAGCGTATTTTGTGTTACTGCTTTTCCATGTAATACCTTTATTAGTAGCATTTGAAGGTACAATTGTGGCTATCAGCTTAACCGACTTACCGGAAGAAATGGTGATTTTTGAAGATTTATATTTAAATCGTATAACTTTTATTGTTGGTATCTTAATAGTCACTGTTTTTGTAATACCACTATCATCCCTTGCAGTAGCTGTTATTTTTACGGTTTTTCCTGCTCCGGCAGGTTTGATATTTACATTTCCATTTGAATTTACATATGCATATTTTGTATTACTGCTCTTCCATATAACCTTTTTATTAGTTGCATTTGATGGAGATATAGTAGCTGTTAATTTGAAATTGCTTCCTACCTTAATTTTGTCGGGTATACCGGTGATTTTTATATCAGTTACTGTACAAAATGGTGTTGATACCTGTATCTTGCATGTACTGCCAATAGTAGAATCATAATTACCTGTTTCTGCCTCCTTTTCTGCAAATGCAATGTTAGTTGTTACTGCTGTTAATAAAGTTACTATAAATACAAAAGTTATTTTTTTAATTATTTTACGCATATATGCCTCCCTCTGCGTATAGCTGTGTACACTTGTCTTCTATGTATTTTGTTGCAATGTTTACAAATAAGCATTTATAATATATTAGTGGCTGTTTTATAACGTAATGTCAGTATATATTATTTTGTAGAGGTTTTCAATTTATTTTGGATTAATTTTAATATTAAGTCTGAAAGGTTTACTTTATATGTTTTTGTTTATGTTGCAGCCTGAGGACGGACCAATGGTAAATGTTGGTGGAAAGAAGATTCTGAATATAATATGCTTTTCAAATTATGTTATTTGTGGTATAAATTAATGGTGTGACTGTTTACACATTATACGGTTGTGTATAAATCAGATGTAATTTAATTTTGAAAGTGGGTAACAGAATGAAGAAGAAAATAGTAGTAATTGGATTATGTTTTGCTATGGCATTTGCTGTGGTTGGATGTGGAAAGAAAGATAAAGTAAGTACAACTACATCATCTAAGATTGAGAAGAACGCAGATGGTGAATTTATGGCCAGCAAAACAGTTAGTAAAGTTAAAAAGTGTGATTATAAAGGTGTAGATGTTGGAGAATCTACAACAGAGGTTGCACAGACAGATATTGATTCAGCTATCGATAGCATCTTATCAAGTCATGCTACAGATACCCAGAAAAAGGAAGGTACTGTTGCAGATGGAGATAAAGTTAATATTGATTATACAGGAACAATAGATGGTGTTGAGTTTGATGGTGGTTCAGCTAAGGGATACGATCTTACTATAGGAAGTGGAAGTTTTATTCCGGGATTTGAGTCAGGACTTGTGGGTGCTAAGATTGGTGATACAGTAACACTCGACCTTACATTCCCTGAGGATTATACAAACACAACAACGATTAATGGTGAGGAGAGGAGTCCTGCGGGACAGGCAGTTCAGTTTAAGGTGACAGTTAATTATGTTACAGTAACAGATACACCTGCGCTTACAGATGATTTTGTCGCTGAGAATAGCAAAGAATATGGCGATACAAAGAATGTTGATGATTTCAATAAATATGTGAAAGACCAGTTAATATTAAGCAATAAACTTCAGGCTATGTGGCCGGGAGTAATATCTAATTCAAAGGTTGACCTTGACAGCGCTGAAGTTCAGGAGAAATATACAGATTTATATAAGTATTATGAGAATATTGTTACTAAGAACTATGGAACAGATTTAGAGACTTATGTTAAACAGTATGGACAGACTATGGATGAGTTTGAGAAGACTCTTAATGATGAAGCAGAATATCAGGTTAAGTGTAAAGCTATTGCTAATATGATTGCGCGTAAAGAAGGAATAACATTGTCTAAAGATGAGTATGATTATGAAGTGGATAAGGCAATGAAATCATATGGATATTCAGATGTTGCATCATATGAGAAAGATTATCCAAAGCAGGATACAATAGATAGTCTTATTTATTATAAAGTATTAAAATTTGTAGGTGATAAAGCTAAAGTTGTTAAGGATTCAGAGACAACTACAGTTGCACAGGAGAATGCATCATCAGAATCAGAGACAACTACAGAAAATGCTGAGGAGACAACAACAGCAGCTAAGTAATACAAGGATTCATAATGTTTTATAGTTGCAAAAAGTATAACAGCAGTGAAATAATTGATATCAATATTTCACTGCTGTTATTTTTCGGTTGGCGTGATGATTCCTGAATCGTCAATATTTACATTAAATGATAGTTCTTTAAGGTAATTAAATATACGGGAAGCTTCCGTTCCTGTTTGTAATGTGGTCTTAAAATCAGACTGCATGCAGGGAATAAAGCTCAATTCCTTAAGACCGGTGTTATCTATTTTGAGATTGATAATTCCGGTTTCCTTTGTCTCATAATTAAACCAGAAATCTCCAAGACTATATACAATTGGTTTATTATTGTAGAACTCGATGCCCTGAAGTACATGCGGGTGGCCACCTATTACAGCATCGGCACCGGCATCTATAAATGCTTTACCCATAGTTTTCTGGTAATCAGTGACAGAGTGACTGTCTTCAGTTCCCCAATGTATATATGCTATTACATAATCGCTGTTTTCGGAAGCTTTTTTAATTACATCAAGATATGATTTATAGTCATATGCGAGAAGTATTCCCGGTGAGGAAGCTGTAGCAGCGGGGGTGTATCTTACTTTTTCAGCTCTTGATGCTCCTACAAAGGCAATCTTCATTCCGTTTATCACATAATATACCGGCTGACATGCTTCGTTGATATTTTTACCTGCTCCAAAGTATGTAATGTTGTTATCGTTAAGTGTTGCCATAGTATCGTTGAATGCATCGACACCATAATCGTATACGTGATTGTTTGATAATGATACTGTGTCTACACCGAGTGATTTGAGTATTTCTATCCTTACAGGAGAGGCCCTGAAAGTGTATAATTTACCATTTAACGGTGCACCTCTGTTGCTGAAGGTGAATTCGTTGTTGAGACAGAAAATATCAGCTTTATTTGTTTTATCGATAAGCTCTTTAGATATACATTGCTCAATGTTTTTGTCTGATTCATCATATTTATTAAGTGTGTACCATCCCTCAGAGAGACATAAATCACCTGCAAAAGATATGTTCACTGAATCTTTATCGGCAGCATTTTTGGTATAAATGTTGCTCTTGGAATTACTTTGGGCATTGTCTGATAAGGTTTTTGTATAGTAGTCTTTAAGGACGTTAAGTGTACATCCTGTTTTGTTGTACCAGAACTGTTCAGTGTAAGAAGAATTCTTAATAGTTTTAGAAAGTTCAGATAAAATGTGTTTGTTATAGTTATCATTTATCCATTTGATAAAATCACATGATAAATCATTCATAAAAGTGTAAGATGATTTGACGGCATTCTCTTTAACCTGATTATAATAATCTTTAAATAAAGGTACTGTGAAAACAGTGTCATGCTTTTTAAAGTGGTTATTGCTAAAAAACCTGTCTGCCGGTACAATCTTGTGGCTATATGCGATATTTTCTTTTTTATTATCGTCTTTGGGAATATCCTGATATTTATACTGACCGGGTGTAAGTGTTATGGCAACTTCGTGATTTTTGCCACAGCCACACCCGGCTAATATAAATAAAATAGATATGCTTATAATTGATATTAAAAATTTAATGCTGATTTTCATACTATATCCTAAATTGATTTGTTATTTGTCTATATTTCCGTGATGAAGAATTACATTTCTAACATCATAAATGCTGTGAAATGATATGCCACATGTATCAAACTGATAATCATAAAATGTGGAAGTAACAGCTTCCATAAGATATGAGTGATGGTGCTGCTGTATCTTTTTTAATGCTGCAAGAACCTTATCAAAGAAGAACTTTTCACGTCCGAACTTACATGAGGCAACCCATGATACTACGATTGCCAGACAGTAATGCTCATATTCTTCTGCCTGAGTGATACATAACAACTTTGAAGTGAGAATCTGATATTCTTCATAGTCTATTGAGAATACAGATTGCAGGACAACCCGTGGTGACATATTAATCATTATTTCATCGGAAATACTGTTCTGGATATCTGATAAACTTGAATTGTAAGTCCATCTTGCCATACTAATCACCCCATTTCAATATACTTATGTTACATATATAATACCATATTTTACAATGGATTTGTAGTATAAGATTGAATAATATGTGCGTAATATATGCTAATATATGGAAATATAAGGCAAGATGGTAAGTTTGTAATAATCTGTAATGAGACTGATTTATCTGTGCAGTTCTGTGTGATTAGTCTTTATGTACGAAACAGTGTACCGGTACAGTTATTTAGAAATCATTATACTAGGTGGTTACATGAACTTTACATTTTGCTTTTGTACCATCTTCTATTACAGTGATGGTGGCGGTTCCTTTTTTGATGGCCTTAATCTTACCTGATGATGATACTGTTGCTACATCACTGTTACTGGTAGACCATAAAGGAGTATTACCTGATGATACAGAAGCTTTTATAGTTCTTGTCTGACCTGCTTTGAGTGTTATGTCCGTATCGCTTAGAATAATATCCGGTTTCTTAACGGTAACGGAACATGTAACAGTCACACCGTCAACTGTTGCAGATATTGTAGCTGTACCATTCTTTATGGCAGTTACATAACCATTCTGGTCAACAACCGCAACACTTGAACGATTAGACTTCCATTTTGGGGAAATACCGGAAGATACATTTACTTTAAGCGGTACGGTTGATAATCTGTACATTGAAAGACTTTTGATGTCTAAAGTTAAAGTTGGGGATTTGACTTTTACTTTACAAGTTGTTACAGTGTCATCAGCTTTAACGGTAATAACTGTATCACCGGGCTTATTGGCTGTGACAAATCCTCTGTCATCAACAGAAGCTATGGATTTCCTTCCGGACTTCCATTTAACAGTGCTGTTATTGGAAGTTGAAGCATTAAGCTTAAAAGTTTCACCATGTTCCAGAATAAGAGAATATCTGTTCAAAGTAAGCTTGGTTTT
Source organism: Lachnospira sp. UBA2821 (assembly GCA_002351535.1). Lineage (GTDB taxonomy): Bacteria > Bacillota > Clostridia > Lachnospirales > Lachnospiraceae > UBA2821. The sequence continues at coordinate 18,631 of DEGR01000006.1, forward strand.
GCGGACTGTTATATAGCAGCTTGCTTCGGCATCTTTAATCTTAACTGTAATAGTAGCAGTTCCAGAGCCTTTGGCTGTTATATAGCCGTAAGTGTTGACTGATGCAACTTTGCTGTTACTGCTTTTGAATGTAGGCTTTTTGCCTGTAGATGTATATGCACACAGCCATGTCTCCTCACCAATATCCATCACACTGCCATAAAAAGGCAGAATTATATAAGGCGGAGCGCCTGATGAAGCGGCAACAGATGTCTGTGGCATAGCACCTGTAATAAAGGGTACAAGAATAAGTAATAAGAATACTTTCTTTATATGTTTTAATATATTACTCATAATAAACCTCATTTCCGAACCTGCAGACAAAACAGATGGCATTACAGATTAGATGTATAATATCACATAAAGTATATATAGTCAAGATGGTTATTAACTAATACTTGTATTTATTGATAAACGAATGTATCATATATATAAGATGTATTTGGCTGATAATGACTGATTGATATGGGAAAATCAGATTTATCCGGTATGTATTTGTGGGGAATGTGAAAGAGAAAGGTATGGGAAGATAAAATGGAAAATATTATATTTTTTGACATATGTGCCATTGCAGTTGTACTTCTGGAAATTACGGTTGTATGTGTAAGAAATAACCTCATTTGTGTGCAGAATAAGATTTTCAGTGTCATGTTATTTTTAAATCTTGGTTCGGCTGTAACAGATTTGATATGTGGAATTCTTAGAAATGGTGATATTCAGACGAGTCAGTTCGTGGCATCCATGGTCGTGTATGCATTTTTTATGTTTCACAGTGCGATACCTGTCATGTATGCATTGTATATTCTTGCATCAACAGAGATGATATATAAGATGCAGAGGTCAGGTAAGGCTTTTTGGTTCACGTTACCGGCAATAATAAGCTATATTCTGATAGCAATTAATCCATATACAAATGTATTGTTTGAAGTGTCGAAAAATGCACAGTATACAAGGCATGCAGGTATGACATACATATATCTTCAGGGGATTGCATATTTTGCATTTATACTTATATACATGAATATATATAAAGGAATATTTGATAAATACAAAAAGTTGTCGGTATACACTATTATTATTGCTATATGTATACCTACACTGATACATGTATTTTATCCTGAAGTGCTTGTGCAGGTGTTTGGAGAGACACTTGGACTTCAGGTACTGTGTATGTGTCTTATGAATCCGGAAGAAACTATGGATATGGAACTCGGTGTTTTTAACAGAAAGGCATTTATAGAAAAAGTGCGCATGAATTTCAAGACGGGAAATGATTTTCATATTATATCGGTTTCTATAGATGAATGGACATTTTTACAGAAAACATTTGGAATAGATGTACTTAATAATATGTGGAAGACGATAGTGCAGAATATTACGGCAATGTTTGGAAAACATAACATGGAAATGTACCGTATTTCAGAGAATGAGCTGTATGTTCTTTCGTTTTCCAATAAATTCGATTATGATGAAGTGGCAAAGAAAATTGTCGATATGTGTGAAGATGGACTTAATGTAGGACAGCTTGAAGTTGCCATGACTCTGGATGTGAGTATAATCAGTTGTCCACAGGATTTCAGAATGATTGAAGATATATTCCAGTATACATATGACATTGCGAAAGAGAATCACCCATATGGAAGCAGGATTATAAAAGCCAGTGAGAAAAATGGCGGATATGGTAAAAGGCATTCTGATGTCAGAATGGCGATACATAAAGCATTACGGAATGGAACACTTGAAGTATATTATCAGCCCATATATTCTACAAAGCATGATAAGATATTGTCGGCGGAAGCACTTGTTCGACTTAAGGATGACGAACTGGGCTTTATATCACCGGAAGAGTTTATTCCTATTGCAGAAAAAGACGGAACTATATTACAGATAGGAAATTTTGTTCTTGAGTCTGTGTGTAAGTTCATTAAGGAAAACAATATAAGAAAAAAAGGAATAGAATTTATAGAGATTAATATATCTGTTGTGGAATGTATGAAGCAGAATATGGTTCAGAGAGTGGCTGAAATGCTTAATAAATATGGAATTGATCCTGCACAGGTTAATCTTGAAATTACGGAGACGGCGGCAACAAATTCATCTGATATTATGAATAGTAATATGCAGAATCTTGTTGATAAAGGTATAGCGTTTTCTCTTGACGATTATGGTTCAGGATATTCTAATATTAACTATATTATTAATTTGCCATTTCATCTGGTTAAGATGGACAAAAATATTGTGTGGTCTGCGTTTGATGATGAGAGGGCGGGGACAGTGCTGGAGAGCAGTGTTTCGATGATACAGAGACTTGACCTTAAGATAGTTGCTGAGGGTGTTGAGACAGAGGAACAGAAGAATGCGCTTACACGAATGGGATGTGAGTATCTTCAGGGATATTATTTTTCGAAACCTCTGCCTGAAAAAGATTTTTTGAGTTATCTTGATAATGTGTGTTGATTTATAAACCATATGTGATATAATGTTCTTACCTGAAGAGGGAACGGAGGAGAACATGTACATTTTAGAAAGGAAAATAATGCAGAGAAGGGCTGCGTTATTTTTTGTACTCATTTTTAGCATTCTGACTGCTGTGTTTGCTGTTATCAGAACGCAGGAAGTATTGGCGGTTGATGTGTCTGATTATTATAAGGAGAGACTGAAATTCGATGAAGAAGGCAATCTTCTAATGACAACCCATGACCGTAAAGCCACAAGCAAAGTGACATACAGAACTCTGGGATGGATAATCAAGAGATACGATATGCCGATTGATGCACCGGGACAACAGTATGCGGTAATCGTATTGAGAAAATATTCAGACATTGAATATAAAGATGACCCGGAAGATTCCGGATATGTGTATTGTTATTATTATGGTGACAAAAAGGATATTATAGGTTCGATAAAGAAAGTTGATAAAGTATGGTTTAATCAGCTTAACAATTATGGTGATTATGTGTATATTGATGAGGTTATGACTGTATGTGAAGACGGAGTTGTCAAGGGAAGTCTGTCTTCTTCAGGCAAAGCATCAGGAGAAGTATATTTTACATATGATGGCATAGCGGGGGCAAGACCATGGGCTTCTAAGGAGAGTATTAAGACGCATTTTGATAAGACAGTCAAGTTCCCTGCACTGGTTCATACTAAGAAATACTACAAGAGTGTTACAAAGAATAATATTGATAATCTGCAGAGTATTCCGGAGGGGACTCTGCATTTTGGACATGGAACTAAAGATAACTCGGTGTTTGATGTTGGAAAGGGGGTTCCGGCAGGAGAAATGTTGTATCTTGATGGCAAAGTTACGACATGCATATACAATATTGGTGTTAATCGTGTAGATGTAGATATAGATATTCCGGTTAGAATAGTTACAACATATCATCTTAAATGGACGGATTATTACGGAAAACAACGAAAAGAGGATAAGAAGGTTGCAAGATGGTATCTTGTTAAAAGGAAGGCGTCTTATTGGAAAATAGAAGGATTTGATGCAAAGAGGCTTATCGGTGTTAATATCTATAATAAGGCAATTGAAGGCGAAAACGTAGTGATTGAGTATGGTCATGCACCGGAAGTAAAATATATTGATAAAGCTTCTTATGAAGTCCCACAAAAATTAGTCGAAAAAGATATTGACGGTGGGGATTTGTATGGAACTAAAGGTATAAAGCCTGCTATCCCGGATGAAGACCAGAGTAAAAAAGCAGAGGCTTTTGTTGGTAATATTAAGACGACTAATGATTATCTCAAAATAAATGGTTCTGTTATAGTTGATAATAGTAAAGGATTCAGGCGGGAATCGGTGGAAAAGTTATTCAGGGACAATGAAAGAGCTGTTTATAAAGAAAATATACATATACATAGACTGACTAAGAACCATGAGGCATATAATTCGGATGCAACATCTGTTTATATAGGGGATGATGGAGAAACATACGAATATAATGTGTCCGTAAATGATATATCAGTTCTTACACCAGTGGCATGCGGGGGAAGTGTGTCTGATGATAAGGCACACAATCAATGCATTAGTCCTGATAAAACAAGGAATTCGCTCACTATAGGAAGAACGTTTTATGTTGGGATAAGTACGCAGGGCACACATAATGACTGGGAAGGATATGGTACTGCAGACTATTCTGAATATGCATGGAAGACACAGATAAGAATTCCGTTTGATGTATTCAGGGCAGGCAGGAGAGTTAAAGGTGGTACATGGATGGATGTTGAAAATGGAACTGTACCGGTTGCAATACCTGTTGGTACTAAGGAGGGAAAGTATACCATCCGTTACAGAGTTGTTGCACTGAATGCCGTAAATGTTGAGGATTATGAAAAGTTGACATGTGAAAAAGCTAATACAAAGTATTCAAGTTATGTCGCGACAGATAAAATAGAAGTTAATGTAGTTGGCAGAATCCATAATCTTATATTGGATAATGATTATAAGGTTGGAATAAGAGATTGTGATGGAATTAAAAGAGGGTGTGTTAATTCGGTTCCATATATTATGGAAGAAGCCGGACAGATACCCATATCTGTCACTACAGATGGAGATTATAATACTTCTAAGGATAGTGTTGTTATAAACATGAGTTATTACTATATGGATGAACATGGAAAAAGAAAGAGTCTTAAAGCATTTGTCAGACAGACGGATGATAATGGTGATGTTAAACTGGATAATATGCAGAATACAGTTGTATTAAATCATAAGATGAGAATTTTTACAGGTGACACTATGAAATATAAGGTGGATGATGATAAGAAAGCTAAGGAGGGACGGCAGGTATGGAATGGGAACATTGATATTCCGGATAATGTTATATTTGTCCCATATGAAGCTGATATAAAAGAAGGTATATATGATGCTGCTACAGTAAATGAGAAAGCTGTGAACGTAAGTGTGATTATTAATTTTGACATTATGGCTTTAAAGAATGGAAAAAGTTGTATAAGTTATATTAATGCGGGTAACAGTAAAGCCGGATATGCTAACATGTGGAAGATTGAGGAAGGGGTAAATAGCATTAATATGGATGGAAGTGAAGTTGCGCTTGAATATGGTGATTCCATAATATACAGATGTAATAATGCGAAATCCGTTACATATATGGTTAGGGGAACACATTGACAGTTGCAAAAAACCGTAAAAAAATGTATGATAGTTTCTATATGTATAACGAGTTAAAGAAAGGCAGGCTAAAATAAATGGAAAAGAAGAAGTATTATTTAACTACAGCAATTGCATATACATCAGGAAAACCACATATAGGTAATACATATGAGGTGGTTCTTGCAGATAGTATTGTGCGTTTTAAGAGACAGCAGGGATATGATGTAAGATTCCAGACCGGAACTGATGAACATGGTCAGAAGATTGAATTAAAAGCCGAAGAGGCGGGAATTTCACCAAAGGAATTCGTAGATAAGGTGTCTTCTGAGATAAAGTCTATTTGGGACCTTATGAATACTTCTTATGATAAGTTTATCCGTACAACAGACGACTATCATGAGAAACAGGTTCAGAAGATATTTAAGAAGCTATATGACCAGGGTGACATTTATAAGGGTCATTATGAGGGAATGTATTGTACACCATGTGAGTCTTTCTTCACAGAATCACAGCTTGTAGATGGAAAGTGTCCTGATTGTGGAAGAGAGTGCCAGCCGGCTAAAGAGGAAGCATATTTCCTTAAGCTTAGCAAATACACAGACAGACTTATAGAGCACATCAATACACATACTGAATTTATTCAGCCTGAGTCGAGAAAAAATGAGATGATGAACAACTTCCTTCTTCCGGGATTACAGGATTTATGCGTTTCAAGAACATCATTTAAATGGGGAATACCTGTAATATTTGATGATAAACATGTCGTATATGTATGGCTTGATGCGCTTTCTAACTATATTACAGGATTAGGATATGACCTTGATGGTAACAGTGATGAGTTATTTGAGCATTACTGGCCTGCAGACCTTCATCTTATTGGAAAAGACATATTAAGATTCCATACTATTTACTGGCCAATTATGCTTATGGCACTTGACATACCACTTCCAAAACAGATATTTGGACATCCTTGGCTTTTGCAGGGGGATGGTAAGATGAGTAAATCTAAAGGAAATGTTATATATGCAGATGACCTTGTAAGTATATTCGGTGTAGATGCAGTAAGATACTTTGTACTTCATGAGATGCCGTTCGACAATGATGGTGTTATAACATGGGAACTCGTTACAGAGCGTGTTAATTCAGACCTCGCAAACACACTTGGAAATCTTGTTAACAGAACTATATCTATGTCAAACAAGTATTTTGGCGGTGTTGTGAATAACAGTGGAGTTTCAGAAGCCGTAGATGATGAGCTTAAAGAAGTAGTTACATCCACATATGGAAAAGTTACAGAGAAGATGGATAAGTTGAGAGTGGCAGATGCCATAACAGAAATATTTACTATGTTCAAGAGATGTAACAAATATATAGATGAAACAACACCTTGGATTCTTGCTAAGGATGAAGCAACAAAACCACGTCTTGAGACAGTGCTTTATAATCTTGTTGAAAGTATTACTATCGGTGCAAGTATGTTGAAACCATTCATGCCTGAGACAGCAGATAAGATAGTAGCACAGCTTAATACAACATTAAGGAATGCAGAAGAACTTGGAGAATTTGGAAAATATGTATCAGGAACAAAAGTTACAGATTCGCCTGAGATATTATTTGCACGACTTGATGTAGAAGAGGTACTTAAGAAAGCGGAAGAATTTAAGCCTGCTCCTGTAGTTAAATATCCTGAGGTTGAGCCAAAGGAAACAATAACGATAGATGATTTTGACAAGATTCAGTTAAGAGTCGGTGAAGTGCTTGAGTGTGAACCGGTTAAGAAGTCAAAGAAGCTTCTTGTATTCAAGATAAGAATTGGTGATGAAATAAGACAGATAGTATCGGGAATAGCGCAGTATTACAAACCTGAAGAACTTGTAGGCAAAAAAGTAGCAGTTGTTACTAACCTCAAACCGGTTAAATTATGCGGAGTAGAATCACAGGGAATGATTCTTTCAGCAGCAGATGACCAGGGTAATCTGTCAGTTATGACTGTTCAGAGAGATATGATAGCCGGCTCGGAGATATGTTAATGTTCAGAGCCAAGCAACATTTCGAAGAAAGTGGATTATAATGCTTGCATTAATAAGCCGCTTTCTTTGGAATGTTATTTGGCGGATACGCCACAGTGAGAAACGCAGTTTCGAGGTGCGGCGCTGAACATTAACGGTGGCATGATGAAGAAATATTCGGATACGCCACAGTGAGAAACGCAGTTTCGAGGTGTGGCTCTGAACATTAACAATGGTGGCGGAGATTATTGTTCGGAAGAGGTTTTATATGGAATACGATTTTATTTTTGATACCCATACACACTATGATGATGAAGCGTTTGATGAAGACAGGGATAAACTCCTGTCTTCACTTTATAACGGCATGGTTAAGAGAATTGTGGATGTTGGTGCAAGCATGGAAAGTTCAGGAAAGTCTTTACAGTTGTCAGCAGAGTATCCATACATATATTCTGCAATAGGTCTTCATCCCGACTCAGTTGATGAGGCAACTGAACAAAATATGAAATGGATTAGTGAAAATGCTTCTCAAAATAAAAAGGTAGTTGCAATCGGAGAGATTGGACTTGATTATTATTGGAAGGACGATAACAAAAAAGAGCAGGAAAAGTGTTTTGTAGACCAGTTAAATATAGCAAGGAAAACAGGACTTCCGGTGATTATTCACAGCAGAGATGCAGCAAAAGATACTCTTGATATTATGAAAGACAATAAAGCCGGTGAGATAGGCGGAGTAATACATTGTTTTGGTTATGGTACAGAGATGGCAAGAGAATATCTTGACATGGGAATGTATATAGGAATCGGTGGCGTAGTTACGTTTAAGAATGGAAGAAAGATGAAAGAAGTTGTGGAGTATACACCGCTTGACAGAATTGTAATTGAGACAGATTGTCCGTATCTTTCGCCTGAGCCTTACAGGGGCAAAAGAAATGATTCGGGAAGACTTATTTATGTCGCAGATGAGATAGCACGCATAAAAAATGTGGACAGAGACACAGTAATCAACACGACTTGCAGGAATGCATTTGAAATGTATAAAATATAAGCAATAAGAAAGGTATGGTAATTGGCTGATGGCATCACTTGGAATACCACAAAATACAATAGATATTCTTAACAAGTATCATTTTGTGTTTCAGAAGAAATATGGACAGAATTTTCTTATAGATACTCATGTACTTGACAAGATTATAAAGGCTGCAGATATTGGCGAAGATGATATGGTACTTGAGGTGGGACCGGGAATAGGGACGCTTACTCAGTATTTGTGTGAACATGCTAAATATGTGGCAGCAGTCGAGATAGATGACAATCTTATACCAATTCTTGAAGAAACATTATCGGAATATGATAATGTCCAGGTTATCCATAACGATATACTTAAGGTGGATGTGAATGCCCTGGCTGAAAAATATAACAACAATAAACCAATTAAAGTTGTTGCAAATCTGCCATATTATATTACTACGCCGATAATAATGGGATTGTTTGAAAGTGGTGTTCCACTTGACAGTATAACGATTATGGTTCAGAAAGAAGTAGCAGACAGAATGCAGGCAGGACCGGGAACGAAAGATTATGGAGCATTATCTTTGGCAGTACAGTATTATGCAACTGCAAAAATTGCCGCAAATGTTCCACCTAACTGTTTTATGCCACGTCCGGCAGTAGGTTCGGCCGTAATTAATCTTAAAAGACATGAAACATCACCATATGAAGTAAAAGATGAAAAACTTTTGTTTAAAATAATAAGGGCATCTTTTAATCAGAGAAGAAAGACACTTGCCAATGGGCTTAAAAATGCATCTACTCTTAATTATGATAAAGAGACAATAGAAAAGGCTATAGAAAAACTTGGAGTTTCAGCAAGTGTAAGAGGAGAGGCACTTACATTGCAGCAATTTGTTGAACTAAGTAATATACTGGAATCATATAATTCCGGCATTACGAATATAATGTAACAGTTATATAAAAATGCTGGAGGTAGTTGTGTCGGAATATTTAAGAATTATATCTTATATCAATGAGTATATAGATGGTGAGAAGAATAGAAGCTGTGGCTTTGCAAGGATAGAGTCATCTGATGGCGGAGGAAGAATATATATTAATATTAATTCGGGAAGGAATGTACCTGATGGAAATGTTAATGTGTATATGTATAAAAAGACTGACACAGAATATAAAAAAATAAATATTGGAGAAGTACCTGTTGTTAAGGGAAATATTTCGTGTACTTTGCAGATAGATGTGGACGAGGTATCCGGTTCAGGAATCGGTGTCAGGAAAATGTCGGGATTATATTTATATAGCAATGAGCTTAATGTATTATATGTTTCCGAATGGGAGGAAAATACTGTAAATATAGCTGAGTTTATGACGTTACAGGAAAATGAACCACAGAATAATATTGAGATGGCAGATACAGTTGGGCAGGTTGAATCAACACCTGAACTTACTATACAGGAAGATGATTGTGACAATCATAAAGAGAGTTTTTTTGAAGAATTATCAAAATGTTGTGTGAAGATACCCTCATTTGGAAAAGTAAGCAGATGTTTGTGTATAAAGCCCTGTGATTTTATACATTTTCCATATCAGTATCAGCATCTTGCCGGTAACAGCTTTTTGCTTGGAGGATACATAAGGCATAAATTTCTCATCGTGGGGTGTTGTGAATATGAAGGAATGACGAAATATATATTAGGAGTGCCCGGCAATAACACACAGAGAGAGAAGATAATGGCGGAAATGTTTGGTTTTTCGACATACTTTGATGATGGTGGTGACAGTAACGATAGTACAGGATGCGGAAACCGAGGGTACTGGTGTACATTTATAGATGATTAATGGAGGAACGACATGATATTTATAAAGCCTGAAGAATTAAAGAAAGGAATGAGACTGGCGAGACCTGTGTACAATAGCAGAGGTGTTCTTTTGTACGATATAAATACAAAGCTTACACGTCAGGGACTCGAGGGAATACGAAACTTCGGTCTTATAGGTGTGTATGTTCTTGAACCTGCTGAACCTGCACCGGTGCTGAGTGAAGAAGATATAGAATTCGAGAGATTTCAGGCGATGGCGGTAATGAGACTTGAAGAAGAACTTGCCAGAATGGCTGAACATAAAGGAATCAAAGATATCCAGAAGATGGCAGAAGAGATAGTAGTCAAATACGGCCGTGTAAACAGAAAAATTAATTTTCTTAAAAATATGAGAAGTCCGTTTGATTATACATATAAGCATTCGCTGAATGTGGCAATACTTTGTGCAATTATTGCGGCAAATATGAGGATGTCATATATGGAGCAGGTGAATATAGTTACGGCGGCTCTTATACATGATGTAGGGAAGACAATGATTCCTGAGAAAATATTAAAGAGAAGTGCCAATATGTCTGAAGAAGACGAATATACGGTTAATAAGTGTGAGATTGAGGGAAATGAACTGATACAGAATGACTATGATATACCTTCGATTGTCAGAATAATAATTTCACAGAGCGTAAAAGAATTTAAAGGTAATAACGAAAAGAGGGGAAAACTTCTTGATGGCACGAAAGTGTTTATGGTGGCGGAGATGTTTGATATTCTTACAGCTATGAATATAAATGGTGAACCATTTAGTGAGCTTGCGGCTCTCAGGCTTCTTATGGGTGAAAAATGCGGTGATGAGAAGAAATATGATGAGAAAGCTATTGGAGCACTCATGAAAGGCATAAATATATTGACTCCGGGAGTGTGTATAGAGTTAGATAATGGAGTTAAAGGACTTGTTATAAGAGAAAATCCTGATAATATTCTTCGACCGGTTATACTAAGTTTTCACGAAAATAAAATATATGACCTTGAAAAAGATGAAAGATTCAAGGATATACAGATACTTGACATTATGAAAACAATGGATGAGAGAGTCAGGTTTGATGTTACTCAGCAATAAGTGCGAATCTGTAATGGTCTTCGAATCTGTCGCATATTTTGATGCATTTGTGACATATGCCTTCGTTGACGAAGTTAAGAGAATCTAAAAGCTTCATAGAGGCAAGATTGTTATGCATTACATATGCCTCTATTCTATTCATACCAAGACTTTCAAAGATAGCATTGCAGAAACATTTTAGTGCTTCTGTTGCATACCCATGTCGCTGAAAAGGTGGTGCTATTTTGTAACCTATAGTACATGAAAAATAAGGGCTGTGGTATATGTGACTTGCAGACAGTGTGCCTATAATAGTGTGTGGGTCATCCTTTTTGAAAATATAATATCTTATATATCTGCATTGCAAAAATGCGTTGTATTCTGCCTGTAAAGTTGCGGCCTGATAGTCCACAGTATAGAAGGCAGAATTTTTTTTGGACTCAAAAGGTTCAAAGCTGTCTCTGTTACTGAATACAAAATCTAGAACCTTATCAGCATATGTATAATCAAGAACTTTGATAATTAATCTGTTTGTTGTATATTCAAATTGCATTTTTTAAAATCCTCCGTTACAATGATTATATTAAAGATTATAAACGTTTGATTTAGAAATGTACAGAAATGGATTAAGAATATGAATCAGAATGAAAAATATATGAAACAGGCGGTTAAGCAGGCAATTAAAGCTAAAGATATAGATGAAGTGCCAATCGGATGTATAATTGTATATGAAGGAAAGGTTATTGCGAGAGCATATAACAGAAGAAATATTGATAAAAATACGTTGTCGCATGCTGAAATGATTGCAATAAAGAAAGCTTCAAAGAAACTTGGCGACTGGCGGCTCGATGGTTGTGAAATGTATGTTACGTTAGAACCATGTCAGATGTGTGCAGGTGCTATTGTCCAGTCAAGAATTAAGAAAGTGTATATAGGATGCATGAATCCGAAGGCGGGATGTGCAGGGTCTGTACTGAATCTTTTGCAGGTTGCAAAGTTTAATCATCAGACGGAGATAGAAAAAGGAATTCTTGAAGAGGAGTGCAGCAGTCTTATTACAACATTTTTTAAAGAGCTTAGAGAAAAGAAGAAAAAAAACGAATAGTATTTTAAGGGAGATGATGTGGTAATGGCATTCGGTAATATAAATAATCATATAGAGAAAATAAAAGATAATATAAAAGACAAGATAATTATAAGAGAGGTAGAAGAAAGTGAACCGGCGAAGGTGACAGCTTCTACAACCAGACCGATGGCAGGATACCAGTCCATTCAGAATGATTCTTCATTTAAGAAAGCAGAGCATGCCGCAGAGACAAAAGAACATAAGGAATATACCTATCATATGCAGACGGATGAAAGTGGAAGAACTTTGAAATTCAGAAAAGCAAAAAATGTAGATGACGGCAGCGAAAATAATAGAAATAATAGAAATAATAAAAATAATAATAGAAATAATAATAGAAATAACGCAGATAGTGATATTGTCAATGAGCAGAACTATAATTCAGAAGAGGCAGGCAGAGAAAGATTTGTTCTGGATATTGCATCTGACCACATGTCAGCGAGTATAATGGTATTCAAAGACAATGAGAGGGATTATACAGAGGAAGACATTATAGGTTATCTTAATGAACAATCCATTGTATATGGAATAGATATGAACGTGGTCGAAGACATTGTTAAGGGAAAATGCTATTACGAAGATGTAGTTGTGGCAAAGGGTGTTGAACCGATAGACGGAATAGACGGATATTACGATTACACATTTAATACAAAACCGGAGACCAAACCTATTATTCTTGAGGATGGTTCGGTTGATTACAATACACTTGGAAAGATAGAACTGGTGTATAAGGACCAGCTTCTTGCTACATATATTCCATCACGTCCGGGTAAAGATGGAATGGATATATTTGGAAATGTAATAAAAGCATATGTTCCTATTGACTTAAAACCACTTAAGCTTAACAATGTTGATTATGAACCGGAGAATGAGGAGTATTATTCTGTCGTTGAAGGTAAAGCCACAATCGAGGGTGGAACTATACGGGTAACTCCGACATATATAGTTGATGGCAATCTTGAGGCTGCAACAGGAGATTTGGATTTCCGTGGGGATGTAATAGTTAAAGGAAATGTATTTTCAAATGTTATGATAAAGACTACGGGCAATATAACGATAGACGGACATGTGGAAATTGCAACTCTTATAGCAGGTAAAAACATTCTGCTAAAAAATGGTATGCAGGGGTCCGGTGCAGGAAAAGTCAGATGTGGTGGAACACTTATGGCAAAATTTCTGGAGCAGACTGTAGTTGAGGCAGGCGGTGATGTTAATGCCAATGCAATACTTAACTGTGATATTGATTGTCGTGGAAGTGTTGTTGTATCAGGAACGAGAGGAACAATTCTCGGAGGAAGTGTTACGGCTGTTGAGAAGATAGAAGCACATTCGCTTGGCAACAGGGTGGGCCTTAAAACTAATATTATAATAGGTCTGAAGAATGAATTCAAAGTTGAGATGTTAGCGGTGGACGAAGAAATAGAACAGTGCAAAGACAGGCTTGCAGATGCGGCAAGAGGCTTAGAACGGGTAAGTCAGGAGATGAAACATCTTAATAACCCTGCACTTGCTAAAGAGAAGATGGAATATATGCGGAGTAAGATAACAGAACAGAGTAACTTTAATGAACTTGTCGCAAAGAAGGAATCACTTGCGGATATCAGGGACAGGTCACAGAATGGAAGTATAGTAGTGGAAGGTTCTGCGAACATAGGAACAATAATTACGATAAATGGAATGAGCGAGACACTTAATTCTGAATATAAAAATGTAACATTTACCAGAACACCAAAGGAGATAAGGATACATTCGAATGCGATAGATGATACAAAGTTAAGGGCAGTAAAAAAAAGACGTTATTAAAACTTCCCGTAGTGGGATATAATACAGCATATGCAATATGGAATACATCAGCTATTAATATCACAACTTGTCCTAAATTGCTAATTTGTCGATGCCGGTTTTATACTCGTATGATTATTTATGTTCATTCGATATTGAACATCTCCGCAGGGTGTACGTCCATTGCACACACTCGATTTATGACGTGTCGTGTGTGAGAGTTATGTCGTTCACCGGCTAAAGCTGGTGCGAAAAATCACCGTTCAAGCATCATTGTCTACAATTTAATGATATATTTCTGGCGCGTTTGATTTTTCGCACCTTATAAGCTTAGCCTGTGGCGACATTTACTCTCACCAGACTAAGGAATCATGAGAGCGTGTGTACTGGACGTACATCCTTAGCGAAGCTGTTCACTTAACGAATGGACATAAAATTTGAGCATAAAACCGGCATCTGACAAATTCACGCAATTTATACAAAATGTTGTGATATTAATATTGATGTATCCATACTTTTAGATGGTATTATGCAATACCCACTACGGGAAGTTTAGTTATATAAGGAATCCAATACTTCAAAATAATTTTCAAATGTTTTGTGGCAACATTCCGGGTCATCGATTACAATACCGTCGGCTTTAATTCCAAGAAGACTGAACGCCATGGCAACACGATGGTCATCATATGTTGTTATAGTTGCAGGCGTGATAGAACCCGGGTGAATGGTTACACTGTCATCTGATGATTCACACTGTATACCTGCTTTGGTAAGCTCATTAACAATAGCATTTATACGGTCACATTCCTGCCCACGGATGTGTGCAATACCTCTTATCGTTGTGTCAGATATGGCGAATGGAGCCATGGCTGCGAGTGTCAGGGCCTGATCCGAGAAGTCATTCATATTAATATCTATACCGCTATATGGGGCTGAAGGACCTGTAATAGTTATACCATCTCTGGTCTCGCTTGCAGAACATCCCATAGTTTCGAGAAGTTTAAGGAACTTCATGTCACCCTGCATAGAACTAGAAAATACATTTCGCACGGTAATGGAACTACCGGTCATAGCTGCTATGGCATAAAAATAACATGCGCCCGATACGTCCGGTTCTATATAGTAATCGTTTATGTTAATATTCTGATTTCCTTTTACATAGTAATTAATTCCGTCGAATTCAGAGTCGACTCCAAATTGTTTCATCATATTTCTTGTGATTCTTATGTATGAGCCATCTGTTTTGCTGCTTGTAATCCGTATATGAAGTCCGTCAGGCAGACCACAGGCAATCATAAGCATTGCACTTAGATACTGTGTGCTGGCACTTATATCTATATCAATAGAAGTGACTTTAGTTTTGCAGCCTTTTACTTTAACGGGAAGGAAACCTTCATTTTCAAGATATGTAAATTCAGCTCCCATATAAGTGAGAATATCAAACAACTGTTTCATGGGTCTGCGTTTCATCTGCTCAGAACAGTTAATTGTATATTCACCTTCGGATAATGCAAGCATTGCTGTAAGAAAACGTGCGGCTGTTCCGGCACTTCCTACATCTATAGTTCCGGACTTTACAGGAATGACACCACCTGTTCCTTCAATATATACGGTCTTGTCGGTCTCGTTAATATTCATTGTATAACCAAGTGAACGAAGGCTGTCCAAAAAATGCCTTGAATCGTCACTGAAAAGGACGCCTTTTAGTGTGGAAGGTTTGTCTGACATGGCAGCCATGAGAAGTGCTCTGTTAGTCATGCTTTTTGAACCCGGAACAGTTACTGTTTTGCTGATGGGTTTAAGAATAGGTTTAACATAATATTTATTCATTGTAATCTCCATTTATGCAGGCATCTGGCATTTTAAAAATCTGATTTATGCCTGCCTTTGAAAGTGTAAAAAAAATCCGTGCATTCTGCTTTGTATAATTGTCATAGGCGTTACCTCGGCAGTTAACTCGGCCCAGGCACCCTCGCGGCACACAGGAGGTTTTGCTTAGTGCTGCTTCATTCCTGACCTGACACGGTTCACAAATTCCTGTTGCGCAAGACCCAAACTTCAACGCCACTTACAAAGGGCAGCCCTACAACAAATTATCCGACACAGAATATCACCCCTGCTAGAGCGGATTGCAGGTACAGGGCACCGCTATCTCCCCGGCTGCACGGAAACTTTATAACATATTTAATTATATCCCAAACCATACTTAAAATATACATTATAAGCCAGCTTAGAACAACAAACATAGTATATAGGAAAAAATATTATTTGTCAAATTGCTTGTAATAATTGTCAGGAAAATATATAATAATTAAAGGATTTATAGTTATGATATATGGGATATGTTTTGGTTTTAATATATAATTTAGGGATGAGATTAATATTATTATGGATGTAAAAGATATAGAGGAATTTTTTAACCATTATAAAAATAGTATTAATACTATTATAAAGTTGGAAAGCAGGCTGCTTAAGGAATCATACTCCTACAGAAAGTGGTCTGTTAGTTTGCGTGAAAAATCAAGAACTATACGTAAATTATATGTTAAAAATGAAGAACTTAGGAATAAGATTATTACAAATATAGAGAGTAAAGCGGATAATATTACATATGAAATAGCAGAGGCATATATAACACATATAGATTTTTTCACATCAGAAGGATACAGAGATTATGGAATGATAACTCCTGTTATAAATATATTGCTGCCGTTTTATGAAAAGCAGGGGGATATAGAAAGAGTATTTGACTGTAGCTTTTTCATAGCAATTGAATATATGGCATATAAAGACTTCGGAAGGGCTGAATTATATTTTAACAAGGCGATAGCATTGTATGACAGCATTTCTGACAATAAGGCAGATTACAAAATATATCGTATGATGTGTTCTTATTATTTCAGAATGGTTTCAAGAGCATATGACATTGCTGATGGGCGCAATGATTCGATATATCAGATGAAATTCTTTGACTATGTCAAATGTACTATCCGTATATGGTGTGATGAGTGTCAGTTGGATTTCATAACAGATGTAAAGAAGAAGGCATTATGTGAGATTATTGATTCACTTGTACAGTTTGTTGTAAACAGACTTATAGAAGATGGTGTCAGACCGTTAGATGAGATTATAGAACATATCAAATGCAAATATAATGAAAAGGCTGATAATAATGAAGAGATTAGAGACAGGGAATATGTAGTGTACAATAAGATTCTTTGTTATGAGGGAATTATTAGCGAGGATGAGTACAGGCAGGTAATATCCGACAGGTATACACAGTATATGCACAGGAATTTTGAGAATACATATAGAAATAACAAAAGATGGGATATAATCTCATTGTTTGATGACGAAGTTAAGGAAGATGAGTTCGGTGCGAAGAATCTTTATTATATGTCAGATGATTTTGAGGCAATATTTTACCTTCTTGCAGAGAAGGTGTCTATGACTGAAGATGAAGAAGAACAGAGAAAAATATTTGGTTACATATCGTATCATCTGGGAAGACTTCCATATGTAAACGGAGATTTTACAATGGATTATGTGATTGAAAATGGCATGACAAAAATGTTCAGGAATGTTAAAAATGTAGATATAATTCTGGAAGTAATCGAGAATTTTTATGTATACAGGCAGACGGTGACGGTTATACACAGTGCTATGGTAAGCAGACTTGCTGCCGTTATTACTGAGAAGCTTGTCGATAACAGAAGTGAGCTTTTTGTCGGGATATTTGGGACAAAGGATGTCTATGAAGTCCGGGACAGAAGAGAAGAATTTATAACCTATGCCGAGATAGCCGGAAAATGCCATGATGTGGGAAAGATTTCATGTACGGATATTATTACATTACAGTCGAGAAGAATTGTTGATGAAGAATTCGAGATGATTAAAAGCCATCCTGCGAGAGGTGCAGAGATGCTACATCAGATAGAAGCATTGAAAGAGTATGCGGATATAGCATTAGGACATCATAAGTGGCACAACGGAAAAAGAGGTTATCCAATGGAGTTTGATAATACAAGCTCTGAATATAGAATATTTATAGATATTGTAAGGATATGCGATTGTATAGATGCTGCAACAGATATGCTTGGAAGAAATTATACAAGGTCAAAAGATTTTTATCAGGTTCTGGATGAATTTGTCAGAGATAAGGATGAAATGTATTCGTCAGATGTCGTTGAATACATTTGTGAAGATAAAGAATTAATAAGAAAAATATATGAGATGACTCTTACGGATAGGGAAATGGCGTGTTATGAAGTGTATCAGAACTTTATAGAACGTGGAATTGACTTTATACCAATGAATGAAAAGTATGTAAGAGGATGTAAGAACAGTGACATAGATGCACTCGCCGGAATGAATAACATCAGCGAAGAGGAACAGGTGGTTCTGATGAGAAAATGTGAAGGGTTAAGTTACCTTGTTCAGGATGGACATGGTTGTATGTATGGTTCTGTATTTGCGTATTATATAAGTAATGACATAATAAGAATAGAAAATATCAGCATCCCTGATAAATATAGGAGATGTGGAAATGGAACGATGCTTATGGATTTTCTCGAAAAAAAGGCAAAGGAGATGGGAATAACATGTATTTGTGTTGATTCCCACCTTAATAATCATGACGATAAATTCTTCTGGGTAAGAGGATATTCATATGGTGATGATGAAACATATCTTGAGAAAAGATTGTAAATGTATCAGTAATAGCCGGCTGATGCACTTTGTAAATTAATATAGTTCGGATGGCAGAGACCAGTTCTCTGCCATTTCTTTATATTTGTGATAGGTTTCGCAGTATTCCGGTGAAAGTCTGTCTGAAAGTTCGTACAATGCTTTATAACATCCGGCAAGTCCGTTGAGTGAATAGTCACCGCTGCAATGGATGTTGAGGATACATTCTGTCTCGAAGGAGGCATTATAGTACCAGAGTGCGGCCTCTTCATAATCGTTAATATTAAAGTAGTATTCACCAAGTTCGAAACATATTTCGGAACATGGTGAGTCTGTCATGTCTTTAAGTGCATATTTGAAAAAGTTATCGGGATTGTTAAGAAGACGATAACCTCTTGTAAGCACGCATGCAGCCTCCTTTCTTATGTCCTGACTATAATCAGGGGATTCATATATATTTTCAAAATAAGGTATTGCATTTGCAAAATTATCCGAATCACCGGATATTAAAAGTTCTCTTGCATACATGTTGCGTATCCTTTTAGACAGAGCAGTCCCTTTATTTATACATTTCTCAAATATTGCGAGGTCTCTTGAGACGTGAATTCCGGCAGGGCAGTGGTTAACAACTATATCACTGTCAAATATTATAGGCTCAAGTCTTACAGTTTCGTGGACAGGGTCTGTCCATGTGAAATTCCTAAGTCTTTTGAAAAGCTTAGGTCTGTACTCTAATATACTGTTCTGGACATTATTGTCAGCCACATCATTTTTGTATTTCATCTGAACAATCTCGACACGCTCATCCATGCATTTCTTAAGATTGATAAATGCATGGATGTTGGTTTCATCGAGAACTTCGTCGGCATCGGCAACATATATATAATCCATTGTAGCTTTGGAAAATGAATAATTTCTTGCATCGCTGAAATCATCAATCCATGTGTAATCATATATTTTATCAGTAAATGTGGCGGCAATCTGTCTTGTGCTGTCAGTAGAGCCTGTATCTACAATGATAATCTCGTCCATTATATCTTTAAGGGTGTTGAGACATCTTGCAAGGAATGCCTCCTCGTTTTTAACAATCATGCATAAGCTTATGGTTATCATATGAATCCTCCCATGTGAAAATATATATTATATTTTACATCATATTTATAAAATCTGCACTTTGAAAATATTTTGATATATTAGATATTTTGTGTATAATTATTACATTGGACATAAAGTGGTAATCAAAAAATAAATGGAATGGAGAATACATATGCAAAACGCAGTAGTTACACTTAAAAAAGGTGAGGGAAGAACAATTAAGTCAGGCGGTCTCTGGATATTTGATAATGAGATAGACAGCATAATGGGAAGTTTTGAGAATGGTGACATAGTAATAGTTCATGATTTTGACGGCTACCCTATGGGAAAAGGATTTATTAATACTAATTCAAAGATAACTATAAGACTTATGACAAGGGATATTAATAAGGACATAGATTATGATTTTCTGAAGGACAGGGTAAAGGCAGCATGGGAGTACAGAAAAAAAGTAATAGATACGAGCAGTTGCAGAGTTATATTCGGAGAAGCAGATTTTCTTCCGGGACTTGTTATAGATAAGTTTGAAAATGTGCTTGTAGTTGAGTCTCTGGCACTCGGAATAGATATGATGAAACAGGATATAATTAAGACACTTAAGGAAGTTCTTGAAGAAGATGGAATAACTGTAAAAGGAGTATATGAGCGAAGTGATGCTAAAGTCCGTAAGAATGAGGGCATGGAGAGAGTGAAAGGGTTCATCGGAGATGAGTTCGACACAGATGTTCATATAGTGGAGAATGGTGTTAAATATATTGTTGATGTAAAAGACGGGCAGAAGACGGGATTTTTCCTTGACCAGAAATGCAACCGTATGGCTATACAAAAGCTTTGTAAAGATGCGAGAGTTCTGGACTGTTTTACACATACAGGTTCATTTGCCTTAAATGCAGGAATTGCAGGTGCAAAAGAGGTGACAGGTGTGGACGCTTCAGAACTTGCAGTTAAGCAGGCAGAGGAAAATGCGAAACTTAACGGACTTGAAAATGTTGTGCATTTTCAGTGTAAAGATGTATTTGAATTATTGCCTGAACTTGAGAAGAAGGGTGAAAAATACGATGTTGTAGTTCTCGACCCACCGGCATTCACCAAATCGAGAAACTCTATAAAAAATGCAACTAAGGGTTATAGGGAGATTAATCTGCGTGGAATGAAACTTGTTAAAGATGGTGGATTTTTGGTCACATGCTCATGTTCACATTTTATGTCGTATGAATTATTTACTAAGACAATTAATCAGGCAGCACACAATGTTCATAAGCGCTTAAGACAGGTTGAATATCGCACACAGGCAGCCGACCATCCGATATTGTGGGCAGCAGATGAATCGTATTATCTTAAATTCTACATCTTCCAAGTGGTTGATGAGAAGTAAGGAGTGAAAAGTGGCGGTAATGCTTGATTTATAAGGAATTGAAGGCATTTGACGTTTACAGAGAAAACCTCGTAAACTATCGCAAAATATCACAAAACCGTGACTTAAAGTGGTAAGCTTATGGGGAAAAAGGTATGTTCTATCCTTTCTTTTTCAAATAAGAGATGATATTATTATCATGGAAGTAATGAACAGAGAGTAATCGAGAAAATTCGGTTGCTCTTTTTGTGTGAATGAGCTCTTATGTGCTATAATAAAACAAATTAACAACTCGGAATCTGTAAAGGAGAAAATATCCTATGTGTAAGTATTTAATTCAGCCGCAAAGCGATATACGAATTGATGTAAATAAAGGACAAAAAATAGAGATTATTGATGTAGATGGCGGTCAGGTGGCTGATTTCTTTGCAGAAATAAAAGGTACACATGACGAATATGTTTCTCCATCTGTGACAATGGACTGCAACGAATCATTGAAAATAGAGGTTGGCAGTATTATATATTCCAATCAATATAATCCAATGTTCAAAGTAGAAAGTGATGATGTCGGTGCACATGATCTGTTGTTTCCATCATGTAGCAAGAAAATGTATGATTTCTTTTATCAAAATGGTTCTAATCATCCGAACTGCCTGGATAATATCAATCATGCTCTTGGTACAGAGAGAACAATTATTCAACCAATCAATTTTTTTATGAATACTGCAATTGATTCGAATGGTAAAATTGAAATAAGGAAACCTTTATCAAAAGCTGGAGACAAAATAGTATTAACAGCACTTGTTGATTGTGTCTTGGGAATATCTGCCTGTAGCGTATCTGAGTGTGATACTAATAGTGGAAAGTGTACAGCAATAGAAGTGAAGATATATTGAACTCGAAAAATGCACAGCTGAACTTTAATCAACTGTGTATTTTTCTGCCCATTTATTTATGGAATCCAGAATCGGAAGAAAATCCTTTCCCATTTCAGTTAGGGAATATTCAACTTTAGGGGGAACAACAGGATAAACTTCACGATGGATTACGCCATAGCTTTCAAGAAGACGAAGATCTTTCGTAAGATTAGAATCTGTTACATTCGGCAGTTTGCGTTTGATTTCACCAAAACGTAGAGTTCCTTCTGATAGAATATACAGAATAACCATTGTCCATTTTCTTTGAAATACTTTGATACAATCGCAACTTTTATACAGACCATTGCTGGCTGGATTGTACTGACAGGAAATAATGTGGCACAGATTAGTGATGGAATATCTAATCCTGTCATTGCCGGAATTATATACTGGCTGATAAGAATACTGATCTGCGGTGGATGTCTGGTGGGTGCGGGAATACTTGTAGCGTTTATAGGGATAAAGATTGCGGGGGTATATAAGAAATACTGTTTGGATATGATTACCGTAATGGTGATACTTATAAGCATGGCAATTGCAATCTATTTCGGAGATTGGATAAAGACAGCATTGCCAGTCAATCTGCTATTTCTCTTTTTATTCGTACAACTGGTATATGTTGGAATCAGGTGGTATGTAAAAGGATGGCGGGAAGCCAGAGGATATTGGTGATAGATGGTATAGATTGAGAGGGCTGGCAAGCCCAGCCCCCTTGCTTTTAGAGATAATTGATATAAAGTTATTTAATTCCCATCCAAGAGGAAATGACCATTCGCTGTACTTCACTGGTTCCTTCATAAATTTCAGTGATTTTTGCATCGCGCATCAACCTTTCAAAAGGATAATCTCTTGTATATCCGTCATAGCCTGCAAGTTACGCACAACGGCGAGTTACATTTGTGGCAGCTTCCGAAGCATACAATTTACCCATAGCTGCAAGATGTGAAAATGGCTCGTGATCCTGCTTTGCCTGTGCCGCACGATAGACGAGTAAACGAGCTGCGTCAACTTTTGCCTGCATATCTGCAAGTTCAAACTGTGTGAATTGGTATTCAGAAATTTTATGTTCGCCCTGCATATGCTCTGTAACATATTTTTTGCAATGGTCAATTGCTCCCTGTGCGATACCTAATGCTTGTGCTGCTACACCGATACGTCCGCCATCTAATGTTATAAGAGCCATTTTGAAGCCTTTTCCCAATTCGCCTAATAAGTTCTCTTTTGGAATTTTACAGTCCTGAAAAACTAATTCATAGGTAGCAGAACCGCGAATACCCATTTTCTTTTGTTCCAAAAGTAAAGCCGGGAGTTCCTTTTTCTACGATAAAAGCAGAAATACCTTTACTGCGTTTACTTTTGTCTGTCATAGCGGTAACAAAGTAAGTATCTGCGTAAAATCCGTTTGTTATAAAGATTTTAGAACCGTTCAGTAACCAGTAGTCACCTTTATCAACAGCAGTAGTTATCTGATTTCCCAAATCACAACCAGCGGATGGCTCGGTAACTGCAAAAGCACCTAATTTTTCCCCTTTCAATAATGGAACAAGATATTTCTGCTTCTGTTCTTCTGTTCCAAACTCTGAAAGTGGGAAAGAGCCTAAAGAGTGATGGTCTGATAACATAACAGATGTAGTAGAACAATGTTTTGCCAATTCTTCAATGGCGGCAATATACGCAAGATAAGAGTGCCCACCACCATCGTATTCTTTCGGATAACATATTCCCATAATTCCTAATTCGGCTAATCGTTTTCTGCTTTCCTCAGGGAAGCGTTCCTGCTCGTCAATTTCTGCTGCGAGCGGTGCTACTTCATTTACACCAAATTCATGAATGATGTCAATAACTTTCTGCTCGTCTTCGTTAAATTTGAAATTCATATAAATATTCCTCCTTGCCTTTCGTTTAACTTTTTCTTATAATATCATTAAATATAATATAAAAAAATTAAATGTTTTTGATTCCACAATTCGATATTTTAAATATATCAGAAAGGAGATTTATTTATGAACACCAAAAACTTGGTTACATTCAAAACAATTCTGGAAATGGGGAGCTTTCAAAAGGCGGCAGACAAGCTTGGCTATACACAATCTACTGTAACATTCCAAATAAAACAGCTTGAAGAAGAAATGGCTTTGAAATTGTTTGAAAAAATAGGAAGACGCATGGAACTTACGCAGGCAGGAAGAGATATTATGCCTTTTGTTGATACGATTTTACAGGGTGCAAATCAAATCGGGAACTATGGTAAAAGTTTGTCTGAAATATCTGGTTCGTTAAAACTGGCAATCCCGGACTCTATTTTGATATATAATATGCAGCCATTTATACAGGCGTTTGCACATGAAGCACCTAATGTACAGCTTGTAATCAATTCTATCCAGTCCGGGGAAATCAACCAGTCTGTTGTAGACGGAACTGCTGATATAGGCATAAATTGTGAAAAGGAAAGTTATCCCGATACTGTCATACATAAGAAACTCGGCAAATATAAAGCAGTTCTTGTTGCGTCACCTTTTGCTGACAGAAACATGCTTGATTTTATTACACCACATCAACACAAACCATTCAGTTTGATCTGTAATGAGCCGGATGGCTATTATCAGTTGGATATGAATAAATACCTTGCCGAAAAAGACATTGTTCTTAATTCACCCATGAATGTGCAAAGTATAGAAGCAGTAAAAAGATGTGTTATGAATAATTTAGGTATTGCAGTTGTTCCCGCTTATTCTATTGGAGAAGAATTGAAAAATGGTTCTTTGATACCGATTAAAACGGAACTTGATGAAAAAATATATAATTCTTTTTATGTTTATAATAAAAATAAATGGATAAGTCCACAATTGGAGTTAGCTATGAATTTGATGACAGAGTATTTAGGAAAAGAAAACATATAAAAAATTGACACTCATAAAAAAGTAATAGAAGCTGTGTAAGTTATGCGGATATGCAAGAAATTACCAAATGCCAGAATTGTCAGTCAAGATTGGAATGCATACCTTGTCTGACAATCCGGTATTTAAAATAAGATAATCAAGCAGGTGATAGCAAAAAGGTCATAACCTCTATTTGGCTTAATATATGTCTAATGAATCTTCCGCATCTACCCACATCTGCATATTCCCATCCAGATATAATCGTGCATATTCAAGCGGTTCATCAATGGCAAGTGCATTTAATGCACAATCTGATCCGGGTGTAGTCTTTAAATTCTTTTCTGCCTCCCAACAGTCAATGCGGAGCATATAGCCAGCACTGGTATATACATCAATGCTGTTTCTGTATGGATTGTATTCTGCAAATATCGTTCTCATCGTATTGAATCTCCTTATCGTTCAATCAATCATTTGTTACAAAAATCAGAAGCATTTCAATCAGTTCACCATGTTACTTTTATTTTGTGTTATACTGTTTTATAAGATTTTTTTGGTCTTCGCTGCCGCTCCGGTCGGCACAGAGCAGAGGTCCACCGGACCTCTTGTGGTCTTCGCTTCGCTACGGTCGGTGCAAAGCGGACATCCACTGGATGTCCTGCACCCTTGTATTTGCCCTTATCAGAGTTCGTAAACACTGATGGGACGATATAACACAAGGGAAACAATAAGGGAAAGTTCACCTGCAATAAATTCAGCGTTTTCAAGGGTTTGCAGAGAATTTAATAACAAAATATAACAGTTATTATAAAATCTCTTTAAAACAGGTGAAATCTCAATCGGAATTTGTGGAGGAAATTTTTAATGAATATTACAGTTTATCTTGGCGCAAACGAAGGAAATGACCCATGCTTACGAAAAGCAGTTGAGGAATTGGGAACATGGATAGGAAACAGCGGAAATGCGCTAATATATGGTGGCTCCAAATCTGGATTGATGGGTGCAATTGCGGACAGTGTTTTGAACGCTGGAGGTGAAGTAACAGGAGTTGAGCCGAATTTTTTTATTGAAAATGAATATCAGCATGACGGCTTAACCAAGTTAATCGTGACAAAAGATATGACGGAGCGCAAAAATAAAATGATTGAGTTGGGTGAAGCTTTTATTGCCTTCCCTGGTGGTACCGGAACATTGGAGGAAATTGCAGAGGTAATGTCGAAGGTATCTTTAAAACAACTGGATAACTCTTGCATTCTCTATAACCTGAATGGTTACTACGATGATTTGAAATCACTTCTGAATCATATGATTGAAAAAGGGCTGTCATCCAAAGAACGACAGGAAGGAATTTATTTTGGCGAAAATCTCGACGATATAAAACGAATTTTGAAATTAGCATAACTTTGTGTATGCACAGGTAAATGACGTTGTACTTGTGAAAAATAGAGAGGATGCATCCCGACAACTTCAAGTTTGTAGGTATTCTAACCTAAC
>DEGR01000047.1 GCA_002351535.1 Lachnospira sp. UBA2821
TTATTATAAAATGTGATATAGTCTATTGTTGTGTAATTTTATATGTAGGAAAGGCTATATGACATGAACAAATCTAAGATTAAAGATATTTTAAAAAACAAAGATAACTATAGAACAATTGCAATATATGTGTTTCTTCCAATAATACTTAACCTGCTTATAGAAATGTTTAGCAGAATGTCACCTATAAATGGATTCAAGTATATGTTTACGCATCCGATACCATTCTTGTGCAATTCGTTTATTATACTTGCAGTATTATCGATAACACTTCTTGTAAGAAGAAGAGCATTCGCATTAGTTGCTTTATCGGCAGTATGGATTGCATGTGGTGTAACTAATATGTTTTTATTAAGCAGCAGGGTTACACCGTTCAATGCATCGGATTTAAAGCTTATTGATTCTGCAATTACTATAATGAATAAATATTTTAGTAATGCCATGGTAGGAGTTGTGATTATCGGAGTCATTGCTTTAGTTGCACTTATTGTATTTATATTTTTAAAGGGACCAAAAACAAAATATGAGATAAAATATGTAAGAAATGCGATTATTGTTGCACTTATTATATTAGGAATGTTTACTTCGCTTGATTTTGCTATTTCAACAAAATATATGTCGCTTGAATTTACTAATCTTACAACTGCATATAATGAATATGGATTTGTGTACTGCTTTATGAACAGTCTTGTGAATACCGGGGTAAAGAAACCATCAGGATATTCAAAAGACAAAATGGACAAGATAGTAGAAAAAATATCAGGTGAGTCGGTTGTTCAGGAAACAAAAGATGTAAAAACACCTAATATTATTTTCCTTCAGTTGGAATCATTCTTTGATTTAAATGAAGTTAACAGCATACAGCTTTCGGAGAATCCAATACCGTATTATACACAGCTTTGCAATGATTATTCTTCGGGATATCTTAATGTGTTCAATGTAGGATATGGTACATGTAATACCGAATTTGAAGTCATGACAGGAATGAATCTCGATGATTTCGGACCGGGTGAGTTCCCTTACAAGACAATTCTGAAAGAGACAACATGCGAGAGTATAGCATATGATTTGAAACCACTTGGATATTCAACACATGCAATTCATAACAATACTGCCACATTCTACGGAAGAAACAGTGTGTTTAAAAACCTTGGATATGATACATTTACTTCTATTGAATACATGCACGTAAATGAATTTACTCCTATGTCCTGGGCTAAAGATAAGTTTCTTACAGGAGAAATTATAGATGCATTACTTTCTACGGAAAAACAGGATTATATATATACTATTTCGGTTCAGGGACATGGAAGCTATCCGACAGAGAAAATTCTTGACAATCCTGCAATAACTGTATCGGGGGTTAGCAATGAAGGAAGAAAAAATGCGATTGAATATTATGCGAATGAAATTCATGAGATGGATAGCTTTGTAAAAGAACTTATTACAGCTCTTAATGAATTGGGCGAGGATACAGTGCTTGTTATGTATGGTGACCATCTGCCGGGATTAGGTTTTTCAGATGATGAGCTTGATAACGGGTCACAGTATCAGACTAAATACGTTATATGGAATAACTGTGGACTTGAAGTTGAGCATAAAGATTTAGAGGCATACCAGCTTGCTTCGAATGTCATGAAGAAGTTAAATATAACTAACGGAATTATTAATCAGTATCATCAGAAGTATTCGGATGATGAGGAGTATTTAAGCGGACTTCAGAATCTTGAGTATGATATATTGTATGGTAAAAAATCTGTATATGGAGGAATTAACCCTTATGACCCTACAGATTTGAAGATGGGTGTTAAAGAGATTGAGATTACAGGTATTGAGAAGAGCAAGGAAGATGAGAAAAAGATTATTGTAAAAGGTAAGAATTTCACAAAATACAGTGTTGTTTATGTAAACGGTGATGAATATAATACAGAATATGTTGATGAAAATACTCTTAAGATAAAAGATGAATCTGTAAAAGCATTAGATTCGTTTGTTGTTAAGCAGAAGTCGGGTGATACGAAACTAAGTTCATCAAAGGAATGTCTGTATTATGATAATGATGAAAAAACAACAAGTGGCAGTGAAACTACAGAAAATACGGAGAATCAGACTGAAACACAGAATACTACAAAGACCGGAAATTAGTACAGATTGCCGGTCAATCTGACAGGCGGGTAATGTTATGGAACTTGAAGTGAAATTGCAGGTATTTGAAGGACCTTTAGATTTGCTTATTCATTTGATTGATAAAAATAAACTAAATATTTATGATATTCCAATTGTACTTATTACAAAGCAGTATATGGAATATATAAACAAAATGCAAAAACATGATTTAGATGTTGTCAGCGAATTTATGGTTATGGCAGCTACTCTTCTTGATATTAAGGCGAAGATGTTATTGCCCAAAGAGGTTGATGAGGAAGGTGAAGAGATAGACCCAAGACAGGAGCTTGTTGAGCAGCTTCTTCAATACAAGATGTACAAGTATGCATCATATGAATTAAAAGATATGCAGAGTGCATCAGAAAAGAATTTTTACAGAAAAGAGACTCTTCCGGCAGAGGTTAAAAAGTATGAGCAGCCGGTTGATATATCCGAACTTATTGGTGATTTAACCCTTCAGAAATTACATATGATATTTAATGATGTTATGAAAAGGCAAAAGAGTAAGATTGACCCGATAAGAAGTAAATTCGGAAAGATTGAGAGAGAGGAAGTCAGTCTTTCAGAAAAGATGGATTACATTGCTAATGTTGTCAAAAATAAAAAGGATGTAAGTTTTTTTGCAATGCTTAGTTCACAGAAATCAAAGTTACATGTTATTGTAAGTTTTCTGGCAGTTCTTGAATTGATGAAGGTTGGCAAGATAGTGATATGCCAGAGAGAAATATTTGATGATATAATTATAAACGCGTCTGCGAAATGAGGATTTGTATGAAAAAGAACGAGATAAACAGATTAGAAAATGCAATAGAGGCTATTTTATTTACAATGGGCGAATCTGTGGAGGTATCAAAGATTGCAGCAGCGATAGAACATGATGTTGATACAACGAAAAAATTAGTACACAGGCTTATGGATAAATATGATGATGAGTGCAGGGGAATTCAGATAATAGAACTGGAAGATTCGTTTCAAATGTGTACAAGAAAAGAATATTATCCGGAACTTGTCAAAATTGCATCGCAACCAAAAAAACATGTGCTTACGGATGTACTGCTTGAGACACTTTCGATTATTGCATATAAACAGCCGATAACAAGAGCAGAAATAGAAAAAATCCGGGGAGTTAAATGTGATCATGCCGTGAACAAGCTTGTAGAATATGAACTTGTCATGGAACTAGGAAGACTTGATGCACCGGGAAGACCGCTGCTTTTCGGGACTTCAGAAGAGTTCCTGAGACAATTTGGAATTAAATCCCTTGATGATCTGCCGATTATTAATAAGGAAAGAGAGGAAGAATTCAAGCTGGAAGCAGAAGAGGAGGCAAAGCTTCAGCTTGATACCTGATATATAGAAAATATACAAAAAAACATGTACAAAATTATATAAAACTCAAGCAATGGTTTCTATTGCTTGAGTTTTTTCACAATAATTTCAAACACATTATGCAATATGCACAAAAAAACAAGACCAAAATTGCAAAAAATATTGACAACTTTTTTCTACAATGATATACTCGTTATTGAAATAAAGGCGTTCGTTTGCTGTGCAAATATACTTAGCTTTTGTTACAAATTATTTTAAAGGTTAGAGTCGGATAGTAAATATGGCTCGGAAAGGTAAGAGAGACTATGAAAAAGAAAATTATGGCAGTTGCTTTAGTAGTAACAATGGCCGCTTCAGTTTTCACTGGATGTGGTGCTAAAGCCAAAACAGCTAAAGTTACAAAGGTAAGTAACTTTGAGCCTGGTGTTGAGATTGACACAAAGAACAAAATTGAGTTAACAGTTTGGGAGTCTAATGGTGGACCGGATGAATTTATTGAGCAGGCAGGTGCATCGTTTACAGCACTTTATCCAAATATCACAATTAAGTATGTAAACGTTGAGTCAGCAGATGCTCAGACTAAAATTGCGTTAGACGGACCAAGTGGTAACGGACCAGACTTATTCGCTGCAGCTCACAACATTATGGGTGCATTAGTTGCAGGTGGATATGTTGCAGAAGTTCCTTCAGAATTAACAGATACTGTTAAAGGATATGTTATCGACAGTGCTGCACAGGGTGCTACACTTACAGATGCTAAGAAAGGCACATCTACAATGTACGGATATCCTGTATCAGTTGAGACATATGCATTATTCTATAACAAAGCATTAATTAAAGAGTCAGAAGTTCCTAAGACAATGGATGACCTTATTAAGTACATTGATGAATACAAGAAGAGCCACAATGCTGATGAGTCAAGAGCATTTGTTATGGATGCAGGTAATGCTTACTACAGTGTAATGTTCACAAATACTGATGAGAATCATTTATATGGTGAGACAGGTAGTGATATTACAAACACATACATGAACACAGATGCTGCAGTTAAGAATCTTAAGACATTTGCTAAGCTTTCTAAGGCAGTAGATATGCCTTCTGATGACCTTGCTACAAAGTATTGTGATGCTATGTTCAAAGAAGGTAAAGCAGCTATGACTATTACAGGTGCTTGGAATATTAAACCATTCCAGGGTGAAAAAGTTGATTTTGGTATTACAACAATTCCAAGTCTTCCAGGTGTAGACCATCCACCAATTACATTTGAAGGTGTAAGATGTATGTATGTATCATCATTCTCAAAACATAAGAATGAGGCAGCAGCATTTGCAGCATTCCTTGAGACACCTGAGATGCAGAAACTTCGTTATGACATAACAGGAACAATTCCTGCAGCAGATATTGATGTTGATGATCCTAACGGATATATGGCAGGAATGAACGCACAGATTGAATATTCGTACCCAATGCCAAATATGGCTCAGGCAAGTTTATTCTGGAGCGCATTCGGTTCAGCATATTCTAATATCTGGAATGGAAATGTAGCAGATGATGATGCAGCAATTCTTAAAGAATTAGATGCAGCTAATCAGACAGCTACAAAGAAAAACTAGTAATTAGAATTAGAATTTGATTTTATGACCGGTAGTTTTACTATCGGTCATAAATAAGATAATAAGTATAAGAAAGATAGGTGAGTTTATGGGAACATCTTTAGCTACAGATGGTTCTGACAGAAAAAAAGTATTATATACTTCACTCATATTCATGGGACTCGGTCACATAGTCAGATTGAAGGAGTGGGTAAAAGGTATATTTTTTGCTTTGATTGAAGTGATTTTCATTTGTTTTATACCTTTGATTTGTACAAAATTATATGACTTAGTAAATATTGGAGTTGACCAGTCATCAATTACAGATGCTTCACAGAGAAAGATGTCAACATTTATGATGATTGATGGTTTCGTTGCGATTGCATTTATAGCAATTTTTGCTGTTATATATTATATATCAGTAAAGAGTGCATTACATAGTTATGAAGATTATTGTGTTAATGGTCAGTATGCTGATAACAGAGATGCTTTAAGAGGAATATCAGGAAAGGCATTCCCAATCGTAGGTCTTACTCCTGCATTGGCATTAATTATTTTCTTCGTTATTGTTCCATTAGTATTTGCGGCAGCATCAGGTTTCACTAACTGGTCTAACCCGGATCATATTCCACCTGGAGGCTCAGTAAACTGGGTAGGTCTTGAGAACTACATCGATATGTTCGGTGGAAATGCTACATGGGCTTCATCATTCGGGCGTATTGCTATCTGGACACTTATCTGGGGTGCATGTGCAACAGGAACAAGTTACTTTGCAGGTATGGTAATGGCAGTTATTCTTAACGAGGCTAAGATTAAGATTAAACCTTTATTCAGAGCAATATTTATCCTTCCATATGCTATACCAAGTATTCTTAGTATGATGGTATGGAAGAACTTATTAAATGGTTCAGCCGGAACGGTTAACAGAACATTAAGGGCAATTGGAATATTAGGAGAGACACAGTCTATCGGATGGCTCTCAGATTCTACAATGGCTAAATTTACATGTATTCTTATTAACTTATGGCAGGGATTCCCTTACTTTATGATGCTTATAGCAGGTCAGATGACAGCTATTTCAGCAGATATATTTGAAGCTGCAGCTATCGATGGAGCTAATAAGGTACAGATATTCAAGTCAATTACTTTACCAATGGTATTATATCAAACAATTCCACTTATCATTATGTCGTTTACATTCAATATCAATAACTTCGGTGTTATCTTCTTCCTTACCGGTGGTGCACCAAACGTTACATCAACTACAACGACAAAAGCGGGAGCGACCGATATTATCGTCACATGGATTTACAAGTTGACTATGGATGATATGAACTACAAGTACGCATCAGTTCTTGCTATGGTTGTATTCGTTGTTCTTACACCATTCGCTATATTTAACTTTAAGAATACTAAATCATTTAAGGAGGGAGAATTATAATGAAAGGTACAAGAAAACATATCGTTTTGACAACTATCTTAGTAATATTTTTAATTCTTATCTCTTTGATAGTATTGTATCCAATTGTATTCGTTGTTAGTGCTGCATTTGCACCTGGTAATACAGCAACAGGACTTTCTATTATTCCTTTTGCAGACGGATTCACGTTAGACCATTTTACATATCTGTTTAATGAGACTAACTTTACATTGTGGTTCCAGAATACATTGATAATTGCTATATGTACATCAGCTTTATCAGTTATTGTATGTTCATTAGCAGCTTATATCTTCTCAAGATTTAAGTTTACACTTAAGAAAACAATGCTTATGGCATTATTAGTATTACAGATATTCCCTTCATTCGTAGGAATGATTGCTATCTATGTTATCATCAACAGAATGCATGCATATGATCAGCTTTGGGGATTAGTACTCGTATATGTAGCAGGTAACGTACCATATAATACATGGCTTGTTAAGAGTTACCTTGATACAATTCCTAAGAGTTTGGACGAGGCAGCGAGAATTGATGGTGCAAACCATTTCACTATTTTCTCACGTGTCGTATTACCAATTGCAAAACCAATTCTTATTTTCCTTGCAATTACAACATTTACAGGACCATGGATGGATTGGATTTTCCCTAAGTTGGTATTAGGTTCAAATGAAAAACAGACTTTAGCACTCGGACTTTTCAGTTTCGTTACAGATAGAAAAGATCAGTTTACAACATTCGCAGCAGGTGCGTTACTTGTAGCTGTTCCATTTATCTTCTTCTTTGTAATTACACAGAAACAGCAGACAGAGTCATTAGGTGCTGCAGCCGTAAAAGAATAATTTGGAAAGCTAAGTATTTTAAGCAGACAAAGCTGTCACATATTTTATATGTGACAGCTTTTTTGTTATATTTATAATTCAGTATAAATATATATTTAAGTAAAAAGTGTTGAATGAAATGTCAGTATGACGGTGGGAGGATGTGTGAAAAAACTCTGTTTTATTTTTACCATGGTAATATATCTGTTATTGAATGTAAGATGGGTATATGCCACTGATATACCGGGGATGAACGCAAAGGCATATATTCTGATTGATGAAGTAAGTGGAAGAATGTTATGCGGACATAGTGAGAATGAAAGAATGCCTATGGCAAGTACAACGAAGATTATGACGTGTATTCTTGCAATTGAAAATACAGAGAATCTTAAAGATAACAGGATGGTTACATTTAGTAAGGAGGCAGCTTCTATGCCGGATGTACAGTTAGATGCAGTAGAGGGGGAAAGATTTTATATTAAGGACTTATTGTATTCGCTAATGCTGGAATCACATAATGATACGGCTGTTGCAGTAGCGGAGAGTAT
The DNA here is from genome assembly GCA_002351535.1 of Lachnospira sp. UBA2821. GTDB lineage: Bacteria > Bacillota > Clostridia > Lachnospirales > Lachnospiraceae > UBA2821. Next base: position 7,895 of record DEGR01000047.1, read on the forward strand.
AGGCGGAACAAAAGAAAATTTTGCGGATATGATGAACAAAAAGGCAGAGGAGATAGGAGCTGTAAATACACATTTCGTTACACCAAATGGTCTTGATGATGATGAGCATTATTCAACTGCCTATGATATGGCTGTTATTGCCAGATATGCTATGCAAAATGATATATTCAGAGAGATAATTACAACTCCGGATTATTCATTTGACAGTTATACAAAAGAAGATATGAAAGTATATAAGCATTATATTGTAAATAATAAGGATGGATTTTTAAACATGATGGATGGGGCATGTGGTGTTAAAACTGGATATACAAGTAAAGCGGGCTATTGTTTTGTGGGGGCACTGCGACGTGCTAACAGGAGATTTATATCTGTGGTACTTGGGTGCGGATGGCCACCCGATAAAAGTAAAAAATGGAAAGATACAAAAAAACTGATGCAATATGGAATAGATAATTATACATATAAAGTTATATGGGACAGTTCGAAATATTCAAAAAGTGTAAAAATTAAAGATGGAAAAAAGAAAGAAGTGAAATTGTGTGCGAAAGGAGTCGGATGTTATCTGTTAGGTGATGATGATACATATACAATTGAATACGATTTACCTGACAAAATACAGGCACCTGTTAGTAAAAATGATGTTATAGGAAATGTTAAAGTGTACATTAATACAGAAATAATTGAACAATATGATATATGTGCTGCTGAAGCAATAAAAGAAAGAAAAATGACTTTTTTTAAGAACAAAATAAATGCTTTTTTCACTTGCTTTTTTTGATGGTTAGATATACAATTACAATTGGCAAAAATTTGAATTATTTAAATAGAAAATGGAGGTCTGAATAATGAGTATGACAACAAATGAATCAGCAAGGCAGAGAATTGATTCTTTACTTGATGATAACAGTTTTGTTGAAGTAGGAGCACTTGTAAAAGCGAGAAATACTGATTTCAACATGACAGCTAAAGACACAACATCTGATGGCGTAATCACAGGCTATGGTGTGATTGATGGAAGATTGGCATATGTGTACAGCCAGGACGCATCAGTTATGAATGGTTCTATCGGTGAGATGCATGCAAAGAAGATTGCAAATATCTACGATATGGCTATTAAAATGGGAGCACCTGTAATTGGTCTTATTGATTGTGCCGGCATAAGACTTCAGGAGTCAACGGATGCACTTAATGCATTGGGTGAGATATATGCAAAGCAGGCAAAGGCATCAGGAATTGTGCCACAGATAACAGCAGTATTTGGAAGCTGTGGCGGTGGACTCAGTATTTTATCAGAAATGTCTGATTTCACATTTATGGAAGAGAAAAATGGTAAGTTATTTGTTAATTCACCTAATACACTCGATGGAAACTATGTTGAAAAATGTGATACAGCCGATGCTAAATTCCAGAGTGAAGAGAGTGGAAATGCAGATGTTGTAGCAGATGAAGATACAATATTTGACAAGATAAGAGAACTTGTAACAATTCTTCCTGCAAATAATGAGGATAATGATGCATATTCTGAATGTACAGATGACCTTAACAGAGTATGCGGTGATATAGAAGCTTCAGCAACTGATCCTGCACTCGCATTCAGCCAGATATCAGATGATAATCTTTTTGTAGAGATGAAATCTTCATATGCTAAAGAAATGGTAACAGGATTTATTAAATTAAATGGAATGACTGTAGGTGCTGTTGGAAACAGAACAGAACTTTTTGATGAAGACGCAAAAGTTGTAGAAAAGTTTGATAGTGTGATAACAGCAAAGAGTGCTGACAAAGCTGCTGATTTTGTTAAATTCTGTGATGCATTCTCTATTCCTGTTCTTACATTTACAAATGTAACAGGATTTAAGGCATGCAAATGTCAGGAGAAGAGAATAGCCAAAGCACTTGCAAGACTGACATATGCATTTGCGGGCGCAACAGTTCCAAAAGTAAATGTAGTTACAGGTAAAGCATATGGAACAGCATATTCGGTTATGAATAGTAAGGCATTAGGCGCAGATGCAGTATTTGCATGGGAAAATTCTGAGATAGGAACTATGGATGCAACTCTTGCTACAAAGATTATGTATGCTGATGAGATAAGCAAAGCAGATGATGCACAGAAAGTCATTAATGAAAAGGCTGCTGAATATAGAGAGCTTCAGAACAGTGCAGCATCAGCAGCATCAAGAGGATATGTTGATACAATGATAGCACCTGAGGATACAAGAAAATATGTAATTGGAGCATTTGAAATGCTTTTTACAAAGAGAGAAGAGTGTCCTTTGAAAAAGCATGAAACTATATAGGAAGAGGTGCAAATATGAAAAAAACATATAAATATCTTTTATTAGTATTTGCAATGATTTTTTCAGTTTCATTATTCTTTTGCAATGTCAAAAATGTGAAAGCTGCACAGGCTGATTTTAGTTATGATTATGATGAGATAAATAGTAATATGTCATCGATAGCAGAATATTTCGCAGGTATGTCTGACAATGAGATACAGTATTATATAGATAATTATGTAGGAATGCAGAAAGATGCATTTGAATCATATGAGTCAGTTAAAGAAGGCGTTGGTAAATATATTGAAACTAAGGATTGCAAAATAAAAGAAACTAAGGATTCTGTTATTGCAACTTCAAAGATTAAATATAAAAAAGCAACAGTTGCAATGGAGATTACATTTAAGAATATTGGTGGTTCCGCAACACCTGTAAATATAACATTTACAAAGAGCAATTCAAAGGATACTGTAAGCCTTGCCACTAAGATGAAAAATGCAGGCATGAATACTTTATTGGGTATGGGAACAGTATTTATCGTTCTTATATTCCTTAGTTTTGTAATAAGCTTATTTAAGTATATTAATAAGTTTGAACAGAAGAAAAATGCAAAACCGGTTAAGAGTGAACCGGTACAGAATAGTGTACAGGAAGAGACTGTAGAAGAAGATTATGTTGATGATTACGAATTAGTCGCAGTTATCACAGCAGCAATAGCAGCTACAGAAGGCACATCTTCAGATGGATTCGTGGTACGTTCAATAAAGAGAGTACCTAATAGTAAATGGAAAAATGCATAACAGATTATAGGAGGAAAATTACAATGAAAAGTTATACAATTACAGTAAATGGAACAGCTTATGATGTAACAGTTGAAGAAATAGCAGGAGGAAGCACTGCAGCAGCACCTGCAGCAAAGAAGGCAGCACCTGCAAAGAAAGCACCTGCAAAAGCAGCAGCTTCAGGAGCAAAGGGAAGCGTTAGTGTAAGCGCACCAATGCCTGGAAAGATTTTATCAGTTAAGGCATCTGTAGGACATCAGGTTAAAAAGGGTGATGTAATCATAATTCTCGAGGCAATGAAAATGGAGAACGAAATCGTTGCACCACAGGACGGTACAATAGCAAGCATCGATGTTAATGAAGGTGCAAGCGTAGAAGCAGGAAATGTTTTGGCAACATTAAACTAATTTAATGCAGATAAATTGAACAGGAGGTTTAAAAATGGATTACATTGCTAATACATTAGGAAATCTGATTCACCAGACTGCATTTTTCAATCTTACAGTTGGTAACTATATAATGATTCTTGTAGCTTTAGTATTTCTTTATCTTGCAATTGCAAAAGAATACGAGCCATTATTACTTGTACCAATTGCGTTTGGTATGTTGTTAGTTAACATGTTTCCTGACATTATGCTTAAAATTGAAGAATCGTCTAATGGAGTTGGAGGATTATTCCAGTATTTTTATAAATTAGATGAGTGGAGTATTTTACCATCACTTATCTTCCTTGGAGTTGGAGCTATGACAGACTTTGGTCCTCTTATTGCCAATCCGAAATGCTTTTTAATGGGTGCAGCAGCACAGTTTGGTATCTATTTTGCATATTTCTGTGCAATATTAATGGGATTCAATGATAAGGCAGCAGCGGCTATATCAATTATCGGTGGAGCAGACGGTCCTACATCAATTTTCCTTGCCGGAAAGTTAGGTCAGACCGCTTTACTCGGACCTATTGCCGTAGCAGCATATTCATATATGTCACTTGTGCCAATCATTCAGCCACCTATTATGAAACTCCTTACAACTGAGAAAGAACGTAAAATAAAGATGGAACAGTTAAGACCTGTATCTAAGCTTGAGAAGATATTATTCCCGGTTGTAATCACTATAGTAGTTGTACTTATTCTTCCAACAACAGCACCACTTGTCGGTATGCTTATGCTTGGTAATCTTTTCAGAGAAAGTGGAGTAGTAAAACAGCTTACAGAGACAGCATCGAATGCTCTTATGTACATTGTAGTTATTCTTCTTGGTACCAGTGTTGGAGCAACTACAAGTGCAGAGGCATTCTTAAAAATCAGTACAATTAAAATCGTTGTATTAGGACTTATTGCTTTTGCAATCGGAACAGCATCAGGTGTTATTATAGGAAAGATTATGTGTGCTGTTACACATGGAAAGGTTAATCCTTTAATCGGTTCTGCCGGAGTATCTGCAGTTCCAATGGCTGCAAGAGTATCACAGAAAGTTGGCTCTGAGGCAGACCCTACTAACTTCCTTTTAATGCATGCCATGGGTCCTAACGTTGCCGGTGTTATCGGTACTGCAGTTGCAGCAGGAACATTTATGGCAATATTTGGAATATAAGAGAGCATGATGATTAACATGCTTATTAGAAATGAAATGAATGGAGGAAATATAAATGGCTGAAGTTACAAAAAAACCAATTAAAATAACTGAGACAGTATTAAGAGATGCACATCAGTCCCTTATTGCTACAAGAATGACTACAGAACAGATGCTCCCTATCGTTGATAAAATGGATAAAGTCGGATATCATTCGGTTGAGTGCTGGGGTGGTGCAACATTTGATGCGTCACTCAGATTCCTTAAAGAAGATCCATGGGAGAGACTTAGAAAACTTAGAGATGGATTTAAAAACACTAAGCTTCAGATGTTATTCAGAGGTCAGAATATTCTTGGATACAATCATTATGCAGATGACGTTGTTGAGTATTTTGTCCAGAAGTCAATTGCAAACGGAATTGATATAATCAGAATATTTGACTGTTTTAATGACCTTGAGAACTTGAAAACTGCCGTAAATGCAGCTAAGAAAGAAAAAGGACATGCACAGATTGCATTATCATATACACTTGGTGATGCTTATACACTCGATTACTGGAAAGAGACAGCTAAGAGAATTGAAGATATGGGTGCTGATTCATTATGTATTAAAGATATGGCAGGTCTTCTTGTTCCATATAAGGCAACTGAACTCGTTCAGGCACTTAAGGATGGTACAAGCCTTCCAATCCAGCTTCATACACATTACACATCAGGAGTTGCTTCAATGACGTACCTTAAAGCAGTTGAGGCAGGTGTAGATGTTATTGATACAGCAATATCACCATTCTCTATGGGAACCAGCCAGCCGGCTACAGAAGTTATGGTTGAGACATTTAAGGGTACGCCATATGACTCAGGATTAGACCAGAACCTTCTTGCTGAAATTGCTGATTATTTCAGACCAATTCAGGAAGACGCACTTAAGACAGGACTTCTGAATCCTAAGGTTATGGGTGTTAATATTAAGACATTGTTATATCAGGTACCTGGTGGTATGTTATCTAACCTTGTATCGCAGATTAAGGATGCACATGCAGAAGATAAGTATTATGATGTTCTTGAGGAAATTCCAAAGGTAAGAAAAGACTTTGGTGAGCCACCTCTTGTTACACCATCATCTCAGATTGTCGGAACACAGGCAGTACTTAATGTACTTCAGGGTGAGAGATATAAGATGATTACAAAAGAGTCTAAGAAGATTCTTGGAGGAGAATTTGGTAAGACTGTTAAACCATTTAACAAAGACGTACAGAAAAAAGCTATCGGAGATAAAAAGCCTATTACATGCAGACCGGCGGATCTTATTAAACCACAGCTAGAGGAGTTTAAGAAAGAGGCAGCACAGTATGTACAGCAGGATGAAGATGTATTGTCATATGCATTATTCCCACAGGTAGCTACAGAGTTCTTTAAATACAGAGAAGCTCAGCAGACAAAGGTTGATCCTTCTGTTGCAGATACAAATAATGGTGTATATCCTGCATAATTAATTATCAGGATTAATATAGAAATGGGACTGCTTTTAGGTTATTTAATGCTATAAAGTGGTCCTGTTTTAATATGGAGATAAATATGATGAAAGATATTACGGATATCAGTGTACTCATCGGTGAAAATAAGGATAAGATGAGTAAGGGACAAAAGAAAATATCGCAATATGTACTAAATAATTATGAAAAAGCGGCATTTATGACAGCGGCTGCTCTTGGAAAAGTAGTAGGTGTAAGTGAGTCAACGGTTGTAAGATATGCAACATTGCTGGGATTTGCAGGTTATCCGGAATTTCAAAAATCCCTTGAAAAAATGATTCATAATAAACTTAGCACAATATCGAGAATTGAAATTGAAAACTGTGATGAGAAAGATGATGATATTTATAAAAATGTTTTCTCACTTGATATAAAAAAGATAAAACAGTTATCTGATACTATTGATAAGGCAGTCCTTGATGAAGCGGTAGACAATATAATGAATGCAGAAAATGTCTACATTATAGGACTTAGAAATTCCAGTGCTGTAGCATCTTTTTTGGGATTTAATTTGAATATGATTCGGAAAAATGTTAAAATAATCACGTCATGCAATGAAAGTGAGATATTTGAGCAGATGATTCATATATCTAAGAACGATTTGCTCATTGGTATAAGTTTTCCAAGGTATTCAATGCGGACATTGAAAGCTATGGAATTTGCTAATGACAGAACTGCAAAGGTAATGTCAATTACGGACAATGAGCATTCTCCGATTAACCTATATTCTTCCTGCAATCTATTTGCGGGTACAGATATGACAAGCATAATGGAATCTTTGGTTGCTCCGATGTCACTTGTTAATGCTGTTTTGGTGGCATTGAGTATAAAGAACAAGCAAAAAGTTATTGAAATGTATGACGGGATTGATGAGATATTTGAAAATTACAGTGTCATTGGAAATGATGAGATGAATATGTTTGATGACATGGCTGACATAGATATATGATAGAAATGATGAATAGTGCGATAAATCGCCCGGTAGAAATGAGGATTAATGTGAAAAAGGTAATAGTAGTAGGTGGCGGAGCAGCAGGAATGATGGCAGCAATATCTTCGGCTGAAAGCGGTTGCAAAGTTACATTAATTGAACATAATGAAAAACTTGGAAAAAAAGTTTTTATTACGGGAAAAGGAAGATGCAATGTTACTAATGCAGGGGATATTGAAGATATACTTAATAACATTGTAACTAACAAAAAGTTTATGTACAGTTCGTTATATACTTTTTCTAATTATATGATGATGGACATGCTTGAGAAAAATGGCTTAAAGCTTAAGACAGAGCGTGGAAACAGAGTATTTCCGGAATCAGATAAGTCCTCGGACGTAATAAAGACGCTTGAAAAAATATTAAGAGAAAAAAATGTTGAGGTTATGCTCAGGAAAAATGTTGATAACATTCTGGTTCAAAATGGGCATGTTACAGGTGTTTCTGTTGGTGGGAAAATAATTGATTGTGATAAAGTAATATTGGCTACAGGTGGTATATCATACCGGTCAACGGGTTCTGACGGAAGTGGAATGATTATTGCAAAAAAAAATGGTCATAATATAAGTGAATGCTATCCGGCACTTGTGCCACTAACAGTTTCGGAGGATTATGCTGAAAAAATGCAGGGAGTATCATTGAAAAACATTAATGTTAAGTTGTATGATGGAAAAAAGGAGATATACTCAGCATTTGGAGAAATGTTATTTACACATTTCGGCGTTACCGGACCTGTAATACTTAGTGCAAGCAGTATCATTACAAAAAGGCTTCATGAAGGCAAAAAAATACTTCTTGAGATAGATTTTAAACCGGCACTTACAGATGAAAAACTTGATGCAAGAATTTTAAGAGAGTTTGATAAGAATATTAACAGGGATTTTAAGAATTCACTTGATTCAATGCTTCCTAAAAAAGTTATTCCTGTAGTTATTGAATATAGTGGAATAGATGGTGACAAAAAGATAAATACTATCAGCAGAGAGGAAAGAAAAAAGCTTCTTAATGCTTTAAAACATTTTACACTTACGATAGATGGAACAAGAGATTTTAATGAAGCTATAATTACGCAGGGAGGAATTAGTGTCAAAGATATTAATCCGGGAACAATGGAATCAAAAATAGTGAATGGGCTATATTTTGCCGGAGAGATGATAGATATTGATGCGTTTACAGGCGGATATAATTTACAGTTAGCATGGTCAACAGGTTACCTTGCAGGAATGGAGGAATAATATGAATGTAGCAATAGACGGACCTGCCGGAGCAGGAAAAAGCACAATAGCAAAGAAGGCTGCAAAAGCATTAGGATATATCTATATAGACACAGGTGCAATGTACAGAACACTTGCACTTGCATGTATAAGAGAAGGCTTAAATGCCGGAGAAGAAGAGAAAGTCTGTGATATATGTGAAAAATCAGACGTTGAACTTGTGTATAGGGACGGAGAGCAGGTGATGCTTCTGAATGGAGAGAATGTGAATGCATTTATAAGAACAGAAGAAGTGAGCCGTATGACGTCATCTATTTCGACATATAAAAGGGTTAGAGAGAAACTTCTTAATCTTCAGAGGGAAATTGCATCAAAGAATGACATAATTATGGATGGAAGAGATATAGGGACATTTGTGCTTCCTGATGCAGAAGTTAAAATATATCTTACAGCAAGTGTTGAGACAAGGGCAAAGAGAAGATATGATGAGCAGACGGCAAGAGGAACTGAATGTGTACTTGAAGAAATAATGAAAGATATTGAAGAGAGAGATTATAGAGATATGCATAGAGAAATAGCACCACTTAAAAAGGCTGATGATGCGATTGTAATTGATTCTTCATACATGGATATAGATGAGGTTACACAAAAAGTAACAGATGAGATTAATAGAAGAAGATGAGAATTAGCGGAGGAACAAAGCTTGGAAGTAATAGTTGCAAAAAGTGCGGGATTTTGTTTTGGTGTAAAAAGGGCAGTTGACAAAGTATATGAACAGATAGAAAAACATGAGAGTGAAAATATATACACATATGGTCCTATTATCCATAATGAGGAAGTTGTTAAAGATTTAGAACAAAAAGGTGTCAAAATAATTAATTCTAAAGAAGAACTCAAAAGTATAAAAAAGGGAATTATTATTATAAGATCTCATGGTGTCGGAAAAGATGTATATGATATTGCCAATGCAAATAACCTTGAGATTGTTGATGCAACATGTCCTTTTGTACTTAAGATACATAAAATAGTACAAAATGAAAAAAATAATGATAGCCATATTGTTATTATTGGAAATGAAAATCATCCTGAGGTAGAAGGAATAAAAGGATGGTCTTCTAACCCTACAACGGTAATTGGAAATGAAGAAGAAGCTAAGTCATTCGAGGCAGATAAGTCGAAAAAAGTATGTGTAGTATCACAAACGACATTTAATTACAATAAATTTAAATATCTTGTTGAAATTATTTCAAAAAAGGGGTATGATATAAATGTTTTAGATACTATATGTAACGCGACACATGAACGACAGGCAGAAGCAAAGAAAATAGCAGCAAATGTTGATTCGATGATTGTAATAGGTGGAAAACATAGTTCCAACACACAGAAGTTATATGAGATATGTAAAAAAGAGTGTGACAATACTTATTACATTCAAACTATAGAGGACATAGAGTTGTGCAAACTTCAATCCAGCAGTTGCGTAGGTATTACAGCGGGGGCTTCAACCCCAAATTATATTATCGAGGAGGTTCATACAAATGTCAGAGCAGAGTTTTGAACAAATGTTTGAAGAACAAGGAATGAAACAAATACGTACAGGAGAGATTGTTGAAGGCACAGTAATCAGTGTAAAAGAAGATGAAATAGTCTTAAATATAGGTTACAAGTCAGACGGTATTATTTCAAGATATGAATATACTAACACACCAAATGTAGATCTCACTACATGCGTATCAGTAGGCGACAAGATGGAAGCAAAAGTTATGAAAGTTAATGATGGCGAAGGACAGGTTTTACTTTCATACAAGAAGCTTGCAGCCGAGAAAGGCAATAAGAGATTAGAAGAGGCCTTTGAATCTAAAGAAGTATTAAAAGCAAAAGTTGTTAAAGTAAATCAGGGTGGATTAAATGTAGCAGTTGAGGAATCAAGTGTATTTATTCCTGCAAGCCTTGTATCTGATTCATATGAGAAAGATTTATCTAAGTATATGGATCAGGAGATTGAATTTGTTATTACAGAATTCAACCCAAGAAAGAGAAGAATTATCGGAGACCGTAAGCAGTTACTTGTTGCTGAGAAGAATGAGAAGAAAGCAGCTCTTCTTGCAACACTTTCAGAGGGACAGAAAGTTAAGGGAACTGTTAAGAATGTTACAGATTTCGGTGCATTCATTGATTTAGGCGGAATTGACGGACTTCTTCATATCTCAGAGATGTCATGGGGAAGAGTTGAGAATCCAAAGAAGCATTTCGAAGTTGGTTCAGAGATAGAAGTACTTGTTAAAGAGATTAATGGTGAGAAGATTGCATTAAGTCTTAAATTTGATGATACTAACCCATGGTTAGATGCAGCAAATAAATATGCAGTTGGAAATGTTGTCAAAGGAAAAGTTGCAAGAATGACAGATTTTGGTGCATTCGTTGAGCTTGAAACTGGAATTGACGCACTTCTTCATGTTTCACAGATTTCTAAAGAGCATGTTGACAAGCCTTCAGACGTATTAAAAGTAGGACAGGAAATCGAAGCTAAAGTTGTTGACTTTAACGGAGATGAGAAGAAAATCAGCTTAAGTATCAAAGCACTTCAGAGTGACGATGCTGAGACAGAGGAAAGTACAGAAGAATAATCGGGACTTTATATAATCTATAAATATTCTATAAAAATTTCTATAGTAAACACATTAATTGGCGTGGGCTGTTGTTCACGTCAATTAGTGGTTTATGAAGAATTTAGTTCATGAATGGGAGGTGCCCTGATGGATTACGAAGGATTTAAGAAAGAGATATATGAATTAACCAAAATTGACCTGAATTCATATAAGGAACGTCAGATGAAACGTAGAATAGATTCATTGATTGCCAAACATAAGTTTGATGGGTATGCTTCATATGTCAGAGCTATTAAGAGTGACAAAGAGCTTTTTGAGGATTTCGTCAATTATCTTACAATTAATGTATCTGAGTTTTACAGAAATCCGGACCAATGGAAAAATCTCGAAAACGAAATATATCCGTATCTCATTAATACTTTTGGCAGACAGCTTAAAATATGGAGTGCAGCCTGCTCTACTGGTGATGAACCTTATTCGTTGGTAATGACGTTGTCTAAGTTTTTGCCATTAAATAATATTAAAATAATTGCCACTGATATTGATAAGCAGGTATTAGAGCTTGCTAAGGCAGGACTTTATAGTAAAAAGAGTGTTGAAAATCTTCCAAAGGAATATATTGACAAATATATGACGAAGGTTGGAGAAAAGAATTATAAGGTTAATGATGAGGTAAAGAGATGTGTTGAATTCAGACAGCATAATTTACTAAAAGATGATTATCCTACAAATTGTGATATGATTGTATGCAGAAATGTTGTAATATATTTTACTGATGAAGCAAAGAATAAAATATATAAGAATTTCAATAATTCTCTTAAAAAAGATGGAATATTATTTGTAGGCAGTACGGAGCAGATTATTAATTATCGTGATTTGAATTATTCATCAGTTAAATCATTTTTCTACAAGAAAGAATAGCAAGTCAATTATGACTTGCTATTTGTGTATATCAGAATGGAGGCATATATGAGAGTAATAGCAGGAAAAGCAAAGAGTCTCAGACTTAAAACCATTGAGGGAGATGGTACAAGACCAACTACTGACAGAATTAAGGAAACACTTTTTAATATGATTAATAATGATATGTATGACTGTACATTTCTTGATTTGTTTAGCGGAAGCGGTGGAATTGGAATTGAGGCATTAAGCAGGGGTGCAGGAAAAGCGTATTTTGTAGAGTGTAACAAAAAAGCATCAGCATGTATTAGAGAAAATCTTGAATTCACAAAACTTACAGATTTGGCAGTTATAATGGAGACAACAGTGAACTCAGCTTTAAAACTTCTTGATGGAAAAGAAAAATTTGACTATATATTTATGGACCCTCCATATAATAAGCAGCTTGAAAAAGAAGTGTTGGAAAATATTAAGAAAACACATATTGCAGATGAAAATACTGTAATAATAGTTGAAGCATCTAAAGAGACAGGTTTTGATTATGTCGGGGAACTTGGTTATGAAATTATTAAAGAAAAATTGTATAAGACAAATAAACATCTTTTTTTGAAATGTAAGTTGTAAAATTGTACATAACGTGATAAGATTACTATGATTGTATGAGAATATAAGGAGTGGAGATTATTATGAGTAAAATAGAAGAAATTATTTCAGAAATAGAAGATTATCTTGATAGCTGCAGATATGCAAGATTGTCAAGTACAAATATACTTGTAAACAGAGATGAAATTGGCGAACTTGTTACAGAGCTGCGTTTAAAAACTCCTGAGGAAATAAAAAAGTATAAAAGAATAATCGCCAATAAAGATGCAATATTAAGGGATGCCAAGATGAAGGCAGATGCAATGATTGCACAGGCAGAAGAACAGACATCAGAACTTGTAAGTGAGCATGAGATTATGCAGCAGGCATATGCACAGGCAGATGCGATAATCGAACAGGCAAATGTTCAGGCACAGGATATGTTAGATGCTGCTACAGAAGAGGCAAATGCCGTCAGAACAGGTGCAATGCAGTATACTGATGATGTCTTACAGAATCTTGAGAATATAATTACACATACTATGGATAATGTTACTATGAAGTATGATGCATTAATGAAGTCACTTAATTCAAGTCTTGAAGTTGTATCAGCTAACCGTCAGGAACTTGTGGCACAGAATGAAGAGATAAGACCTGATGAATTACAGGCAGTAATGGAAGAGACGGTTGATGAGAATTATGATGATTTGGAAGATTATACTGTAGACCTTGATGATGTTGAAGATGAAGATAACGAAGAAGAATACGAAGAGTAGTATTAGCATATAAAAAGCTGTCGCTATATTATGGCGGCAGCTTTTATAATGAAATACAAAATACATGTAAGTATAACGCACATGGTTTTGCCTATAATATAGTGAATGACAGTAATCCGGCTGTCGCATATTACATGTCTTACCTGAAAAAGCGAAGATAGTCCTCCGAAAGAAGTTATGACAAGCAGTAGCATGCATTTTATACTAAACGGAATAGAGTTTTCTGCAATTTCAAGTGTTCCTGTGGTTATTTCCAATATTCCCGACAGTATGTACTTATACTTAAAGTATCCTATATACTTTAACGAATTACATAATATTGAAAAAATGATTATGTATATTCCAATAGATATAGTAGTATTGACAGATTCAGTAATTACAGATTCTTTTCCTGATGAGAAGGAAACAGGCAATTTACTACAGTTTGTGAAATGTTTTCTGTAAAAAGGATTCAGTATAATGCATGTAGCAATTACGGGAATGTAATATAATATAAAAAGTATGCTTATACTAAGACGGTTTTCCAGAAGAACATTTCCTATGTACGCAAATAAAAAAGATGGGCTTATATTGTTAGTGAAGGTTTGAAGATAGTTTGCTTCAGCAACACTGATTTCATTGTCTTTAAGCATATCTGAACACATTTTCGCACTTACAGGATACCCACACATAAATCCTGAGAAAATTATAAAACAGGCAGATTTGTTTATGCCAAGTACGGGACATATAAAAGGTGAAAACAATCCGGTTATATATTTTGTGGCGTTATATTTACGCATTAATCCGGTTATAAATATGAAAGGAAATAGTGTCGGTATTACTTTAAAAAGCCACATATTAATACCCGACAGAGTTCCTTCGAATACAATACCACAATTAGTTATACATAATATGAATAATATTATAATAAATATAGATAAAATTTTTGATTTCATAGTAGATTATATTAATTAAGGAGAAAAATATGCATAAAGTCAGAGAAAATAAAGTATTAGAATATTTTGAAATAATAAGCAGTATTCCGAGAGGTTCGGGAAATACTAAAGCTATAAGTGATTATTGTGTGTCATTTGCAAAAGAACATGGTCTTTTATACTATCAGGATAATAGTAACAACGTAATAATATATAAACCTGCAACAGCAGGACGCGAAGCAGATAATGGTGTAATAATACAGGGGCATCTTGATATGGTTAATGAAAAGACGCCGGACTATTTACATTCATTTGAAAAAGATGGGTTAGAGCTTGTATATGAAGGAGATTATATTGAAGCAAAGGATACGACTCTTGGTGGGGATGATGGAATTGCCATAGCATATGCACTTGCCATTTTGGACGATAACAGTTTATCACATCCGAGGTTAGAAGCAGTTTTCACAGTTGATGAAGAGATAGGAATGCTCGGTGCCGAGGCACTTGATATGACAAGGATAAAAGGAAAATATCTTCTTAATGTTGATTCTGAAGAGGAGGGGATATTTTTATCAGGGTGTGCAGGTGGAAGAACCGTTATATGTAATATAGATTGTGATTATGTCAGTGAAGAGGGATACAGGTATGTTATAAATATATCCGGTTTGAAAGGCGGACATTCAGGAACAGAAATAAATAAAGAGAGGGCAAATGCACATATACTTATGGGCAGGGTATTGGATAAAATTAATAAAAGCTGTGGTATTAATATAGTGAATATAAAAGGTGGTACAAAGGATAATGTTATACCTAACATGTGTACATCAGAAATTCTTGTGAAAAATATTTCCGGGATAGAAGATATTGCTGAAAATATGCAGAAAATATTCAGGGCAGAATACAGATATAGTGACAACGAAATAAAAGTGGATGTTATATCAGAAGATAAGCAGATACAGAAAATCAGTGCAGGCAGTGAAGAATTTACTGAAAAAGTCATTGATTTTCTAATGCTTGCACCACAGGGAATATACGGACGGGAAAAAGATAATGCAGAACTCGTTGAAAGTTCACTTAATATGGGAAGTCTTAAAGTTGATGAGGAAGGAATGTGTGCCATATATTCAGTAAGAAGCTCGGTTAAAGAGAAGAAAGAATATATGTGCAGCCTGCTTGAAAAATTATGTGATATGCTGGGAGGCAGGTATTGTGAAAAAGGAGATTATCCTGCGTGGGAGTACTGCCCTGAATCAGAACTTAGAAAGGTAATGATTTCGATATATAAGAGAATGTATAATAGGGAGCCGAAGGTTGAGACAATTCATGCAGGGGTTGAGTGTGGATATTTTGCAGAGAGATGTCCGGGAATAGATATTGTTTCCTTCGGTCCGGACATATTTGACATTCATACTGTTAAAGAGAAAATGAGTATTTCTTCAGTTCAGAGAACATATGAATTCATTTTGGAAGTTCTGAATGAATTAAAATGATTTGAACTATTTTATTATTTGTGATATGATTGCGTGGGAAAGAATGAATTTTACGGACAGGAGTGATATAGATGTGTGGTTTTGCCGGTTTTTTAACTGAAGAAGGAAAAGCACCAGAGTACAAAGATAATCTTATAGAGATGATGAACTCTATAAAACACAGAGGACCTGATGACGCAGGAACACATGTGGACAGTATGGCAGGGCTTGGATTCAGACGACTCAGTATCATAGGTATAACTAATGGAAAGCAGCCAATGTATAATGAGGATGAATCAATAGTTGTAACATTCAACGGTGAGATATATAACTATCAGGATATAAAGAAAGAGCTTATTGAAAAAGGACATACATTTAAGACAGATGCGGATACAGAAGTTCTCGTACACGGATATGAAGAATATGGTAAAGATTTGTTAGACAAACTTCGTGGTATGTATGCTTTTGCAATATGGGATATAAAGAATAAGAAAATGCTTATGGCAAGAGATATATTCGGAATTAAGCCATTATATTATACAAAGACTGATAAGGATTTTGTGTTTGGTTCAGAGATTAAAGCAATACTTAAATTTCCTACAGTAAAAAAAGAATTAAATGAAGAAGCATTGGAAAGTTATCTGTCTTTCCAGTATTCAATCCTTAACGAAACATTTTTCAAAGGAATATACAGACTTCCGCCTGCACATTATCTTGAGTGGGAAAATGGAAAGATTAATATACAAAGATACTGGGAGCCGGTATTTGATACAGATTCGAGTATAACATTTGATGAAGCTGTTAAGATGACTAATGATGTTATGAAGAATTCAATAGAAGCACATAAAATCAGTGATACTGAGGTTGGCGGTTTCTTATCAGGTGGTGTTGATTCAAGTTATATTGTTGCAAGAAGTAATCTTGATAAGACATTCAGTGTGGGATTTGATTATCCAAGATGTAACGAGATTCCTCTTGCAAAGACACTTTCGGACTATGTAGGTGTTAAGAATAAGAGTAAGATTATATCTACATCAGATTTCTTTGCAGAGTTTCCTAAGATTATGAATCATGTAGATGAGCCGCTTTCTGACCCATCATGTATTGCACTTTATTTCCTTTGTAAACTTGCGAGTGAGCAGGTAAAGGTTGTGCTTTCAGGAGAAGGCTCAGACGAGTTATTTGGAGGATATAATATTTATAAATCTCCATTTGCACTTGCACCAATGTACAAGATTCCAAGACCTGTCAGAAGAGGACTGGCGAAAGCAGTACAGAAGCTTCCTATATCATTCAAAGGAAAGAATTATATAATAAGAGCAGGTGTGGATTTGGAGGAAAGATATATTGGAAATGCTTATATATTCAAACTTCCGGAAGTCTATAAGATACTTAAGAATCCTAAGAAGAAATATACGCCACAGAGTATTACAAAACCATTATATGATAAAGTAAAAGACAAAGATGATATAACGAAAATGCAGTATATAGATATCAATACATGGTTATGGGGAGATATTCTTAACAAGGCTGATACTATGAGTATGGCACATTCTCTTGAGGTAAGAGTACCGTTTCTTGATAAAGAGGTTGCAAAGGTTGCTTTGTCAATACCTGTAGAGCACAGGGTAGACAAGCATGAGACGAAGAGATATTTCAGAAAAGCAGCCAATGAATTTATGCCTGACATTACCGCTGAAAGGAAGAAACTTGGTTTCCCTATTCCGGTAAGAAACTGGTTAAAAGAAGATAAGTATTACCATATGGTTAAGGACACACTTACCAGTAAAGAGGCAGATAAGTTCTTTAACACAGAGGAACTTGAGAAACTTCTTGATGACCATTATAATGGCAAGAAAGATAATTCAAGAAAAGTATGGACTGTATATTCATTTATATTATGGTATCAGAAACATTTTACAGAGAAAGCAGCATAAAAGGAAAGGTGTGGCACAGGCTATGAGATTTGCCAGTATTGCCAGTGGAAGCAGTGGAAACTGCATATATATAGGTTCGGGCAACACAAATATTCTTATTGATGCGGGAATCAGCAAAAAGAGGATAGAATCAGGACTGAATGGAATAGGTCTTTCACTTAAGGATATAGATGGAATTCTGATTACACATGAGCATTCAGACCATATACAGGGGCTTGGTGTTGTATCAAGAGCATATCATATTCCTATATATGGAACGTATCTTACTCTTGAAGCCGTAAAAAGTGTTAAGAGTCTTGGAAAGATTGAAGAGGAACTTTATAATGATATAGAAGCGGATAAGCATTTCAGTATAAAAGAGCTGAACATCAATCCGTTTTCGATATCACATGATGCAGCAGACCCTGTTGCATACCGGGTTACAGATAATGAAAAAAGTGTTGCAGTTGCAACTGATATGGGCAAATATGATGATTATATTGTAGATAATCTTAAGGGGCTTGATTCGATACTTATAGAGGCAAATCATGATATAAGGATGCTTGAGGCAGGCCCATACCCATATCCTTTAAAGAGAAGAATACTTGGTGACAGAGGGCATCTGTCTAATGAAACATCCGGCAAACTTCTTAACAGAATTATTAATGATAAGATGAAGAATATATTTCTCGGACACTTAAGCAAGGAGAATAATTATGACAAGCTTGCATTTGAAACTGTGAGACTGGAGATTAATACAGCGGATAATGAATATAAGGCGGACGATTTTAACATTCAGGTTGCTAAAAGGGACGAGAGTTCAAAGTTATACGAAGTATAGGATGAATTGGTCTGATTAATATGTATATGAGTTTACACCACAAAAATTGAAATGGAGATAAAGAGATGAAAAAGACAATTATTACAGTAGTAGGAAAAGACACAGTCGGAATTATTGCAAAGGTTTGTACATATCTTGCAGACAATAAAATAAATATTCTTGATATATCACAGACAATAGTTCAGGATTATTTCAATATGATGATGATAGTTGATGCAGGGAAATGTGATAAGAAATTTGGCGAGATGGCAGATGAGATAGAGAAAATCGGTGAAGATATAGGTGTACAGATAAAAGTACAGCAGGAAGACATATTTAACAGCATGCATCGTATATAATTGAGAGGAAATATTACTATGATTAACATATTTGAAGTAAATGAAACTAATAACATGATTGAACATGAGAATCTGGATGTTCGTACAATTACTCTTGGAATCAGCCTTTTAGACTGTATTGACAGTGATGTTGATAAGGTTTGTGAAAATATCTATAATAAGATTACAACAGTAGCAAAGGATCTTGTTGCTACAGGTCAGGAGATAGAGAAGGAATATGGTATTCCAATTGTTAACAAACGTATATCAATAACACCGGCAGCTATTGTTGGTGGAGCAGCATGTAAGACACCGGATGATTTTGTTAAGATTGCACAGACTCTTGATAAGGCTGCAAAGAAAGTAGGAGTTAACTTCTTAGGTGGATTTTCTGCTCTGGTCAGCAAAGGAATGACAAAAGCTGATGAGCTTCTTATCCGTTCAATTCCAAAGGCACTTGCAACTACCGACTTTGTATGTAGTTCTATAAATGTAGGTTCTACAAAGACAGGTCTTAATATGGATGCAGTTAAACTTATGGGAGAAATTGTTCTTGAGACAGCAGAGCTTACGAAAGATAATGACTGTCTTGGATGTGCAAAGTTAGTAGTGTTCTGTAATGCACCGGATGACAATCCATTTATGGCAGGTGCTTTTCATGGTGTTACAGAGGCAGATGCCATTATTAATGTAGGTGTAAGTGGACCGGGTGTAGTTAAAACAGCGATTGAGAAGACAAAAGGCGAGAACTTTGAGGTTCTATGCGAGACAATTAAAAAGACTGCATTTAAGATTACAAGAGTTGGTCAGCTTGTTGCCCAGGAAGCATCAAGAAGACTTGGAATTCCATTTGGAATTATAGATTTGTCATTAGCACCAACTCCTGCGATAGGTGACAGTGTTGCGGATATACTTAAGGGAATCGGACTTGAGCATCCTGGTGCACCAGGTACAACTGCGGCTTTAGCACTTTTGAACGATCAGGTTAAAAAAGGTGGTGTAATGGCGTCTTCATATGTTGGAGGATTAAGTGGAGCATTTATTCCTGTAAGTGAAGATCAGGGAATGATAGATGCGGTTAATGCAGGAGCACTTACTCTTGAGAAACTTGAAGCAATGACATGTGTATGTTCAGTAGGACTCGATATGATAGCAATTCCGGGTGATACCAAAGCAACAACTATTTCGGGAGTTATAGCTGACGAGGCCGCTATCGGAATGATTAACCAGAAGACAACTGCTGTAAGGGTAATTCCTGTAATTGGTAAAAAGGTAGGAGAGGTTGTAGAATTCGGAGGTTTACTTGGATATGCACCTATAATGCCGGTTAACAGCTTCTCATGTGATGAGTTTGTTAACAGAGGTGGCAGAATTCCTGCACCAATACATAGTTTTAAGAACTAGTACAGCGAATATTATATAATTATAATCGGTGTGTTATATTCATTTGTTTTGATAATGTTATTGTATTTCATATTAAAAATAAAACGATATAAATTATCACACTGTATATTGCGTTTAAGCATATTTAATGTCTGAGCAGGAAGTGTTCTTTCTGTATCAGACATTTTTGATATTATAGGAAGTGAAGAATTTGACTTAATATGTTTAAGAATCTCTGATGAATCTTTTTTAAAACCGAGAAGCCTTATATATGTGTTATAGTTAAGGCTTATATAAGAGTCTTCCTCATCTTGTGTTATGTTGAGTAAAATGTGAAGCAGTGCACGGTTACAATGAGTTACCGTAGTATGTTTTCCGCTTACAGCAAACGAAAGATTATCAAAGCCATTGTAATTCATATAATTGTTTGTAATACTATTTGCCAGGTCGTCTGAAACATCAAAATATTGTGAAAGACTATCAGAATTCATAATAATTCCTGATACGAGACTGGTGTAAAAGTCATCACTATACATTGGAAAAGCAGAAATCCAGTTAAGCATTTCTTTACATTCAGAAGGAATGTGTCTGATATATTCATCAGAATTATTGATAATACTGTTTCGGATACCGGTTGCAGAGGCAAATGTATCATTCATGGCAGTTGAGTTATAAGTTCCCTCCCTTTTAATAATTACAGGTCTGATATCAGAATTAAATTTTTTTAGTGCTTTAATATATTCAATTCCGAGAATAGCATTAGAAGAATTAATTAAATTTTTAATATCAGTTTTATCTGAATCATCAGTACATTTTAATAAAGCTGATTCTCTTGCCTGAACGTAGGACATTCCCTGACTTATCTTTGATTTTATTTCACGCTTAAATTCTAAAGGCTCATTTACTAATATATCAGCAATATTATTAAGCAATACTATATTATCATATTCACATCCAAAGCACAGGTAATCGACACAGGAAAGCTGGCTGATAAGATTAACAGCTCCGGCAGCAAAGTATTCTGCACTTGCAGTTGCATAGAATACAGGAAGTTCAATAACCATATCAGCACCGCATAAAAGAGCAGATTTGGCACGTATATATTTGTCGGCAATAGCGGGTATACCTCTTTGGACATAATTACCACTCATGATAATTATTATATAGTCAGCATTAGTGACTTCACGGACTTTGTCTATCTGATACTTATGGCCTGTATGAAATGGATTATATTCTGCTATAATTGCTGCAACTGACATGATAAAAATGCTCCTTTTTTCTAAAAGTATACCCATATATTAGCATAATAACAGACGGAGTGCATTAAAAAATTCGTTCTCTATGCCCGGAATACAACTCAGACACTTTTTTTGAAAAACACCTTGTATGAATATAATAAAAGTTCTATAATTATATTAATTGCGTTTATCTGACGTGCAAAAATAGAATGGTAAAGGAGAGAACAATGAATATTTTAGTTATTAACTGTGGAAGTTCATCATTGAAATTCCAGCTTATCGATTCAAAAGCAGAGGAAGTTTTAGCAAAAGGATTATGTGAAAGAATTGGTATTGAAGGCAGCAGACTTGTATATGAGCCGGAGAATGGAGAAAAAGAAGTTACAGAAGCTCCAATGCCAAATCATACTCAGGCAGTTAAAATGGTACTTGATGCACTTATTAATGAGAAGACCGGAGTTATTAAGTCTCTTGATGAGGTTGGTGCGGTAGGACACAGAATTGTACATGGTGGAGAGAAGTTTGCGTCATCTACAATTATCACAGATGAGGTTATTGAAGCAATCAAAGAGTGTAATGAACTTGCACCATTACACAATCCTGCTAACTTAATTGGAATAGATGCATGTAAAGAAAATATGCCGAATACACCAATGGTAGGAGTGTTTGATACAGCTTTCCATCAGACAATGCCAGAGAAAGCATATTTGTATGGACTTCCATATGAATATTATGAGAAATATAAGATAAGAAGATATGGTTTCCATGGAACATCACACAGCTATGTTTCTAAAAAAGTTGCTGATATATTAGGAAAACCATATGATAATCTTAAAACTATAGTATGCCATCTGGGAAATGGAGCAAGTGTATGTGCTGTTAAAGATGGTAAATCAGTTGACACAAGTATGGGACTTACACCACTCGAGGGTCTTATAATGGGAACACGTTCCGGAGATATTGACCCTGCTATAATTGAATTCATAGCACATAAAGAGAAATTAAGCATTGATGAAGTTATGAATGTTCTCAACAAGAAGTCAGGAGTATTTGGTCTTACAGGAAAGACAAGTGACTTCAGGGATATAATGGCTGCAAAGGATGCAGGTGATGAGAGAGCAGAGCATACACTTAACGTATATTGTTACAGAGTTGCAAAATATATTGGTGCATATGTTGCAGCAATGAATGGTGTTGATGCGATAGCATTTACTGCAGGACTTGGTGAAAATAACGGATATGTAAGAAAGACAGTATGTGAATATCTTGGATACCTTGGCGTTGAGATTGATGATGCTCAGAATGATAAACGTGGAGAGGACATAATTATATCTACTGATAATTCAAAAGTTAAAGTTCTTGTTGTTCCAACCAATGAAGAGCTTAAAATTGCAAGAGAAACACTTGAACTTGTTTCAAAAAATTAGTTGACAAAATATATTGACATGTGTATAATGGACAAGTGCGATTAGAAAGGGCATGGATTTTTTATGCGAATTGACTTATCGGAATTGCTTTCAGTAGAGGAAAGAAAGCAGGATTTTCAGACAGATATTGAGATGGAAAGCTTCAATTCCAAAAGAGGCAGATTTAAGTTTGCCTATAAGGAACCGGTTAATATTCATATTGAGAATGCCGGTAAGAGAAAGATAAAGTGTAATGCTAAGATAAAGTGTGCACTTGTAATTCCATGTGATAGATGTCTGGAAGATGTAACAAATGAATTTGACATTGATATTGACAGAGAAATTGATTTGAATAATATACAGGATGATTCAGATTTTACGGCTTATATAGAAGAAAATGAGTTGGATGTTGAGAAACTTGTATATAACGAAATTCTTATTAATCTGCCTATGAAGGTTCTTTGCAGTGAAAACTGTAAGGGAATTTGTAATAGATGTGGGGCAAACCTTAATTCGCAGACTTGTAACTGTGAGACGAAGGAATTAGACCCTAGGATGTCAAAAATTCTTGACGTTTTTAACAATTTTAAGGAGGTGTAAGGTTATGTCTATTTGTCCAAAAAATAAAACTTCTAAAGGTAGAAGAGATAAACGTAGAGCCAACTGGAAAATGAGTGCTCCAAACTTAGTTAAATGCAGCAAATGCGGAGCTTTAATGATGCCACACAGAGTATGTAAGGCATGTGGTTCATACAACAAAAAAGAAATTATATCAGTTGATTAATATTGAAAAAGTGTTGTAAAATAGGGGGTTTTAGCGAATTGCTTTAACCCTCAAAATACAAAAATAACCCCCAAATAACCCATTTCAAATTGTAAAAAATAGGTCAGAAGATTAAGTCAGATTATAAATATATTTGAGAACTAAATAATAAAGAGTTAATTTTGAAATATATTTATAACTTAATATATTCAAAATCGTAAAAAATAGGGAACAGTAATGTAAATAAATACATTAACTGTTCCCTAAAATTTTATATTTTCTTAAAAGATTAGTTCCATATGGAAAAAAATCCCCAATTAACGGATATTACTTGCGGTGGATTCGTAGGATATATAGAAACGAATGAATGATTGTTTTCAAAATGGCATAGATATTTATAAAAGTAAATATAAAACGAAAAATATTTACTTTTATAAATATACATGCTATAATATTACAAAAGAGAAAGAAGGTGCTGGTTGTGAAAGTTTCGTATCAAAAATTATTTAAAATACTTTATGATAGAGGAATTTCAAAAACATCGTTAGGAGATGCATTAAGTTTGTCCTCTACAACATTAGCAAAATTGTCAAAAAATGAACAAATTGCTATGTCAACGCTTATTGGAATATGTGAGTATTTAAATTGTCAGCCTGGAGATATAATGGAATTAAAACGAGAAGAAGATAAGGAGTCATTATTATATAGATTGACAGAAGAAAAAGACTCAAGATTAAAAGGAAGTATATATCATCAAACACAGATTAAATTTGCATATAATTCCAACCACATTGAAGGCAGTCGATTAACGGAAGAACAGACACGATATATTTATGAAACTAATACCGTGGGACTTGAAAAAGAACCTGCAAATGTGGATGATATTATGGAAACAATAAATCATTTTCAGTGTTTTGACTATATGGTTGAATGTGCGAATAATACATTAGATGAAGTGTTCATTAAAAATGTTCATAAAATATTAAAAACAAATACTTCTGATAGCAGACTCTCTTGGTTTAATGTTGGAGAATATAAAGCAAGAAAAAATATGGTTGGAGATATGGAAACAACGCCACCAGAAAAAGTAAAAGGAGAAATGGATAAATTACTTAATGAATATTGGGGTAAACAGGATATTACATTTAATGATATTTTGGATTTTCATGTTCGATTTGAAATAATTCATCCATTTCAGGATGACCATGTTATAATAAGGACAAAGTTAGAGAAACCCAGTAAAATCAATGGGTTAGCACTAATTTAGTCCTTATTTTTTTATACCTAAAATCGGTATATGATAAGGCAGCGCTGACAAATCAAACCGAAATCCAAACATTGCATCAACAATTCAGGAGTCATGACCTGAGTGTGGTTCGTGCACCCAAGTGAGGTGACAATTTAATAGTTTTATTTAGGTAGGACTAAATTAGCATTTAACACGGAGAAATTCCGTTTGGCTGATATAGTCCTACTTTTTGTTTTGAAAGGAAGAGATTGTATGAGCAAAGTGCTAATTGAAGTCCTCGTAATAATTCTGATTGCAGGAAGTTATTTGATACTGTATTCAGCAGTTAGAGTATCGGCTATAGCAGATCAAAGAATAGCGGAGATACAAAAAAGAGAAACATTTAATAAAGAAAAGCAGTTGAACACTAATCAAAGTAGTATATCGGGAGGTATGGCTATGGCAAATAAAGAAAAGAAGATTGAAGGCAGACTGGGCTATAACAGTGAGAATGGCAGATATGGCTTGTTGATATCAGATTTATGGGAACATACCGGATTCCATTGTGGAGAATGCTTAGAAGTCAAGGTTGATGATAAATGGGTAAAAACCCGGATGGAAATGGATATTGACCGTAACTGGTATCTGGTGGATACCCCTTATACAGGAGATTTAGAGTATGTTAGGGCTAGAATTTAGAAAACGGAGGAAACATAGAATGAACAATAGTATTGAAATAATTGGAATTGACCATGGCTGGTCACAGATGAAGACAAGCAACTATTGCTTTAACACATCAATCAAAGAACTGCCGAATGTTCCGGCATTTACAGATAATGTTCTTCAATATGACAATAGACATTTTGCTGTTGGAGATGAACGACTGGAAGTGCTTGACAGTAAGGTGGAAAATGAGAACTTCTATTTGCTCACTTTAGTGGCAATGGCAAAGGAAATGAAAAGCAGAGGAATAAAGGAAGCAGACATTGCTCTTGCAGTTGGACTTCCGCTGACAAGATTTTCAGCGGAAAGAAAACCATTCATCGAATATCTGTCAAAGAATGAATTTGTAGCATTTACCTTTGAAAATGACTTGTATCGGGCACACATTATGAATGTGTCAGTCTTTCCACAGTGCTATGCGGCAATCGCTGGTATGTTACCATCCTTTGGTAAAAAAGCATTGGTTGTCGATATTGGTTCATGGACGATTGACAGTATGATGATTCTTGACAAGAGACCGGACAGTACAAAATGCGATACCCAGAACGAAGGATTAATCCGCTGTATGAGATCCATAAACCGACTTGCAGTACAGGTAAAGAACCACAAGATAGATGAAGCAGATATTCAGGAATATATGATTACAGGCAGAACATCACTGCCGGCTGAGTACAAAGAACTTATGGACCAGGAGATTAACGAATTTGTAAATAAGGTATATCGTTATCAAATTGAGTGTGGTTATAACCTTGATATGATGCCGGTCTATTTTGTAGGCGGTGGGGCAATCGTTATGAAGAACTTTGGAAAGCATCAGCCAAATTTTCATTATGTACTTGATGTAAAGGCAAATGCCAAGGGATTTGAGAAAATGGCGAGGATTGCATTGAATAACGGGAGGTAGTGGATATGGCACGAAAGGATGTCGAACAATTCAATCTTCGGCTTAATCTGAATAATCCGAATCATTTGAAGATATATCGAACCTTCCAAGACCTGAATACTGACATTCATAAGTCGAGAAATAACTTCATTATTGAAGCGTTGCTAAGATATATTAACGGTATTTCAGATGAAGATTTGACCTTTACCGGGTCGAAGAAAAAGCAGGAGGCAGACAGATATGTTACCAAGTCAGAAATTGCTGAACTGGAAACGAGAATAACTGCGAAAGTTATGAAAGAAGTTGCTGAAATGATGGGAAGAGCTGCGTTAGGCAATCAGGGAATGATGATAAATCCTATGATGATGCAGTCCTATATGCAGATGGCACAAACTACTCAGCAGGAAGCACCCAAAGAAAACGAGACAAAAGATGTTTCAGAGGAAGAGGATGCAACATTGCAGGAAATGTCACTAATGTTTGCTCAAGGAGAATTTGGAAAGGAGTAAAGCCTATGGCAGTAATAAGCGGAATCGGAAATGTGTTACTTACCATATTGAAATGGATATTAAAAATAGTATTAGGAATACTCAGACTGGTATTGGAGGTGGCAAAAATCTTTCTGCTTCTGCTTAATCTGGTATTCAGAGTGTTTATGGC
>DEGR01000034.1:0-149 GCA_002351535.1 Lachnospira sp. UBA2821
GGTCTTGAAGAAAAGTTAAGGATATCTTTTTTATATTGTACAGATAATTTTTTGATAATCTTTTTCAACTAACACAAAAAAGACCTGCTACGCAGGCTCATTATCTGAACCACATAACAGGTCTTTCAAACTAAATTAAATTTCCCACA
>DEGR01000034.1:157-8256 GCA_002351535.1 Lachnospira sp. UBA2821
TGTGGGAAATTTAATTTAGTTTGCATAAAACACCCTTTTTTCTTTTCTTGCAGGTTCTGCCGGATATTCACCATCTATATATCCGACGGCACAATGTCCTATGCCTTCATATTCATCTTCTATTCCAAGTGACTTAAGAAGATTCTTTCCCCATTCGGTCTCGAATTCTTCTTTGGCACGATGAATCCAGCATGTCCCAAGCCCATGTTCATGTGCCTCGAGCATCATGTTACCCATAACAAGACTTCCGTCATACACATGTGTTGGCCAGTCTTTTCTTCCCAATACGATTAATATGGCAGGGGCTCCGTAAAATGGGTCGAATCCTTCATTCCATCCACCTATTTCACAATTAAGCTTTGCTATCTCATCTCTTAATTCCTTTTTTGTAACCTGGATAATGATAGCCGCCTGTTCATTTTTGCCGCTTGCTGCATAAAGACCTGCCTCAATAATTTTATCAAGCCTGTCCTGCTCTACTGCATCAGATTTATATTTTCTGATACTTCTTCTTGTTTTCATCATCTCTAAAATATCACTCATGTTATTTCTCCTGCCTTTCTAAAAGAAATTATTTTTTTCTAAAACATCAACTGCTTCCGGTAGTACATCATATTCCTTAGGCAATACAAGATTAAGAATTATGGCTGTAATGAATACTACTGCCACACAATTCTCCGCAAATACGGAACGGATAATCTGTGGGAATATTGCGAACAATTCAGGTAACTGCGTAAATCCAAGTCCAATGCTTAATGCCAATGCTGATATAGTAATATTTCTCTGACTAAAACCACATTTTCCAATCATCTGTAAACCACTTATTACGATAGTGCCAAACATCATAATCGTGCATCCGCCTAATACCGCACTCGGAAGTGTTGCAAGAATTGCTCCGAATGCCGGAAATATTCCTGCAAGAATCATAATTACCGCACCTGTTGCAATTACAAACCTGTTAACTACTTTTGTCATTGCCACCAGACCGACATTCTGACTAAATGAAGTAATAGGCATGCATCCGAATATCGATGATAATGCACTTACAAATCCGTCACAGGCAAGTGAACCTGCTGTCTCACTGTGTGTCACATCACGTCCGAGTCCGGAAGATGCCAGTGCTGACGTATCACCTATGGTTTCCGTAGCTGACACTAAAAATATCATCACAAACGCAAGTATTGCATCAGGATGAAATTCCATTTTAAATGGCAGCAGATGTGGAAATGCTATTAGATTTATATCTGATAATGCTGAAAAATCCACAACTCCCATGCAAAGCGCCACAATATATCCGACAATCAGTCCGAATAGTACAGACAACTGTTTGAAATATGATTTAGCAAATATATTAAATATTATACAGCTTAAGAGTGTAACCGTTCCAAGAATCCAGTTTTCCACAGAACCAAAATCTTTATTAGAAGCACCTCCGCCGAATGAATCTGCCCCTACTACAAGAAGTGAAAAACCAATTGCTGTTACTACCGTCGCTGCTAAAATAGGCGCAACCAGTTTTATCCAATATTTTGAAAGCAATCCTAAAATTCCCTCGACAACACCACCAATCAGGACAGCACCAAGAATTGCTCCGTATCCGTACTGTGCTCCAATTACGCATGCTATAGATACGAATGTAAATGATATTCCCATAACTATAGGCAGCCCGGAACCGACTCTCCACAACGGAAACAACTGAATTAAAGTCCCTATTCCTGCAATCATCATTGCACTCTGTATAATCATTGCAGTATCCTTCGCTCCAAGATTACATGCACCTGCCACTATGAGAATTGGTGCTATATTTGCAACGAACATTGCAAGGATGTGCTGAAGTCCGAAAGGAATAGCCTTTAATACAGGTACTTTTCCATTAAGATTATAAATATTTTCTATAGAACTGCTCTGATTATTGTCCACGGAATTTCACCTCCCCGGTTGCTGCGTCCATACTGTCAACAATCGCAAGAGACTCTAACTGAAATCCCATATTTCTGATAACATTTCCTTCAAGCTGGAAGCCCTTCTCTATTGCAATTCCTATACCTTCAACGGTTGCTCCTGCCTGATTTACTATAGAAATAAGTCCCTGAAGTGCACATCCGTTAGCCAGAAAATCATCAATTATAAGTACCTTGTCATTTGGTCCTAAAAACTTCTTTGACACTATTACCTGATTGGCATTCTTATGTGTGAATGACACAACATCAGCCACATACATTTCTCCCTCAATATTAATACTCTTAGATTTCTTGGCAAACACAACAGGTGCATTGAAATACCGCGCAACTATGCATGCGATTCCGATTCCTGATGCCTCAATAGTAAGAATTTTATTAATCTCTTTTCCTTCAAATCTTTTTTTGAATTCTTCACCCATTTTTTCAAATAATTCAATATCCATCTGGTGATTCAAAAAACTGTCAACCTTGAGAACATTTCCCTCTTTTACAATTCCGTCTTTTACAATTCTTTCCTCTAAGAAATTCATTTGTTTCTTACTTTCCCGTGTTCATAATAAATGTATTTTATATAAACCGCTGTCTTTTTACAAGTGAAAAATCAATTATCTGTTCATATATAACCTTATTCCCTCATTAAGCCTTCTCATTCCATCTTCAATAACACTTCCCGGACATGCAATATTCATTCTTAAAAATGAATCTCCGTTCCCTGAAAACTGTTTTCCGGCAGATACATATAATCCTGTTTTGTTCCTTATATATCTGCACATTTCAACGGAATTAATACTTTCACCGCAGTATATCCACAGAAGATACGTTGCTTCGGAGGCAATAACGTGAATTTCCGGAATCTCTTTATCTGCATATTGATTAACATACCGTTTATTATTAAGAATATATTTTCTTAATTCATCAAGCCATTTTTCACCATTATTAAAAGCTGCAACGGCTGCTTCTACCGCAAACACATTTGGCTCTGCAACTTCATCCGTATTAATCCCTCTCCATACCTTATGTCTTAAAGCTTTATTAGGCACTGATATTGCAGATGTCTGTAACCCCGCAATATTAAATGTCTTTGTAGGTGCAATACATGTTATGCTGTTATCCCTGCATATATCCGACACTGACGCAAATGGAATATATGACATACCCGGGTCAGTAAGGTCGCAATGAATCTCATCAGACAGAACTATGACATTATGTCTGCAACACATCTCCCCAATCCTCTGCAGCGTATCTTTATCCCATATTTTACCAATAGGGTTATGTGGATTACAAAGTATCATAAGTGTAGTCTGTGGGTCTGAAAGTTTCTTCTCCAAATCATCAAAATCAATACTATACTCCATATTTTTGCCAAACTTAAGAGGACATTCCAGCACTTCTCTTCCATTATTAATAATTGAGTTAAAAAATATATTATATACCGGTGTCATTATAAGAACTTTTTCTGCAGGTGTTGTAATCTTACGCACAATACTCGAAATTGCCGGAACAACACCTGTACAGAACATAAGCCATTCTTTTTTCATTGCAAAATTATGTCTTCTGTACCACCAGTTAATATATGCTTCGTACCACTCATCTGATACTTCCGTATATCCATAACATCCATGTCCGGCTCTTTCTGCTATAGCTTTCATAATTTCCGGAGCCGTCTCAAAATCCATATCTGCCACCCACATTGGAAGTTCATTCTCCGCAACATTCCATTTAAGTGAATTAGTATTTCTTCTGTTTGTCACTTCATCAAAATTATATATCATACCAGTCTCCATTTCTGTTTAATTCATTTCTGTTTAATTCATTTCTGTTTAATTCATTTCTGTTTAATTCGTAAAATATATCTCTATAACAAAGTACGATTCATCTGATATATATGCCTTAACGCTTACATTCATTTTATCACACAATTTCTTCGATATCTTTCACATCATTTTTACAATAAAAATACACCTTTTTCCCATCATTTTTCAACCCTAATTCAAGAATTTTTTCTCCATGACGCATAGCATTAATCAATATATTCTGAATTATTCTATTAAATGCTTCATAGTTTCCATATATCCACACCGGACTATCAGGAAAATCAATATGAGGTGTAATATTTTTTCTGACAATGTCCTCATAAAATGACAATGTTACGTTTCTTCTTCATATATAAATCTAATCTTTGAAGTTAAAGATTTAATCTCCTTTTTATAAAAATAAAGGCGCACAAAACATGCACCTGTTATTATAACCAAAATAATAATTGCTGCAGCTTCCATGCGCCATCCATATATTTCGTGGAATTTTATTACATTTTTTATTACTAAATATCTTTTCTGTTCTGCACTACTATACTAGCATAAATAAATATTATTGTGAATACCCCTCCAACAATTAATGCTCTTATTATACTTTCTGCCGTTGAATGGATTGACATACTTCCAACAATTGCATCAGGCATATATTTAGAAATATCAAACGAGCTTATTCCTATCTTATATAACAGCCAGTTAATAAGCTTATAAATCAATGATGTCATTCCAAAACCTATAATCATCGATACTGCCACTCCACACGCTGATATTCTTATAGCTGACATAATAAAAATAAATATTGATGTTACTGCAAGATAAAGTATAAATACTGCAAGCCGCACAAGTGCATATTTAGGTGTGAATCCTAATTTAACATTATACCCTGTTCCACATATAACTGTCGTGACAGCATTTGTTACAAATTCTATCGCAAACATTGACACAGTGTACAACGCCATAATATAGAGTTTAGATGCACTAAGCATTCCCTTTCGTGAAATCTGGCTAGCTATAGATTTTACAAACCCATTCTTATATTCTGCATACATATATATACTTATTTCGTACATTTTTCGCCAAGCTGTGGTGCGGTAATCTCTTCAAGCAGCTTTCCTTCATGTATAAAACCATATTTTCCGGCAATCTTAGACAGTTCATCCAGCAGATGACTTGATATAATAAATGTTATCTGCCTTTCTTTGTTAAGTTTTTCAATTATCTCCCTGACTTCAATTATTCCCTGCGGGTCGAGGCCGTTTATCGGTTAATTTTAACTATTTCCCTTGATTTCTGAATAAACTCTTCTCCACTCATTCCGGGCAGCATCAAATCAAGAATTATAATTTTAAATTTGTACATTTTAACGGCAAAGATTCCTTCTGTCCCCGAGAAAGCCTGCATACTTGTATAACCACTCTTTTTCAAAGCATCACTAACCATATTATTTATATCTGTATCATCATCAACAATAAGAACATCATAATTTTCCATTTTTATTATTCACCATATCCATCAGGATTATTGCTCTGCCATCTCCATGAGTCTGCACACATTTCTTCAATATCATATTTAGCTTCCCAGCCCAGTTCTTTTTTTGCAAGCGATGCATCTGAATAGCATGTTGCTATATCTCCGGCACGTCTTGGCTTAATCTCATATGGTATGTCTTTTCCACATGCTTTACTAAATGCTTTTACTACATCGAGCACGCTGTAACCTTTACCTGTTCCAAGATTATACACTTTTACACCGGGATTTTCTTTTATTTTATTAATAGCCGCTACATGTCCCTGTGCAAGGTCAACAACATGTATATAATCTCTTACTCCTGTTCCGTCCGGTGTATCATAATCATCACCAAACACCCCGAGACATTTCAGCTTTCCGACTGCTACCTGTGCAACATATGGAATAAGGTTATTAGGTATTCCCTTAGGGTCCTCACCTATCATTCCACTCTTATGCGCTCCAATAGGATTAAAGTATCTGAGCAATATTACATTCCACTCATTATCTGCTGTATGAATATCTGTCAATATCTGCTCAAGCATATGCTTTGTCCATCCATATGGATTAGTACATATACCTTTTGGACATTCCTCGGTAATAGGTATAAATTCCGGTTCACCATACACTGTTGCACTCGATGAAAATATAATATTTTTTACGTTATGCTCACACATAACTTTACACAGTGTTAATGTTCCTGAAATATTATTCTGATAATATTCAAGCGGCTTCTGTACAGATTCTCCTACAGCCTTTAATCCTGCGAAGTGTATAACACATTCTATGTCATTTTCCTTATCAAATACATCATTAAGTGAACTCTCATCTGTAATGTCCGCAAGGTAAAAACTAAGCTCCTTACCCGTAATCTTTTTAATACGCTCTATAACCTTTTCATTAGAATTACACAGATTATCTACAACCACTACGTCATATCCTGCATCTAATAATTCAACACATGTGTGACTTCCAATATATCCTGCTCCGCCGGTAACTAATATCTTCATGTTTCTCTCCTCTCGAATAATTAAACTATTTTGCATTTTTATATAATACCATATTATACCATATCATTTAACGCATGTCGATTTGCCTTTAACCGCATACTTTATCATCATCTTATTATGCAGCATTATATAGCCGTACATAATGATTGACAATATATAATAATACCATATAATCATATATATACATAGAAGAAATCGATGCAAGCGTCTGCGGAAAGGGGACTAATATGACACCTGCAATCACATGGCTATCACTTCACATATTCGGTGTTTTTGTTACCATATTTCTATTAATTATCATATCCCGTAAAGAAGACATTAACTATAAAAGCGAACTTTTACTAACAATAGCATGCTGTTTAGTTACGCTTGTTTCTAAGAGTATATATATTGTAGGTGGAAGCGAAGAAACACTTCTTGCCATAGGTAAAATTGAGTATCTTGGAAAATGTTTTGCCAACTACTGTGTTCTTTTATTTATGTTACGTTGGAGGAATTTAAAATTCCCTAAGTTTTTCACTTATCTTCTCCTTGTTATAAATATAGGATTTTATATTATTATTGCTACTATTGACCATCATCATTTATATTACAAATCATATTGGCTTGCACCATCCAAAATAAATCTAAGTGGCTATACACTTGAGATTTCTTCTGCGCCAATGTATTATATTTATATGCTTTTTCTTCTTTCAGAAATCGCAGGAACTCTGGCAATTATTATTTCTTCATATCGTTCAAATAAAAATATGCCACACAAATTCAAATTACATATAATACTTATAGCAGCAATATTGTCTCCGATGGTATTATTGTCCAGCCGACTGCTCGGCATTCTTAAAGGAGATGATCCGACACCATTGGGAATGCTTCTTTCCTGTATATTCTTCAGTATTGCAGTTGTACGGTACGGCCTTTTTGACCTTGTTAAAAATGCTAAGAATCAGATTATTGACGACTTAAATGAAGCTTTAATTGTAGCCGATGAGGAAAGACATTTCCTGTTTCTGAATCCCATGGCACAACAGCTCGTTGCCAGTATGAAGAATCAGGGCACATTTCCAAATGACTGTACCATATACAACACTATCAGAAGTGCTGACGGTTATTTTGACTTACTTGACCATCATTATCAGGTAGAAGAAACTGAGCTTAAAAATGATAATATTACACAGGGCTATATGCTGACCGTAGTTGACATCACAAAAATCATGGAACAAAATCATCTAATGAAAAAACTTGTAGCTCAGGCCGAATCCGCCAATCAGGCAAAATCAGCATTTGTGTCTAACATTTCCCATGAAATACGAACGCCTATGAATTCTATCGTCGGTATGACCGAAGTAATGTTACGCTCTAAACACAGCCAGAAAGAAACCGAATATCTGAATATTATTAAAAATTCCGGCCGTGCATTACTCACAATAATTAACGATGTTCTTGACTTTTCTAAAATGGAATCAGGAAAAATGGAATTAGCTCCTGCTCCATATGACACCTTTTCATTATTTCATGATTTAAAGGTAACGATGGAAAATCAGGTGAAAAACCGCCCACTAGAACTTATATATGATATTGATTCAAACCTTCCATGTAAGCTGTTCGGAGATTCTATCAGAATACGTCAGATAATCATGAATCTCATAAGTAATTCTATCAAATATACAGAAAAAGGATATGTTAAATTTTCTGTACAGATTCACAAAAAAACATATGACAAAGTTGGCTCATCATCACCTTGTGTGAAGAAAAAAATAACTTAAAGCCTTATATATATTGAAAAAGCATACGATCTCAGATATTATTTTTTT
>DEGR01000013.1:0-66200 GCA_002351535.1 Lachnospira sp. UBA2821
ACAAAAAAGAAAAGTTAAGGATAATAGTGCAATGAATAACGGTGTAATAAATAATAGCATAAAAACAGCAATATTGTGTCATATATCCACAGAATTTTGCAAGAATATATAAAAATTAATATGTACACTAGCAGTATAATACATAAACGGAATTGTTACAAAGGAAAGGTGTTTTATATGAAGAAAAAATGGTGGAATGACAAGATAGCATATCAGATTTATCCAAAGAGCTTTATGGATAGCAATGGTGATGGTATAGGTGATTTGCGTGGAATAATATCAAAACTTGATTATCTGCAGGAACTGGGAATAGATATTGTGTGGCTTTCTCCGGTATATAAATCTCCGTTTGTTGACCAGGGATATGATATATCTGATTATTATGCAATTGCCGAAGAGTTTGGAACGATGGAAGAATTTGATGAACTTCTAAGAGAGGCAAAAGAGAGGGGCATTTCTATAATTATGGATTTAGTAATAAATCATTGCTCCGATAAGCATGAATGGTTTCAGAAGGCATTAAAAGAGCCTGATGGGGAATATGCAGATTATTTTTATTTCAGAAAAGGTAAGAACGGGAATCCTCCCAATAATATGCGTTCTTATTTTGGAGGAAGCTGCTGGGAGCCGGTTCCGGGGACGGATAAGTATTATCTGCACATGTTTGCGAAAGAACAGCCGGATTTGAACTGGGAAAATAAAAAATTAAGACAGAAGCTTTATGATATGGTGAACTGGTGGCTTGATAAGGGTCTGGCCGGATTCCGTATTGATGCCATAATTAATATCAAAAAAGACCTTGATTTTCCGGATTATGAACCTGACGGACCTGATGGACTTGCAGGATGCTGGAGAATGGTAGAGAGTGTAGATGGTGTCGGAGAGCTGCTTGAAGACCTTAAGAATAATACATTTAAGAAATATGATGCTTTTACGGTCGGTGAAGTATTTAACATGAAAAAGGACGAACTTCCACAGTTTATAGGTGATAACGGACATTTTTCTACTATATTTGACTTTAGTGCACATTGTCTTAGTAATGGTGAACATGGATGGTATGATTCTAAG
This sequence comes from Lachnospira sp. UBA2821, assembly GCA_002351535.1. Lineage (GTDB taxonomy): Bacteria > Bacillota > Clostridia > Lachnospirales > Lachnospiraceae > UBA2821. Next base: position 1,069 of record DEGR01000013.1, read on the forward strand.
CCTGTTGATTTTAAGGAATGGAGGCGTACTGTTATTGCTTCGCAGCTTGAGGTGCAAAAATACGGGCTTGAAGCAAATATTATTGAAAATCATGACGAACCGAGAGGAGTGTCGAGATTTCTGCCCGAATATGCAAGAAATCCTAAAGGAACAAAGATGCTTGGTACGGTAAATGTATTACTTAGAGGAATTCCTTTTATCTATCAGGGACAGGAAATAGGAATGCAGAATGCGAAGTGGAACAGTATTGATGAATTTGATGACATCAATACTATAGACCAGTATAATATTGCAAGGGAAGCCGGACTTACAGAAAAAGAGGCACTTGATGTATGCAGTGCAATGAGCCGTGACAATGCAAGGACACCTTTTCAATGGAGTGATGAAGACAATGCCGGGTTCACGACGGGAAAGCCATGGCTTAAAGTGAATTCTGATTATAAAGATATTAATGTTAAGAGTCAGATTGGTGATGAGGATTCGGTTCTTAACTATTACCGCAGATTAATTGCACTTCGTAAATCGTCTGAATATAAAGATGTATTTGCATATGGCAGGTTTGAGCCTGTTTATGAGGATACGGATAATGTGATGGCATATTACCGCACAGATAACAATAAACGAGTACTTGTATTGGCAAACTTTGGCGTCGATACAGTGGAAGTACAGCTTGAATATCCTATAAAGAAAATACTTCTCTCTAACGAAAACAGACAGGAAAGCGATAAAACATTACAACTATCCGGCTGTGAAGTAATGGTGGCGGAGGTTTGCGCATAAAATATAAAGTTATGGAGTATATAATCTATGACTGATTAAGGAATGTGAGGTATTTGAATCTGAATGAGACATCAGTATCTTCGGGTTCGTTAATTATACTTCTGTATTCTGCTTCAGTGAGAGTTTCTTTAAGCTGCTTCTTTGAACTGTCGGGAACAATACCACTTGAGGCATCTACAAAGCATAAAGGCGGATAAAGTATGCACCACCAGTTTTTTCCTGATGCTTTTCCGATTTTGATATTAAGAGCAGTATATTTGCCGGAAGGAAGCACAACATCCCCATAACATTTTACCGGAAATACAGTTTCTTCTACTGAGCATGTTACTGAATAATCATACCCTTCACTTTTGATAACCTGCGAGGCTATGGCATTTATATTGTCATAGTTTTCGCAGGCAATTTTTATGCTTTCATCCAGTGAATCTGATTCACTTAACATAGGCGAAAGATATGTAACAACTGCGTCTTTGACTTTAAGTTTGAGAGCCTGGTCTTCATCAGAATCACTGTTTGCAACGACATGAAATCTTAGTATGCGTCCGGCAATATCTTTCTGCATTGATGAATTACATGCAGAAGAAGGTGTGTAATTGTTATAAAGAGCAGCCAGGATGATAAGTGCTGCGATAAAAAATATTTTTTTCATAATATAAAATTTCCTTTCAAAATATTGTTCTGGTTAGATTATAGACATCATGAAAAGAACTTATACACCAAAACTTTTCATGGCAATAAAATGCATACTACTACATAAAAGCATGGATGCATTGGTATTAATATCTAAACATTTTGCATAAATTGCGTGAATTTGTCAGATGCCTGATTTCAGCTTAACGTTTGTGTACATTCGTTAAGTGAACAGCGATGCTAAGGGTGTGCGACCAATACAAACTCTCTCATGATTCCTTAGCCGGGTGGGAGTAAATGCATTCTACGGCTAAGCCTATAAGGTGCGAAAAATCAAACGCGCCAGTAATATATCTTCAAGTTGTATACAGTGTTGCTTGAACGGTGATTTTTCGCACCAGCTTAAGCCGTAGAATAGCATAACTCCCACCACGGCACGTCATAAATCGAGTGTGTGTATTGGGCGCACACCCTTGCAGAGATGTTCAATATCGAATGAACACAAATAATCAGATAAGCTGAAAACGGCATCGACAAATTAGCAATTTATGGCAAGTTTCGATATTGATACTGATGCATGCCATGTACAATATGTGCTTTTAGTATTTATTGACGTGAAAAGTTTTGGTTATATATAAAAAATAATCCTATACACTATATTGTTATAATAAAAATCTTTTGATATACTGTATTTATTATGTTTTGTGATGAGGAGCATCTGGACAGGTTGCTCGGAAATGAGGACTGATATGAATGATAATATAAATGATAATATAAATGATAATATAAATGATAATATAAATGATAATATAAATGATAAATTGAGAGATATAGCAACAGCACCGGTCGGGGTATTTGATTCGGGTGTTGGAGGACTTACGGTTGCAAGGGAAATAATGCGTCAACTTCCTAATGAAAAAATAGTATATTTTGGTGATACTGCAAGAGTGCCATATGGAAGCAAGTCGAAAGAAACGATTATCAGATATTCAAGACAGATAGTGAGATTCCTTGAGACAAAAGGAGTAAAGGCAATCGTTGTTGCATGTAATACAGCCAGTGCACTTGCACTTGAAGATATCAGGCATGAGATAGATATGCCTATCATCGGTGTTGTTAAGCCGGGAGCAAAAGTTGCTGCTGATAATACAGTTAACAAGAGAGTGGGTGTCATTGCTACAGAGGCCACTGTTAACAGTAAGATTTATACGGAATATATTAAGCGTCAGGATAAAGAGATTACAGTTATAGAAAAGGCATGCCCTTTATTTGTTCCGCTTGTTGAAGAAGGATGGCTTAAAGATTCCGTTACTGAGGAAGTTGCAAAGAGATATCTTGGAGAAATGAAGAAGGAAAATATAGACGCATTGGTTCTTGGATGTACGCATTATCCACTTTTAAGAAACATGATAGGGCAGATTATGGGCGAGTCTGTAAGGCTTGTTAATCCGGCTTATGAGACTGCGGTGAGTCTGGGAGAACTTCTTAATGAAAAAGGAATTGCGGCAGGAAACGAGAACAGGTATGCAAGTGAAATGTATGATTTTTATGTTAGTGATGCTGCTGAGAAGTTCAAGAGGTTTGCAAATTCAATTTTACCTTTCAGAATAGAAAATATTGAACAGATTAACATAGAAGAATATGCACAGAAATGAGGATTAATATATGACTAAAGATGTGATAGTGTCTGTAAAGGGATTACAGTTTGAGAATGAAAATGAGCCTGTTGAGATTGTGACAAAAGGAACGTATTACAATAAGAATAACAGGCATTATATATTATATGATGAGATGTTTGATGAAAAAGAAGTGACAAAAAGTACAATAATTGTAAAAGACAGTTCAGTTGAGGTTATAAGAAGGGGAATAACGAGTTCTCATATGCTTTTTGAAGAGAACAGAAAGAATACTTCATATTATAATATGCCTTTTGGAAAAATGCTTCTTGGGATAAATGCAACTAAGGTTGACGTAAAAGAGCAGGAAGACGAGATGAATATAGACATTAAGTATGGGCTTGAGGTTAATTACAATTTTATATCGGAATGTAGTATTAACATTGAAGTAAAATCGCACCGGACACCATGTTTATAAACATGATATCCGGTGCGGATTTTTTAACTGTTCTTTTTTGAATTCTTCTTTTCGTAGCGTGCAGCTTTTTTCTCGGCTGCCTCTTTTTCTGCTAATTTTGCAGCTTTTTTCTCGGCACGTTTCTGTTTGAATGATTTCTTTGGTTCAGGAACCGGTCCTCTTATACGTTTCGCGGAAGTGACATATAAACCACTTACTGATGCTTTGACTTCCTGTTTAGGAAGTATTGATTCATAGATTTTCTCATCACATATAAGTGACATAACACGTGGTCCGACTTTTACTTTGATAATAGGGAGCTTAGTCCAGCGAAGATAACGTGGAGTCTGATCCAAAACCATTTTTGGAAGACCTGCCTCTGCAATCTTTAGTCGTTTTTTGTCTATAACATAAAATGACATTGTCTGTGACTGGGCATCCATGGCAGCTTTCTGTGATTCAGCCTTTTTCTCAGCTTTTTTGCCGAGGAAGTACATAACAACCATCAGTAAAACCACAACTGCAAGAATTATCAGAAGTACTTTTAAAAATGTACTCATACAATTCTCCATCCTTTCTGTGAATAAACACATAATGTACATTTTATCATTGCATTTGGTAAAAAACAAGACATAATTAATATATTTATGAAAGTATGGATGCATAGTCATTAATATCAGAGAGTCTATATAATATGTGGTGTGTTACATTGGTACAATTGTAATTGTGCTATTTTTATTGTCAAAATGACGATAAAACATTTGAAATGTAATATTTTAATACTAAAAAATATGCATTTTTGAAATGATGGAGTGTTTTGTACAAACACAATAATACTAAAATGAAACAAAAATATTAACTAAATATGTGGGATAAAAATAGTGACTTTGGCATAATGCACAAAAAAACAATTAAAATAATTGATAAAACAAAGGCTGATTGTGCAATATTTATTTGTAAAAATTACAAATATACAAAATGCACAATGATATTAAAAAATAATATACAATTTAAAACAAATTTTCAATGCTGTTAATAATCTGTTAATACTTCATTGACAAATTGTATAAAAGAGTATAACTTATTCATAGCAACAACTGTCGGCAAAGCATATAAAGGGCAAGGTGTTATTAAAAGAAAGGAAGATATGGGAAATGAGAAAAAAACTATTTAGAAGAGTCGTAAGTATTACGATGGCCGGCATGATGGCATTCACGGCATCGTTTTCAGATTTTTCAGGTACATTAACAGCTAAGGCACAGACGAATAATAGTGTGTCAGAACTGGCAACAGCCACGGACTACGGACTTGTTGATAATGTACAGGATGGGGTAATTCTTCACTGCTGGAACTGGTCATTCAGTAATATTTCAGCAAACATGGAGAAAATAGCTAAGGCAGGATATTCAGCAGTACAGACATCACCTATACAGGCTGCTAAAGAGGGGACAACAGGAAGAAGTGTTGGAACTAACTGGTGGGTTTATTATCAGCCGGCAGGATTTTGGATTGATAACAGTGGAAGCAGCGCCCTTGGAAACAAAACTGAATTCAAAGCAATGTGTGATAAGGCAGAAGAGTATGGAATCAAGGTTATCGTTGATGTAGTAGCAAACCATGTGGGAAATGGCGGGGGTAACAATTTTGCATCAACAGTAGACCCTGAGATTAAGAATGATTCATCAATGGTTCATACAGTAACTGATAATTCTAACTATACAACAAGATATGAAAATACACAGAAATGTATTTGTGCATGTCCTGACCTTAATACACAGGATTCAAGAATACAGAATAAAGTGCTTTCATACCTTAAAGAATGTATAGATGCAGGAGCAGACGGATTCAGATTCGATGCTGCAAAGCACATTGAGACAGCAGAAGAGAATGGCGGATTTGCCGGACAGTTCTGGCCAACAGTAATTAATGGCGCTAAAGAATATTATAAGAGCAAAACATCTAAGAATTTATACTGTTATGGTGAGATACTTGATAATCTTGCATCATCAGGTTCATCGCCTTCGATAACAGCATATACAAAATATATGAGTGTAACAGCCAATGATTCAAGTAATGGAGTTATGAAGTCTGTTGCCGGCTCAAATGCAAATGGCGCAGCTAATAGCTGGATAAGTATGGCTGATAAACCATCAAACGCAGTGTTATGGGCAGAGTCACATGACACATGGGCAAATGATGACGGATATCTTTCAAGAGGATACGATACAGGAAAAGTTCAGAGAGCATGGGCTATGGCTGGTTCGAGAGCAAATGCAGCAGGACTTTATTTTGCAAGACCTACAAGAAATGCTATCAGCAATAATACACTGGTAAAGAATAGTTCAGATGCAACAAGTGTTAAACTCGGTGAGGCAAAAGATACAGGATGGAATGATAAACAGGTAACAGCAGTTAATCATTTTCATAACTACTTTGTGGGAGCGGGTGAATATCTTGGTTCATCAGACGGGGTTGCATACAATGTAAGATATGATGCAAAAGATGAAAGATACGGAGTGGTTCTTTGCAAAGTATCAGGAGGAAGTCAGACATTATCAGGTTTTGCAGTACCAAAGATGGCTGATGGAACTTATACAGATGAAGTCACAGGAGAGACATTTACAGTATCAGGTGGAAAGATTTCAGGTAAAATCGGAGATACGGGAATTGCAGTTGTATATAATGCAAAAACTTCACCTTCTGTAACAATCTCACAGGAAGGTGGAAAATTCAATACAGATTCGATAATTGTTACATTTGGACTTAAGAATGCAACAAGCGGAACATATAAGATTGGAGATTCAGCAGCAGTTACATATACAAAAGATACTACTGTTGAGATAGGAAAAGATTTAAAATTCGGAGAGTCAGTAACAGTAACTCTTACAGCTACAGACGGTAAGACAGATTCAGGTGCTAAGTCATATACATTTACAAAGGTTGACCCTGATCTTGTAGAAACAGATACATTATATGTAGATAAACCATCAGGATGGAGCAGATTAACAGCATATGTATATGATGATACAACATCATCAACAACAGTTAAAAACGCAGAATGGCCTGGTGTAGAACTTACTAAAGATGCTGAAACAGGTTATTACAAATACGAAATTCCTTCTGATATTAAAGAGCCAAAGGTTATAATATCAGATAATGGTGCAAACCAGATACCGGGAGCACAGAAACCGGGATTATCACTTGACGGAACAATGCTTCTTAAAGATGGTAAGTTAGAATCTTATACACCTCCTGTAACAACAGGAAAAGTAATTGTAAAATATGTTGATGTTAATGGTAAAGAACTTAAAGCTTCAGAAGAGCTGTCAGGTAAAGTTGGAGATATATACACAGCAAAAGAACTTACTGTTGATGGATATAAAATTGTTAAGACACCATCTAATGCAACAGGAAAATTTACAAAAGATACTATAACAGTTACATATGTATATGAAGTGATTGTAATTGATAATAAGGCAAGAGTTGAAGCATCATTTAGGGATGGTTCTGAATTTGATACAGAGACTAAAGTAGTAACTCTTAAACTGGTAAATGCAACAAGTGGTTCATACAGTCTTGATGGAGGACCTGTAGTTGAATTCACAGATAAGACAGACGTAGTTATTGGTCAGGGTAAAATTGCTGATTCTAAGATTACACTTAAGACAACAGCTAAGAATGATAAAGAAGAAAATGTAAATACATTTACTTATACAAAGAAGTTCAATGGTCAGGCGGTTGATGAGTCAATGTATAAGACAAATAGTATGACAGATGATTCATCACTTTCAACTGCATCTGATAACACACAGTTTGCAAGCAAGTATTACAATACAAACGGTTCCGGTTCTAATAAGACAATTAAGTCTGCATCAGACTGGACAGCAGATGATAAGATTGCACAGGGTGTAGCTAACGATGACAGTAATGTATTCAAAGGACCACATGAGTATCCTGTATATGATGAGTATTCATTATATGGAGCATATGATGATGAGAACTTATACATTGGATGGCAGTATGTAGATGTAAGGGATGTTACAGCGAAAGACCAGCAGGGTGCAGGAACTACAGAAGCAAAACCTGATAATGCAGACATTCCACAGATGATAGCATTAGATCTTGGTGCTTCAAAAGGTAAATACACAGATGGTGTTATGGCAGATGGTAAATGCGTATGGGGGATTGATGTGACATACAAGACAAAAGTAAATGCACTTTTATGTTTCTCAAGTAAAGTAGGAGTTGGAACACCTGCATTATTTACACCTGATGCAACAGGAAAATTCTCTTATGATAACTGTACTGTATTTAAGAAGGCAGGCATTTCATTTACAAGAGAAGACGGACTTTTTGCAGGAATTGATAAATTATACGGAATCAATAAGAATGCATATACAGGACTTACAACGGATATGTTATTCAGTAATGATTCAGAATGGGAAGATTTACTTCCAAGTCATAATACAAAACTTGACACATTCTACACAATGACAATTCCATACAGTGCATTAGGAATTGACAAATCATATGTAGAGAAGAATGGTATAGGAGTTATGCATATCTCAACATATGGAGCAAGTGGAGTAGCTTCAATACCTGCAGACCCTTCAATGTATGATGCGGCATCTGATGAATATTCAGCAGACTCATCAACAACAAGAGAAAAAGAAGACAGCGATGTTATTACAACAAAATTAGCAAGAATTGGAAATAAGACAGAGGAGCCTTCAACAGAGGAACCTACAACAGAAGAACCTACAACAGAAGAACTTACAACAGAAGAGCCTTCGACAGATGAGACAACAACACGCATGGATGACAGACAGCTTACTGTAAACTTTGGTGCTGACAGATCAGCTCCACAGCTTGACACTACTCAGTTAAAGCTTGAAGCAATTGCAAGCGGCGGAGCAGGTTCTTATGAATATGAATTTGTGATTAATGATAAGGTTGTTCAGGAAAAATCAGCTAAATCAACATATTTATGGAATCCAACAGAAGCAATAAATGTTATCAGAGTCAATGTTACAGATAAAGCAGGTAATAAAGTAACCAGTGCAAAATATTATCAGATAGAGAAAACAATTCATTATGAAGCACCACAGATAACAGCATTCAGTACAGATAATACAGGAGTATATGAAGGAGAAAAAGTTAACCTTACAGCAAAAGCTGAGAAAGGCGAGGGAACACTTGAGTATCGTTTTGAAGTTGTTAGTGCAGATGGAACTGCAACTGTAATTAAAGACTATGATGCAGTAAACACAGCTTCATGGACAGCTGATAAAGCAGGTGTTTATAAACTTGTTGTAACTGTAAAAGATGCAAAAAATACAGAAGTAAGCAGAGAAATCAGTAAGTTCGCCGTAAATAAAAAGGATGTACCTGTAATTAAGATTAATGCATTTACTGCAAGTTCAAAATCAATTCAGGCAGGTCAGTCTATAACACTTGCGGTTGAAGCTACAGGTGGCGAAGGCAAGATAAAATACACATATAAAGCTATCGATACAAATGGTGAAGTTACGGTTATCAAAGCTTCAACAACATCAACAGAAGTTGTGTGGACACCGGCAGATGCAGGTGTATATGATATTGTTGTTACAGCTAAAGATGACAATAATACAATTGCAGAAGAAAGAATTGAAAACTTCGAAGTTACAGAAGAATCTTACGAGGATGAGCTTACAGCAGATGCACTTAAAGTATCAGTAAAATCAGGTGAAGCAGAGGCTGATGATAAGATTAAACTTACAGCAAAGGCTTCAGGCGGTGAAGGTGATTTGTTCTACAAATTCGTATGTATATATGATGATACTACAGTAGTGATTAAAGATTACTCTTCTAAGAAGTCAGTTAACTGGAGACCAACAGAAGCAGGAGTATACAAACTTTATGTATATGTAACAGATGACACCGGCGTAGAAGTATGCAATTCAATCAAGAGATATGTAGTTAATCCAAAACCATTGTCTATGACAAGTTTCAAGATTAATAACCGTAATGCAGTGGAACTTGGCAAGACAGTAAAACTTAAAGCTGCTACAAAGGGTGGCGAGGGAGACATTAAGTACAAATTCACATATAAAGCAATTACAGATACAAAGGCAACTGTAATACGTGGATACAAGAAGTCAGCATCAGTAAGCTGGACACCACAGACATCAGGTATATACAAGGTGACAGCATATGCTAAAGATGAAGATGGTTCTACAGTTAAGAAATCATTCTACTTCGTAGTACTTTAATTAAATATAACAACTGCTGTTTCAGAACTGAAACAGCAGTGTTTGCATGTTAAAAAAGGAGATTTGAAGAGGTAAATATGAATAAGAAGAAATTAAAAAGAATGTGTAGTGCATTGTTTGCGGGAGTTCTTCTTGTGAGCAGTGTGCCGGTATCGGGAATTACCGTGAATAAGGAAGTGTATGCGGCTGAGGCAGATGATTCCGCAGCACAGGAAAAGACGCAGGTGCAGGATACACAGAACGTACAAAAGTTAGAAAACAGTCTTACGGAAAGCAATTCTGATGATTCGGGATTGTTATATAAAGCGAATGGAGAAGTTGCTGATTTTCGTGATGAGACAATATATTTTGTAATTACAACAAGATTTTATGATGGAGACCCATCTAATAATGTACAGTGTTGGACAGGACAGGACAAAAATGCCAATGACCCACCTTGGAGAGGTGATTTTAAAGGTCTTATAGATAAGCTTGACTATATTAAAGCCCTTGGATTCACGGCTGTGTGGATTACACCGGTTGTAGAAAATGCAAGTGATTTTGATTATCATGGTTATCATGCATTTAATTTTAAGAAGGTTGATAAAAGATATGAGTCAGATGACTGTACATATCAGGATTTAATTGATGCAGTTCATGCAAGAGGCATGAAGATTATTCAGGACGTAGTGTTTAACCATACATGTAATTACGGAGAGGAAAATCTTTATCCTATATTTTCTAAAGATGATACAATGGACCTCGAGAATAATAAGTGTATGATTGCCAACGAAAGTATGGATGGAATGGCAGGATACAATAATATTCAGGGAGTTGGTAATGACAGTGCTGATAAACGTAAGTTCCTTCAGAGATTGAAGGTGCTTAATGCAGATGCAGGCAGTGATACTAACCACAAATATGATGTCAGGGATATTTTCCATCATAATGGATTTGTCGGAAGTTCATTTGAGCAGTATATAGTTCAGACGGGTTCAATGCATTATGCAGACTGTATCGACCTTAATACAGAGAACCCTACAGTGTATAAATACCTTGTGGAAGCATATGGACAGTATATTAAGATGGGTGTTGATGCTTTCCGTGTTGATACTGTTAAGCACGTTTCAAGACTTACATTTAATAAAGCCATAGTACCACAGTTGAATGAAATATATAATCAGACTCATGGTACTACAGGTGAAGGTAACTTCTATATGTTTGGTGAGGTATGTACAAGATACAGAAATGTATGGAATGATGGTAAACCATATATATCAACACCATTCTACACATGGAAGGAATCTAAAGATTATGCATGGGATGATAATGAGACAGCAGAGGCAATAGCTACAAATACAGCATCAGCAGAGCAGAATTATCTTGATAATTCCACTACTGCTAACCAGCCTACAAGTGATAATGTATTCCTTAGAGGAAATGATTATCATAAACCTGATTACAGTATGGCATCAGGTCTTAGTACTATTGACTTCCCAATGCACTGGTCATTCAGAACTGCCGGAGAGGCATATCAGCAGGCAAAAGAAGAGGATAAATACTATAATGATTCTACATTTAATGTTACTTATGTAGATTCACATGATTATGCACCTGATAATGCACCTGAGAAAGTAAGATTTGCAGGTTCTCAGGCAACATGGGCAGAGAATCTTAACCTTATGTTTACATTCAGAGGAATTCCTTGTCTGTACTATGGTTCAGAGATTGAGTTTAAGAAAGGATGCGTAATTGACGAAGGACCAAATCTTGCACTTGAGAATTCAGGAAGAGCATATTTTGGTGATAATATTGAAGGTAGTGTAGAGACAACTGATTTTGGATATTATACAAATGCGACAGGAAATATGAAGGACACACTTAATTATCCATTATCGTTACATATACAGAGACTTAACAGACTTCGTGCTTCGGTACCTGCTCTTAGAAAAGGTCAGTATTCAACAGAAGGATGTGATGGACAGTTCGCATATAAGAGACGTTATACTGATGACACAACAGACAGTTTTGCTCTTATAGCACTTACAAGTGATGCAACATTTACAGGAATACCTGGTGGAAAATATACTGATGCCATTACAGGTGATGTGCAGGTGGTAAGCAATGGAACACTTAAGACAAGCGGAATGAAAGGTCAGGGAGACTTAAGAGTATATGTTCTTGACACAGACCTTACTAAAGCACCGGGAATGATTGAAGGTAAGAGTACATACATGTCAGGTGGATGTGATATTACAGTTGACAGAATAATGCCAACAGGTATATCAGTTGATAAATCATCAGCAACACTTGATATAGGTGATAAAGTGACTGTATCAGCAACAGTTCAGCCGGCAAATGCAACAAGCAAAACCGTAAGCTGGAAATCAGATAACACAAGTGTAGCAACAGTTAACAGCAAAGGTGTTATTACAGCAACAGGTGAGGGAACAACAAAGATTTATGCTGCAACTTCAAATGCTACAAAGAGTGACTATGATAAAGGAACAGGTCTTGTGTCTGTTATTACAGTTACAGTAAAAGCAACAGGAGTAAGAGTAACTTCACTCACACTTAACAAGACAGCAATAACACTTGATGCAGGTAAGGCATTTACACTCAAGACAACGGTCCTTCCACCTAATGCATCAGAAAAATATGCAAAGCTTACATATGCATCAGCAGATACGAATGTGGCAACAGTATCAGATAAAGGAATTGTTACAGCACATAAATCAGGTAAGACAACTATTACCGTAACATCGGCAGATGGTGCGAAAGCTACGGCAGATGTTACAGTAAGGGGAACTGTTATATATGGAAATGCAATATACTTTGAAAAACCGGCAAATTGGGGCAAAAACATAAACATTTACATGTGGGATGAAAAAGGTGATTATAAGAATGCTTCATGGCCTGGTGTTAAGATGTCTGTAATAGATGAAGATAAAGGAATATATGGAATAGAATATCCTGATAATAATTCAGCAACAATGAAAGTAATCTTCAATGATGGAAGTTCGCAGACAGGTGACCTTGATGCAAAGGTGAATTCTTATTACAATGAAAACGGTTTCGTAAAGACGGTTGAGACAAATCCTGAGACAACGAACGAGGAAGTAACAACAGATGAGGAAACAACAACAGACGAGACAACTACGGAAGAAATAACAACAGAGGATAATACAACAAAATCAGACGAGACAACAACAGAGGGACAGACAACAAAATCAGACGAGACAACAGCAGAGAGACAGACAACAAAGTCTGAGGAGACAACAGCGGAGAGAAAAACGACAAAGTCAGACGAGACAACAGCGGAGAGACAGACGACAAAATCAGACGAGACGACAGCAGAGAGACAGACAACAAAATCAGATGAGACGACAGCAGAGAGACAGACAACAAAATCAGATGAGACAACAGCAGAGAGAACAACAACAAAACCTGACGAAACAACCAAACAGGAGGAGACAGCAACTGTTTCGAAAAATGATGTTAAAATTGTATCATTTGTTTCGAGCAAAAAATCAGGAGCTGTACAGGTTGGAAGTAAGGTAAAACTTACAGCATCTGCAAAATCAGCATCAGGTAAAAAAGTTTCTTACAGATTTACTGTTAAGTATTCGAGTAAATCGAGTGTTATAAAGAATTATACTTCTAAATCATATGTGTCATGGACGCCAAGAAAGGCAGGAAAATATGAATTAACGGTATATGCAAAGTCAACAGGAAAAGCTGTTAAGAAGACTATGACACTTAATGTTAATCCTATATTAAAGGTATCAGGATTCTCAGCAAATGTAGACAGTATGGAAGCTTATGTCGGATGTAAAGTAGGATTGTCTGCTAAAGCAGCAGGTGGTTCTAAGAAGTATAATTACGAATTTTCATACATTTATAAGGGAGACGAGAAAGTTATCGGAGAGTTTGCAACAGCAAAGAAGATAACATGGACTCCTGATAAGGCAGGAAAATACAAACTTGTAGTTACAGTTAAGGATGTTAAATCAGAAGATGTAGTTACAAAGTCAATAAAGAATTATATTGTAAGAAAAGATAATTCACTTAAAGTAGATTACTTTATGGCTAACAGAAGTTCAGGTATGAAGCTTGGAAAAACTGTTAAATTCTCAACGGATAGCATTGGCGGAACCGGTAATGTTAAATACAGGTACTCTTATATATATTCAGGAGAGGAAACGATTATCAGTGACTATTCGTCTAAACATTCAGTGAAGTTTACACCTGATAAAGCAGGTGTTTACCGTTTTGTCGTAACAGCAAAAGATTCTTCAGGCAATATTGCTAAAAAGAATATGTACTTTGTAGTAATGGCAAAATCCTAAAATATAAATTTATTATAGTAACCGGGGCGGCTTTGTGCTTGCCCCGGTATTGCTTTTATTGGGATGTTATATTAAAATAACAAATATAGAAACATAAATTAGTGGCAGCAGCCGGGAAATGAGGATGAAATGATTAGAACAATATTTGTAATACTGTATTTTGTTACTTTCTTTATAGTAACGATTCCTTTGGACATTATATTAGTTATTGTAAGAAGATATAACAAAGGTCTTAGTGACAGAGTAAGCAGACATATAATAAGATGGGCTTTCAGATGTATTTTATTTATATCAGGAACAAAGATAGAGGCAAGAGGTGTGGAGAATATACCTAAAGACAGGGCGGTACTTTATGTGGGAAATCACAGCAGTTACTTTGATATAATAGCTTCTTATACACTGTTGCCTGGACCTACAGGGTATATGGCTAAGAAAGAGATGAAGAAGATTCCGTTCCTAAGCTGGTGGATGGTGTTTATTGATTGTATCTTTATCAACAGAGCTGATATTAAGGAAGGGCTTAAAGCTATAATATCAGGTGTGGAACAGATAAAATCCGGAATTTCAGTATTTGTGTTCCCTGAAGGAACAAGGTCATCTACAGGTGAGATGGCACCATTTAAAGAGGGAAGCATGAAGATGGCGACTAAGACAGATGCACCAATAGTACCGGTGGCACTTACGAACACAAGAAGTATTTTTGAAGCACAGATGCCAAGAATTAGGAAAAGTAATATAATAATAGAATTTGGTGAACCTATTATAGCAAGTGAATTGCCTAAAGAAGAACAGAAACATATAGGTGCATATAGCAGAAATAAGATTAAAGAAATGCTTGATAAAAATGTCTGACACATATTATGACTTCTTGACATGAATACTGAATATTAGTATAATAAGGCTATATATGGATAAATGCATTGATGGAGACAGTAGACTGTATCAGAGGTGTAAAAGAGAGTCCCGGTTGCTGGAAAGGGATACATCGAGGCACAGGCGAATATCACTCCGGAGCTTCAGGCTGAATTAATAGTAAGCACTGACGGAAGTTTCCAACGTTATATGGAAAGCGTATGCGGTGCATCTTTATGAAAGATGTGTCAAGTATTGTAACAGGTGGTTAGCGAATATCAGGTCTTCGTCCTATTACAGGACGGGGACTTTTTTAATAAGAAAAGGAGGATTTTAAAGTGTACGATAAAGTATCGACTAATCTCAACTTTGTGGAGAGAGAAAAGAACACACAGAAATTTTGGAAAGACAATGACATTTTCAGGAAGAGTATGGAAAACAGAAAGGAAGGACCAACTTATACATTTTATGATGGACCACCTACAGCCAATGGTAAGCCACATATTGGTCATGTTCTTACCCGTGTAATCAAAGATATGATTCCAAGATATAAGACTATGAAAGGCTACATGGTGCCTAGAAAAGCCGGATGGGATACACACGGACTTCCTGTAGAGTTAGAGGTTGAGAAGCTTCTTGGACTTGATGGAAAAGAGCAGATTGAGGAATATGGTTTAGATCCATTTATCTCAAAATGTAAAGAGAGTGTATGGAAGTATAAAGGAATGTGGGAAGATTTCTCAGGAACAGTTGGTTTCTGGGCTGATATGGATAACCCATATGTAACATATGATGACAATTTTATTGAGTCAGAGTGGTGGGCACTTAAAGAGATATGGAATAAAAAGTTATTATACAAAGGATTTAAAATAGTTCCTTACTGCCCAAGATGTGGTACTCCTCTTTCATCACATGAGGTTGCACAGGGATATAAGGCTGTAAAGGAGCGCTCAGCTATTGCAAGATTTAAAGCTGCAGGTGAAGATGCATACTTCCTTGTATGGACTACAACACCATGGACATTACCTTCTAACGTTGCTTTATGTATGAATCCGGATGAAAATTATATTAAAGTTAAGGCAGCAGACGGATACACATACTATATTGCCGAAGCACTTGCAGATAAAGTTCTTGGCGGACTTGCAGAGGAAGGAGAGAAAGCCTACGAAGTTCTTGAGACATATAAAGGTAAAGATTTGGAATACAAAGAGTATGAACCGTTATTTGACTGTGCACAGAACATTTGCAAAAAACAGAATAAGAAGGCGTATTTTGTAACATGTGACAGCTATGTAACTATGTCTGATGGTACAGGTATTGTTCATATAGCACCTGCATTCGGTGAAGACGATGCAAAAGTAGGAAGAAATTATGACTTACCATTCGTACAGCTTGTAGACGGACAAGGTGAGATGACTAAGGAAACACCTTACGCAGGATTATTTGTTAAGGATGCAGACCCTAAGGTATTGAAAGACCTTGATGAAAAGGGACTTTTATTCGATGCACCTAAGTTTGAACATGATTATCCATTCTGCTGGAGATGTGATACCCCACTCATTTACTATGCAAGAGAGTCGTGGTTTATTAAGATGACGGAAGTTAAAGATAAGCTTATAGCTAACAACAATACTGTTAACTGGATTCCGGAATCACTTGGTAAAGGACGTTTTGGTAACTGGCTTGAGAACATTCAGGACTGGGGTGTTTCGCGTAACCGTTATTGGGGAACACCACTTAATATATGGCAGTGTGAGTGTGGACATATGCATTCTATAGGAAGCCGTAAAGAGCTGGCTGAGATGAGTGGAAATCCTGATGTAGCAAATGTCGAGCTTCACAGACCGTATATTGATGAAATTACAATCAAATGTCCTGAATGTGGCGGAACAATGCACAGAGTACCGGAAGTGCTTGACTGTTGGTTTGACTCAGGTGCAATGCCATTTGCACAGCATCACTATCCATTTGAGAATAAAGATTTATTTGAGAAACAGTTCCCTGCAGATTTTATCTCAGAAGCCGTTGACCAGACAAGAGGATGGTTCTATACACTTATGGCAGAGTCGACATTATTATTTGACAAAGCACCATATAAGAATGTTATAGTACTTGGACATGTACAGGATGAAAACGGACAGAAGATGAGCAAGTCTAAGGGAAATGCAGTAGATCCGTTTGATGCACTTCAGACACATGGGGCTGATGCGATAAGATGGTATTTCTATACAAACAGTGCACCATGGCTTCCTAACAGATTCCATGATAAAGCAGTTACGGAAGGACAGCGTAAATTCATGGGAACTCTCTGGAACACATATGCATTCTATGTATTGTATGCAAATATAGATGAATTTAATCCTATGGATTACAAACTCGAATATGATAAGCTTTCGGTTATGGATAAATGGCTTCTTTCAAAACTCAATTCAGTTGTCAAAGAAGTAGATGATAATCTTGGCAATTACAGAATTCCGGAAGCTGCAAGAGCACTTCAGGATTTTGTTGACGAGATGAGTAACTGGTATGTACGCCGTTCAAGAGAGCGTTTCTGGGCAAAAGGAATGGAGCAGGATAAGATTAATGCTTACATGACATTATACACATCACTTGTAACAATATGTAAGGCAGCAGCTCCAATGATTCCGTTTATGACAGAAGACATTTACCAGAACCTTGTAAGAAACATTGATAAAGATGCTCCTGAAAGTATCCATCTTTGTGATTTCCCACAGGTTGATGAGGCTGTTATAGATAAGAAGCTTGAAGATGATATGGAAGACCTGCTCGAAGTTGTAGTTATGGGTAGAGCCTGCAGAAATGCATCTAATATTAAGAACAGACAGCCAATCGGACAGATGTATGTAAAAGCTGATTTTGATTTGTCAGAATTCTATACAGACATTATAGCAGACGAGCTTAATGTTAAAAAAGTTACATTTACAGATGATGTAAGAGATTTCTCTTCATATAGTTTTAAACCACAGCTTAAGACTGTAGGACCTAAGTTTGGCAAACAGCTTAATGAAATTCGTACTGCTTTATCTTCGCTTGACGGAAATGTTGCAATGGATGAAGTTAATGCTACGGGCAAATTAAAGCTTGTTCTTCCAAGTGGAGAAATCGAACTTGAGAAAGATGACCTTCTTATAGATATAGCACAGAAAGAAGGCTATGTATCGGAGGCAGATAACAAGATTACGGTTGTGCTTGATACTAATCTTACAGAAGAATTGTTAGAGGAAGGATTCGTTCGTGAGATAATCAGTAAGGTACAGACGATGAGAAAAGAAGCCGGATTTGAAGTAATGGATAAGATTACAATCTATGCTAAGGATAATGATAAGGTAATCGATATACTTACAAGAAATGCTGAACAGATTAAATCAGAAGTTCTTGCGGATGATATAGTAACAGGAGATGTTGCAGGATACGAAAAAGAATGGAACATCAATGGAGAGAAAGTCGTAATGGCTGTTAAGAAGAATTAATTGGAATTTCTGGATATTTATATTTGACTATATGCAATATAAAAAATAGGCTGTCGCTAATGCGACAGCCATTTTTATATTATAGTTTATATATTTTTTGTTATAAGATTTTATTTTATATCTGTTCGCCGTTCTTATACTTCTCGAGACATTTCTGAATACGCTCAACAGGGTCAAGTAATTTGCTGATTGTTGTATCATGATTAAGTGTATCAATAAGAAGTGCGATGTATTTGCTCATATCACAGCTTATATAATAAGGTTTTGTAAGAAGTTCAGGTGTCTGATATGTGAGGTTAGTTGTAAGGACTCTGTCAATGATACCATCCTCATAAGCCTTATCAAACTTCTCAAGACCGTTTGTAAAGAGACCGAAAGTTGAAGCAACATATACATGACGGGCTTTTCTTTCTTTAAGACCTCTTGCAACATCAAGCATACTTTCACCTGAAGAAATCATATCGTCGATAACGAATACGTCTTTACCTTCAACTGAGGCACCGAGGAACTCATGTGCAACAATTGGGTTTCTTCCGTTTACGATTTTACTGTAGTCACGTCTCTTGTAGAACATACCCATGTCTACACCGAGAACATTGGCAAGATATATAGCACGGCCCATACCACCTTCATCAGGGCTTATAATCATAAGATGGTCAGCGTCTATAGTAAGGTCTTTCTCGTGTCTTAAAAGACCTTTGATGAACTGATAAGCAGCCTGTACTGTTTCAAAACCATTAAGAGGAATTGCATTCTGAACTCTTGGATCATGTGCATCGAATGTTATGATGTTATCAACGCCCATAGATACTAATTCCTGAAGTGCAAGAGCACAGTCTAAAGATTCTCTTCCTGTACGTTTGTGCTGTCTGCTTTCATAAAGGAATGGCATAATAACTGTAATACGTCTTCCTTTTCCTGCTATTGCAGCGATAACTCTCTTCAGATCCTGATAGTGGTCGTCAGGAGACATATGATTAAGATGACCTGAAACTGTATATGTAAGACTGTAATTAGTTACATCTGACATAATAAAAATATCATCACCACGAACTGACTGGCTTACGATACCTTTTGCTTCACCTGAGCCGAATCTTGGGACTTTTACGTCAATGAGGTATGAGTCCTTCTGGTATCCGGAAAATACAACATTGTCTTTGTCGGCATTTTCCCTGTCTTTTCTCCATTTAGAAATGTACTGGTCAACTTTTAAACCGAGTTCCTTACAGTTGTCCATGGCTACGATGCCTAATGAACCAACGGGTATAGTGTCTAAGTTTCTGTCATCTTTTAGCATTTTTGCAAACCTCCAAATAAGTTATATTGTAATTGTTAGATTTTTTGTGGTAATCCACATAATTTATATCATTATAAAATTGCACAGTCAAGGGCAATTTTACATAATCCTTATATCATTTCCAATTATTTTAAGCATTTTGTAGTTATCTATCACTCTTGATAAAATTCTCTCAGAATAATGCTTCTGGAATTCGCCAAGAGAAAGGTTGGTAGATATTATAACAGGTTTTCTGTTAAGTATTCTTTCGTTAAGGCATTGAAACAGTGACGATACCGTAAATGAGTTGACAATCTCTGTTCCAAGGTCATCTATTATAAGTAAATCGCAGTCAGTAAGATGATGGGCAATATAACCGTTTTCAGCAGAATGGGCGCGGTTAAATTCCTTGTCTGCAAGAATGTGAAAAAGGTTAATGGCAGAAAGATATATGACTGAGTGTGATGAATCCATAAGTTCCTTTGCTATACAATTGGATAAAAATGTTTTTCCAACTCCTGTATTACCATAAATATAAAGATTAGAATAATCATTATCAAAGTTACTGATGAATGATTTGCATATATCATATATTTCTTTCATGTTTTGCAATGGAGTTTTTCCGAGGTCCTTATCTACATTTTCTGAATCAAAACAGTTAAAGTCAAATGTTGAAAAGTTCTCGGTTTCCAATACACTTTCGATATTAGATTGGGAATACAAAAGGTCAATCTCAGCTTTTTTGCGACATTGGCATTTTTCTCCATTCTCAAGATAACCTGTATCACGACATAGATTACATGTGTAGTGTCTTGAAAGATAATCGTCAGGAAGGCCGTGTAGTTTAAGCAATTCTTTCTTTTTATTAGTAAGCTCCTTAAGTTTTCCGGAAAATTGTGATGAATCATAATTTTCCAGAAGCAGCCTGTTTCTTGCTTCTTCAAATGAAAGAGAGGATATCCGGCTTTGTATGTCCTCTATCTCGGGATATTTCTTGAATATTTCTATCGTGCGTTCCTGAAGCATACGTTCATTGTACGCCTGCTTACGACTGTAATCTCTTTCTATTTCGTCATGTTGAATCTGTGTTAATGCCATGTCCGGTACTCCTATCTGTTTGCAAGAATACGTTTTTCAAGAGCATCATAGTCATATGTTCTCTGTGAAAAATCATTAAAAGTGTTTTTGGATGCAGATGCAATTTTATTGGTTTTCTGAGCATTTTGCGAAGCCTGCATCTGCTTTTTGGAAGACTCATACTTAGCATCCAGTTTCTTTATATCGTCTAAATGTTTAACACCCTGTTTGCTCCAGTTAGTTAATATAGTATCTGCATATTCAAAGCTTGGCTGATGTATAGTCTGTATTGTTCTGTCACAGGCATTGAGAATAATATCCATCGAAAAGCCGTAAGAGTTTGTCCATTTTACGATAAATGCCTTTTCGCTTGCACCAGGGTTTCTACCGTTCAATCCGAATGCTTTAAGTACAGGATAGCATTTTTTACTGTATAATGAGGTGCTTTCTTTTGCCTGTTCTACAGTTACGATATTTTCCTGTGACCATGAAATGGCTACTTTTTCCATATATCTCAGATTCTTGTGACCAACACTTACACAGTATTCAATAAGATATTCCATTAATTCTACCGTAAATCCTAATTTGTCATATATATAAAGAAGTGTGTTGGTATCTGTGGTGCTTAAAGTCTTTCCTATATATTTTTGTGCAACAAAAATAAGCTCGCTTATATCGTCCTGTTCAACAAAGTTCGAAAGCTCATTTTTGGAATATGTAATCTTTTCAGGAACATCATCTGTTGCATCGGCAATAAGGTGTGTTGTAACGGCTTTTGATACAATGCTTTTGTTTGTATCCTGAGAATCAGGAGTTGTATCATGTTCAGGAACAAATATGGAATCTTCAGGTGTATCACTTATAGTATTAACATCAGATGTAAAAGAATTGCTTATAGTGTCGGCTGAGATTGCTGAATCTTCCTGTAACGTAAGCATGTGTATATGTGTAATTTCATTAGAAGGACTATATTTGAGTGTAAGAAGACCTGTCTGCTCCCAATATTTTAAAGCTCTTACAACATCTTTCTCGGTATGATTAAGAGTATCGGCTATGCCGCATACTGATACAGGCAGATTGCCTGAGAGTGAACGCATAAGCATCAGGTATACTTTTACGAACTCACCATTTGCTGAAGGCATATATTTATCAAGAAATGTATTTGAAATTATGGTTATGGAATTGTTGTTTGATGTTAGTCTGATAGTATTCATATTAATCCTCGTTCTCTAAAAAGTTATGTCTGTGTCAACTGTATAATGCAGAGTATAGCACAGTTTATCTGATATTTGAATAGTGTTTTTTGGTGCAAAGCCAGTAGAATCAAGGGTTAGAAAAAATGTGGATAGTGTGGATAATGTGGATAAAATTAAATGAAGTGATATAGAAATTTGTTTTATGGGCATTGTAGAATTATGTAGAAAAAAAGAAATCCACAATTCTTATGCTATAGTTATTAACATAAAAATTGTGGATAATGTGGATAACTATTTGGAAATCAGCTCTTCGCCTATTAATACAACGTCTCCGGCACCCATAGTTATTAACATGTCATCGTTAATACATTTTTCTAAAATAAATTTTTCAATTTCTTCAAATGAATGGAAATAATATGCTTCACATCCAAGTGCTTTAAGTTCGTTTAACAGTGTTTCTGAGCTTATACCAAGGTCATCGGTTTCTCTTGCGGGATATATGTCAGCAAGAATTACTTTGTCGGCAAGTGATAAAGCTTTTGCAAATTCTTTCATAAATGCTTTGGTACGTGTAAATGTATGTGGCTGGAATACACACCACAGATTATTGTGCGGATAGTTTCTGGCAGCGGTCAGAGTGGCTTCTATTTCGTCAGGATGGTGGGCATAATCGTCAATTATGTTGAATCCGTTAACTTTGCCTTTGAACTGGAAACGTCTGTCTGCACCGGAATACTTCGCAAGTCCTGCCCCTATAGTTTCGATATCAAATCCGGCACAAACGCATGTTGCGACTGCTGCAAGGGAATTAAGTACATTGTGTTCACCGGGAACTTTCAAAGAGATATGTATGGATTTATCTCCTTTTATAATAAGGTCATATGAAGCACATCCAAATTCATTATAAGTGATATTGGCTGCACTGTAATCACATGCTTTGTTATCAAGACCGAAGGTTACGACGGTACCTTTACAATGTCCGGTTATATAATCATTATCCGGTATACTGTTATTTATTACGATATAGCCATCCGAAGGTACAAGTTCAGCATATTGTCTGAAACTGTTCCTTATGTCATCTATATCTTTGAAGAAATCCATGTGGTCTTCTCTTACGTTCAGAATAACTGCAATAGTTGGGAAGAATGAAAGAAAACTGTTTGTGTATTCACAGGCCTCGGTAATGAATAAATCGGAATTACCTATTCTCGCATTTCCATTAATCGGATGAAATATTCCGCCAACAAGTATTGTAGGATCAAGTTCTTTTTCTTTTTCAAGCATAATCTGTGAAATCATAGATGTAGTAGTGGTTTTTCCGTGAGTTCCTGATACACCGATGGCGTGCTTATAGTTTTTCATTATTTCGCCGAGAAGTTCGGCTCTTGTAAGGGTAGGTATTGCCAGGTCTTTTGCTGCCCTGAGCTCAGGGTTAGTGTCTTTAATTGCGGCCGTATATACTACAACATTAATATCAGGTGTAATATTTTTGGCTGTCTGTTCATATACTATGTTTGCACCGAGTGAAATGAGCCTTTTAGTTAAGTCAGATTCTTTAGAGTCAGAACCGGATACAGTAAAGCCACGGCTTAACAGAATTTCGGCAAGGGCACTCATACTTATTCCACCGATACCGATAAAGTGTACATGTTGTTTTGTGTTAAAATCCATTTGATACATAATTTTATACCATCCATTTCATTTAAAAGTTATACGTCGATTATACGTTTTTCTTATTCTAGCACAAAAGTGTTTGATTTGCAATGTGTGACATTTTGTGTAGAATATACAAAACAAAATGCTAAAAAATGTAACATTTTACCACATTATGGATGAAATTGAAAAAAATGTATTAAAAAAAATATAAAATAAGTTCACTAAATACTGTGATTATGGTATAATATTCACATCAAAAATTCAGCGGGGTGATAGCGTGATTAAAAAAGAAATGATTGCCATGTTACTGGCAGGCGGACAGGGTAGCAGACTAGGAGTACTTACAGCAAAAGTTGCAAAACCGGCTGTAGCATTCGGCGGTAAGTATAGAATTATCGACTTCCCTTTAAGTAACTGCATTAATTCAGGTGTTGATACGGTAGGAGTTCTTACACAGTATCAGCCGTTAAGACTTAATGCTCACATAGGAATTGGTATTCCTTGGGATTTGGACAGGAATATCGGAGGAGTTACAGTACTTCCACCATATGAAAAAAGTGGGAACAGCGAATGGTATACGGGAACAGCGAATGCGATTTTCCAGAATCTTGATTATATGGAGTCATATAATCCTGACTATGTACTTATATTATCAGGTGACCATATATATAAGATGGATTACGAGGTTATGTTAGATTTCCATAAAGCTAATAATGCGGATGTTACAATAGCTACGATGCCGGTTCCTTATGAAGAGGCAAGCCGTTTCGGAATTGTTCTTACTGATGAGGATAACAAGATAACGGAATTCGAGGAGAAGCCTGCGAATCCGAGGGGAAATCTTGCTTCGATGGGTATATACATATTTAATTGGAGTGTATTGAAAGAGGCTCTTATTAAAATGTCAGACCAGAGCAATTGCGATTTTGGTAAACATATTATTCCATATTGTCATGATAAGGAATGCAGGATGTATGCATATGAATATAACGGATATTGGAAAGATGTTGGAACACTTTCTTCCTATTGGGAAGCTAATATGGAGCTTATCAATATAATTCCTGTGTTTAACCTTTACGAGGAATTCTGGAGAATCTATACAAAGAGTGATGCACTTCCACCACAGTATATATCACAGTATGCAAGAGTAGACCGCAGTATTGTTGGAGAAGGCTGTGAAATCTACGGTGAAGTGTACAATTCCGTTATAGGTGTTGGCGTTACCATCGAAGAGGGAGCGGTTATAAGAGATTCTATTATAATGAAAGACAGTGTAATTGGTAAGAATACTAAGATTACAAAGTCGATAATTGCTGAGAATGTTACAATAGGTGATGATGTTGAGATGGGTATTGGAGACGAACAGCCAAGCAGGCTCGACAGCAAGATTTATAATGGTGGACTTGTTACGATAGGTGAAGGCTCAGTTGTACCTAATGGTGTAAAGATTGGTAAAAATGTAGCTATATCAGGTGTTACAAAGGCGGAGGAGTATCCTAATGGCATGTTGAATAGCGGAGAATATATTGTTAAGGCAGGTGACGTTAGATGAGAGCTATAGGAATTATACTGGCAGGTGGAAATAATAACAAGATGAAAGAACTTTCATATAAACGTGCAATTGCCGCTATGCCGATAGCGGGAAGTTACAGAAGTATTGACTTTGCGCTTAGTAATATGTCGAATTCACATATACAGAAGGTGGCAGTACTTACACAGTACAATGCACTTTCGCTTAATGAACATTTAAGTTCATCAAAATGGTGGGATTTCGGTAGAAAACAGGGTGGTTTATATGTATTTACACCATCGATTACAGCGGAGAATGGTTTCTGGTATCAGGGAACAGCAGATGCTATATATCAGAATATAAGTTTTCTCAAGAACAGCCACGAACCATATGTGGTTATTTCTTCAGGTGATGGTATATATAAACTCGACTATAATAAGGTTCTTGAATATCATATCCAGAAGAAGGCGGATATCACAGTTGTTTATAAAGAGTTTCCTGAGGGAACTGATGTAAGCAGATTCGGATGCATTAAGATGAATGAGGACAGCAGAATAACTGAATTTGAGGAGAAGCCTATTATATCTACTTCAAATACGGTATCTACAGGAATATATGTCATAAGAAGAAGACTTTTGATTGAACTCATAGAAAAGTGTGAGGCTGAAGACAGATTTGATATTGTTAATGATATTCTTGTAAGATATAAGAGTATTAAGAGAATATATGGTTATAAGCTTGATTCATATTGGAGCAATATTTCTACTGTTGATTCATATTATAAGACGAATATGGATTTCCTTAAGAAGTCTGTAAGAGATTACTTCTTTAAGCAGTATCCGGATATTTATTCTAAAGTTGATGACCTTCCACCGGCAAAATACAATCCCGGTTCGGAAGTGCGTAACAGTCTTGTGAGCAGCGGCTGTATAATAAATGGTGTGGTTGAAAATTCCGTATTGTTCAAAAAGGCATATGTAGGTAATAACTGTACAATTAAGAATTCTATTATATTGAATAATGTATATATTGGAGACAATACATATATAGAGAACTGTATAGTTGAAAGCCATGATACCATCAGAGCAAATACAACATTTATAGGTTCTAATGGTGAAATAAAAGTCGTAATCGAGAAAAACGACAGATTTAACATGTAACCGTACAGAGCCGGGCAATCCACATCAGAAAACGCGTCGGATGCTTGCATACGAAAGCGGTTTTCCGGTGTGGATTATGAGGCGGATACGCCGCATCGGGGAACGGAGTTCACCGATGGCCCGGTGCTAGGTAGGAAAAGAAAGCGGATACGCCGCATCGGGGAACGAAGTTAAAATTTAGTTGTGGGTGATACACAGGAAGGGGATTTACAATGCAGATAACTGATGTTAGAGTAAGAAAAGTATCAAAAGAAGGTAAGATGAAAGCAGTTGTATCAATAACATTTGATAATGAATTTGTTATTCATGATATAAAAGTCATTGAGGGTGAAAAAGGATTGTTTATTGCAATGCCAAGCAGAAAAGCTTCAGATGGTCAATATAGAGATATAGCTCATCCTATTAACTCAGATACAAGAACAAAGATACAGAATCTTATCTTAAGCGAGTACGAGAAAGTAGCAGAAGAATTCGAAGAGAAATCTGATGAAGAGATTTAATCTTGCTGATATAAGAAAATGATGTATAATAGATAGGCAATGCATAAGAGATGATTATAGTATCTCAGGCATTGCCTTTTCTTTTAGTTGTTATAAAGATTGGAGGATTTATGTATATAGTAGTTGGATTGGGAAATCCGTCATCAAAATATAAAGGAACAAGACATAATATGGGATTCGACGCAATTGATAATATTGCTGACAGAAACTCAATAGATGTAAGCAGTAAAAAATTCAAAGGAGTATATGGTAAAGGTGTTATACAGGGACAGAAGGTAGTATTGTTAAAGCCTGAGACCTATATGAACCTTAGTGGCGAGTCGGTAAGAGCAGCAGTTGATTTCTTTAAGATTAATCCGGAAGATGAACTCATTGTATTATACGATGATATAAGCCTTGCTCCCGGTAAGCTTCGATTAAGGGCAAAAGGAAGTGCAGGTGGACACAATGGTATTAAGAATATAATTGCACATCTGGGAACAGAGAAGTTCAAAAGAGTTAAAATCGGAGTTGGTGAGAAGCCGGCAGGGATGGATCTTGCAGACTATGTTCTTGGCAGATTCGATAAGATTGAGAGGATTACCGTAGATAAGGGGATAGATGATGCTGCAAGGGCCGTTGAGATAATGATTGCCGAGGGAATTGATAAGGCCATGAATATGTTTAATTAGTTCATAGTACGGAGAAAGGTGAAAGAGATGAGAGGTCTGTTTGAAACGTTAAGAGAAGATAGTGAATACAGACACGTTATGGAGTGTGTTGAGAAGAACGAATTTCCAATACAGATATCCGGATGTGTAGACAGTCAGAATGTACATTTTATACAGACTGTATCAGATGAGAATGGAAGTAACAATGTTATTGTTACGGTAGATGAACAGAGTGCCAGAAAAATGGCAGAAGATATAAGGTTATACGATAAAAATGTATTCTATTATCCTGCCAAGGATGTTATGTTTTTTAGTGCAGATATTCATGGAAATATGATACTTGGGGAACGTTTAAGGTTCTTAAAATGTCTGTTAGAAGGAAAGAGATTTACACTTATAACTACTATGGAAGGTCTGATGGACAGACTTATGCCGCTTGATATAATTAAGAATAATATTCTTACCTACAAATGTGCAGATATAGTAGATGTGCAGAAATTAAAGGAAAGTCTTGTAAGTCTGGGATATCAGAGAGTAGGACAGGTTGACATGACCGGGCAGTTTGCTATAAGGGGAAGTATAATAGATATATTTCCGTTGACAGAGGAAGTGCCTGTGAGAATAGATATGTGGGATGATGAGATAGATTCGATACGTTCATTTGACCCGGAGAGTCAGAGGTCCGTTGAAAATATGGAGGAAGTGTTAATATATCCGGCATCCGAATATATTATGGACAGTGAGTGTATAAAGAATGGTCTTGATAAGATACGAAGAGAATGTAAAAAGTACGAAGATGCCCTGAGAAAACAGATGAAGACGGAAGAAGCACATAGAATTAAAACTATTGTTGAAGAATTTGCGGAGCAGATAAGTGAATATGGAGGACAGGGCGCAATAGACAGCTTTGTGCCATACTTTTTTGATAATACAGTGTCGCTGATAGATTATTTTGAACCGGATAATACGATTTTCTGGCTAGATGAACCGAGACATATGGAAGAAAAAAATGCCGCATTTACAAAGGAATTTGAAGAGAATATGAAGCATCGTCTTGAGAAAGGCTATATTTTACCGGGACAGACGAATATGCTTTATGGTTATGATGATATATTTGCATCTCTTTGCAAGAAGAGAACTATATTTATGACCAGACTGGAACAACAGATTAAACAGGTATCAGTTAAGGGAGAAGTACACATTAATACAAGAAATATTAATTCTTATAATGGTAACTTTGAGCTTCTTATAAATGATTTGAAAAGATACAAAAAAGATAAGTACAGGATAGTCATATTTACGGGTTCATCTTCGAGAGCAGCGAGGCTTGCGGATGATATAAGAGGATATGATTTGTCTGCGGTATACTCGGATATGAAAGATAAGAGTCTTGAGCAGGGAGAGATTGTTGTAACGTACGGAAATGTCCACAAGGGATTTGAATACCCATATCTCAAATTTGTTGTTATAAGTGAATCGGATATATTTGGAAAACAGAAGAAGAAAAGAAAGAAAAAGGGAACTTCATATAGCGGAGATAAGATAAACAGTTTTTCAGAATTGAATATTGGAGATTATGTAGTACACGAAAATCATGGTCTTGGAATATATAAGGGTATTGAGAAAATTGAGGTAGATAAGATAGCAAAGGATTATATCAAGATTCAGTATGCCGATGGTGGAAATCTATATGTTCTTGCAACGCAGCTTGATGTTATTCAGAAATATGCAGGTTCAGATGCAAAACAGCCTAAGCTTAATAAGTTAGGAACGAAGGAATGGAGTAAGACAAAGAGTAAAGTAAGGGGCGCTGTAAAAGATATAGCTGAAGAGCTTGTGAAACTTTATGCCGCAAGACAGAATACAGAAGGCTTTAAGTGTGGACCTGATACTGTATGGCAGAGGGAGTTCGAGGAACTATTTCCATATGAGGAGACGGATGACCAGCTTCAGGCAATAGAAGATACCAAAAAGGACATGGAAAGCAATAAGATTATGGACAGACTTGTGTGTGGAGATGTCGGATATGGAAAGACAGAGATTGCTATAAGAGCGGCATTCAAGGCGGTTCAGGAAGGAAAGCAGGTAGCATTTTTAGTACCTACAACAATACTTGCACAGCAGCATTACAATACATTTTCATCGAGAATGAAAGATTTTGCCGTAAATGTAGATATGTTGTCAAGATTCAGAACTTCTGCACAACAGAAAAAGGCACTTGAAAATACCAAAAAAGGTATGGTAGATGTACTCATAGGAACACACAGACTATTGTCTAAAGATGTGCAGTTCAAAGATTTGGGACTCCTTATTATTGATGAGGAACAGAGATTTGGTGTTACACATAAGGAAAAAATAAAGCAGCTTAAGAAGGATGTTGATGTACTTACATTGTCTGCAACACCTATTCCAAGAACACTTCACATGAGTCTTGTAGGAATAAGAGATATGAGTGTTCTTGAAGAGCCGCCGGTAGACCGTCTTCCTATACAGACATATATAATGGAATATGATGAGGAAATGATAAGGGAGGCTATTAACAGGGAGCTTGCGAGAAACGGTCAGGTATATTATGTATACAATCGTGTGAATAATATCGATGAAATAGCAGCAAGGGTGTCTAAGCTTGTTCCGGAAGCAAATGTTGCATTTGTGCATGGTCAGATGAGTGAGCGTACGATGGAAAAGATAATGTATGACTTTATTCAGGGAGATATAGATGTTCTGGTGGCAACAACGATTATTGAAACCGGACTTGACATTTCTAATGCAAATACTATGATTGTACACGATGCCGATAATATGGGACTTGCACAGCTCTATCAGTTAAGAGGAAGAATCGGACGCTCTAACCGTACTTCATACGCGTTTCTTATGTACAGAAGAAATAAGGTGCTGAGGGAGGTTGCTGAGAAGAGACTTCAGGCTATCAGAGAATTTACGGAACTTGGTTCAGGAATAAAGATTGCGATGAGGGATTTAGAGATACGAGGTGCAGGAAATGTTCTTGGCGCAGAGCAGCATGGACATATGGCAGCAGTAGGATATGATTTATACTGCAAAATGCTTAATGATGCGGTAATGATGTACAAGGGAGAAAAGCAGTATGAAGACTTTGAGACAACTATAGATGTTGACATAGATGCATTTATACCTAATAATTACATTAAGAATGAATATCAGAAGTTAAGCATATATAAGCGTGTTGCAGGTATTGAGAATGAAGAAGAATATTCGGATATGCAGGATGAACTGATGGACAGATTCGGTGACATGCCGAAGGCGGTAATGAATCTTCTGATAGTAGCACTTCTGAAGTCAGAAGCACATAAACTTTATATTACCGATGTATCTTCTGATAAAAAAATACTTAAAATAAAAATGCATAAGAAAGCTCCTGTGGATGTAACAAAGATACCACAGCTTTTAGATAAGTATAAATATAAGCTGAAATTTCTGAATGGTGAAGAACCGGAATTTCATTATTATCTTAGTGAGCCGGTGAAAGACGGAAAGACATTTAAGGCAGCATTTGATGAGGTGCTTAAGGCAATAGGAGAACTGTATGGAGAACAGGTGGATAGAATAAGGAGAGAAAATCTTGAAAACTAAAATTGAGGGAGTTGCTATAACTCTTATATAAATGGGGTTAAGTAACAAAGAAATTTCAATGGCTACTCATCTTACAGAAGAAGAGGTTAAGAAAATTTTTGACATTTTCATAGATAAGTGATAATATGATTATAGAAAAAGAGTGCTACCGATAGACGGTTAGCCCAAGTGAATAGTTTGACAAAAATGCCGCTTAGTTTACCAGACCAGGGCGGCTATTTTTGCGTCTTGTTATTATCTTTACCAAAGGAATATCCGATTCCAAAGCAGGTTAAGCCGAAGCTTACTACTGCAATAAAGTCCACAATACTCATTGGCTTAGCCCTCCTTTCCTTGGATTCCCTTGCGGGTTTCTATGTAATCAGAGGGTCACAGTCCCTCTGATAAAGGACTAACCGCCTACCGTTATGGTAGCACCTATGTCCTAATTATAACAGTTAGAAAATACAGGTGCAACATAAAGTTGCTAGAGAAGTGTGTTCTTGGAGAAGATGATAGTTTTGAACAAATAGCATACTCTATTTATTTGCTTAAGGCATAAGCAAAGCAATATCACCAATTTTGTTAACATTAACTTCGTCCGTGTTAAATCTACGTTCTTTTGAAAGTCTTACGGCTTGACTTCTTCCATTTTCAAATACTTTTGCAGTTATCATAATAATCAACTCCTTGGGTTCAGAAAAAATCACCCCCCAATTGATACCATTTGTCAGATATCAATTGGGGGGTGACTTTTTAGAATATATTATAGCTTAATCATCAGTATAAACATCATCTGAATTACTGTCATCGTTATAGTCTGAGTTGTCATAATCATCAGAGTTATTGTAGCTGTCCTCCTGATTGTCGTCGGAATTATTGTATGAATCATCAGAGTTATCGGAATCATCAGAGCTGTCATCATATGAGTCCGGTTTTACGTCTGTCTCATCTATTATCTCGTTAGAGATAGAACGGAGTGCCGATGATGGTTCATAATTTGCCCCAGGGAATAAAGTTTCGTGCAGCTTCTTTACATTATCTTCAAGTCCGACAGGAACTACATAGCCATAGTAGGCATATCCTTTGTCAGGAGTGTATGTTTCATATGGGAATCCCTGTGTATCACCTAGTGAGCATTCCATTGCGATAGGAATTAAGTCTAATATCGTATCCCATGAAAGGCTTGTCTCCATTATTTTATTTCCGTCTTTAGTACCATTTTCGAGTAACTTTTTGGCTGTAGAAATCATTTTATCAGGACCGGCTGTTTTGGCAAGGTTAAATAACTGTGTCATTACAAAACGTTGTCTTGCAGTACGGCCATAGTCATCTTTATATACAGTTCCGTCAGGGGCAGTGAATTCAGAATATCTTATTCTGCAGAATGCGGTTGCCTGAAGACCATTAAGGTGGACATTTCCACTCTTCTTGACGTCAGGTGAATCCATTCCGGTTACTTCTCTTGTTTCAACAAGATAGTTGTTTAAGTGGAATTTTTCCATGTCGGTGATATTGGCATCAATTCCGCCTAATGCATCAATAATAGTTGCAAGACCTGAGAAGTTAACAACTGCATAATCCTTTATATTTAGGTCAAGGTTGCTGTTAAGTGTATTTATGGCTTCTTCAGGACCACCATAGAAGTAAGCGTTGTTGGCCTTTGAAAGCACAACTTCACCTTTGGAATCAGTCATTCGGAGAAGTGTATCTCTGTAAACTGATGTAAGTGTTATCTTGTTAGTTTTGTTGTTAACCGTAACAACGATAATGGAGTCTGTATGTGTTGTTGCATCAAACTCACCATCTCTAGGGTCAATTCCGAATAATGCTATATTAATATAATCTTCGGATTTTAAAGCACTTTTACTGCTTTTGATGTTGTTTCTGTTAAAATCAGAATTTAGTACATTTTTGTTATAGTCATCTTTGCCGGCACAACTTAAAATGCTTCTTCCGAGAGAACATTTTGTAAATGCTGATACAACTTTAGCTTTGGAATTAGATGAACATAACAGAACAATTATTCCTATTGCCATGAATAGAACAAGAAGTTCTACTATTAATAACCACCATTTAATCTTACGTTTATGTCTGCGCCTTTTTTTTCTGCGTCTATTACGATTATTTATATTTTTATTGTATGAACCCATAATTATATACACAGTGCATAAGTGAGTAAATGCACTAGCTGACCTCCTATTTATAATCTTCATTTAAGTATACTGTATATGGATATTAAAGTAAAGAAGTAAAGTCGGGACGTGGAAATTAATTATTTATATGTAAAATATTGTAAAAATACTGTTCTAATGTTATTATAAAAATATATGTGAAAAAATGGAGGTTAATTATGGTATCAATTGAGAAAGAGTTAAAAGAAAATTCATACCCTGGAAGAGGTATAATTATTGGAAAATCCAAAGATGGAAGCAAGGCTGTTACGGCATATTTTATTATGGGAAGAAGTGAGAACAGCAGAAACAGGGTATTTGTCCAGGATGGAGAGGGAATAAGAACTCAGGCGTTTGACCCATCTAAATTAAGTGACCCAAGTCTTATTATTTATGCACCTGTGCGTGTTCTTGGTAATAAGACAATAGTGACAAATGGTGATCAGACTGATACCATATATGAACTTATGGATAAACAGCTCACATTTGAGCAGGCATTAAGGACAAGGGAGTTTGAACCGGATTCACCTAACTACACACCTAGAATCTCAGGTATTATGCATGTAGAAGATGGTAAGTTTAATTATGCAATGTCAATATTAAAGAGCGATAATGGTAATCCTGATTCATGCAACAGATATACATTTGCTTACGAGAACTGCCCGGCAGGAGAGGGACATTTCATACATACATATATGTGTGACGGTAATCCGCTTCCAAGCTTTAGCGGTGAGCCAAAGCTTATTGAGATATCTGATAATATGCAGGAATTCACAGATATGCTCTGGAACAGTCTTAATGAGGATAATAAAGTGTCATTATTCGTAAGATACATCGATATCGCAACAGGAAAATACGAGAGCACAATAGTTAACAAGAATAAATAAATTAAAAAGAGTAATTGGCAAGAATGAATATGGCAGAACTGAAAACGCACATGCAGATTTCAGTTCGCAGTTCGCATCTTCGCAATGAATTGCTTAGAAATGAGGATAAAAAATGAAAGAATTAGAGTTAAAATATGGATGTAATCCTAACCAGAAACCTTCAAGAATTTACATGGAAGAGGGAGAACTTCCTATAAAAGTTCGCTGCGGAAAACCGGGATATATTAATTTTCTTGATGCATTTAACGGATGGCAGCTTGTATCAGAGCTTAAGAAAGCTACAGGACTTCCGGCAGCAACTTCGTTTAAGCATGTATCACCTGCAGGTGCAGCAGTTGGACTTCCACTTTCAGATGTAGAGAAGAAGATATACTGGGTAGATGACATGGATGTAGAATTTACACCATTGGCAAATGCCTATATCAGAGCAAGAGGTGCAGACAGAATGTCTTCATTTGGTGATTTTATATCTTTATCAGATGTGTGTGATAAGGAGACAGCTCTTGTTATTAAGAGAGAGGTTTCAGATGGTGTTATTGCACCGGGATATACAGATGAGGCTCTTGAAATTCTTAAATCTAAGAAAAAAGGCAATTACAATGTAATTGAGATAGACCCTTCGTATAAACCAAAGGCACTTGAGCGTAAAGAAGTATTTGGAATTACATTTGAGCAGGGAAGAAATGAACTCGTAATTGATGATAATTTCTTCAGTAATATCGTTACAGAGAGTAAGGAACTTACAGAGCAGGCAAAGATTGATCTGGCAATTGCAATGATAACACTTAAGTATACACAGTCTAATTCTGTGTGTTATGTAAAAGGCGGACAGGCAATCGGTATCGGAGCAGGACAGCAGTCAAGAATTCATTGTACAAGACTTGCAGGACAGAAGGCAGATAACTGGTTCCTTCGTCAGTCACCTAAGGTTCTTGGACTTCAGTTCGTAGATGGACTTGGAAGGGCAAACAGAGATAATGCCATTGACGTATATATTGGAGATGAATGTCAGGATGTTCTTGCAGAAGGTGAGTGGCAGAAAGTATTTAAAGTTAAGCCGGAGGAATTCACAAGAGAAGAAAAGAGGGCATGGCTTGATAAGAATACAGATGTTGCACTTGGTTCAGATGCATTTTTCCCATTTGGAGATAATGTAGAAAGAGCACACAAGAGTGGCGTTAAATATATTGCACAGCCGGGTGGTTCTATCAGAGATGATAATGTTATAGAGACATGTAACAAATACGGAATCACAATGAGCTTCACAGGTCTCAGACTTTTTCACCATTAATCAGCTAATCAGCAGTTTTATAAGAAACGATAAAATCGTTTCGGAATGGAGGCAGATATGGAGATATCAGGAATTTCATTATCGACACCTCTTATGGCAATATCAGATGCCGGACAGGGGTCGTTACAGGAAGCAGTAGGAATCAAGATGTTGTCTAAACAGATTGACATGGCAGATGCTGCGGGTGCAGGAATGGTTAAGATGATGGAGCAGTCGGTTAATCCGTATGTGGGAGGCAATTTTGACCAGTATGCATAGGGGGTAATGTAATAACCACATAGGCAGCATTCATACAATTAAAAAAAGCAGGGCATAGAATGGAGCATATCAGTTTATTATGATAGCTGTTCTATGTCCTGCTTTTTATGTATAGTGTTTGTAGTGATTACAATTTTTTACAATACCCAACATCTTCTTTTGTAATCTCTTTATCACTGTATCTTGCTTTCTCGTATAAAGCAGTAATATCTCCGACAGAGTCTCTCGAATCATTGGAAACGGTATTGATGGCATGCTCTATTTCATGTGGTGTGTTGCTCTTTTTTATTGCAAGATTAACATTTTTCTTAATGATGGTGTTAATCTTATTCTTATACATTTTTCTTATTTTTTCATTATTTGACATAGAAGTAAATATGTTTCGGAGCTTTCTTTTACTTTTGAGCTTAACGACTTTATCCGTGCTTTCGTCAGGTGTGTCATCCGGGTCATCAAATTTCTTTTTATGCATGTTTGAGCGTAAGAAAGAGTATATGCCATATATTATAGCAAATGCAATTGCGCAGTATACTATAACCTGAAGTACATTAAACATTGCTTCAAATAAAGGGTTCGATTTTTGTAATGGCTGTATTGCTGCCTGATTGTTTGGCAATAGTGGTGTCTCTTCCGTAGGCTGGCTGTGTACCGTGCCTTTGTTGTTAAACATCATAAGGATTGCAACAATTCCTGAACCTATAAGTTTGAAAAAACTTCCGACAATGTTAAATGGTGTATCAAAGAATACCAGTCCAATACCGCAGCATATGAAAAAGATAAAGCATGCAAACAGTATAATCATGAATGTGTTTATTTTATATTGTGAGTTTTCGACTTTCTTATTACTTCCCAGTGCACTTTGGATATTTACAATAATTTTTTCAAAATATCTGTTAAGCATTGATAATATGAAGAATACAACACCGCAAATATATACTATACATGCTGAAGTTTTCGATATCCCATAGTAACAGTGAAAAAATATGCCTATGTATATAATTATAAGTTCCGATGGCATTTCTATGGCACACGTTCCTTTTTGAATTTCTTCCTTTTTCCAATAATTTATTGCAGAATATATTACAAAAAACCAGATACACGCAAGCGGAATAAGTGCATACAGATGAATCTGTGCAATAAAAGGAAGTATAAGGGGAAGTGTATGACCGCCAAGATAAATTAATACATTTGAACATTTATATCGTAGTAGTAAATCTGTAAATATAAGTATAATTACAAATGCAATTCCTAATAGAATGGAATAATAATCAGTATCTGCATGGCCTGCTTTTTCGGACGAAGTTGTTGCATTGCTCATAATTGAAAAAACATAAATGTAAAGGGTGGACAATGTTATAACAGCACTTGCCGATGAAATTATGTCATGCGTCAGAAATGTTTTTTTATTATCTTTCATCTACTGCTCCACCTCCCATTTTATAATGCCCGACATGTCTGTGACGGATATGTTTTCTGCCATAAAATCCTTTTCGATATTTACATCTTTATACTCCGGAACTATGAAATAACAGGAAATTCCCTGCCCGGTCAGTTCGTTATAACATTTCACAAGCTCAGGTGTTCTGCTGTTAGATATTATTATATAATAAGAATAATTATCAGAATGTTCGAGTGTATCTCTGAGAATTGACACAAAACTGCTGTTATCGCAGGATGTGTCTATTCTTGCAAGTGAGATGTCAATAGCTTTCATATGTTCATTTCCCTGTCCGGCGGGCTGATAGATATTAGAACCTGTATATCTGTCAATGCCGTTAGAGGTAACGCTTACAGGGATTTCGGTCCGGATGAATTTTTCAGATAATGAACTGGCAATTCGTATGGCTGTTTCTACCAAAATCTCTGACTTTGAATACAGGTGTGTGTCGAGATTGAGCAGAATATGTACAGTCTGTGATGATGTCATAAAAAATGTATTGACCTGCAGAATATTGTTTCTGGCTGAACTTTTCCAGTTGATATTTCTTATGTTATCGTATGGCTGATATGGTCTTATTCCACGAAATTCAAACGGGTCTTCAACAAGTGTTCTCTGGGTTGCATAACTTCCTGTTATTGTGTTGAAAGGTATATCGAATGCCGAAACGTCAATTTTAGCAGGATATACATATATGATGTTTGAATTAGGAGCATTGTCATTAAATGTTTTCTGCATGAATAAATCATAGCAGACAAGACTTAAATCATTCATGTAATAACAGCCACGTCTGCTGCACATGAAGTTGAGATTTCTTGTTATCTGCTGGTTTCCCATAACCGAAAACACATCATCTCTATAGTAGTAGTCAGTTACCGAAGAATTTTCTTCGTTTTTGAACAAAAAGGTTCTAGGTGTGTTTAATTTTACATGAAGCATTGGGAGGGGAAGAGACTTGTTATTGGTTATTATTTCAATCAGAGTGTTACTCTCACCCTCTATGCATTCCTTATGTTCAAAATGTATTTTTACATTAAGGTGCCTGTTCCAGTATCTGGCATAAATAAAGCTTTGAAGCCAGTAAAGCACCAGAGCGCAGGCTATTGCAAGAATAAGTAACATGTATTTTCTTACCTCCGGTCAGTTTATCGTGCTGTCCATTCCTCTGTTGGAACAGTTATGTTATCAATTATATTTTGTATTAATGCCGATTTGTTGGAGTTCTTAGCCATGTTAGAGTAAGATATTATTCTGTGGGAGAGCACAGGTGAAGCAAGTGCTTTGATATCATCAGGAATAACATAATCCCTTCCATGAATGGCTGCAAATACCTGTGATGCCTTTAAAAGTGCAAGCGTTCCTCTTGGACTTACTCCTGATGATATAGTTGTAGATGTACGGGTTGCCTGCACGATATCCGCAATATATTTTCTTATTACCGGATGGACATATATTGTCCTTGCGATTTCTCCCATCATAAATATTTCTTCCTTTGAGCAAACAGGTGCAATATTTTCAAGAGGATTATCAGATATAAATCTGTCCATAATGAGAATTTCTTCTTCAGGTGTTGGGAATCCCATCGATAACTGCATCATGAATCTGTCCATCTGGGCTTCAGGAAGTGCGAATGTTCCGGCTGTTTCTACCGGGTTCTGTGTTGCGATAACAAGAAATGGTGAATCGAGAGACATTGTCTTACCGTCAATTGTAACCTGTTTTTCTTCCATACATTCAAGCAGGCTTGATTGTGTTCGCGGAGTTGCACGGTTTATCTCGTCCGCAAGAAGAATATTAGTGAAAACAGGTCCGGGAACGAATGTGAATTTATGGGTGTCCTGATTGAAAATATTGAGTCCGGTTATATCTGATGGAAGCAAATCCGGAGTGAACTGTATTCTGTTAAAGCTTCCTGATATTGATCTGGCAAGGGATTTGGCAAGCATAGTTTTGCCGGTTCCGGGTACATCTTCAAGAAGAACATGTCCACCTGCAATAACAGATGTGATTATCAGTTCTATAACAGATTCTTTTCCGATAATGATTTTGTTTATATTCTGTTTTATGTTTTCTGCAATATTCTGGAATTCTTTAATATTCATTTTAAACCTCATTTCTTCTGTTATGAAATAATCTGCAAATATCCCGAACTTTCTGTAGTGAAATATGCATTTATTGTATGGTCTGCACCGGATATTAATATCACAACCTGCCATAAATTGCTAATTTGTCGATGCCGGATTTCAGATTATATTATTATTTATGCTCATTCGATATTGTACATCTCCGCAAGGGTGTCCGCCCATTACACACACTCGATTTAAGACGTGCCGTGTGTGGGAGTTATGCCGTCCTACGGCTGAAGCTGGTGCGAAAAATACTCGTTCAAGCGGAAAATGTGCATATTTATATAAACTACATTGCGCGTTTGTATTTTTCGCACCTAATAATCTCTGCCGGAGAACGGCATTTACTCCCACCCGGCTAAGGAATCATGAGAGAGTGTGTAATGGGAGGACACCCTCAGCGTCGCTGTCCACTTAGCGAATGAACACAAACTTTAAGCCAAAATCCGGCATCTGACAAATTCACACAATTTATGCAAAATATTGTGATATTAATACCGTTGCATCCATACATTCATACGTTGCTATATTATGTAAAATATCACTACAGAAAGTTCAAATTAATAAAAATATTATAACATGAACATTTACAAAATAATAGTAATGCATTAAAATGATTTGTGCGAAATATTCCTAAAAAATGTAAATTAAGAAATGAGGAAAAAGATGGGAAAAAACATTAAAGAGTACAATCGGATGGACAAAAATAAAGAGAAAGAATTTGCACAGCGGGCGATGAATTCAATGTATTTTATCATGGCGTTGGGCGTGATGTGTTATTATATTTTGCCAATGTTAAATGTGTTGTATCTTAACGGGAATACAGATGTGTTTACCTATGTGATGATGTATGTGAATACAGTATATTGTTTTGGAGCATGTTATATACACTCGGCGAAATTTGGATTCAGATGGTATATGCCATTTGCAGTAGGATTATTTTTTGTTCCTTCGTGTCTTGTGTTCAGATATATGTCAATGATTGTGTTGGGACTTGTGTATGCTGCGTTGGGATTCTTCGGCGAAGTAGGGGGACATGCAATGTACAGACGCAAGTATAAGAAAAGATAAGATAAGTTGTATTTTAGAACTATAACTATTATAGAGAATATGTGTTTAGAAATGGAGGATATATGAATAAATTAAAACGATGGATTAAGAGAAATAAAGCATTTTCTATATGGCTTGGCATTATTCTGGGGTATACACTTATAATGCTGCTTATTATAATATTTTTATTTAAACCTTCGGACATGAAGAGATTAAGTGACAGTATAGGTGGTGAAGAAGAGACTACAATAGAGACAAGTGTGGAGACACCGGATACATTGAAGTAATGGAGGTTCCAAATGGGTAATAGAAATAACAGTGTTTTTGTTGTGGGACATAAGAATCCTGACACTGATTCCATATGCTCTGCAATAGCATATGCATATTTGAAAAATCAGTCGGGAAATAAAAATTATGTTCCTAAGAGAGCAGGAGAGATTAACGAGGAGACAAGATATGTCCTTAAGAAGTTCAAGATGACTATTCCGGGATATATTACGGATGTACGTTCTCAGGTTAAGGATATAGAGATAAGGGAGACAAAGGGCGTCGACCGGACTATTTCACTTAAGAAGGCCTGGTCACTTATGAAAGAACTGAATGTTGTAACACTACCGATAACTAAGCATGGAAGGCTTGAAGGGGTAATTACTACTGAGGATATTGCAGAAGCTTACATGGATGTGTATGACAGCAATATTCTTTCTACGGCACATACAAAGTTTAGAAATATTGTAGAGACTCTTGACGGTAAAATGATTGTGGGAGACGAGCAGCAATATTATGTTAAGGGAAAAGTTCTAATTGCAGCAGCGAATCCTGATCTTATGGAAAATTATATAGAAGAAAATGACCTTGTAATTCTTGGAAACAGGTATGAGTCACAGCTTTGCGCTATTGAGATGAAAGCAGGGTGTATAGTTGTATGTGATGGCGCCGATGTTTCATTGACTATAAGAAAGCTTGCTGAAGAGAATAATTGTACTGTAATAAGTTCACCTCATGACACATATACTGTGGCCAGACTTATTAATCAGAGTATGGCAATAAGTTACTTTATGAGCAGAGAAGATTTAATAACGTTTAAGACAGATGAGTTTGTAGATGATATAAAAAGTGTCATGGCAAAAAAAAGATTCAGAGATTTTCCTATACTTAACAAAAAGGGACAGTATATAGGAATGATTTCAAGAAGAAATCTGTTATCGGCGGCAAAAAAAGAAATTATACTTGTTGACCATAATGAAAAGGGTCAGGCTGTAGATGGTATTGAAGAGGCAGAGATTCTTGAAATAATTGACCATCACAGACTCGGGGCTATAGAAACGATGTCACCTGTATTTTTCAGAAATCAGCCATTAGGATGTACAGCTACTATTATTTATCAGTTGTTTCAGGAGAAAAATCAGCAGGTGCCTGAAAACATTGCGGGAATACTTTGTGCCGCAATATTATCTGATACTCTTATGTACCGCTCTCCTACATGTACGGATGTGGACAGACAGGCATCGGAGGAACTTGCGAAGATAGCAGGGATAAATGTAGAAGCATTTGCAACAGAAATGTTTAAGGCAGGAAGTAATCTTAAGAGAAAGTCGGCAGAAGAAATATTCTATCAGGATTTTAAGAAGTTTTCTCTTGAGGGTGTGAATCTCGGAGTAGGACAGATTAACTCAATGACTGCAGAAGAATTACAGGTTATAAAGAATAAACTTACAGGGTATCTGGAACGTGCCTATCTGGAACATGGAGTTGAGATTATATATTTTATGCTTACTAATATTCTGGAGGAATCTACGGAGATAATATGTGCGGGAGAGAATTCTGTCGAGTTGTTAGAAGAAACATTTGGTGTGGCTGCAAAAGACGGCTCTGTTACGGTTAAAGGGATGGTGTCAAGAAAGAAACAGCTTATTCCTGCTATAATGGAGACACTTTCGTCAAGATAAATTTAGTGGCTAATGTATGGGCTATGCCTTGCATAAAGTGCGTATTTTTAGTATAATAAAAGGTAGTATTATCAAGGAGGAAAACATGATTAAATTAAGCAACGGAGGAGCATATTTGCTCAATGGAACAGAAGTGGTAGAAGTTGGAGCAGATACAGAGGCACAGCTCAAAAGTAAGTTAGGTGATAAATATCTTACTAAGGAGGAAGCTGCAAAGAATACTATGGCATATAGTATATTGCAGGCACATAATACATCGGGTAATGATGAGAAACTTCAGATAAAATTCGATAAACTTACATCTCATGATATAACATTTGTTGGAATTATACAGACTGCAAGAGCATCAGGACTTGAGAAGTTCCCAATTCCATATGTACTTACTAACTGTCATAACAGTCTTTGTGCAGTTGGAGGAACTATTAATGAAGATGACCACATGTTTGGACTTACATGTGCTAAAAAGTATGGTGGTGTATATGTTCCACCTCATCAGGCTGTTATTCATCAGTTTGCGCGTGAAATGCTCGCAGGCGGTGGAAAGATGATTCTTGGTTCGGACAGTCATACACGTTATGGAGCACTCGGTACAATGGCCATGGGTGAGGGTGGTCCTGAACTTGTTAAACAGTTATTATCCCAGACATATGATATTAACATGCCAGGTGTTGTTGGTGTATATATGACAGGAAAACCAATTCCGGGTGTAGGACCACAGGATGTGGCTATAGCAATTATTGGTGAAGTATTTGCAAATGGTTATGTTAAGAACAAGGTAATGGAATTCGTAGGACCGGGTGTTGAGAATCTTAGCGCTGATTTCAGAATTGGTGTTGATGTTATGACAACAGAGACAACATGTTTATCATCTATCTGGAAGACAGATGACAAGATTAAGGATTTCTATGAGACTCATGGAAGAGTAGAAGAGTACAAGGAACTTAATCCGGGAGCAGTAACATATTATGATGGAATGATTTATGTTGATTTGAGCAAGATAAGACCAATGATTGCCATGCCATTCCATCCAAGTAATGCGTATACAATAGACGAACTTAATGCAAATCTTATGGACATTCTTGATGAGTGTGAGAAGAAAGCAAAAGTAAGCTTTGGAGATAAGGTAGACTTTACACTTAAGGACAAAGTAAGAGATGGCAGATTATATGTAGAGCAGGGAATCATCGCCGGATGTGCAGGTGGTGGATTCGAGAATATATGTGATGCTGCTGATATTCTTAAGAATGCAAATATCGGATGTGACGCATTTACACTCAGTGTATATCCGGCAAGTACACCTATATATGTTGAACTTGCAAGAAATGGTAAGCTTGCAGACCTCATGGCAGCAGGTGCAGTAGTTAAGACAGCATTTTGCGGACCATGTTTCGGAGCAGGAGATACACCGGCTGACAAGGCTCTCAGTATCCGTCATTCTACAAGAAACTTCCCTAACAGAGAAGGTTCTAAGATTCAGAATGGACAGATTGCTTCGGTTGCACTTATGGATGCACGTTCTATTGCAGCAACAGCAGCAAATAAGGGATTCCTTACAGCAGCAACAGATATTGATGTTAATTACAGCAAACCAAAATATTTCTTTGATAAGACAATATATGAGAACAGGGTATTTGACAGTAAGGGAGTTGCAGACCCATCTGTTGAGATTAAGTTTGGTCCAAAT
Source organism: Lachnospira sp. UBA2821 (assembly GCA_002351535.1). Taxonomy (GTDB): domain Bacteria; phylum Bacillota; class Clostridia; order Lachnospirales; family Lachnospiraceae; genus UBA2821. Next base: position 44,947 of record DEGR01000013.1, read on the forward strand.
ATTAAGGACTGGCCTGAGATGGTTGCTCTTACAGACAACCTTATTATAAAAGTTGTTTCAGAGATTCATGACCCTGTAACAACTACAGATGAACTTATACCTTCAGGAGAGACTTCATCATATCGTTCTAACCCATTAGGACTTGCTGAATTTACTCTTTCAAGAAAAGATCCTGCGTATGTTGGCAGGGCTAAAGAAGTTCAGGCTGCAGAAAAGGCAAGAGAAAAGGGCGAGTGCATGGGAGAAGTTCTTCCTGAATTAAGAGAAGTAATGCACACAATTAAGGATAGATTTGACGGTGTCAGCAAATCAAATACAGGTGTAGGAAGCACGATATATGCTGTTAAACCTGGTGATGGTTCTGCAAGAGAGCAGGCAGCTTCATGTCAGAAGGTTCTTGGAGGATGGGCTAATATTGCCAAAGAATACGCAACAAAGAGATACCGTTCAAACCTTATTAATTGGGGAATGCTTCCATTTATCTATACAGAGGACGAGCTTCCATTTGCAAATGGAGACTATATCTTTATTCCGGGTATCAGAGAGGCAGTTGAGAACAAGAGTAATGATATAAAAGCTTATGTGGTTAAAAATGGTGATATGAAAGAGTTTTCGCTTTCACTCGGAGAACTCACAGATGATGAGAGAGAGATAATTCTTAAAGGCTGCCTTATTAACTACAATAAAAGATAAGTACAATAATATAATAACATCAAGGGTGAGGAGGTATTTTATGAATGTGATTACAGAAAGTGATTGCTATTTATTTGGTAATGGTAATCATTATGAAATATATGAAAAAATGGGTGCTCATGTTATGGAGATTGATGGTGTAAAGGGAACGTATTTTGCAGTATGGGCTCCACATGCCAGAGCTGTCAGTGTTGTTGGTGATTTTAACAATTGGAATGGCTATGAGAATATTATGAGCAGTCTTGGTTCATCTGGAATATGGGAGACTTTTGTTCCGGGTGTTGGTGTTGGCGAAATATACAAATATGCTATAACAGGTCAGAATGGAGAAACACATTATAAGGCGGACCCATACGGTAACGGTTCAGAATTAAGACCCGGTAATGCATCTAAGATAGCAGACCTTAACAATTTTGCATGGACAGACAGCAAGTGGCTTAAAGAGCAGACGGAGTCCTGTAAAAATGTTGTTGATACACCGATTTCCATATATGAAGTACATCTGGGGTCGTGGAAGAAAGATTATTCATATAGTGCAGAAGGGTTTTATAATTACAGGGATATAGCAGTAGAACTTGCGAAATATGTCAAAGATATGGGATACACGCATGTTGAACTTATGGGAATAGCAGAGCATCCGTTTGATGGTTCATGGGGATATCAGGTTACAGGATATTATGCACCTACTTCAAGATATGGAGATGCAAAAGACTTTATGTATTTTGTAGATTATATGCATAAAAATGGAATAGGAGTAATTCTTGATTGGGTTCCTGCACATTTTCCAAAAGATGAGCATGGTCTTGCAATGTTTGACGGTTCTCCGCTTTATGAATATGCTGACCCGAGAAAGGGCGAGCAGAGAGACTGGGGAACTAAGATATTTGATTATGGCAAGTATGAAGTTGTCAATTTTCTCGTTGCAAATGCTCTGTTCTGGGTAGAAAAGTTTCATGTCGATGCACTTCGTGTTGATGCGGTTGCGTCTATGCTTTATCTCGATTATGGAAGAAATGCCGGTGAGTGGATACCTAACAGATATGGTGGAAACGGCAATCTTGAAGCCATGGAATTCTTTAAGCATGTTAACAGTATTCTTAATAAAAGGGCTCCAAGAGCTTACCTTATAGCTGAGGAATCGACATCATGGCCTAATATTACAAAGACTCCGGAGGATGGAGGACTTGGATTTAAATTCAAATGGAATATGGGATGGATGCATGATTTTCTCGATTATGTCCAGCTTGACCCATATTTTAGAAGCTTTAATCATAACAAAATGACATTTAACATGACATATGCATTTAGTGAGAATTTTATCCTTGTATTATCCCATGATGAAGTAGTTCATCTTAAGAAATCTTTGTTTAATAAGATGCCCGGTACAATAGAAGAAAAGGCAGAAAATCTTAAGACAGCATATGCATTTATGATTGGACAGCCGGGTAAGAAGCTTTTGTTCATGGGACAGGAATTCGGACAGCGGGAGGAATGGTCAGAGGACAGAGCACTTGACTGGTATCTGTTAGACGAGCCTGTACATAAAGGAATACAGAAGTTCTTTAAGAAATTATTGCATTTGTATAAAGAAAATCCGGTTATGTATGCTTATGAGTCAAAGGAATATGATTGTTTCCGATGGATAAATCCGGATGATAATGAGAGAAGTGTATTCAGCTTTATCAGAAAGGCACCAGGAACTTATAATGATAGTCTTATATTTATATGTAACTTTACTCCTGTTGAAAGAGAAGGATACATGCTTGGTGCGCCTGTTAAAGGTAAATATGAGAGAGTATTAAGTTCGGTGGACATTGATGGAGTTGAAAAAGTAAGCTATGAATCAGTTCCGGCAGAACCACAGTGTAATTATTTTGACTATTACATGACAGTGAAATTAAGACCGTTTGAGACAATTATTCTTAGAACACCAAAGACAATTAAGAAGCCTGTAAGAGGACGAAAAAGAAAAAGAAAATAGTATTCATAGTTGGGGGCTTCTGCCCTCAATTATGAATACTATTAATATATACAGATGATAAGATAAAGCGTATGTTTCCGGTTACCTATTCAGTAACTCGTCAGCAAATGCATTATAATCAATCATTGTATTACATTTTGGAGCATAATCAGTCAAAAGCTTTTTGGCTGTCTGTGCTTCTTTTGTTTTTATACATTCACGTATTTTGGTTTCGAATAATTTAGTTCCCATTTCAGCGGCAATTGATTCAAGGTCCTCGGATACACTTCTTTCGAGGTTAGAGCGTCCCGAATATTTTACAAGCAAAAGTCCTGCGATTCTGAGATTTTTATTCTGTCGTTTTTGGACACTCTTTATCGTGCTATATAATTGTCGTAATCCCTGAATAGAGTATGCATCTGCCGTTACAGGAATTATAACTTCGTCAGCAGCTATGAGAGAGTTGTATAACACTACGCTTAAAGATGGTGCAGTGTCTATGACGATATAGTCGTAATCTTTGACTTCATCTATTGCATCACTTAATCTGTACAATCCGTCTATGTCACCATCAAGCATTTTTTCGGCTTTGCTGAGAAGCGGGTCGGATGCGACAATATCACCGTTTTCCATATGCTGGATTGCCTCGCTGATTGGTATTTTATCACTATCTACCATCACATCATAAAGTGTAGGCTGGTCTTCTATAACAGCCTGATATGTACTGGTGCTGTTTCCCTGTGGGTCAGCATCTATAAGTAAAGTTTTATATTGTTTTGCGAGAATGCCTGCCAGAGTTGTAGCTGTTGTGGTTTTGCCGATACCACCTTTCTGGTTAGCTATTACAAATGTCTTTGCCATAAGATAAGTTCCTTTCTGTGTTATATTTTTAAAAGCAGACAGTTAAAAGTCTACTCTTCCGTTGAATTCTTCATTAATAACGTAATAGATGTTATGTTCTTCCGGTTTAATATATATATCAATCTGTTCAATATCTGAATCATTTATTCCGTGTGATAATGCATCATTTTTAACAGCATCCAGAATAGAAACTTCTGAACGGTCATGTCCCTGATACTGAACTGTAATATTTTTCTTTGATGTAGCGAAACCACCGATTTTAGCGGCAGCTCTTTCAACACTTGCTTTTCGTGCCATTATGTTATCCTCCGTTTGTTAATTATTATACATGTTGTATGTTTGTGTTATTTATATATTTGCAGTAACTTATCGTTACTGTTTGTATGGTATTAAATGCTTAGATTGAATAACCTTATTGCATTTTTAAACATTATTTTATCATAGATTTCTTTACTTACAAGCTTTGGCAGCTTTTCGAAATAATCTATGTACATGGACGGTTCGCCATGTGCATTTTGAACATATGTATCAGGACCGTCGATGGGACTGTCTGTACCGAATACGATTTTGCCGGCACAACCAAGATTTATAAGTTTAATAACACTCTTTATGGAAACCCATGCTGTATCACCGTATAGATTAGGAAGCCGGGATATAAAGCTGATTGCTTTTAGATTGTCTGTAGTAAGTCCCATGTGGGCCATAATGAAATTGACATCAGGATGCTGTCTTGCTGCATTATATACATATTGTGGGTCTGAAGCATCATCTCCACCTGTATGTATAACAACAGGAAGTCTGTATTCCCGGGCTATTTTGTAATATGGTTCGAGAATTTCAGAATCAGAATGAAGATTGGAATTGTAAGCATGATACTTAATGCCTTTAACAATATCTGTGTTAGTGCTTATAATGTTGATGAATTCGTCATCAACACCATCTATGACCGGTTTAATCCATGGCATAACAGAAATTCTTCCCGGATGTTTTCGTGCAAAAGCAATGGTGTCTTTGAAAACCTCATTTTGCGTGTAAGCCTCATCAGGTGGAACAGGCTTTAAATCTTCTGTGTTCTCAACGGCACGACAATCTGATAAAATAATATGGTTAACATTATATTTGTCAATAAATTCTTCAACCATTTCATTCGGCATATAGAATCCGTTCATAATTCCACAATGTACATGTGTGTCAATAATCATATTAATCTCCGTTTCTGGGTTTTATCATTATAATTATGTCTGTTAATGCAAATAGTTCTGATTAGTGTTAAACAACTATAATATGAGTATACTGTTAATGGTATAAAATATCAATGATAAAAAAAGTAAAAATGTCGTTGTAGCAATACAATTTTTTGATTATAATACAGAATATGGTTTAAAATGCGAAGGGTATATATTACCTTGGAAATGAGGATTAATAATGGAAAAGAAAAGAAATTCCTTTGGAGGAACAATTGGCTTTATTCTTGCTGCGGCGGGGAGTGCTGTGGGACTTGGTAACATATGGAGATTTCCATATCTTGCTGCGAAAGACGGAGGCGGACTATTTCTGTTTGTCTATATTATATTGGCACTTACATTTGGTTTCACACTTCTTACTACAGAGCTTGCAATAGGAAGAAAAACAAAACAAAGTTCACTTACAGCTTACAGTAAGATTAAAAAGGGGTGGAAACCGTTAGGGATAGTATCATGTCTTGTACCTGTAATTATTCTTCCATATTATGTATGTATAGGTGGATGGGTTCTTAAGTATTTTCTGACATATCTTACTGGAAGAGGTGTTGAGGCGGCAGGTGATGATTACTTTGCCGGATTTATAACGCAGGAGAAAGAACCTGTAATTATGATGACAATATTTTTAGCATGTGTTGTAATGATAATTGTATTCGGTGTAAACAAGGGTATTGAATCATTTTCTAAAGTGATAATGCCTGTGCTTATTGTGCTTGTAATTGGAATATCTGTATATGCACTTACAATATCACATACAGATGCGCAGGGAGTTACCAGAACGGGGCTTCAGGGACTAAAAATATATGCAGTGCCTGATTTAAAAGGTATGACGGTGAAGGGATTTGTTACAGTCGTAATGGATGCCATGGGACAGTTGTTCTTTTCACTTAGCGTTGCTATGGGAATAATGATAACGTATGGTTCATATGTAGCTGATGATGCAGATATGAAAAGGTCAATTAATTATATAGAGCTGTTCGATACAATTGTTGCATTTCTTGCAGGAGTTATGATAATACCTGCTGTGTATACATTTATGGGAAGGGAAGGAATGGAAGCATCCGGCCCCAGCCTTATGTTTGAATCACTTCCAAAAGTATTTGCATCTATGGGATTTGCTGGAAATATAATAGGTGGAATGTTTTTTGCGATGGTATTTTTTGCGGCACTGACGAGTGCAATATCGGTTATGGAAGCAGTAGTTGCAAGTATTATGGATGAATTTCATGTAAAGCGGAAGGCAGCTACGTCAATAGAGAGTGTGATAGCACTTGTGGCCGGAGTAATTGTATGTATGGGTTATAATATATTATATTTCGATATAAAACTTCCAACAGGCAGCCATGCCCAGATACTTGACATTATGGATTATATTAGTAACAATGCGCTTATGCCTATAGTTGCAATAGGAACATGTATTTTGATTGGATGGGTAGTTAAACCGGAAACTGTAATAGAAGAGGTGGAGAAAAACGGTGCGAAGATGGGAAGAAGGAGACTTTACACTGTGATGATAAAGTATATAGCACCTATATTACTGATTTTGCTGTTCTTAAAATCAGTAGGCATATTTCAATTTTAAATATTAGGTATCGGTGTTTTGTAAATGAATATATAGATTATATCTATACATGGTAATAATTTATAACGATTATACAATTTATATTCCCGGTGTTAGAATTGCAGTAACAAAAATGAAAGAGAGGTTTTGTTATGAGGAATATAATTTGCTTTGGTGATTCGAATACATGGGGATATAATCCGGTTACAAAGGAAAGATATCCAAAAAATATAAGATGGACGGGGATTTTGCAGGACAGATTAAAACATAAGAATATAAGAGTAATAGAGGAAGGGCTGTGTGGACGTACAAGTATTTATGAGGACAGAATACGTCCCGGAAGGAAAGGGATAGATTCAGTACAAAGTATATTTTCAGAGTACGAAAATATAGATATGGTGGTTGTTATGCTTGGAACTAATGATTGCAAGACATACAATCATACAACTCCGGAGAAAATAGCACATGGAGTTGACGAATGTCTGGAGGCTATATCACAATACGTTTCTTATGATAAAATATTACTTGTTTCGCCTATACATCTTGGAAAAAATGTATGGAAAGAAGAATTTGATCCGGAATTTAGCGAAGAGTCCGTAACTATATCTAAAGGATTAAAGTCGGCATATAAGAAAGTGGCGGGAGAAAGAAATGTGAGGTTCTTTGCTGCATCTGATTATGTTAATCCTAGTGAAGAAGACCAGGAACACATGAATGAAAACGGACATAAAATACTTGCAGATGCAGTGTATATGCATCTGGCTGTATAATAATTATGTATAATGAAATAATTAAGGATGACCGATATATTTTGGAATTTATTGCAAATATATAAAAATTATGATAGTATCGTGCAATAAGGGAATGATGTTCTCCCTAAATACGAAATATGATAAATTCGTGTTTTGGTATTTGAACCGCTTATTAAGCTGATGACTTCTGCGATATAACTGGCGCAGAAATTATCAGCTTTTTCTGCGGAATGGAGGTTTTTATGTTATTAAGTATTTCTTTAATTTTAATCGTCGGTATGTCTATGGGATGGATTTGTCAAAGGTGCAAATTGCCTTCGTTGCTGGGGATGATTGTCACAGGAATTGTGCTTGGACCTTATGCGTTAAATCTTCTGGATGGAAGTATACTTGGAATATCGTCTGAGCTGAGAAAAATAGCACTTATTATAATACTTACAAGGGCCGGACTTGGACTTGATATATCAGGTCTTAAGAAGATAGGCAGACCGGCTGTGATGATGTGCTTTGTTCCCGCTTCATTTGAACTTATAGGAATAATTATTCTGGCTCCCAAACTTTTGGGTGTAAGTATGCTCGAAGCTGCAATCATAGGAACGGTTCTTGCCGCAGTATCACCGGCAGTGGTAGTGCCACGAATGGTTAAAATAATGGATGAAGGTTATGGTATGGATAAGTCAATACCACAGCTTATTCTTGCCGGAGCATCTGTGGATGATGTCTATGTTATTGTACTGTTTTCAACATTTACAGGGATGATGCAGGGAAAGGGAGCGTCTGTAATCAGCTTTATAAATATACCGGTATCGATATTTCTGGGTATAATTGTGGGCATGATTACAGGTGGACTCATGTCATTATTTTTTGGCAGAATGCATGTAAGAGATACAACAAAAGTGCTTATAATAATCAGTGTGTCATTTTTACTCGTATGTGCAGAGGATGCACTTAATACACCGATAACATTTGCGGCTTTGATAGCAATTATGTTTATTGGTATTGCACTTAGGAAATATAAAAGAAAAGTTGCCGACAGATTATCACAAAAATATGGTAAACTATGGGTAGGTGCCGAAGTATTTCTGTTTGTGCTGGTGGGAGCTACGGTAAATATAGGATGCCTGGGAAAAGTCGGAGTGTCGGCATTTTTTGTTATAGTTGGTGCACTTATATTCAGAATGGCGGGCGTATTTGTATGTCTTCTTGGGACTAATCTTGAATTAAAAGAAAAATTGTTCACGATGATGGCATATACTCCAAAAGCTACAGTGCAGGCTGCAATTGGAGGGATTCCTTTGTCAATGGGATTTGCGTGTGGAGATACCGTACTAACTGTTGCCGTACTTGCCATTGTAATTACAGCACCGCTTGGGGCTTTCGCAATAGACCTGTCCTATAAAAAACTATTAAAATGTGACATTTTTAAGAGGAGAAATAATTGATGGAGAGAATTCAGTTATCGGACCATTTCACTTACAGGAAACTGTTTGCGTTTACAATAGGTCCTATATGTACGATGATATTTACATCATTATATACAATAGTTGACGGCTTTTTTGTGTCTAACTATGTAGGGAGTACGGCATTTGCGGCACTTAATCTTACGATGCCTTTTATAATGATGATAGCAGCAGTTGGTTTTATGTTCGGTAGTGGTGGAAGTGCACTAGTATCCATGTATCTTGGAACAGGGAACAGGAAAAAAGCTAATAGCAGTTTCTCTATTATAGTATATTCCATGATAGCTATTGGTGTCGTGCTTGCTGCATTGGGAGCATTGTTTGCAATACAGATATCTGAGATACTGGGAGCCGGGAAATTAATGCTTCCATATTGTGTAATATATATAAGAATAAACATGATTGGAATTGTATTTTATATGCTTCAGAATCTTTTTCAGACATTTTTTATAACGGCAGAACATCCGAGGATGGGATTTGTTGTTACACTTATAGCCGGTGGGACGAATATGATTCTTGACTGGCTTCTTGTCGGTATATTAAATCTTGGAATCGCAGGGGCAGCGTGGGCAACCATTACAAGTCAGATGTTAGGTGGAGGAATTCCACTTTTATTCTTTACATTATCAAAGAAAAGTCCGTTGAAGTTGGGAAGGGCTAAGCTGGATATGAAAGTAATATCTAAAGCGTGTGGAAATGGCGTAAGTGAGTTTCTGTCAAATGTTTCTGCTTCAATAGTAGGGTTTCTGTACAATCTTCAATTGTTACATTATGCAGGCCAAAATGGAGTGGCTGCGTATGGGGTGATTATGTATGTCGGATTTGTATTTGTAGCGATATATATAGGCTATTCGATTGGAACGGCACTTGTGGTCGGGTTTAATTATGGTGCAGGCAATAAGAAAGAACTTCAGAATATATTTTCAAAAAGTATAATTATTCTTGGAACAGCAAATGTCTTAATGTGCCTTAGTGCGGAGATTCTATCTAATCCGCTTGTCCGACTTTTTGTAGGTTACGACAAAGAATTATATGAGCTTACGGCAAATGGCATGAAAATATATTCTGTAGCATTTCTGATGATGGGATATAATATATATGCATCGGCATTTTTTACGGCACTTAATAATGGTGTTGTGTCGGCAGTTCTGTCGGTATCGCGTACACTTGTATTACAGATAATTATGATATATCTGCTTCCGGCACTTTTTGGAATAAATGGATTGTGGACTGTTGTTATAGCTGTAGAAGGAATTGGATTACTTATTGCAATATATTTTATTATGAAAAACAGAAAACGGTATGGGTATATGAAAGCAAAAAATAATGAATTGGGCTAATAGAACCACCCGTAATTCGAAATGAGAATATAAAGACAAGAATATTTTAGAACATTTTCCACATACTAACTCCAAAGCTAATATATAACAAAAGAGTGTAAAAACTTATGTGAAAATATGGAATTGGAGGAAAAATGTAACATGAAAGCTACAGGCATTGTGCGGAGAATAGATGAACTTGGAAGAATAGTTGTGCCTAAAGAAATCAGGCGTACTATGAGAATACGCGAAGGTGACCCGATGGAAATATATACGAGTGAGGAAGGTACGATACTGCTTAAGAAATATTCCCCGGTTGGTGAACTGAGTGGAATAAGCGTACAGATTGCAGAGTCAATGAACCATTGTGGTGGAAATATAGCGGTAATAACGGACAGGGACAGAGTGATTGCGGTGTCAGGCGGAAAGCGGGACATAGTTGATAAAAGTATATCCGATGAGCTTAATAAGATAATATCCGAGAGAAAGGTAATAAAGGATAACCATGCATATATTCCCATAACAGAAGAAGATGAAGGAGAAGGGGCACAGATAATAAGTCCTGTGATATGCAATGGAGATGTTATAGGTTCTGCCATCCTTGTGGGCAAGGATAAACGTACCCTTTTTAATGAAGGGGATTCAAAGATGGTAATTGCAGTATCGATGGTACTTGGAAAGCAGATGGAAAACTAAATAGTTACGATTTTGTACAATAGTTTGCAACTGCTTATAAAGAATTGTGAAAAGTGCATAAAAAGGCTAAATATCCTTGACAAACAAAGGTTTAACGTTTATAAATAGACGTGAGGGTAATGTGAACGTAAATGTTACCTGTATTTTATTGTCCATAAAAGGACTACAAAAAAACTAGAAGAATAACAGAGGAGGAGTTTATCCATGAACAAAGCTGAGTTAGTAGCAGCAATGGCTGCAAAAACAGAATTATCAAAGAAAGACGCAGAGGCAGCATTAAAGGCATTTACAGAGGTTGTTGCTGATGAGTTAAAGAAAGGAAACAAAATCCAGTTAGTTGGATTTGGTACATTCGAAGTTTCTGAGAGAGCAGCTAGAGAAGGAAGAAACCCACAGACAGGTGCAACAATGAGCATCCCAGCTTCAAAAGCACCTAAATTTAAAGCAGGAAAAGCTTTAAAGGACGAGATCAATAAATAATTAGACTATTGGTTATGAATAGAAAGCCCTGTGTATCTTCGGAGATATGCAGGGTTTTCTTTATATAGTAATATAAGAAATGAGGATTTATATGAGATTAGATAAATATTTAAAAGTTTCACGTCTTATAAAAAGAAGAACTGTTGCTAATGATGCATGTGATGCAGGAAGAGTGATAGTAAATGGAAAGGTAGCCAAAGCTTCAGTATCAGTCAAGGCCGGAGATATTATAGAAATCCAGTTTGGGACAAAGACACTTAAAGTAGAGGTTACAAATGTACAGGAGACAGTGAAAAAGGACGAGGCTTCACAGATGTATAAAGAAATATAATTGACTGCTCAGAATTATGGCAGCAGGTCAGGTTAGTCATATTTCTTCATGCATCTGAATATAATATATAAATACATATCTGAGGCGGGTATTTATATGGATGAGCAGATGATGGGCAAGAGTCAGAAGATAAGTCTGCAGAACAGAAAATATCTTAATATAACAGGCGTAAAAAATGTGATTTCTTTTGATGTAAAGGAAGTACGTGTAGATACAGAACTTGGAAAGCTTATAATTAAAGGTGAAGAGATGCATGTGAAGAGACTGAGCCTTGAGAAAGGCGAACTTGATGTCGAGGGAAAAATAGCCGGAATGAATTATGAGGGAGATGGCAGAAATGCCTCAGGACGTGGCGGAAGAAAGTATACAGATAATACCAAAAAAGAATCAATATTTTCAAGGATATTTGGCTGATGTCGGGAATAGACATAAGCATTTATAATGAACTATACATATTGTCGGAGGCACTTCTTACCGGAGCTGCATTTACGGTGTCGTATGATGTGCTTAGAATTGCCAGAAGGGTCGTTCGGCATAATATTGTATTTATAAGTATAGAGGATATAGTATTCTGGGTAGCCTGTGGACTTATAACATTTAAAATGTTTTATGACTACAATGGAGGGACAGTGCGTGTTCATATCATGTGCGCACTTTTATTAGGAATAGTGCTGTATCATGTATCGTTAAGCGGCATTTTGGTCAGGTATATTTCGTTATTATTAACAGAAATTGTGAAGCCTGTATTAAAAGTATTGAAATTTTTATCAAATAAAGTTAAAATAGTTCTTAGCGAAAAAAACAGAACGGAAATGAAAAATAAGTCTGAAAATAATATTCAGGATGATTTGAGTAAAAATAAGGATGCGGGTAAAGATGAGAAAAAAAACTACGGCAAAAAAAAGAGCAAAATCAAATAAACTTTCGATGTTTCTTGTGGGATTTGTGATGCTTTTATTCTGTGGAGTAATGGTTGTGCAGATTATAGATGCGAAAGAGCAGAAGGTAGTTCTTCAGAAACAGGAAAAGGTGCTTGAGGGCAAACTTAAAGAACAGAAGCAGCGGACAAAGGACTTGGAAGAACGTAAGATATATGTACAGACAAAGCAGTATATTGAGGAGGCTGCCGGAAAGCTGGGATATATATATCCTGATCAGATAATCTTAAAACCGGATGAAAAATGATGTTAAAAGAGACTGCACCTGAACGATTGTGTATTGTGTCAAATCCAATCGTGTGGGTGGCAGTCTTTTTTTGATGTTTTACAGCTCTCGACAAAATATTTTTCTAACAGCATATATAATTAGTCTACGGCTCTTTGTGCCGCAGATGCCACAAAGCAGCTATTATTGCAGACTACACATATATAACCCAAACTTCCCATAGCGGTAAGCAAAAATATATATTGTATGGCATGCATCAGGTATTAATATCACAACTTGCCCTAAATTGCTAATTTGTCGATGCCGTCTTCAGCTCATATGATTATTTGTGTTCATTCGATATTGAACATCTCCGCAGGATGTGCGCTCATTACATACACTCGATTTACGACGTGTCGTGTGGGAGTTATACTGTCCTCCGGCTGAAGCTGGTGCGAAAAATCACCGTTCAAGCGGTACTGACTGCAACCTGATAATATATTATCTGGCGCGTTTGATTTTTCGCACCTTATAGGCTTAGCCGGAGAACAGCATTTACTCCCACCAGACTAAGGAGTCATGAGAGCGTATGTAATGAGCGTACATCCTCAGCGTCAATGTTCACTTAACGAATGTACACAAACTTCGAGCTGAAAAACGTCATCTGACAAATTCGCACAATTTATGCAAAATGTTGTGATATTAATATCGATGCAGCCATACATTCATATGATTAATACAAAATGCCGCTATGGGAGGTTTGGATATATAATATTTTGTCTGCGCTTTCTTTAACGCAATGCGTCTGCGGAATGGAGTATAAAATGAGGAAAAATTTAAAAGAGGTACTGTTACAAATTATTGGTTTTTTACTCGCAAAATGTATGCTTCTGTCAGGCAATCCTGTCGGAATAGGATATTTTGCGGCTATGTTTGAGAAAAATAAAAAACGTATGGTTTCGTTTACTGTCACATTGCTCGGCATAGCATTGGCATCGGGGAGTGTTGTTACTGTAATGAAATACAGTATGTTGATGCTTACGATAGTATTTTTGTTCAGGATGAGGGAAGAAGAAAAACGGTATACGGCACTTATGGTGACGGGAATAGACTTTATGTTTGAACTTCTCGGTGCTTTTATGGAAAATACCGGTATATTGTGGCGGGGAGTTGCGGAAGCATTTTTTATGGCAATTTTATGTGGAGCGTCCATGGTTGTATTTGGTAAAGCAATTGAACAATTTGATGAAGGGAAACTTAACTTTACCAAAATTCTCGTGACAATGTTGTTTGTCACAACAGAATATGCTCTTGGGTATGTATGTGGTATGACGGGGATATCTGATACACATATATATGGTATGCTTATCGGAAGCGTTGTATTCGTATTTCTTCCTGAGACTCTTAATGATGTTCTTGGTGTCGGTGATGACATTACAAGCAGGGAACATTTTATAAAACAGGCAGGGGAAAACAGATTATTTCAGATAGAAGAATCATTTAACAGACTTGCCGACAGCCTTTCACTTATACCGCGTAAGAAAGAGTTATCCGATGGGGATTTGGAACGCATATATTTTGAAATGCATAGCAAATTATGCAAGAATTGTATTAAAAGGAAAAGCTGTGCGTCAAGAGATGATATTCAGTGTGAGATAAAGGAAATGGTAAGTCTGGCTGATGCTAAGGGAAAGTTGTCATTGCAGGATATGTCCGGAAGATTTATGATGAATTGCATGAGTCCGGAGGTATTTATCGGTGAACTTAATCATATATTTGAAAAAGAAAGAATAAATATGGTATGGGGTAACAAGCTGATAGAAAGCAGGGAGGTTATATCACTTCAACTCCGGCAGATTGCTAATATGGTAGGCGAATATGGGAAAATGTTGTATAATACATTTGATTGTGGTGACGATATAGAAGAAAAACTTCGTCATGGTCTTAAGGAAGAGAAGATAATTCTTAAACGTTTTGCAATGCTTGAAAATAGCGATAACAGAAAAGAATATCTTATGACCGCAAAATGCCAGCGGGGCAGAGCGGTGAATGCAAAGGAAATTGCCGGTCTGATTAAAGATATAACAGGTTTGAAACTTGAGCCGTCCGTTAATGGAAGAAAAATACTTGGCAACGATTATGCGACGATGGCATTTAGTGAGAAAAAGAATTTTTATGTGCTTCATGGCACTGCCAGGTGTACTAAAAATGAGTCGGAACTTTCCGGTGATAATTTTACTTTTCTCGAGATAGGAAATAATCAGGTTCTTATGAGTATAGCGGACGGTATGGGTTCGGGATATTATGCATTTCAGGACAGTGAGACAGCTATAGAGCTGTTAGAACAGCTTATGGATACAGGATTTAGTGAAGAGGTTGCACTTAAGATGATTAATTCTGTAATGCTGCTTGGAAATGATATGGAGAAGCCTACAACACTTGATATGGGGATACTTAATCTTATGTCAGGTGTGTGTGATTTTGTTAAATTCGGTGCAGCAGCTACGTTTGTCAAGCGTTCAAGATGGGTTGAGGCGATAAAATCAACAAATATGCCTATTGGGATGATGGGACAGGTTGATATAGAGAGTGTATCCAAGAAAATGTATAGTGGAGACGTGATAATTATGGTGTCAGATGGTGTTGTTGAAGCAATTGATGCAGAGGATAAGGACAAGGTTATTAGTGATATTATAATGAATATAGACAGTACCAACCCAAAGGAGATAGCATCGAAGGTGCTTGAAAATGTATTAGAGTGCAGTAATTATAAAGCGGATGATGATATGACGGTTCTCGTTACGGGAATCTGGAATCGTGTGGCATAAATGGGACGGTCTCTTTGTAATGAAATGCTGCGGAATGGAGATTAGTGTGAAAAATCACATTAACATGCTGATTTTTCACACTGCTATTTGTTTCTGAGCAAAAACAAATAGCTATTTATGGCAGACCTGAAATATGCATATGCATATTTCAGGTCGCCTCTTCGCAATAAATTGCTCAGAAATGAGGATTAGTATGATACTTGAGGATAAAGTATATAAATATATTTGTGATAAAAACATGCTTGAAGATGGAGAAGCAGTCGTTGTGGGTGTGTCGGGAGGAGCAGATTCGGTATGTCTTTTAAGCATTCTTGCAGATATAGGCAGGAGGATGCATGTGACTGTTCATGCGGTTCATATTAATCATGGAATCAGAGGAGAAGAAGCTGATGCCGATGAGAAATATGTATTGGAACTGTGCGAAACAATGGGTGTTACAATAGACAGCCTGCATTATAATATTCCGGAACTTTCCCAGAAAAACGGGAAATCTGAAGAAGAGATGGGAAGGATAATAAGGTACAAAGCATTTGAACAAATGCGTATAAAGTATAATGCTTCTAAGATAGCTGTAGCCCATAATACCAATGACAGTGTTGAGACGATTATATACAACATGTGCAGGGGTACAGGAATAAAAGGAGTAACGGGAATACCACCTGTGCGTGGAAATATAATCAGACCGCTTTTGTGTGCTACAAGACAGGAGATAGAAGATTATGTCCGCAATATGGGAATTGAATTCAGAACAGATTCGACGAATCTTAAGTGTGATTATACAAGAAACAGAATAAGACTTGAATTATTACCATATATTAATAAGAATATCAATGAGAAGAGTTCAGAACATATTCTTTCACTGGCAGACCAGCTTAATGATATACAGGTATATATATCGTCACAGGTAGATAAGGTGTTTGGAAAAATAGTAAAAACGCAGGATGATGTGCTTGTTATAAGGGGAGAAATGTTCCTGAAAGAAGCATCTGTTATAGGCAGTGAGATAATAAGAAAATGTATAAGCATTCAGGCAGGAAAGCTTAAAGATGTAACAAGAACTCATATTGATATCGTACTTGGAATTATAAAAGGTGGAAGTGGAAAAAAGGCGGATTTGCCTTATGGACTTCAATGTGAAAATGTGTATGGGGACTGTAGAATATATAAGAAAAATAATGAGAAAAAAAATCAGGACAATGTTCACGGTAACTGCATAAGTGTTGATGTTCCGGGAAAATATACACTTCAGGATGGAAGTGTAATGATATTTGAATGGGAAAAATCTGTGAAATTTGAGGAAAAAATATATACTAAATGGTTTGATTATGATAAAATAAGCAATGTTGTTCAAATTCGAAGACGTGAAAATGGTGATTATTTCAAGGTTAAGAATGGTGGACGAAAAAAACTTAAGGATTATTTTATTGATGAAAAGATACCCAGGGAAGACAGAGACAATATTCCTGTTCTGGCAGACGGAAACCATATTATATGGATAGTCGGTCACAGGATAAGCGAGACATATAAAGTATCTGACAGTACACAAAAAGTTCTTAAGGTACAGTATATAGCTAAATCGAGAGGAGGCATGACAAATTGAAAAAACAAATGAGAGGAGCCGGCTTTTATGTTATCGTAGCATTTTTAATATGCTCGATAGTGTACTTTATCTCAACGCTTACTAATCAGGAGAGTAATTACACATATGGAGACCTGCTTAAAGACCTCAAAAATGAAAAAATCGAGAGTGTAGTAATTAAGCAGAATAAAGAGGTGCCAACAGGTAAACTTACAATACAGCTTAAGAATGGCGACAAAGAGATGCTTTTCGTAGAGGATATTAAGACGGTTACAGCCGACTTAAAACAATACGATATGGCAGATTATAAGTTGAAAGATGTAGAGAGGGAAAGTATTATATGGGAAATGGTGCCATATATCATAATGATTGTGGTTATGATCGTATTCTTCTCTATGATAAGCGGTCAGATGGGCGGCGGTGGAAACGGCGGCAAGATGATGAATTTTGGAAAGAGCCGTGCGAAACTTGCCAATGACGGACCGGACAGAGTAACATTTGATAAGGTTGCCGGATTACATGAGGAAAAAGAAGAGTTAGAGGAGATAGTTGATTTCCTTAAAGAGCCTAAGAAATATATAGAAGTGGGAGCGAGAATTCCTAAAGGAGTTATCCTTACAGGCCCTCCGGGAACAGGTAAGACACTTCTTGCAAAAGCTGTAGCAGGTGAGGCGAAAGTTCCGTTTTTCAGTATATCGGGTTCTGACTTTGTGGAAATGTTCGTAGGTGTAGGTGCATCGCGAGTAAGAGACTTGTTTGAGGAAGCTAAAAAGAATTCACCATGTATAGTGTTTATAGATGAGATTGACGCGGTTGCCAGAAGAAGAGGAACAGGTATGGGTGGAGGCCATGATGAGAGAGAGCAGACACTTAATCAGTTACTTGTAGAGATGGATGGTTTCGGAGTAAATGAGGGAATCATTGTTATGGCAGCTACTAACAGAGTGGATATACTTGACCCTGCGATATTACGTCCGGGACGTTTTGACAGAAAGGTAGTTGTGGGAGCACCTGACGTAAAGGGAAGAAGAGAAATTCTTGATGTACATGCCAAGAATAAACCGCTTGCAGAGGATGTTGACCTTGATAATGTAGCACAGACTACTGCCGGATTCACAGGTGCAGACCTTGAGAATCTTCTTAATGAGTCAGCAATATATGCTGCTAAGAATAATCGTGCATATATTACACAGGCAGATATTAACAGATCATTTGTTAAAGTTGGAATAGGTACAGAGAAGAAGAGCAAAGTTATATCGGATGAGGAAAAGAGAATTACTGCTTATCACGAATCCGGTCATGCAATATTATTCCACGTTCTTCCTAAAGTAGGTCCTGTTCATACGGTGTCTATAATTCCTACAGGAATGGGAGCAGCCGGATACACTATGCCACTTCCACCTAAGGACAGAATGTTCCTTACAAAGGGAAAAATGATACAGGATATTATGGTATCGCTGGGCGGAAGAATTGCGGAAGAAATAGTATTTGACGATATAACAACAGGTGCTTCACAGGACATCAAAGAAGCAACAGCGACAGCCAAGTCGATGGTAACTAAGTATGGAATGTCTGAGAAGCTTGGACTTATATGTTATGGTGATGATGATGACGAAGTATTTATCGGAAGAGACCTTGCACATACAAGAGGATATGCTGACGGAACTGCAGCAGAGATAGATGCGGAAGTTAAGAGTATTGTGAACAAATGTTATGAGGATGCCAAAGCACTTATTCTTAAATACAGGGATGTACTTGACAAGAGTGCACAGCTTCTAATTGAGAAAGAAAAAATCAATCAGGAAGAGTTTGAGGCATTGTTTGACACAGAAGAAACGGTATAAAATTGTAAAACATGCACAAAAAACATATAATCAAATTGTAAAGTTTGTGCAAACTTAGGGGTGACAAAAGGGTAGACGTTGGATATAATAATTATCGTAAAACCCCCCCAATACATTATATATAGTTTTTTTGTTACACCCATAAAAAAACGAAATACCTTCTCCTAAAAGGACAGCAACGTAAGCTGTCCTTTTTACTTTATATGGATATTTTCGTTGTACCTGTAGTTTTGCTTGTTTTTGAAAAAAAATTGATATATAATTTAATGACGTGGATATATTTGGAAAAGGAAATGAGGAGTCATATGAATATTAAGGTTGAAAAGATGCCACTCTGGGATAAGAAGATATTCTATATCCAGAATATGCATCCGATGATGAACAGAGATGCATTATTTAGTGATGAGACATCAGGATTCAGGATACCTGAAGAGCCGGAGAAGAATTCAAGTGTAAAGATACAGTTCAGAACAGCGAAGAATAATGCTGACGGTGTATACCTTTGCATGGATAATGAAGAGAAGAAGATGAATCTGGTTCTCACAACTGAATTATTTGACTATTATGAGACGATATTAGAGTTACATGAAGAACAGATACACTATTATTTTAAAATAGTTACAGGCTATGAGATATGTTACTATGACAAGACAGGAGCCTGTGACAACAGAATGGGATGGTATGACTTTGTTATCACACCGGGATTTAAGACGCCCGACTGGGCTAAAGGTGCGGTTATGTATCAGATATATACAGACCGTTTCTTTAATGGCGATAAGACTAATGATGTTGAGACTAATGAGTATCATTATATTGGTGACAATTCCGTTAAAGTTACTGACTGGGATAAATACCCTGCGACAATGGGGGTTCGTGAATTCTATGGTGGAGACATACAGGGGGTGTGGGATAAACTCGATTATCTTCAGAAACTTGGTGTGGAAGTAATATATTTTAACCCTATATTTGTGTCACCTTCTAATCATAAATATGATATACAGGATTACGATTATGTTGATCCTCATATCGGTAAAATTGTAAAAGACGAAGGTGAACTGTTACAGGATGGACATTATCTCAACAAAGAGGCTTCAAGATACATAACAAGAGTTACGGATAAAGCAAACCTTGAGGCGTCTAATGAATTCTTTGCACAGTTCGTAGATGAAGTCCACAGAAGAGGAATGAAGGTAATACTTGACGGAGTATTTAATCATTGCGGTTCGTTCAATAAATGGCTCGACAGAGAGCAGATATATGAGAATCAGGAAGGTTATGAAAAGGGCGCATATGTTTCGGCAGACAGTCCTTACAGGTCATTCTTCCAATTCTTTGAAGATAGCTGGCCATACAATTATCACTATAACGGATGGTGGGGACATGATACACTTCCTAAACTTAATTACGAGGATTCACCTGAGTTGTATGATTATGTTATGGGAATAGCAAGAAAATGGGTATCTGCACCGTATAATGTTGACGGATGGAGACTTGATGTTGCCGCAGACCTTGGAAGAAGCGGTGAGTTTAACCACAAGTTCTGGAAAGATTTTCGTAAAAATGTAAAAGAGGCTAATCCTGAGGCTATTATTCTTGCTGAACATTATGGTGACCCGGGAGCATGGCTTCAGGGTGAAGAATGGGATACCGTTATGAACTATGATGCATTTATGGAGCCTTTGTCATGGTTTCTGACAGGTATGGAAAAGCATAGTGATGAGAAGAGAGATGACTTAAGAGGTGACTCTTATAGTTTCTTTGCATCCATGAGGCATCATATGTCAAGATTTCAGGGACCATCACTTCTTGTTGCAATGAATGAGTTGTCTAATCATGACCATTCAAGATTTATGACAAGAACAAACGGAAATGTGGGACGTGTTGCGAACAGAGGACCTGAAGCTGCCAACGAATACATTAACAAAGGTATTATGAAAGAGGCGGTTGTTGTCCAGATGACATGGCCCGGAGCACCTACAATATATTATGGTGATGAGGCCGGTGTATGTGGTTGGACTGACCCTGATAACAGAAGAACATATCCTTGGGGAAAAGAAGACGTCGAGCTTATAGAGTTCCACCGGGATGCTATAAGAATACACAAGGAAAATATTGCTCTCAGGAAAGGTTCATATAAACCGCTTACAGGTGAATATAACGTAATAACATATGGAAGATTTCTTGGAACAAATATTATTGCTGTTGCTATTAACAATAATGATTATGAGAAGGATATTAATATACCTGTAAGAAATCTGGGTGTGCCTGATGGAAAAAGCATGGAGAGTCTTATGGTATCAACTGTTGACACATATAATGCGGGAAGTGTACTTTATCCTGTTGAAAATGGTGAATTAAGAGTAAAAGTACCGGCATTTGGCGCAGGAATATATAGAATGAAATTAGATTAAAAAACATATTAAAACACGATAATTTTATCTTGATTTTACATTTGATTTATGGTATAAGTTAATACTGTAAGTCATATGGATGGATTCCCGAGTGG
>DEGR01000013.1:66350-99341 GCA_002351535.1 Lachnospira sp. UBA2821
TCGATTCCGGTCGCCGGCATTAGAGTAAGGAGCTTCAGATCCATAGGGTTTGGAGCTTTTTTGTTGCACATTGATTAGAAATATAGTGTCTGTGGAATGGAGATTAGTATGAAAAGTATGGAACGGTTAAAAAACGATAAAGATGAGTATCAGCGGAATCTGCATGCAATTATGGCTATGATTGGTGGCTTTCTTGGCGGATATGCCATTCTCACAAGGATGGATTTGTTCGGCAATGCGCAGACTGCTAATATGATGTATGTTGTTATAAGTGTACTTGGCAAAAATTTTACCGGAATGTTTTTAAGGGTGTGTGGTGTGCTTATATATATGTGTGGTGTTGCCATAAGTGTTATCTGGAAAAAAAGATGTGCATATAACATACATTGTTTTTCTATAATAGTAGATATTATGGCAATAATAATATCAGGTTTTATCCCGAGAAGTGTGCCGCCTGTAGTGGCATTGTATCCTGTGTTTTTTGCAATGCCAATTCAGTGGAATTCATTTACGGGTGCATATGGTTACAACAGTTCACCAATATTTTCAACCAATAATCTGAGACAGTTCACGATGGGAATTACGGAATATTTAACCGGACATGATATCAAACAACTGCATAAAGCATGTATATATGGGAAAGTGCTTTTGTTTTATCATATAGGAGTGCTTTTGTCATATTATGCTGTGAAAATATATGATGTAAGGGGCGTGTGGTTTGGACTTGTAATAACAGCAGTAGCTGCATTAAAAATAATTGGAGAGGAAAAAGAGCCATGGGTGAAGAAAGAAATGAAACTTGTAGAAGAGTGCGTGAAAGACAGAAAAACAGAATGCGTAAGGAGAGAAATATAAAAATAGCTGTGACGCTTGCTATAATATTAGTTGTGGTAATAGGGATAATCTGTGCCGTAATAGCTGCAACAACTAATAAAAAGCGGACTGTAGACAAGAAGAACGGGGCGGATGTCCAGACGGAAGGAAAGATTAAGAAAAAGAAGGTGCAGACGCCTTCTGATGCAGACAGGTCAGATAAATTCAAAAAGATAAAGTATGCTAAGAAATCTCCTGATTATACAGACATATTGTCGTCCGATGTTCTTAGCCCTTATGTGGCATTATTAGATGTGAATTCTAATGAAATTATTGCAGGAAAATCTGTAGATGCAAGAATTAACCCTGCATCCATGACAAAGGTTATGACACTTATAGTTGCTGTCGATAATATAAAAGACTTCAATCAGACATTTACGATGACGGCTGATATAATTGACCCGTTATACAGACAAAGTGCATCGAGAGCCGGGTTTGACCCGGATGAGGTTATAACGGCCAAAGACATGCTATATGGACTTATTCTGCCTTCGGGAGCAGATGCTTCAGTAGGACTTGCAACAATGATTGCGGGTTCAGAAGAGAATTTTGTGAAACTAATGAATGATAAATGTAGTGAAATTGGTCTTAAAAATACACATTTTATGAATACGTCGGGATTGTATGACGAGAATCATTATACAACACCGCTTGAGATGGCAATGATACTTGAATATGCGATGACGAATGACACATGCAGAGAAGTATTGTCAACATACCAGTATACAACATCTGCAACACCACAGCATCCTGAAGGAATACTTCTTTCAAGTACTATGTTCAGCAGAATGTATGGAAATGAAGTTCCGACTGTTAACATAGTTGCAGGAAAGACAGGATATACAGTAGAGGCGGGAAACTGTCTTGTAAGCTATGCAGAACGTGGCAATGATAAATATGTAGTAGTAACAGCGGGGGCATCAAACAGATGGCATGTAATATATGATGATTTCCAGATATATGGAAACTTTATACCAAACCCGCCGGGATATGTGAAACAATAGTATAGAAAGGCGATGCAATGGATAAAAAACAGTTAGAAATTAATGAAAATACATCTTTATTTAAATTGGGGTGGCCTATTTTTGTGCAGGTGCTTCTTACAATGTGTATCGGATATATTGATACATTTATGCTCAGCCATTATTCACAGACCGCGGTTGGCGGAATAAGTAATGCTAACCAGATAATAGGGCTTCTTACATTGGCATTTTCTGTAATATCAAGTGCAACGGGAGTTATAGTAGCACAGTACCTTGGAGCAAAGCTAAAGGAAGAACTTAATAAAATCTATACGGTGTCTATTGCGTTTAATCTTGCACTTAGTGTAGTGATAAGTTTTATTTTACTTGTATTTTCAAGACAGATATTTACCCTTATGAAAGTGCCTTCTAATCTTCTTCCGGATGCGATAAGTTATATGAAGATTGTAGGTGGTGTTGTATTTGTGGAAGCTGTATTTGATACATTTTCACAGATATTCAGAAATAACGGAATGACGAAGATAGGAATGGTTATTTCGCTGGGAATGAATATATTAAATATATGCGGTAATTATCTTTTCTTATTCGGGCCGTTAAGCTATCTTAATCTCGGTGTTAAGGGTGTTGCGATATCGAGTGCATTCAGTAAATGTGTGGCACTGGTTACGGCAATCATATTCTTTATGAAAAAAATAGATGGAAGCATTTCGCTTAAATATCTTGTTCCGTTTCCTAAAGATATATTAAAGAAACTGTTAAAGCTCGGCATACCTACAGCCGGAGAAAATATTTCATATAATATTGCTCAGGTTGTAATACTTATGATGGTAAATACTATGGGACTTACGGCGATTAACGCAAAAGCTTATTGTTCTATATTAAGCAATTTTGCATATCTTTATTCGGTGTCTGCTGCGATGGCGACAGCTATAGTTACAGGACATTCAGTGGGTGCAAATAAATATGATGCGGCGTACAGGAAAGTGCTTAAAACACTTGCGGGGGCATTAGTATCTGCGGTGGCTATAGCGATGGTGTCATATGCGATAAGCGGATTTACATTGAGATTGTTTACAACAGATGCTGATATAATTGCATTAGGAAAAAAAGTTCTTTTAGTGTGTATTTTTCTTGAGATAGGAAGGGCGACGAATCTTGTCGTTATCAATAGTATGAGAGCAGCAGGGGATGTGAAGTTCCCTACATATCTTGGAATGGCATCTATGTGGGGTGTATCTGTAGTCGGCGGGTATATCCTTGGTATAGCATTTGACCTTGGACTCGTCGGAATATGGATAGCCATGGCTATGGATGAGATTGTGCGTGGTATAGTGGTGCTGATCAGATGGATACATGGTGGCTGGAGAGGAAAGAGAGTAGTTAATGAATAATTTACCGGAAGAATTCTGCGGAAAAATGAAAAGACTGCTTGGAGATGAATACACAGCATTTATTGAAGGGTACGACAATGAAAGAGAATATGGATTGAGAAGAAATGCACTTAAAATATGCACGGATGAATTTGAAAAAATGGATTTTGTAACCGGTAAGGTTAATTGGGCGTCAGAGGGATATTATTATGATGCATCAATGCGCCCGGGCAAACATCCTTATCACGAAGCAGGGCTTTACTATATTCAGGAACCGAGTGCAATGTCGGTGGCAGAGCTTATAGAAGTTAAACCGGGAGAAAAAGTGCTTGATCTGTGTGCTGCACCGGGAGGAAAATCTACGCAGGTGGCATGTAAGATGCAGAATAAAGGTCTGCTTGTGTCTAATGAGATAAATGCTTCAAGAGCAAAAATTTTATCACAGAATATAGAAAGACTTGGTATTGCAAATGCAGTTGTGCTTAATGAGGATTCTGATAAACTGGCTGAAACATTTCCGGAATTCTTTGACAAAATAATTGTCGATGCACCATGCTCGGGGGAAGGAATGTTCAGAAAAGATGAAAACGCTTCGTCTGAGTGGAGTGAGGAACAGGTTAAAGTGTGTGCCGACAGGCAGAAAATGATATTGGGCAATGCAGCTAAAATGCTTAAGCCGGGAGGAAAGATGGTGTATTCGACCTGCACGTTTTCACCCGAGGAAAATGAACAGGTCATAAAGTGGTTTCTTGCTACCCATGAAGGCTATGAAGTGTTAAAATGCCGTGATTACGAAGGATTTTCGTGTGGAAGGAAGGAATGGACTGAAACGGACGTGATATCGCAGGATGTTGGTTCACAGATAGGGAATACGATAAGACTGTGGCCACATAAGACAGGCGGCGAGGGACATTTTGCTGCACTTATAAAAAAGAGCGGAGAAAGCATGGAAAATGCAATAATCGGAAAAGATATTAAGAACATTAAGAATGGAAAAAATGGGAAGAATGCGAAAAACGGGAAGAGGCCAGCTCTTGGTGGATTTGATGAATTCTGTAAGCTGTATCTTAACATTTCGTTTGACAAAAACAGATTAATGACATTTGGTGAGCAGTTATATTATGTTCCCGAAGAAATGATAGATATAAATGGACTTAAGGTGATGAGACCGGGACTTCATCTAGGGACTAATAAGAAGAACAGATTTGAGCCGTCGCATGCACTGGCACTTCATCTGACAGATAAAGAGGTGAAGAATTCCGTTAATCTTACAGTTGATGAAGCAGCTTCATATATTGAAGGCAATCCGGCTAAATGCCGACAGGATGTGAAAGGCTGGGCTCTTATTACGGTTGACGGATATTCGCTTGCATGGACTAAGTGTTCAGGCGGTGTAGGGAAAAATCATTATCCAAAAGGACTCAGGGTGAAGTTATAAAATTTGATTTTATAAATATAAAAATATCTGGAGAAGAGAAGCAGTTATATATAGCTGCTTCTTTACATATATTTTGGTAATGTTGGATATAACCGGAATATTTAATGGAAACAGACTGAAGTATTGTGGAAATCTATCGCAAAAGTTTTTAAACTGCTGTAATGAAGATGAGTTAAATTTAATATCAATAGAATATAGTTTAAGTAAAAATTTTACATGTGCAGCTGTATAGAATGTAAAATGAACATTGTATTAAATAATAAAAATCATGTAGAAAAAATCTATACGTGGGTGTATAATATTGATTCAAAGTTGATGATGTTTTACTAATAGGGGGAGAAGGATGTATAAAGAAACATATAGAGAATTGTGTCATGGAACAGATGAGGAATCAGCGGAGAGAATAAAAGTTAATGGCTTTGAAATACGCGGATATTCTGATAGCTGGTGCGGGCAGGGAATTTACTTTTATGATATTAAGAAAAAGGCATGGTGGGCTGCGAATAGAAAATGTGATCAAATTAGAAAAAAAACAGGCAAAAAAAATAGACCTACAGTTCTTTTTGCAGATATTATTAATATAGATGATGATAAAATCTTTGATTTGCGTGCATATAAAGACTTGTGTGATTTTGAAGAAGGAATAAGCCGGCTGTTTGGTGAATACTCATTTGAATTGCAGGGAGTAGATGATGTAGAAAAAATTATTAAGCTAAGGGCATTTTTGATTAGTTATTATGCAGATAGAAATGATAAAAAATTAGTTATAGGAAATTTTAGACAACGGCCGCAACCGATGTATGAACATGCTATTGAATTTTCAAATAGTCTGGATATGATATTTGGTATAGAAACTATATATTGTGTTAAAGATAAAAATATAATTGAAAATATTCATTAAGGAGGATAAGCAGATGGATAGAATGATGTTGGATGATTTTATAAAATATGCAAAAGAAAAATTTGATTGCGAAATTACCGTAAAGAAGAGTGATAATCCAGATACTTTTGCCGGTATATTTGGTGCTGGTTTCCTTGATGATAATAATTGCGTAGAGGTGGTATGCGATTTTGAAAGTAATATAAATTACGAAAATATTACTATTGATGTGCAATTTGATCAGGATGGAGTGGACGGTATCTATAATAGCAATGTTGGACTAGCTGCATAAAGGGGTATATATGGAATTAAACAAGATGAAATCGGATTTGAAAATGAATAATTTATATTTTAGTTCCTGTTCTGTAGAACGTGAATATAAAGTGGAAAATGGTGCATGTAAGGCTGATTTACAGCGCAATATTACGCAGACCGGTGAACATGAATATGATGTAGAATTAGAATTGGAAGTACATAAGCCTGATTTATCGGTGTCAATTATTGCAAAAGCACATTTTAAGTATGAGGCAGAAACATATGAAATGGAGGAAAGCATTGTAAAAACTAATACAGTTGCGATAATGTTCCCGTTTATTCGTAGTCAGGTTACGTTATTAACTACGCAGCCGGGAATGACACCAATAGTTTTGCCGCCTATAAATACCACAAGATTCGTGTAATTATTAATATAATAAAAGTTTAAAAATAGCCTTGTATATTTGCATACATTGAGCTATAATGTCAACGTACATTGATACAAATAAGTGAATAATACTTCAGGGCAGGGTGTAATTCCCTACCGGCGGTAAAGCCCGCGAGCCGTAAGGTTGATTTGGTGAGATTCCAAAGCCGACAGTATAGTCTGGATGAGAGAAGTTGTGTAAACAATATATTAAATGTTGAATATATAGTATATAGTATAGTGATATGAAAAGGTCCTGAATAGTAGTTATATTCAGGGCTTTTTTGATGATTGAAGATATTCACGGAAAGGAGCACATATGACTTCACAGATGCAAAAAGAACAATATATGCGGCGTGCGATTGAGCTTGCCAAATCAGCAATAGGACACACGCATCCGAATCCGCTTGTGGGTTGCGTTGTTGTGAAAGACGGAAGAATAATAAGTGAAGCATGCCATGAGAGATATGGTGAATATCATGCAGAGAGAAATGCACTTATGAGATGTACCAAAGATACTAAAGGTGCAGAACTGTATGTGACTTTAGAACCATGCTGTCATCAGGGAAAAACCCCTCCATGTACGGACATAATAATAGAAAAAGGAATCAGCAGGGTGTATGTTGGAAGCGGTGACCCTAATCCTAAAGTGGCGGGTAAAGGCTATCAGATATTAAGAAGTCATGGCATAGAAGTAGAAGAAGGAATACTTGAAAAAGAGTGTCTTGAGATGAATGAGATATTTTTTCATTATATAACGACTAACCGCCCTCTGGTGGCTATGAAATATGCGATGACACTTGATGGCAAGATAGCCACATATTCAGGAAGTTCACAGTGGATAACAGGCGAACAGAGCAGGGAACATGTTCATTATCTCCGTAAGAAATATTGCGCAATTATGGCTGGGATAGGAACAGTGCTTGCAGACAATCCTATGCTTAACTGCAGAATACAGGATGGTGTTGACCCGGTAAGAATAATATGTGATACACATTTAAGAATTCATATCGATTCAAATATAGTTAAAACATCTGGAAATATTCCGACGATAATAGCATGTGACGAAAATATACTGGCGGAAGGCAGCACAGAAGAAAATTCTGTACGGAATATGCAGGGCGGTACGCTACAGGGTACAACACAGAGGACAATACAGAATACAATACAGAATACAACACAAAAAATACAGTTTCTGAAAGAAAAAGGAATAAAGCTTATAGGGGTTCCGCTTAACAGTTCTGATGGACAGATTGACATGAAAATGTTAATTGAACGTCTTGGAAGTGAAGAAAAGATAGACAGTATTCTTGTTGAAGGTGGAGGAACAATTAATGCATCACTAATTGAACAGAGACTTGTTGATAAAGTATATTGTTATATAGCACCTAAGATAGTTGGTGGAAGGGATTCCAAAACACCCGTTGAAGGACAGGGAATAGCACTTATGAAAAATGCGCTTACATTCACGAACGGCACAATTAAGACGTTTGGAGAAGATGTTCTTCTTGAATATGATGTGGAGAATAAAAGGAGATGATGTGGACATATGTTTACGGGAATTATTGAGGAACAGGGAATAATTGAATCGATTAAGAAAGGTTCACGTTCAGCGGTTCTTAGTATAAGATGCAGTAAAGTGCTTGAGAATACTAATATTGGAGATAGCATTGCCGTAAATGGTGTATGTTTAACGGTAACATCCATGACACATAGTGGTTATACGGCAGATGTAATGGCAGAGACAATAAACAGGAGTTCGCTCGGACAGCTAAAAGGCGGACAAAGAGTTAATCTTGAACGAGCCATGGCAGCCGGTGGCAGATTCGGCGGACATATAGTATCGGGGCATATAGATGGTACAGGAACGGTTACGGACATACAGCCGGATGATAATGCGATATGGTACACGATAGATGCACCGGACTCAATTTTGAAATATATAGTTGAAAAGGGTTCGATTACAATAGACGGCATAAGTCTTACAGTGGCATATGTGGATGACAGATGTTTTAAAGTGTCAATAATACCGCATACACAGAAAGAGACAAATCTTAGTGATAAAAAACAGGGTTCAATTGTGAATCTTGAATGTGACATAATTGGTAAATATGTTGAGAAGCTTCTGCAGGGTGGAAGTATATATACAGATGATGCACCCAAAGAGAGTAAGATAACAGAAGCATTTCTTATGGAAAATGGATTTTAGGGTAATTCCCTGATGATATACTAGATAAGTACGAGGAGGAACAGAACATGCTTAGTACAATTGAACAGGCACTTGAAGACCTTAGAAATGGCAGGATTATCCTTGTTATTGATGACCCTGACAGGGAAAATGAGGGAGACTTTATATGTGCTGCAGAATTTGCAACAACAGAAAATGTTAATTTTATGGCAACTCATGGCAAAGGGCTTATATGTATGCCTATGAGCGCAGAGCTTTGTAAAAAACTCGAACTTGACCAGATGGTAGAGCACAACACGGATAACCACTCTACAGCATTTACAGTATCCATCGACCATGTGGACACAACTACAGGAATATCTGCAGTCGAGCGTTCCATGACGGCTATGAAAGTAGTAGAGGATGGAGCAAAACCGGAGGATTTCAGAAGACCGGGACATATGTTCCCGCTTCAGGCAAGAGAAGGTGGAGTGTTAAAGAGAAATGGTCATACTGAAGCGACAGTTGACCTTGTCAAGCTTGCCGGACTTAAGGAGTGTGGTCTTTGC
This sequence comes from Lachnospira sp. UBA2821, assembly GCA_002351535.1. Lineage (GTDB taxonomy): Bacteria > Bacillota > Clostridia > Lachnospirales > Lachnospiraceae > UBA2821. Next base: position 75,313 of record DEGR01000013.1, read on the forward strand.
TGCGAGATAATGAGAGAAGACGGTACTATGATGAGAACTACAGAACTTCTTGAACTTGCAGACAAATTCGGAATAAATGTCATAACGATAGCAGACCTTATATCTTACAGACTTGAGAGAGAATCACTTGTAAGTGAAGAGGCATCGGCTAAAATGCCTACAAAATATGGCGAATTTATTATACACGGTTTTCAGAACAAGTTGAATGGAGAGCATCATATAGCACTTACAATGGGAGATGTGGCAAATGGCGAGCCTGTGTTATGCCGCGTTCACTCAGAATGCTTTACGGGAGATGTGTTAGGTTCATACAGATGTGACTGTGGAGAGCAGCTTGATGCGGCTATGAAGAAAATAGCCGAAGAGGGAAGAGGAATACTTCTCTATCTCCGTCAGGAAGGAAGAGGAATAGGACTTATTAACAAGATAAAGGCATATGCACTTCAGGAGCAGGGGCTTGATACGGTAGAGGCAAATATAAAACTCGGGTTTCCGGCAGATATGCGTGAATATGGAATAGGAGCACAGATATTATACAGCCTTGGAGCAAAGAAACTCCGTCTTATGACAAATAATCCACAGAAGATAACAGGATTAAAAGGCTATGGAATAACAATAGAGGAAAGAGTGCCACTCCAGATAAAAGCAAAGAAAGAAGATAAGTTCTATCTGTTGACAAAACAGAACAAAATGCAGCATATGACAGATTACAAGTAGGCGTAATTGTGAAACTGTAATAGTTGTGCTATTAATGTTACCTTTATGCAATAGCTGCAACCGGAAATTACAGTTTCATGAGCAATTGAATAGTTACGAAAAAAGAATTGGAAAGGAAGTATATCATGAACAAATTAGAAGGAAATGTAATAGGAAATGGAATTAAGGTAGGTATTGTAGCAGCAAGATTTAATGAATTTATTGTTAATAAGCTTGTAAGTGGAGCGCAGGATGCACTTGTGCGTCACGGAGTTAATGATGATGATATAGATGTTGCATATGTTCCCGGGGCATTTGAGATACCTGTCATTGCAAAGAGAATGGCACAGTCAGGAAAATACGATGCAGTGCTTTGTCTTGGTGCAGTAATTAAAGGCTCAACAAGTCATTATGATTATGTATGTGCCGAGGTGAGCAAAGGAACAGCCATGGTAGGCATGGAAACAGGCGTTCCAACATTATTCGGAATACTTACAACAGACAATATCGAGCAGGCTATAGAAAGAGCCGGAACTAAAGCAGGTAATAAAGGATACGACGTTGCGTGCAGTGCAATTGAGATGGTTAATCTTATCAAGAATATGTAGTGTGGAAATATTTACGATTGAAAAACATATCATTTTGTAACAAATCTACAATAATAACGTATAATATGTAAAAAAGTTTTCACAAAATTGTAAAGTTTTGTGACAGATTTGTGATTGACAAATGATTTGACAATGTATATAATTGCCCTAGTGTCGAAAAAAAGCTTTAACATTTAAATTAATAGGAGGAGAAGAAAACGATGATTAAAACTTTATTATCTAAAAAGTTGGCAGCAGTCGGATGTGCAGCAGCTTTATCTGTAGCAAGTGTAGCAGTTGCATTCGGAACAGCAGGTGATTATTCGTTAGCAGGAGCTGCTTCATCAGCAAGTGCGTCAGCAAGTGCGTCAGCAACAGCAGCACCAACAACAAAACCAACAGTTGCACCAACAACAGAGCCAACAGTTGCACCAACAACAGCACCAACAGTTGCACCAACAACAGCACCTAGTGAGGAGCCTGTAGTTAAGAGCGACTATTCAGTAGTAGGACCATTAGTATCATCTATCATTGGAGTAGATAAGCAGTGGGATGCAGCCTCAGCAGTTGATATGATTCAGTCAGAGGACAATGCACAGGTATACACACTTACAATTAAGGATGTAGAGCCTAAGGTATATGAGTATCAGGTACTTAAAGGACATTCATGGGATAACAAGTACAGTGGTACATATTTTGGAAATTCAGATTATGCTAACCTTAAGGTTGATGTAAAAGAGAAGACAGATGTAACTGTAACTCTTGACCTTGACAGTATGACAGTTAAGACTAATCTCGATGCAGACACACCTACAACAGATATGTCATCTGCAACAGTAACACTTGAGAAGAGCAAAGTAGCATTTAACAATGCTAAACAGTCTCCAGTAGTTAAATCAGTTACACTTGGTGACAAGACATTAGTGGCAGATACAGATTATACAGTTAAGAAGTTATCTGTAAGTAAAGCAGGAACATACACAGTTACAGTTAATGGTGCAGGTGCTTACTATGGTTCGGCAACTACATCATTCACAGTAGTAGCTAAGTCTATGAGTTCAGCTAAGGTAACAGTAGCTCCTAAGACATACACAGGTAAGAAGTTAACATCTTCAAGCTACACAGTTAAGATGACACTTAACGGTAAGACAGTAACTCTTAAGAAAGACAGAGATTACACCGTTAAAGCTGCTTCATTAACAAAAGCAGGTTCAGCTACAGTTAAGTTCACAGGTAAAGGAAACTTCAAGGGAACTAAGTCAGCTAAGTTCGTAGTTAAGGCTAAGAAGCTTTCAGCTAAGAAGATTACAGTTAAGAATGCTACATACACAGGTAAGACAGTTAAGTCTGCAGTAGTAGTTAAAGATGGTAAGAAGACATTAAAAGCAAGCAGAGATTACACAGTTAAATTCTCAGGTAAGAAGATTGGAAAAGCTACAGTAACAGTTAAAGGTAAAGGAAACTATACAGGAACTGTTAAGAAGACAATCAAAGTAGTACCTGGTAAAGCTAAGATTAAATCTGCTAAGAATACTAAGGCTGGTAAAGCTACAGTTAAATTCGGTAAAGTTAAAGGAGCTACATCTTATACAGTATCTTACAAAGTTAAGGGTGCTAAGAAGTGGTCTAAAGTAACTACAAAGAAGACAACTGTAACACTTGCTAAGTTAAAGAAAGGTAAAACATACCAGATTACTGTTACAGCATCAGCTAAAGCAGGAAAGACAACTTACAAAGGAACAACTAGCACAGTTAAGACATTAAAGATTAAGAAATAATCAAAGTCGACACTATATAGAAAAGAAGTCATGTATTTATGCATGGCTTCTTTTTTTGTTATATATTACATGTTGAAAAATGACAGTTACTGTGATATTCTGATATATGTGTTTTTATATAATTAAATTAGTAAGTTAATAATACATAATGAGAAATGGAGATAAAATATGAAGGTAGTTATACTAGCAGGAGGATTAGGAACAAGGATAAGCGAAGAGAGTCATCTTAAGCCTAAACCTATGATTGAGATTGGTGGAAAACCAATATTATGGCACATTATGAAGGAATATTCGTATTATGGGTTCAATGAATTTATAATATGTGCGGGATACAAGCAACATATCATAAAGGAATGGTTTGCAGATTATTATCTGCATAATAGCGATATAACATTTGACTTTGGCAAAGGTGGAGAGATGACGGTACATAATAACTTTGCCGAGCCATGGAAGGTGACTATAGTAGACACAGGTCTTAATACCATGACAGGTGGACGTGTTAAGAGAGTTAAAGATTATATTGGTGATGAGACATTCATGCTTACTTATGGTGATGGTGTTGCAGATGTGGACATTAATAAATTAGTCGAATATCATAAGTCACACGGTAAGATAGCGACAATGACAGCCATAGGACTTGACCAGAGATTCGGTGTGCTTGATATAGCAGAAGATGGCAAGACTATTACAGCATTCAGGGAGAAGACTAAGTCTGATGGAAGTATAATCAATGGTGGATATATGGTTATGGAACCTAAGATTATGGATTATATTGATGATGATACTACAGTATTTGAGAAAAAACCACTTGAGACAGTAGCGCAGATGGGCGAGCTTATGGCATATTCTCATAAAGGTTTCTGGCATTGTATGGATACGCAGCGGGATAAGATGAAGTTAGAAGAGATGTGGGCCGACAATAATGCACCATGGAAAGTGTGGGAATAGATAGGTTTAAATACATAGAAAGGTAAGGATTACATAATGAATTACTTAGAATTCTATAAAGGTAAGAGAGTTCTCGTGACAGGACATACAGGATTTAAAGGGTCATGGATGTGCAGGGTTCTTGTGAATGCAGGAGCAGATGTAGCAGGATATTCGTTAGAACCGCCGACAGAACCTAATTTATTTTCAATGTGTGATGTTAAAGATAAGATAAAGTCTGTGATAGGAGATATAAGAGATTTACAGAAGCTGAATACATTATTTGATGAGTTTCAGCCGGAGATAGTACTGCATCTTGCAGCACAGCCTATAGTGCGTGATTCGTATAAAGAACCTGTATATACATATGAGACTAATGTTATGGGGACAGTTAACATATGTGAGTGTGTGAGAAAACACTCTTGTGTTAAGTCGTTCGTAAATGTTACTACTGATAAAGTGTATGAAAATAAAGAATGGGAATGGGGTTACAGAGAGAATGAACCGCTTGACGGATATGACCCATATTCTAACAGCAAGTCCTGTTCAGAGCTTGTAACACACAGTTATAAGAATTCGTTTTTTAATGATATGGATGTGGCGGTATCTACATCAAGAGCAGGTAATGTTATAGGCGGAGGAGACTTTGCTAATGACAGAATAGTTCCTGACTGTGTAAGGGCAGCATCAAAGGGTGAGAATATAATAGTAAGAAATCCGCATTCAACAAGACCTTATCAGCATGTACTTGAACCTGTTATGACATATCTTCTTATAGCTGCTAAGCAGTACGAAGATAAAAAGTATCAGGGATATTATAACGTGGGACCGGATGAGAGTGACTGTATAACTACAGGCAATCTCGTAGATACATTCTGCAGTAAATGGGGCGAAGGAATGAAATGGGTTAACAAGTCGGATGGTGGTCCACATGAGGCAAACTTTCTTAAGTTAGACTGCTCAAAGCTTAAGACTACATTTGGATGGAAGCCAAGATGGAATTTTGACATGGCAATGGAGAAGACTGTAGAATGGTCAAAGGTATATGTGTCAGGTGATAATGTAGTGGAATGTATGGATAAGCAGATACAAGAATATGTAAAGGAGATATAATTTATGTTTGATAATAAGACTGAGGCTCAGGCGAGAGAAGAAATATTAGGAATGGTTGAAGAGTACTGTAATAAATATCATAATCAGGATACTTATAAAGAAGGGGACAGAATACCATATGCTTCAAGATTCTACGGAAGTGAAGAGATGGTTAATCTGGTAGACAGTTCATTAGAGTTCTGGCTCACAGCGGGAAGATATACAGATAAGTTCGAGAAAGAATTTGCTAAATACCTTGGAGTTAAGTATTGTTCACTTGTCAACTCCGGTTCATCTGCCAATCTCAATGCGTTTATGGCGCTTACGTCACCATTACTTGGTGAAAGACAGATAAAACGTGGAGATGAGGTTATAACCGTTGCAGCAGGATTCCCAACTACAGTGTCAGCTATTATCCAGTACGGAGCAGTTCCTGTATTTGTAGATGTGACTATACCACAGTACAATATAGATGTTAATATGCTTGAAGAGGCATATTCAGATAAGACAAAGGCAGTTATGATTGCACACACACTCGGCAATCCGTTTGACCTTAAAGCTGTTAAGGCTTTCTGTGATAAGCATAACTTATGGCTTGTAGAGGATAATTGTGATGCATTAGGTTCATTATATGAGATAGACGGAGAAAACAAATTCACAGGAACAGTGGGAGATATAGGAACATCAAGCTTCTATCCTCCTCATCATATGACTATGGGAGAAGGTGGAGCAGTATATACAGACAATCCGCTTCTTAATAAGATAATCCGTTCATTCAGAGACTGGGGACGAGACTGTGTATGTGCACCGGGACAGGACAATTTATGCGGGCATAGATTCGATAAGCAGTATGGAGAACTTCCGGTAGGATATGATCATAAGTATGTATATTCACATTTTGGATATAACCTCAAGGCAACGGATATGCAGGCAGCCGTAGGATGTGCCCAGTTAGAGAAGTTCCCTTCATTTGTGGAGAAGAGAAGACATAACTTCGACAGACTTAAAGCGGGACTGGCAGAAGTAACAGATAAGCTTATATTACCGGAGCCATGTGAGAATTCAACACCTAGTTGGTTCGGATTTCTTCTTACATGCAAAGAAGGTGTAGATAGAAATAAAGTAGTGCCATATATCGAGGAGCATGGTGTACAGACAAGAATGTTATTTGCCGGAAATCTTACAAAACACCCTTGTTTTGACCAGATGAGAGCCACAGGTGAGGGATACAGAGTAGTTGGCGATTTAACTAATACTGACAGAATTATGAAGGATACGTTCTGGGTAGGAGTATATCCTGGAATGACAGATGAGAAGATAGATTATATGATTAAGACAATAAAGGATGCAGTGAAATAGCTGTGATTCCAAAACACAATTTAGCCTGCGATGATACTCGCAGGCTGTTTGTGAGTATAGAGAAAATATAAAATAGAATGGAGAATAGTATGAGCAGTATCAAACTTTTGGATTGTACTCTCAGGGATGGAGGGTATGTTAATGATTGGAATTTCGGGCATGAGAATTTAGTATCTGTGTTTGAGAGAGTGGTGGATGCTAATGTTGATGTGATAGAGATTGGTTTTTTAGATGATAGAAGACCATTTGATATGAATAGAAGTATTATGCCTGATACGAATAGTGTTGATAAGATATATGGAGGTTTAGACAGAAAACAGACACAGGTAGTTGGAATGATTGATTATGGAACTTGTGATATATCTAATCTCCAGCCGTGTAAAGACAGCTATCTTGATGGTATTAGAGTTATCTTTAAAAAACATATTATGAAAGAGGCTATGGAGTACTGCAGACAAGTTAAGGCATTAGGATATAAGGTGTATTCACAGCTTGTATCAATTACAAGTTATAATGATGAAGAACTTATGGAACTTATAAAATTGGTTAATGATGTTAAACCATATGCAGTATCAATGGTTGATACATACGGATTGTTACATCCGGAGGACTTAGTTCATTATTATGAAATATTAGATGAAAATGTAGATTCAGATGTATGTATTGGTTTTCATGCACATAATAATTTTCAGCTTGCATATGCTAATGCACTTGCTTTTTTGGAAAAAGATAACAAGAAACATGATATATTAGTAGATGGAACTTTATATGGTATGGGTAAGAGTGCCGGTAATGCACCTCTTGAACTTTTGGCGATGCGTCTTAATAATAAATATGATAAAGATTATAATATAGACTCAATGCTAGAAGGAATAAAAGAATCTGTTATGGATTTTTATGCAAAAGCGCCTTGGGGATATAATACGTTTTTCTATATGTGTGCTAAAAACCTATGTCATCCGAACTATCTTACATACTTTGAGAATAAAGAGAATCTTTCGATATCAAAAATTGATAATTTGCTTGCTATGATTGAACCGGAGGATAAGAAGCTTCTATACGATCAGCTTGTGGCAGAAAAATTATATAATGATTATATAGATGGAGAAGGTTCTGATGTTGAAGATAAGAAGGCATTAAAACAGGAGCTTTCCGGTAGAGAGATACTTATACTTGGACCGGGAAAAAATATTCGGCTTCAGCAGGAGAAAGTTAATACTTATATAAATAATAGTAAACCATATATAATCTCTATTAACTATATCCCTAATGATATTAAGGTCGATTGTGTATTTACGACAAATATAAAGAGGTATCATAACATGCATATATTCAATGAAAAGATTATTGCAACATCTAATGTTGAATGTAGAAATGGAAAGTTTGATTTTAATGTTAATAGGGCACCTTTGTTGGAACATAAGGAGAAGATAAAAGACAATTCATTTCTTATGCTCTTAAAATTATTGGATAATATAGGAATTGAGAAAGTTACATGTGCAGGATTTGACGGGTATTCAGAGAAGGAAGACAATTATTTTGACCCATCGATGGAATATTATTTTATAAAAGATCAGGCAAAACATCTTAATGAGCATATGAAAGATGCTATATATGAATTGGGAAGGACTATGCAGATAGATTTTCTGACATATTCAGCATATACAGAGACGGAGGATATTCATGGAGCAGCGTTTTAAAGTAGTTGTATTTGATGTAGATGGAACATTGTTAGATACGTCTGAGGGAGTAATTGCGTCTGTTAAGTATACAATAAAAAAACATGGTTTAAAAGAGTTATCAGATGAGACACTTAGTACGTTTATAGGACCTCCAATACAGGATTCATTTGCAAGAGCTTATAATCTTGAAGGAGCAATTCTTCAGGAAATGGCAACGACATTTCGTAATAGGTATAAAGATGTTGATTTGCTTAAGGCAAAGCCTTATAAAGGAATATACGATGTGTTTGATGAACTTGTGAAAGCTGGGATAAAACCTGCAATTGCCACTTATAAGCGTCAGGATTATGCACTTACTATAATGCAGCATTTTGGATTTGATAAATATACAGATATAATATATGGTGCCGACCATGAGAACAAATTAAAAAAGAGAGATATTATAGAAAAAGCACTTAAAGATAGCGGGGCAACAGACTATATGGATGCAGTTATGGTTGGGGATAGTGATAATGATGCTATAGGTGCCGAGGCTATTGGAACACAGTTCATAGGTGTTACATATGGCTATGGATTTAAAAATAATGAAGATGTTAATAAATTTACGAATGTAGGAATAGCAGATACGGCAAAAGAATTAATTCCGTTATTAATTGGAGGTAACAGGTAAGATGAAGATAAAACTTGCAAAATATGTGTCATCGTTTTTGATAGATAATGGTATAGAAGATTGTTTCATGGTAACAGGAGGCGGAGCAATGCATCTGGATGATGCAATAGGACACCAGGAGGGAATGAATTGTATATTCAATCACCATGAACAGGCATGTTCTATTGCAGCAGAAGGATATACACGTATGACTGGTAAGCTGGCGGCTGTATGTGTTACAAGTGGTCCAGGTGGAACAAATGCTATAACAGGTGTAATGGGTGGATGGTTAGATTCCATACCTATGTTTGTTATATCAGGACAGGTTAAGAGAGAAACTACTATTTGGTCATGTCCTGAACTGGGCCTTAGACAGTTAGGAGACCAGGAGTTTGACATTATTAATTCAGTATCAAATATGACAAAATATTCTGTGATGGTTACTAATCCACAGGAGATAGCATATCATCTTGAGAAAGCTCTTTATCTAGCCATGAATGGAAGAAAAGGTCCGGTATGGCTTGATATACCTTTGGACGTACAGGGTGCAATGATAGAGACAGATGAGCTTATTCATTTTAACTCAGAAGTTGAAAAACCATGGCAAGTGCCTGAAGTTAAAGAAGAGGTGGCAAAGACAGTTATTGATAAAATAAAAAATGCTAAAGCACCTTTAATTCTTGTAGGTACAGGAATCAGACTTGGGGATGCTGAGAGAGAACTTCTTAAGCTTGTCGATAAACTTAATATACCAGTGGTTACAGCGTGGAATGCAAATGATGTATTGGCTTTTGATAGTCCATACTTTGCAGGAATGCCGGGAACAGTAGGAACAAGACCGGGAAACTTTGCAATACAGAATTGTGATTTACTAATCAGCCTTGGATGCAGATTAAATATAAGAATGATAGGATATAATCATTATGATTTTGCAAAGAATGCATATAAGATTATAGTTGATATAGATCCGAGGGAACTTGTTAAGCCTACTATCAGACCTGATATGCCTGTTAATGCAGATGTTAGGGATTTTATTAAAAGGCTTCTTGAACAAGATTATACCGTACAGGATACACACAAGAAGTGGTTGCAGTGGTGTCGGAATCTTGTTAACAAATATCCGGCATGTTGTGAGACATATAGACATACAGATGGTGTTACAAATCCTTATGTATTTATGGATAAATTATTTGGGCAGCTTAAAGATGATGATAGAATAATATGTGGAAATGGTAGTGCATGTGTAATAACGTTTCAGGCTTCTAAGATTAAGCAGGGACAAAGAATGTTTACTAATTCCGGATGTGCAGCTATGGGATATGGATTACCGGCGGCTTTAGGAGTAGCAGTATCAGATAACAGCAAGAGAACAGTCTGTATAGATGGTGATGGAAGTGTAATGATGAATATTCAGGAGCTGGCAACTATTGCTTATAATAACCTTGATATCAAGCTCATAATTCTTAATAACAATGGATATCATTCTATTCGACAGACACAGACGAATCTGTTCCAGCCACCATTTATAGGAATAGATGGAAATAGTGGCGTTGGTTTCCCGGATTTTGAGATATTAGCAAAGGCATTTGGAATTAAATATTATAAAACGGATTCAGAGGATAATTGTGAGCCGGTCCTTAATGAGTTTTTGAGCAGCAAAGGTCCATGCATATGCGAAGCTATTGTCGATTCTAAGCAGAATTTTGCACCTAAATCGTCATCAAAGGTGTTACCCGATGGAAGAATAACTTCACCATCATTAGATGATATGGCACCGTTTCTTGATAGAGAGGAATTTGATAATGTCAGATATAAAGGTTAAGAGTGTCAAAAAGGTCTGAGAAATGGAGAATATAGATGAATAGAGCAATAATAACGGGGCCGACAGGTTCTATCGGAATAGCATTAATAAATGAACTTGTTAAAAATAAAGTTGAAGTAATAGCAGTGTGCCGTCCGGGTTCTAAAAGAATGTCAAGAATACCGAAATGCGATAAAGTAAAGATAGTGGAGTGTGGACTTGAAGAGATATATAAGCTTTCAGAATTAGTTAAAGATAAAGTTGATGTATTCTACCATTTTGCATGGGATGGAACATTCGGCAATACAAGGAATGACATGGAGCTTCAGAATAACAATGTTAAGTATGCATTGGAGGCGGTCAAAACTGCTAAAATATTAGGGTGTCACAAATTCGTTGGGGCAGGTTCGCAGGCTGAGTATGGAAGAGTAGAAGGAACACTTACACCTGATACACCGGCATTTCCTGAGAATGGATATGGAATAGCAAAGCTTTGTGCCGGTCAGATGACAAGAATAATGTGTGAGCAATTGGGGGTTGAACATGTGTGGACGAGGATACTTAGCATATATGGACCATATGATGGCGAAAATACAATGATAATGTCTACTATATATAAGCTGCTTAAAGGCGAAAAACCTTCGCTCACAGCAGGAGAACAGATGTGGGATTATATGTATTCTAAAGATGTGGCAAGAGCTTTCTATCTTGTAGGAGAAAAAGGAAAAAATGGAAGTACATATTGCCTTGGAAGTGGTAATGCAAGACTGCTTAAAGAGTATGTAATGATGCTAAGAGATGCCATAGACAGTCAGTTGCCTTTGGGAATAGGAGATGTACCATATGGGGATAAGCAGGTAATGTATCTGTGTGCAAATATAGATAATCTTAGGGAAGATACCGGTTTTGTTCCGGAGATATCATTCGAAGAAGGAATAAAAGAGACAATAGAGTGGTGTAAAAATACTGTATTAATGTAACGATTATTCTAAATTTGATATAATCGCAACCAAATATGAGAAAAAGCCACAAAAACAAATTGAATAATGTGCATATAAGGTGTATATTATATCCTTAGGAGGATATAAAAATGTTATTAAACTTCAAAGCAAAAAATTATAGGTCTATTAAAGATGAAATCTGTATTGATTTTGAAGCAACCGGTTTATCAGAGGAAAAAGAATGCTTTATAAAATACAATAGAAAGAATTATCTTCCGGTTATTTCGATAAGTGGGAAAAATGGTGGAGGAAAGAGTAATGTCATAAGAGCATTCTGGCTTGCAGTACAGTTTGTAAGAAATGCCCACAGAACACAATATGAGAATGCGGAAGTGCCTGTCACGCCATTTGAATTTGATAGTCATATGAAATATATGCCAACGGAATTTGAATTTGAATATGTATGTGATGATATAAAGTATAAGTATGGATTTTCGGCAACAATTAAAGAAATTATAAGTGAGTATTTGTATTATTGGCCTAAAGGACAGAAAAGAGTAGTATTTGAAAGAAACAGACAGGAATATATATTTCCTAAAAATTCAGAGAAGAAGTTTAAGGAGATGATAGGAAAGGCAGTTGCTCCCAATCAATTATATTTTGTGGTATCATGTGTTATGAACTATAAGCCATCGATTGCAGCTATGAAATGGTTCAGGAATGAAGTGATTTTCTCAAGAGATTATTCGGACTTATCACAAAATATATTTGATTATGCAAGTGATAAAGATATGCTTGTTGCAATGACAAATATAGCTAAGATTGCGGATATAGGTATAGATGATGTTGAATACAAGTTTAAAAACAGAGAGATAAAGAGTATTACTGATTTGCCAGAGTCACTAAGTCAGGAGCAGATACAGGAGATAGAAAAAGCATTGAGACAATTTGGCGAAAGTCTTACTGTGAGTGTGGATGGAAAAGAAGAACCTTTGAGATTTAATGAATTACAGGCTACAACTAAGCACAAAGTAATGAATGCAGAGGGAAGAATAGAAACATATCCATTACCATTGTTTGAGGAATCGGATGGAACACTGAGAATAATGTCTTTTGGTGCAGCTATAGAAGAAACTATAAGAAAAGATGGAATATTTGTTATAGATGAAATAGAGAATAGATTACATCCATATTTTGTAGAGTATATTATTAACAGATTCCAAAGGCAGAATATAGAAAGTAAAGCACAGCTTCTATTTACAACACACAGTAATGATATATTAAATAGAGAATTGTTAAGAAGAGATCAGTATTATCTGGTTGATAAAGATGCAAATACCGGTGTGACGGAATTATATTCACTAGCAGATTTTTCTCCAAGAAAAGATGAAAATATGGGAAGAGCATACATGCTTGGAAAATATGGAGCAATTCCGTACATTGAAGAGGAGTAGATATGGCGAGAGCGATTAAAGAGAGGTTAAGAAAAAAGGTAGTAATTGTTTTTTGGGAGGGCGAAAGCGAAGAACAATATATTAAGTATATGAGACAGAAGTTTCACGAAAAATTTAAGATAATTCCATATGATAAAAAAGGATTGTTTTCGACTGCTAAAAAAGCATTTGGAAAAAAAGGAAAATATTGCGATATAAAAAAGGAAATAGATGAAGTATGGTTTACGTTTGATACAGAACCGGATATGAAAGAAAAATGGGATGAATATCATAAGATTATTTTGCAACTTAGAAAAATGAACAGTTACATGAATGTCAGATTGCTTATGACAAAAAGCTGTATAGAGTATTATTTTTTACTTCACTTTGAGAAAACGGCGCCAACAATAGTAACTGTTAATGATAAAGAAAAAATAAAAGACAGGTTAATTACAAAGTATTGTAAAGCATATAAAAAAGGAGACAAAGAAAGTATATATTATATTGCAGATAGATATAAAAATGCAATCAAAAATGGAGAATGGTGTCTGAAAATGATGGAAGATGATGTGGGAAGTATGTGTGCAAGTGACGAGAGAGATAAAAAACTTTTTAAAACGGAAAAAACATTCACAACTGTACACGAGGCAATACAATATATGGAAAATACTAAAATTTCTTGACACTTTATGAATAAAAAAGTATTCTTATGTAAGGTGTGTTTATTTATATGAAAAACGTGAGAAGATATAAAATGAGTAACGAATGGCTGTCATGCCATAGATGGAGATATTAATGAAGAAGGTAAGTATACTTATTCCATGTTATAATGAAGAAGATAATGTGGTACCGATGAGTGAAGCTATAACAAATCTTTTTGAAAATGAATTAAAACAGTATGATTGGGAGTTGTTATTCATAGATAATGATTCACATGACAATACAAGACCGTTATTGAGAAAGATATGTGAAAATAATGTACATATAAAAGCAATATTTAATGCTAAGAATTTTGGACAGTTTAATTCACCATATTATGGAATATTACAGACAACAGGTGACTGTACTATATCCATGGTGTGTGACTTTCAGGATCCGATAGAACTTATACCTAAGTATCTTGAAGAGTGGGAGAATGGATATAAGATAGTAATCGGAATAAAGACCGGAAGTAAAGAGAGCAAAATAATGTATGGTCTTCGAACACTGTATTATAAGATGATAAAGAAATTCTCTGATGTAGAACAGATAGAGCATTTTACCGGTTCAGGACTATATGACAGAAGTTTTGTAGAAGTATTAAGACAACTTGATGACCCTACACCATTCTTAAGAGGAATAGTAGCAGAACTGGGATACAAAAGAAAAGAGATAGAATATGTGCAACCTGAAAGAAGAGCCGGTAAGACGCATAATAACTGGTATAGTCTGTATGATGCTGCAATGCTCAGTTTTACATCGTATACAAAGATAGGACTCAGACTTTGCACATTCACAGGAATGTTTATTGGTGTGATTAGCACGATAATAGGAATAGTATATCTTATACTTAAATTATGTATGTGGGATAGATTTACTGCGGGATATGCTCCAATGATGATAGGAATGTTCTTCTTGGGGGCGGTACAGTTATTCTTTTTAGGATTTATAGGTGAATATATACTTAGTATGAACCAAAGGATTATGAAGAGACCGTTGGTTATTGAGGAAGAGAGGATAAACTTCTCTGAAGAAAATATTGATATTTAAAAACAGACAATACTGATTGTAATAGGATAATGTGAGGAAAAAATGAAGGTAAGTGTAATTATTCCTGTTTATAATAATGAGAAATATATTGAGAGATGTGTTAAAAGTGTCCTAGAACAGACATATCAAGATATAGAGCTAATTATTGTTGACGATGGCTCTAGTGATTCAAGTGGAAAAATATGTGATAATTTGGCACAAATTGATTTAAGAATAAAAGTAATACACCAGGATAATGGCGGAGTATCAAAGGCGAGAAATGTAGGATTGGAAAATGCAACAGGGCAGTTAGTATCATTTATTGATTCGGATGATTGGATAGAAAGTGATTTATATAGTAGGGCAGTGTCAGAATTTGATAAGGATATTGATATCGTTGCATTTTGCGGTAGAAAAAAGTATCAAAATAAAGATGATAAGGGATATAGTACGATAAAAAAAGCAGAGTCTATTAGTAATATTGAAGCAATAAATAGAATGAATTATTCGCAAAATCTGGTGGCTGGTGTATGTTTGTTTATATATAGAAGAGAGATAATAGGCAACAATCGTTTTCCGAGAGATGTGATTATAGGTGAGGATTATGCATTCAACATAAATGTTTTACTGGGAGCAAAAAGAGTGTATTTATTACCATATTGCGGTTACAATTATTTTCAAAGAAGTGATAGTGTTAGCTATAGGGGATATCAGGGAAAAAGCGATAAAATAATGTATAGTTATCAGGCAATGAAAAATTTGCAGATAAACAAAGATAAAAGATTATGTAGGAGCGCCATTTCGTATTATGTATTACAGGTTATGGCTATTGTTATTTCTATGGTAAAAGCTGATGTTTATGATAGAAGTATGATAGTTTTAGTGCAGAATGAAGTTAGAAAAAACCTTAAGAGTTATATCTTTGATACAAAGAATAAATTTTATCATAGGTGTTGTGCTGTGTTGATTTCAATTCATTATAAAGCATTGATAATACCTTATAAAATTATCTTTGATAAACACAGGCAAGCATAACGGAGGAAAATATGAAAGTTATAGCATTTTATTTACCACAATTCCATAAAACCAAGGAAAATGATGAATGGTGGGGAGAAGGGTTTACTGAGTGGGAAAACATGAAAAGGGCTAAAAGTCTTTTTGATGGTCATTACCAGCCACGTATACCTTTGGATGATAATTATTATGATTTGTTGGATGATACTGTGAAAAAGTGGCAAATTGATTTAGCAAAAGAAAATGGAATTTATGGTTTTTGCGTTTATCATTATTGGTTTGAGGGAAAACAGCTTTTACAAAAACCTATGGAACAGTATTTGGAAAACAAAGAACTAGATTTTCCATTTTGTTTTTCGTGGGCGAATGAAACATGGACAAATGCTTGGGCAACAGATGCAAAAAACAGAAAAGTGTTAGCACTGCAGACATATGGTGATGAAAAAGCATGGAAGAAGCATTTTGAATATTTATTACCATTTTTTAAAGATCAAAGATATATTAAGGTGGATGAAAAACCATTGTTTGTTATATATAGACCTGAAGAAATAAAATGCTTTAATGAAATGGTAGATTATTGGCAAGAATTAGCAAAAGAGAATGGATTAAAAGGATTGTGTATTGCATCACAACAACGTTTTTTTCCATTGGATAAGAATACTGATAAAAGTAGGGTTGATTACATGATTGAATATCAGCCATCTTTTGCAAATTATGACTGTATTTCGAAACGTGAAATATGGATGCAAAAATTGAGAATTCGCATTTTGGACATATATGAAAAAATGACAGGTAAGTCACTAAGAAATGGGTTTAAGAAATTAGAAAAGTCAGATTATGATATGAGATGGAAAAAGATACTTGAAAGGGAACCAATGAATGAAAAAATGATTCCGGGTGCATTTGTTGATTGGGATAATACACCAAGATATGCTTCTAAGGGAAGTGTATTTATAGGCGCTTCACCAGAAAAGTTTAAATATTATTTTAAAAAACAAGTTTTCCATGCAAAGAATGATTACAAAAAAGACATGCTTTTTATTTTTGCATGGAATGAATGGGCTGAAGGGGGATATCTTGAACCTGATAAGAGAAATAAATATGCATATTTGGAGGCAATAAAAGAAAGTCTGACTGAGTTAAACGAGATGCCGTAGGTTTATTGTAAATAGAAAGGACGTAGATTTTTGAAAACTATTAAGTTGAACAAAAATAAGTGGATAATAATACCATTGTTTTTTGGCATTTTTTATTTATTGTTTGCAGAATTGTATGTAAGGAAGAGTCAAAATTACACAATGATACAGCAGATTACATTTATAACAATATTGTTGGGTGAATATATATATATTATGCGGCTTGTAAAGCATAAAGCAAACATGTTACAAATGTTAATTTGTAATTCGATTTTGATTTTATTTTGGGATTTACATATTCTGTGCGGTAATATGAAAAATGAAAATGGAATCTTGTTTTTAATATCTACATTTGTTATTCATTTGTTATTTGTAATTTGTTTAGTTTCAGTTATTACTGAAAAAAGAAAAATTAGTTGGCATATTTATATAAAAAATAATTACTTTGTAATAATAATTAGTGTGGCAGTATTTATATTGTCTATTTTTTCAATAGACGCCTGGCTAAGTTCGGGAGCATTTGATTATTATAGTAATCTGGATGCTATTGTTAATAGATGGGATTTTAGTAATACTCCAATAGATAGACTAAAATTATGTGGACATTCAAGTCAGGCGTATTCTATGTTGTTATCTATAGGAGGTTATTTAACAGTAAAAAATAGTTTAATTGGTGCAAGAGTTATACAACTTTTAATGGCGTGTCTAACAATTTTTTGTCAGAGTAAAATAATAGAAAAAGTATTTTGTAATATACCATCATACATAAAAAAAATTTTATTAGTCACTTTTGCTTTTTCACCTCTTTTTTTTGGCTTAATACAGGAAATAAACACTGATTATGCAATGTTTTGTTTTTTTGTGTGGATGTTTTGTTGTAGACTATATTGTTTAAATGATTTGGAAATATTTTGTATGTTTTTGCTTGTATTTTCAAAGGAGACAGGAGTTGTAATATATTTAGGATATTTATTAGGTACTTTTTTAAATGATTTAATTATTTTGGAAAAGACTAATTTTAAAAATATAATTAAATTAATCTTTTCTAAAAGATATATTATGTATTGCCTTCCTGGATATATGTATTTATTATTTATGAGAATAAGTAGTGCAAACATATGGGGAACTGCTACACAAGGAGAAGCATCTTCAATTAATGTATTTGGTTTTAACTTTTACTATATTGTTTTTAAAATAAAACAGTTATTGTCACCTAATTTCGGTTGGTTATGTTATTTATTTTTTGTAATCGTTCTTATTATTTATATTATTAATGGTATAATAAAACAAAAAAAAGTATTTTGTAAATTTAATAAATCATTTTATTTTGCCTTTGTATGTTCTTTTGTTGCATATTTATTAATGGATGTTTTATATATAACCTTTACAAATTATAGATATGGCATAATATGCGTTTTTTTTAGCAATATATGCTTAGGATTAGGAATTTCGTTAATATATAAATTGAATGTTAAAAAAAGATTCTTAATGATTTTAGATATATTTGTTATATATACTATGATTATTATTGGAATGTCTAATTTTTATACTATAGATAAAGTATTTAAATGTAGTAAATATACATACAATGTTGGAAAAGAGTATATGATAGGCGCACAGATGTTTTATATTGGCCCTAATGGAGAAATGGTAACGAATGAAAGTGTAGAGGGCTTTGCGACTGTAGGAATGGTGTATAACAAAGAATATCAACAATTAGGAAAATTGATAAATAAGTTTTTTGACGATATAAATTATTCAAAAAATGACTTGATTATTGTTCCATATGCACATAGTGAGTATGCCTCTTATAGTAATTTTTTCGGTAGATCTGAAGAAAATGGATTAGAAAATATATATTGGAATTCAAAAACCAAAAAACTTAATATAAATCACACAAATATAAAAAATCTTTACAAAAAAGAATATGAAAAGATGAATATTGCAACATTTAAAAATAAAGAGGATTTTTTAAAAATCAAAAATGATTACAAGAATATATATGTAATGGAATTACCATACAACAAAGAAAATGGTTTTCAATATAGAACAATGGCATTAAGTAAAAAATCCTATTCTGGTTATACATATACTATAAATATGTATAAGTTGAAGTAAGATATAAAAGGAAAAAACATGAGAACACGTATAATTACTATTATTGCGAATCTAATATCATTTGGAATACAAATGTTTATAAGTCTGTTTATTACACCTATAATTTTAGAGAAAATTGGAACGGAGGCTTATGGATTTATAGGATTAGCAAACGATTTTATAGTATATTTATCACTTATAACAACGATAATTAATTCTGTATCTGCTAGATTCATTACATTGTCTTGGTGTGAGAAGAAAAAAGAAAAGGCTGAGAAATATTTTAACTCTGTTATCGTAATGAATATCATTTTAATAATGTTATTTATAATTATTGGATGTATATATATACCTAATATAACTTTCTTCTCAAACGTGCCATCAAATATAGTTAGTGATGTCAAATATACATTCTTATTTACTTTAATTTCATATATAGTAAATGTTTATTTTTCAATTTATACAACTGCTCCATTTGTAAAGGATCGTTTGGATATACAAGGCTATAGAAATATTTTGCAATATTCTTTGAGGGGACTTTTTATAGTTGCTATTTTTACAATATTTGAGCCTAAAATTTATTTATATAGTATAGCTATGTTGAGTGTGTCAGTAATAATAGCATTTTTCGATTATGAGATTTATAAAAAAATATTACCTGAGATAAAAATAGATTTGAAAAAGTTTAGTTTTGGTGCTGTAAAGGAATTGATAAGTTCTGGAGGAATGCTGGCTATATCAAATTTAAGCAGTGTTTTATTATCAGGGTTAGATTTGCTTATTGCAAACATTTCTTTGGGGGCATATATGATGGGAATACTATCAGCAGCAAAGACTATGCCAACTAATATTTCAAATGCAATAATAATAATAGGGTCAATATTCACACCAAGTTTTATTGCACTTTATTCTCAAAATAATATTAATAGACTTGTTAAAGAAATAGACAATTCGATTAGGCTACTTACTTTGGTAATGTATGTACCATTAGTTGGGTTTATTATTTTTTCACCAGATTTTTATTTTTTATGGTTAGGCAGCAAAACTGTTGATGAAATAAAATTAATAATATTACTCTCTAATATAATAGTTTTTGAATGCTTTTTTAATTTAACCACCTTTCCGTTAGCACAGTTAAGCTTGGTTACAAACAAATTAAAGTTACCTGTTATAGTAAGTTTTATACTAGGTGTTACTAATACAATTACAGTGATAGTATTGCTTAATTTTACAAATTTGGGAGTGTATGCTATAGCTTCGGTAAGTACAATACTGTTAATAGTAAGATATGTGTTGTTTAATCCATGGTATGCAGCGAAAATGCTAGGAGTTAATAAAAGTACCTTTTTTGTTATGACATTTAAAAGATATATTATGTTACCAGTTATTTTCGTATTTATGTATTTGGTTAAGAGACTGATTGCTATAGAAAGTGTGACATGGGGAAAATTTATAATTAATATATTGATATGTGGTGTAATATCGTATATATTTATGGGATTATTATCAATTATAACTAATAGATTAAAAAATTGAAATTGAAGAGAGGAATTATAGTTATGAAGAAATATGAAAAAGTAGTTTTTTATTCGTATATTAATAGTGGGAATCACGGTTGTGAAGCTATATTTCGTTCTACATATGATATTTTGCAATTGAGCGATAATCGTAATTATATTTTTAGTGACAATATTGAATTAGATGAAAACATGGGATTAGGTAAAATGTGTAAGTTTAAAGAGATTCCATATGTTAAGCCACGCTCTCTTTTTCCATTATCCTCTTTATTTTCAAGGGCATTAAGAATTTTTAAAATAGATAAAAATGCTTTCTGGAAATATAAGTATAGCAGGCATAAGAAGATATTTGATAATAACACTCTTTCGCTTTCAACAGGTGGCGACATATATTGTTATGGTGATAGTGATTGGTTAACTTTTTTAAATGATATGGCAAAGGAAAATGGTTCAAAAACAGTTTTGTGGGGATGTTCGATCGCTGAAAAATTTATAACTGAGGACATAGAGAAAGATTTAAAGAAATATGACTTAATTACTGTAAGAGAAAGCTATACATATAATAATTTGGTAAAAAGAGGCATTGTAGATAACGTAAAGCTTTTTCCAGATCCAGCATTTAAATTGAAAATGGAGAAAAATGATATAATAAAGTTTTGTGACAATAAGAAATATATAGGAATAAATTTAAGTAATCATGTTGTAAAGAGTGAGAAGATATATTATTTGTTTGTGGATTTGATTAAATATATTATTCATAAAAGTGATTATGATGTTGTGTTGATACCGCATGTTTTCTGGAAAGATGAAAATGATTTGGAGATATTGTCAAGGCTATATGAAGAGCTAGATAATCCTAGAATTCATTTGGTTGATAGAGAATATAGTTGTTTGAAATTAAAGTATATAATTTCTAAATGTTCTTTGTTTATGGGGGCTAGGACTCATTCGGTAATAGCTGCTTATTCGTCATGTGTTCCGGCAATTGCATTAAGTTATTCTATGAAATCAAGAGGTATAGCATATGACATTTTTGGAACAGAAGATAATATGGTATTTCAAGTTAGTGACAATACAGATGTATCGGAGATGATAGATATATTTGAATATTTTAAAGATAATAATGATAAAATAAGAGAATTTTTATGTAAAAAAATACCGGAATATGTTGCAAAACTTGATGAAGAGCTAGAATTTATTGAAATGATTTAGAGTGTTGGTGTAACAAAATGGAGGGAATATGATGATAAATATTAAACATATTATTGCAACAAAAATGCCAGCGGTTGTAAATGCAATTAATTTTTATTATGATTACAGGCAGTACAACAAGTATAATTATGGTAATAAGAAAAATAAGAGTTTTAGTGCTTTTGAAGGCAAGATATATAGGCAGGCGCATATAATTGAAAAAGGTTTATCATTGAGTGAGCCCAGACTGGGATTTGGATATGATAAGATATGTGTGTTGTTTGAATACTTAGATGAATATATAGAAAAAGGGTATTCAACGAATGAAACTGTTTTTCTAAATGCTTTAAATGTAATTGAAAAATATTTAAAATTTCATAAAGATAAACAGTTTTGCAATGACAAAGTTAAGATTGTTGAAACAAAATTGAAGTGTTATTCAGAATATATTGATAATGATTATGCTTGCGGAATAGAAAAGACAACGAGAAGAACTATAATGAATGAATGTAATAAAGATTTTGAAAGTCTGGTTATGAGCAGACATTCGATAAGGCAGTTTTCAAGTGAGAATATTACATTAGAAGAGATAAAAAGAGCTGTTAAGCTAGCAATACATGCACCTTCACAATGTAATAGGCAATCTGTAAAGGTTTATTGTAGTTGTGATAAAGTTAAAAAGGAAAAATTAGACAAAATTATTAATGGTAATACCGGTTTTGCAAAGGATGTGAATAATTATTTAGTTATAACATCTAATATTTCGAGTTATACTAGTGCATATGAACGGAATCAGATGTATGTAGATGGCTCTTTATTTGCGATGTTGCTTATGTTAAGTTTGCATAGTTATGGAATTGGAAGCTGTGCCTTACAACATAGTGAAACGAAGGAGAAGAATTTGCAAGTAAAAAAGCTGTTATCTATTCCTGATAATGAGGTTGTTGTGATGTATTTAGCTATAGGAAAATACAAGGAAGAATTTGAGTATGCTTTATCAAAAAGAAAAAGCATAGATGAAGTATTAATAATTGAATGTTAACTTCAATTGTAGGTACAACTAAACAAAAATCCGTTGCATATCAATTGTTAAAAATCTTGAAAATAAGCCCAAAACCTGCTTTTTTGATTGAAAAAATGCAGGTTTTGTAAACGCCTCATAGTCAGTATATAGAATACTTTATGATTTTTTGAGAAAATAGACTTAACATTTTATACCAGTCCAAAAAGTTTAGCCTAAACTTTTTAGACAGTATGGATGTTTAAGTTTATGAAATCTTAAACATCACAAGTAGCACGCAGCTGTCGCATTCGTGAATGGGCTGCAATGGTGGATATTCTTGTGCGATGAAATCGCACTTCCGGAAATTTGGAAATCAGATGTCCGGAAGTGGAAATCATCTATGCGAGTTTACTCGCGTAATGTTTTATCTAGGCCGTATACCTCACGCATGGATCTGTCATGCTCAGCATCAATGCTTGTGATGTTGATTTGATAGCTGTCATGGGCAATACGATCAATGATTGCATCAGCCAGAGGACTGGCTTCTCCTCCGAGCTGATCATACCATTCCTCGAATACATACTGAGAGCAGAAGATGGTGGATGATTTCTTACGTCTCCGATGAAGAAGCTCAAAGATATCTTTTTGCTCTGTATCAGTTGGCTTGAGAAGCATCCATTCATCCAGAATGAGAAGCACTGGATTGGAATATTTTGCCATAACTTTGCGGTAGTTCCCCTCAGTGCGTGCGATGTCCAGATCCATGAGTAAGTCCGGCATACGGACATATCTGGTGTTGTAATACTGCTTGCAGGCTTCCATACCGAATGCACATGCCATGTATGTTTTACCACAGCCTGTTGCACCGGTAATAAAAAGATTCCGGTGTTCAGATATATATTCGCAGGTGGCAAGTCTGTTTATCAGATCCTTGTTTAGTTTGCGTCCGGAAGTATAGTTGATATCCATGATGCTTGCTTCCGGCTGGTCGAATCCTGCATTGCGGATAAGACGCTTCTGACGGTTGTTCTTGCGATTGCTGTATTCGATGTCTACCAGCATTCCGAAGCGGTCTTCAAAAGGAACTTCCTTAAATTTAGGATCGTCAAGCTGTGTACGGAATGCATCTGCCATTGTGGTAAGACGCATTTCAATAAGTTTATCTATTGTACTCTGATTTGTCATATGTGATTACCTCCTATAGTAGTCGGCACCTCTTGTGATGCCGTGTGCTTTATGTGTGGTCTTGGATCCAGATGATTCTGGTTCCGTTTTTACAGAACCTGTTACAAGGATGTTTTTGATACTCTTGTAACTGGGCGAAGCTGTATAGGATAATGCCTTTTTACAGGCAGCTTCAAGCAAAGCTTCTGAGTATTTATCAGTAAGCTTCAAAAG
>DEGR01000013.1:99465-100845 GCA_002351535.1 Lachnospira sp. UBA2821
TCTTCCGGCATATGTTCCGTAATGGTGCTGTACTGCCCGGGGCGTCCTTTCAGACGGCGGTGGGAAGCAATGCGGTTATGGTTGTAAAAAATTTCAATGGTGGTATCTGTTACCTTTACATCAACTTTCTTTTTGATGTATTCATATGGAACTGAGTATAGCATTCCGTCCACAGATATGTGATAATTGAACTGGACGGTGGCTGT
This sequence comes from Lachnospira sp. UBA2821, assembly GCA_002351535.1. Lineage (GTDB taxonomy): Bacteria > Bacillota > Clostridia > Lachnospirales > Lachnospiraceae > UBA2821. The sequence goes on from DEGR01000013.1 coordinate 99,672, forward strand.
CTTCCAGTCACTCAGTTCAAAGCGGGTAGCAGGTAATGGCGAAAGTAACGGCTTTTCATCTTCAAGGAATAAGTCCAGCCGGCTGCCCTCTTTCTTTTGAAAGAGCCTTCGGTTGAATTGTTCCAGTTTTTCTCTGATTGCACGGTTTAATTCAGCAAGAGAAAAGAACTGTTCATTCCGGAGTGCTGCTGTTATCCAGGTAGAAATATTTCCTACTGTTCCTTCAGCATTCGTCTTATCCTTTGGTGTCCTGACACGGGCAGGGATGATAGCTGTGCCATAGTGCTCAGCCATTTCCTGATAAGTTTCATTGATCTGCTGGTCTTTCCAACCACCATTGTGAACAACTGCTGTCTTGCAGTTATCCGGTACGAGAATTCTGGCAACACCGCCAAAAAACTCGTACATATGGACATGGGCTGTGATCCATGATTTCTGCTTCATATCCAGAAAGGCTTCCACATATGCATACTGGCTGTATGTCATTACACCAACGAATATGTAAGCCTTTAGGATTTCACCGGTATCCGGGTCAATGATTGTTGCAGGATCACCTGCCCAGTCAACCTCAACCTGCTCACCGGGTTTTCGATTGATGTGCATGGTAGCACATCGTTTCTGCTCATCCTGCTGGATGTGATAGCAGAATTGAGAATACATAAGCGGCTCATCGCCGTTGGCACGGCAATCCTCCATGTATTCAGTCCACAGGAGTTTTTTACTTACTCCGTTGCGGAGTAGTTCTTTGTGGATGTAGTCGTAGTCTGGCATACGCTTGTTTTTCGATACTGAGTTTTCTTTAGAGAACATGAGTCTTTGAAGTTCAGTATCCGTTGTAGATTCATCAAGTGGCCAAGAAATATTTAATTCTCTGGCACGTTTTTGAACTTTGACTACAGTTTTTTGAGCAACACCACAGCTTGCCATGATGTTACGCTGAGAGAAGCCCAATCCGGTAAGCCGGATGATTTCTCGATATTTGGTCATAATCGTGACCTCCTTGTAATGAATTTACACCATAAGGTGCATATCTTCATTATAAGGATTTGGAAACAAAACGATTTTCTTTTTAACGGATTCGCGATTTCCAATAAAGTGGAACTGCGATTTCCATGCACCGGACATGTGATGGATTTCACCCCGGATTATTCACACCTACGACAGAAAATATAAC
>DEGR01000061.1 GCA_002351535.1 Lachnospira sp. UBA2821
TATGATTCTATATAATTCACACTGTTTCTTATTGATGCAGCATGTGGTATTCCGCCAACATACCATCCGACATGTTTGCGCATCTCCCTTATTGCTGTATATTCTCCTTTAAGTTCAATAGCAAGTCTTGCATGTCTTAAAATCATCCGGCCTATTTCCTGTCTTCCCGGCTCCGGAAGTATTTCTCCCGTTTCCATATAATGTCTTATTCTTCTGAATATCCATGGATTTCCTCTTATGGCCCTGCCTATCATTATGCCGTCGCAACCGGTCTGCTTCACTATATCCAATGCATCCTGTGGTGTACACACATCGCCATTACCTATAACAGGTATAGATACCGCATCTTTTACTTTTTTGATTATATCCCAGTCAGCCCTGCCTGCATAATACTGTTCTCTGGTTCTTCCATGAACTGCCACTGCTGCCACACCACACTGCTCTGCAATTCTGGCAATTTCTACAGCATTTACACTTTCATCATTAAATCCCTTACGAATCTTTACGGTAACCGGTTTTCTGATTTTTTTAACCATTGCGGTAAGAATCTTTTCTACAAGCTCCGGCTGTTTCATAAGTGCCGAACCCTCCCCATTGTTAACTACTTTGGGTACCGGACATCCCATATTGACATCTATTATGTCGAACGGATACTCCTCAGAAAGTCTCATTCCTATCTCAGCCATTATATCCGGGTCCGAGCCAAACATCTGTAATGCGGCCGGATGTTCTGACGGTTCTGTCTCAAGAAGAATATCCGTATTCTTATTTTTATAAAGTACAGCTTTGGCACTTACCATCTCGGTGTATACAAGTCCTGCTCCTTCTTCCCTGCATAAACTGCGAAATGGCAGGTCTGTTACACCTGCCATGGGAGCCAATATAAGATTATTCTGTATGTCTATATTTCCTATCTTCAATCCATATTCTCCATTTCTGCATTTTCACATTTTTACATTTATGCACATCTACATTTCTACATTCATGCATTTTTATATTTTTTTAATGCATCAGACTATCTGGACTTTATCTTCTCATATATAATTCTTAAACCATGTAATGTAAGATTAGAATCATAATAATCAATCTTCTCTGTCGATTCTGATATTATTTTTCCAAGCCCTCCTGTTGCAACAACTTTCATATCGCTACGGCCTGTTTCCTCTTTAAATTTATCAATTATATATTCCGTCTGTCCTACATAACCATAGAAAAGACCTGCCTGCATACTTTTTATCGTATCTCTTGCAAGTATTGTCTCAGGTCGTTTTATCTCTATCTCTGGAAGTTTTGCGGCATCCTGTGCGATTGCTTTGGCACAGCTTCGTATTCCTGTCGTTGTAACACCTGCCGTAAATTCTCCATTTTCAGTAATATAATCATAAGTAGTCGCTGTTCCATAGTCAATCACCATAACAGGTCCGCCATATATTTCATATGCAGCCACGGCATCAACTATTCTGTCAGCTCCGACTTCTCTCGGATTAGTAGTTGCAATCTTTATGCCTGTTCTTGTCCCCGGCTCCACTACTATTGGTTCTTTTCCGGTATATTTCAGTATACCATTCTGAAATGAATGCATGACATTCGGTACTACAGAGGAAATAATTATATCGTCAATTGATGCCATGGCTATATTTTTTTGCTGTAAAAGCTCACTTATTACGAGTCCGTATTCATCTGACGTTCTCGGTATCTTAGTCGTAATACGAAATGTAGCGGTTATTTTTTTATTTTCTATTACACCAAATGTAATATTTGTGTTTCCTATATCTATAACTAATAACATTTTAAACCTCACAATCCTCTCCAAGGACAAATACTTTATAGAACATTTCCAATGCTTCAAACAGCTCTCTCTTATCCTGCTGTATCCGCTTTATTTTAAGTCCACAACCAATCTCATCAAACAAAAGGTCCATCTCATCTGTCTCTATCTCTATATTCAGATTACCTTTCCCGTCATATACAAGCATCATAATACCGCCAACATCTGCCGTAAACATAACACACATAATATGTAGTTCATCTTTTATGCTGTCAGGCAGCTTATCAAATTCTTTATTAAAATAATACTTCTGTTCATACGCATTTGAACCACAAAGCACAACTTTATCACTATACATAGCCGTACACTCCTCTTACTGATACCTCTCCGGACATAACCTTCTTTACATTCTCATCTCCATCCGGTCTTATTAACAATTCTCCATTTTCATCAATCCCAAGTGCAGTTGCAGTATACTTACTTCCGTTTTCCTGAACTTCCACTCTTCTGTTAATATTTATAAGATTGTTATTATATTCGTCCACCAGCAGCCTAAGACTTCCCTCTCTCATAAATATTTCAAAATACTTCTCGAAAGCATTCATGACTCTGCCTGTTATCTCTGCCCTGTCAGCTATTTTTCCGGTCTCTATATACAGTGATGTTGCCTTATCCTTTATATCATCCGCAAATGATTTTGTGTTAACATTTATTCCAATCCCAACAACAACATACTCTGTAACTTCTGACTTAGTTTTCATTTCTGTCAGAATACCACATATTTTTTTACCGTTAACTACTATATCGTTAGGCCATTTTATGTACACTTCATCTATATATTTTTTTACAGCCTCAAGCACTGCCATAGCAGCAATAATAGTTATCATTGGAGCTTTTGCGGGGCTTATATTCTCTTTAATAAGAAACGACATATATATATTGTCGCCATGTGGGGAATCCCAGTTCCTGCCAAGCCGTCCTTTCCCTTTATTCTGTGCATCAGCAACGACAAGCAGTCCGTCCATACCTTCAGATGCCATTCTTTTAATCTGTTCGTTGGTTGAGTCTGTCTCATACATATATTCAACATTTCTTCCAAGAACTTTTGTATTAATATTTTTTATAATATTTTCTTTTGATAACATAACAATACCACTCTATATTTTATTAAAACCATACTGTTACAAGACTGAATACCGCAAGTGCAATTAATATAAGTGCAAATACTGCAAGTGCAATCATTCTCGCCATATCATTTCTATTATAATATTTAATTGCCATATTTATATTCATTGCAGTACCTGCTGCAAAAACCACAAAGAACATCCTTGCATACTCACGCATATCCACAAGTAAAAATACTGCACATACTATAATGATAATTCCAAATATCATATTCAATACATCAACAACAGTAACAAAACCGCTGCCATTTCTTCTAGTCATTTTCACTTTTTCTTCACTCCGATACTATATTCTATCGTTCACCTAAAGTTGCAACCATAACTGCCTTTATAGTATGCATTCTGTTTTCAGCCTCATCAAACACTACTGACTGTTCAGATTCAAATACTTCATCTGTAACTTCAAGACAATCAAGTCCGAATTTTTCTCCAACTTCTTTTCCAATCTTTGTCTTATAATCATGGAATGCAGGAAGACAATGCATAAATATTGCTGTAGATTTTGCATTATCCATAACCTTTTTGTTGACCTGATATGGAAGTAAAGAATTAATTCTCTGTGCCCATACTTCTTCAGGCTCTCCCATCGATACCCATACATCAGTGTAAATGATATCGGCATCCTTCGTTCCTTCCATGACATCTTCTGTAAGTGTAATAGTTGCTCCTGTTTCCTTTGCAAAACCTTTGCATTCCTCAACAAGTTTTTCATTAGGGAAATATTCCTTTGATGAGCATGCCACAAAATGCATTCCAAGCTTTGCACATGCTATCATAAGCGAATTTCCCATATTATAACGGGCATCACCCATATATACAAGCTTAAGTCCCTTTAATTTGCCAAGATGCTCCCGTATAGTAAGCATATCAGCAAGCATCTGTGTAGGATGGTACTCGTTCGTAAGACCATTCCATACGGGAACACCTGCATATCTGGCAAGTTCCTCTACTATATCCTGTCCAAATCCTCTATACTCTATACCATCGAACATTCTTCCGAGTACCCTTGCTGTATCAGGTATACTTTCCTTTTTACCAATCTGCGAACCTGATGGGTCAAGATATGTACATCCCATTCCAAGGTCATGCGCTGCCACCTCAAATGAACAACGTGTTCTTGTGCTTGTCTTCTCGAATATAAGAGCAATATTTTTATCCTTGTACTTATCCATAGGGATTCCGTCTTTTTTCTTCTTCTTAAGATCTGCTGCGAGATCAATCATGTACATAATCTCTTCTGTAGAGAAGTCTTTTAATGTAAGAAAATGTTTTCCTGTTAAATCAATCTTTGCCATTTTTTCTTTCCTTTCTTTTCATACAAAAGACCGGATGGGAATTCCCATCCGGCTCATATTTAATTCATTAGAAGTGTATATAATTAATTATCTTTAGCCACTTCTGTTAATGCTTTGATAGTTCCTGCAAGTCCCTGAATATCTGATGGAATAATAATCTTTGTTGCTTTTCCGTCTGCTGCCTTAGCAAATGCTTCAAGGCTCTTAAGCTGGATTACAGAATCATCTGCACCTGCCTCTTTGATAAATCTGATACCATCAGCATTAGCCTGCTGTACAGCTAATATAGCCTGTGCCTGACCTTCTGCCTCACGAATCATTGCCTCTTTCTTAGCTTCTGCTCTAAGAATTGCCGCTTCCTTCTCAGCTTCGGCATCAAGAATTGCAGACTCCTTATTACCTTCTGCAACGAGGATTGTAGACTTCTTCTCACCTTCTGCTTTAAGGATAGCCTCACGTCTCTCACGCTCAGCCTTCATCTGTTTCTCCATTGCATCCCTGATAGCTGCAGGTGGAATAATATTCTTAACCTCAACTCGTTTAACTTTTATTCCCCAAGGGTCTGTAGCTATGTCAAGTGAACCTGTCATACTTCCGTTAATTGTCTCTCTTGAAGTAAGTGTCTCATCAAGTTCGAGATCACCGATAATATTTCTAAGTGTTGTAGCTGTAAGATTCTCTATTGCCATGATTGGATTCTCAACTCCGTATGTATAGAGCTTTGGATCTGTAATCTGGAAATAAATAACCGTATCAATCTGCATTGTTACATTATCTTTAGTGATAACTGCCTGTGGTGGAAAATCTACTACCTGCTCCTTGAGTGGAACTTTCTTAGCCACCTTATCAATAATCGGAACCATGAAATGTAATCCTACAGACCATGTCTCATGATACCCGCCAAGTCTTTCAATTATAAATGCTTCTGCCTGTGGCACAATTCTTATGCATGTCGCCAGAATAACAATTACTACTGCTGCAATAATAATAAATCCTATCATTTACTAATCCTCCTTTTTCTTAACAATAACTTTTACACCTTCAACTCTCACTACCTCTACAAGCTGATTTTTTCCTATCGGTTCATCATTAACCGTTCTGGCAGTCCACGTCTCTCCGTCAATATCAACCTTTCCTTTTGCATGTACGTTGTCAATATCTTCCGTAACCGTTCCAATCTTTCCTGCCATTGCCTCAACGTTCGTCTTCTCCGCTTTCCCGTTGATATATTTCTTTGCAACCGGTCTTGTAGTGATTAACAATATAAACGACACTACAAAAAACACAATAATCTGTGCCCCATCATTTGCAAAAAATGAAGTGATGTAAGCTGCAATTGCCCCACCTGCAAACCATATTGTTGTGAGTCCCATTGTAATTATTTCCAATAATACAAATATTACAAATAAAATAAGCCAAAACATTGATTGCATAGCACTCTCTCCTTTCATCACACATTTCCATGTATTATATAATAAATGATTAAAAAAAACAAGAGGTGCATATAAGCACCTCTATATTGTCTCTATCTGTAATAAACCTGATTACCGATTACTGTATAGTCACTGTATCTGTCATATCTTGCAACCGATGTTGAACAAAAGCTTCCATAATTCGGAACATTGTTAACTCCCGATAATGCTGCATTGGCCGCCTCAACCGATTCTGCATTAGGACCACTTGATAATGCTGCCGCAAATGTTCCAAGATTAACTACTGAAAACTGATTTGGTGCATATATTACATCACTTATAGTATTTCCATAAGCACCACTTCTTAATCTGTTTAATACAATATTTGCTGTTGCAAGCTTTCCTTCATATGGTTCAGAACCTGCTTCCGAATGAACCAGACACGCAAGTAAATATGCATCATCATATGACACATTGTATGACTCCGTCTGCACTGTATCTACTTCACTGTCATACTGTTCTTCGAACTGTTTCTCCTGAACTGTCTTTTCTTCTTCTTTTGCCTCCTGTGCAATTCTCGCCTGCTCTTCTTCTATCGAAACAGCTTTTCCTATTTCAAGTTCCACGTTTACAAAATCTGAAGAAATATATGCTGCACCGCCATCATAGGCAATCTGTACCCATCCGTCTGTCTGTGCTGTACAGTCATACACGTTACCTATATCTGCAAGCCCATAGATTTTACTGTTTTCATCGGCCTGTTCTCTTATTCTTATATTATCGCTTGTAACTGTGGCTTTAAGAGTACCACTCTCATTAGCCTTAGCCTCTGCCTCTGCTCCTGTAACAATATAATCATTACATACATATCCCGTAACACTTCCTGAACTTATCTGTGTCCATCTGTCACCACGGCTTATTATATCTCCACCGGAACCTGCATACAGCTTTCCAACTATCTGTGAGTCTTCGCTCTGTTCACTTCTGATATTGAGATATTCCGCAACATTAACCATGAATTTATTATCATATGGTGAAGTTTCAGGAGCCTGTGTTTCTATCTCTGCAGGTGTCTCGACCTGCGCCTGCGTGCTTTCCTGCTGATTAGTATTCTCAGTAGCTTTAGTTGTCTTCGCTATAGCAGCCGGAGTTGTCTTACTGTCTGATGCTGCTACCAGAATATCCTTTCTTGCTGAAATGTCCGCCATTTCATCTCCGCTGATTTTCTCAACTGCCAGATAATTTGCAGCCGGATGATTCTTTCCTGAATTCTTATCTGTAGTGTTGGCAGATTCTCCGTTGATTAATACGGCGGATAACATTACAAGTCCTGTCGCAACAGACACAACTGTAACTGCTACCTTTCTACTATTAAAATTCATTATTTACCTCATTTCCGTAATCAGTACTAAGATGATTACAATTTGAATTCATATTTGTTACAAAATTATTACATTTTGTTACGAAAGTATTCTAGCAGACATTATCATATTTGTCAACTTATGTTTTCGGCCGGCATAACAAAAGGCACACCTTTAAGAATATTATTCATTCCTAAAGATGTGCCTTATATAATCAGGTCTATCTTATAAATTTATAAAATAATTACCGTTTGCTAATCCGTTAACAACGAAATAAGCTTTTCTTTCTTCCGGCTTTATGTAAAGTTCAATTGTCTTGATATCTTCAAGTTTGCCCTCAAACTTGTCAACCCAGACAGTCTTAACCTGTTCTAATAATTCATCAGTGAATATCTCTCTATTGGAGAACTGAACTGCAACCTTAGTCTCAATTGATGCAGCAGCTTTCTTTGTAGTCTTCTTTGTAGTAGTCTTTTTAGCAGCTGTAGTTGTTGTAGCTTTCTTTGGTGCAGCTTTTTTTGTTGCTGTTGTCTTAGCAGCAGTTGTTTTTGCAGTAGCTTCAGTAGCTGTAGTTGTCTTTGTACTAGTACTCATAATATTCCTCCTTATATATCAGAAGTATTTTTAGACTTCCAATCATCATAATACCCCTTAATTAACAATTTTGCAATATCTTTTTTTTTAACGCAATTTCTGCCTGTATGCTTCATACATTAATATTGCTGCCGCAACCGATGCATTAAGCGACTCCACCTGTCCCTCCATAGGTATCTTAACAAGTATATCTGACTTATTTGCAATAGCATCCGTTATTCCTTTTGATTCGTTTCCGATTACAAATGCCGTATTTTGGGTATAATCTTCTTCATAATAATTATTTTTCCCATTAAGATGTGCTGCACATATAGAAGTGTTATTCTTCTTAAGTTCCAAAATAACATTATCCAAATCATCCGTATACATAAAAGGCATTCTGTATATAGCACCCATAGTTGATCTGATTACTTTGGGATTATATATATCAACCGTATTTTTAGTCATAATAATACCACTGACTCCCGCTCCTTCAGCAGTTCTTATTATTGTTCCCAGATTTCCCGGATCCTGCACATCTTCAAGAATAATAAACAGATTTCCCTCTTTTTTACTGAACATTTCCTTTAAATCATGCTCTTTCATTCTGACAAGTGCCAATACTCCCTGTGGAGTAACCGTATCCGATACATGTCTGAATACTTCATCACTTAGAACTTCATATAAAAATCCATCCAGCTTTTCACGGTTGGATGGATTCGTAATGAACTTTTCTGAAACATATATCTTCTCAAGCCTGTCAGAAGGTGTCTCTGACACCATCTTAATTCCCTCTGTTACAAATAAAGACTTTTCTCTTCTGACCTTAGCCTTAGTCATTAACTGCATTAATGTCTTTATCTGGGGATTAGCCATTGAAGTTATCATATTAGTCCTCGTTTCTGATATTCAAATTATCTTGCAAGATGTTTACTTACATCATACTGATATTCATCAATATCTTTCTTCATTGCAAGTGCCTCATCTATCTCATAATCTACGTATTTACCATTGGCATAAGCAACAACTCTGTTACTCTCACCTTTAGCAAGAAGGTCAACAGCATATGCTCCCATAAGTGATGCATATACACGGTCTTTACATGTTGGGCTACCGCCTCTCTGTAAATGTCCAAGAATTGTAGCTCTTGTCTCCATTCCGGTCTCTTTCTCAATCTTCGTTGCAAGTGCCTGAGAATTACCAATTCCTTCTGCATTAATAACGATATGATGTTTCTTTCCTTTAGCATGTGTCTCTTTGATATGGTTGATAAGCTTGTCCTCTTCTCCGTTCCATCTCTCAGGAAGAAGAATATCCTCAGCTCCGTTGGCAATACCACACCATAATGCGATGTATCCTGCACTTCTACCCATAACCTCGATAACACTGCATCTCTCATGTGAAGTAGATGTATCACGAATCTTATCTATAGCTTCCATAGCTGTATTTACCGCAGTATCAAATCCAATAGTATAATCTGTACATGCAATGTCAAGGTCAATTGTGCCAGGTACACCGATTGTATTAATTCCAAGATGTGCAAGCTTCTGTGCTCCCTGGAAAGAACCGTCACCACCGATTACAACAAGACCTTCAATACCATGTTTCTTGCAGATATCTGCCGCTTTCTTCTGTCCTTCAGGTGTTCTCATCTCTTCACATCTTGCAGTGTAAAGAATTGTACCACCTCTCTGAATAATATCTGCAACACTTATAGCATCCATATCTATAATTTCTTCATTAAGGAGTCCTGAATATCCTCTCTGGATACCTTTTACTTTCATTCCTTTTGAAAGAGCGATTCTTACAACTGCACGGATTGCAGCATTCATTCCCGGTGCATCTCCACCACTTGTTAATACTCCTATTGTGTTAATCTTATTTGCCATAATTAATCTTCCTCCATTATTACTTGATTTAATGTAATACTTTTTTTACTTTCCCTTAAACACTTTTCACCTATTGTAATTCATTTTCAACACCTTTTCAAGAAGTTTTACATTTCCTTCACCATATTTTTCAGTCAATTTATCTATTTTGTCTTTTTTCTCCATCAGATTACAATTAGAAAATGCTATTTTCCGCTGTTTTTCTTCTTTTAAATACACTATTACAGAATCTCTTCCTCTTGTCTGCCCAAACTCTGATAATTCTTCGTAATTATTCATATACTCATCTTTATTCTTATATTGTATGAAAAGCTGTTTTTCCATATCATCAAAAGAAACAATTCTGTCAGCAATCAGTTTTCCGTCTCCTTCGTCAGATATATCGGCTCTACCAAGTACATATACCTTACTGTCTTCCTTCAGAAAATCCCTGCAGCTTTCATATACTTTCGGAAATACAACTATCTCTACTGTTCCATACAGGTCTTCGAGTGTTACAAATGCCATATACTGTCCACGCTTTGTTATCTTTGTATTCACCGACGCTATAATCCCTCCAAGAGTTGCATTATCTTTATTTGATATTCCTGCATTTCCTTCATCATCATGAATAAAATCTATGGATTTTGCAGTAACCTGCCTCTGCATTTTATCAACATACTCATCAAGCGGATGTCCACTTACATACGAACCTATTACTTCTTTCTCGAACATAAGAAGTATCTGTTTATCGTATTCCGCTACATCCGGAAGTGTTATTTCATAAGCAGCTTTCTCCTCCTGCGGCATAAAATCAAACAGTGATATCTGACCTGATACAGACTGCTTTCTGTCATTATTTACCGAATCTATTACATCTGCATATACCTGCATATACTGCTTCCTGTTTCCGCCAAGACCATCGAAGGCTCCTGCTTTAATAAATCCCTCAACTGTTCTTTTATTAACTTCTTTTCCTGAAAGCCTGTCTACAAAATCTTTGAGCGATGTAAACTTTCCATTTTTTTCTCTTTCCTCAACGATTGCATCGATAACATTTCTTCCGACACTCTTAATGGCTGAAAGACCATAACGTATATTTCCGTTTGACACTGAGAATTCACTGACACCTTCATTAATATCCGGTGGCAGTATCTTTATACCCATTGAGCGGCACGTATTAACATAAGCAGTTACTTTCCCCGGATTATCTATAACAGAAGTCATGATTGCTGCCATATATTCCACCGGATAATAATACTTTAAATATGCCGTCTGGTATGACACTACTGCATATGCTGCTGCATGTGACTTATTAAATGCATATTTTGCAAAATCCATCATCTCGTCATATATTTTTCCTGCCGTCTTCTCATCAATGCCGTTATTAATACAGCCTTTTACGCCTTCTTCTTCATTTCCATATATAAAATTATTACGTTCTCTTTCCATGACGTACTGCTTTTTCTTCGACATGGCACGTCTTACTTCATCACTCCTGCCCCAAGTATATCCTGCAAGGTCCCTTACTATCTGCATTACCTGCTCCTGATATACAATGCATCCATATGTAGGTTTAAGAATGTGTTCCATCTGTGGGCAGTCATATGTTATTGAATCATGATTATTTTTACCTTTAAGATATTTTGGAATAAAATCCATCGGTCCCGGACGATAAAGTGATATTCCGGCAATAAGGTCTTCTATACTGTCAGGTTTTAGTTCCTTCATGAAGCTTTTCATACCGGCACTTTCAAGCTGGAATATTCCTTCTGTTTTTCCTGTTCCTATGTATTCAAGAACCTTCTTATCGTTATAATCAATTTTATCCATATGGAACTTAGTATTTCTTGTGCTTTCTACAAGATTTACCGCATCTCTTATAACTGTCAGTGTTCTAAGACCAAGAAAGTCCATTTTCAAAAGTCCCAGTTCTTCAAGTGTCGTCATAATATACTGTGTAACAATAGGACCATCTGCCGATTTTGACAGAGGCACATATTCTTCTACCGGTTTCTGGCATATAACAACACCTGCAGCATGCATAGATGTATGACGTGGCAGTCCTTCAAGTTTTCTCGACATATCGATAAGTTCATGAATATCCGGGTCTGTCTCATATATAGTCCTTAATTCACTATTCGCTTTAAGCGCACCATCTATAGTAATTCCAAGTTCATTAGGAATCATTCTGGATATTGAATCAGGCACAGAATACGGCATATCAAGCACACGTCCGACATCTCTTACCACACCTTTAGCCTTTAAAGTTCCAAATGTTACTATCTGTGCGACCTGTTTTTCACCATACTTTCTTGTAACATAATCTATAACTTCCTGTCTCCTCTCATAACAGAAATCCACATCAATATCCGGCATGGATACACGTTCGGGATTAAGAAAACGCTCAAAAATAAGATTGTATTTTATAGGGTCAATGTCCGTAATCTCCAGACAATATGCAACTATACTTCCTGCTGCAGAACCACGCCCCGGTCCTACCATAATTCCATTTACTTTAGCATAATTTATAAAATCCCACACTATAAGGAAATAATCAACGAATCCCATACCATTAATAACGCTAAGTTCATAATCAAGACGTTCCCTTAACTGTGCATTTCCTTCGCCATACCTCTTCTTATAACCTTCATTGCACAAATGATTAATATATGTCCATGCATCATATCCATCCGGCACATCATATTTAGGAAGTTTTCTTACTCCGAATTCAATCTCCACATTACATCTGTCCGCTATATCATGTGTATTTTTAAGTGCTTCCAATGCATACGGAAAAAGAGCTGCCATCTCCGAGGCCGATTTAAGATAAAATTGTCCACCTTCATATCTCATCCTGTCTTCATCCTGAACTTTTTTACCTGTCTGGATACATAACAAAATATCATGAGGCACACTGTCCTCTTCCTTAATATAGTGAACATCATTAGTTGCAACAAGCTTGATTCCCGTCTCTTTACTCATTCTTAAAAGCTGCTGGTTAACAGATTTCTGCTGTGGTATTCCATGGTCCTGCAACTCAAGAAAGAAATTATTTTCACCAAACATTTTTCTGAAGTTAAGTGCAACTTCTTTTGCCTCATCATATAAACCCATTGTGAGATACCTCGGTATCTCACCGGCAAGACATGCACTAAGAGCTATAATACCTTCATGATATTTCTCAAGAACTTCATAATCCACTCTGGGCTTATAATAAAATCCCTCAGTAAATCCTTTAGAAACAATCTTCATAAGATTACTATAACCTGTATTATTTTCAGCCAGAAGTACAAGATGATTATATCTGTTATCCTGCTGTCCCGGTTCCCTGTCAAATCTTGAACCCGGTGCAACATATACCTCACATCCTATAATCGGCTTTATTCCCTGTTCCTTCATAGCCCTGTAGAAGTCAATAACACCATACATAACTCCGTGGTCTGTTATTGCTATGCTGTCCATTCCAAGTTCCTTTACCTGTGCAGCAAGTTCTTTTATCTTACATGAACCATCTAAAAGGCTGTATTCTGTATGTACATGTAAATGAGTAAATTCCATCTGCCTACCTCTGAATCCTTCCACCTGTATTACCACCATATTCAACCGGTTTGCCTTTCGCCCCCGGTTCGCATACACAAAATCCCACACAAGATATTATCTTGTATGGGACTCTTTATCACAAATATACGCTGCTTCCGTATATGCTTATTCATTACTGTTTAAATAATCTTCTATCTTCTTTATGGCATCTTCTTCATCTGCCCCGTCAGCCGAAACTGTAACCTTTTCTCCTGCCGGCAAACCTAACGTCATCATTCCCATAATGCTTTTTGCGTTTACTTTTTTACTATCATGCTCAACATAAATAGAACTCTCGAACTGACTTGCAATCTGTACAAATACCGCAACCGGTCTTGCCTCAAGCCCTGTTTTAATCTCGATAGTCATATTCTTTGTTACCATAATGTTCCTCCTTAATTTTTCAAGCCATCTGCTATGTCACATATTTTTCTCAGTCTGTGATTAACACCTGATTTGCCTACCGGTGGATTAAGCATACTTCCCAATTCTTTAAGGGATGCTTCCGGATTATCAAGTCTGAGCATTGCAATTTCTTCCAATCCTTCAGATAAAGCAGATAACCCTACCGTATCCTTAATATACTTAATATCCTCTATCTGCTTTACAGATGCAGACACCGTCTTTTTAAGATTGGCCGTTTCACAATTTACTTTCCTATTCACTGAATTGCGCATTTCTTTGAGTATTCTGACATTTTCAAGATTCATGAGTGCAACATGTGCCTCCATGACATTCAAAATGTCAACTATCCCAGACCCTTCTTTGATATATACCACAAAGTGTCTCTTTCTTTCAACTATTTTTGCATCAATTTCGAAAAATTTTATAATTTTCTGCAATTGCTCAGCTTTTGCCATAGTAGTACATACTATCTCAAAATGATAAAATTTCTCCGGGTCACTTATAGAACCTGTAGTCAGAAATGCTCCTCGTATAAATGCTCTTTTACAACATTCCTGCATAATTACCATATTATTGACTATAGAAAGATTCTCGTATATATCTCCATGTTCATCTATCAGCTTAGTTGCTTCAAGTACTTTTCTTGCATCTCCATGTTCTTTCACAACTACGGAATATACATTATTATCAACGTTTCTATTCCGTCTCACTGAAATTTCAGTCTTTATAT
Source organism: Lachnospira sp. UBA2821 (assembly GCA_002351535.1). Taxonomy (GTDB): domain Bacteria; phylum Bacillota; class Clostridia; order Lachnospirales; family Lachnospiraceae; genus UBA2821. The sequence continues at coordinate 14,179 of DEGR01000061.1, forward strand.
TAAATGTTTTTTTCAATAATGTAAAGCTTTTTCTTGCAACCGATACGTTTTCAGTGTGAATTCTAATGGCATATTCATCATTTACAGATATCGATATTTTGCCACAAAGGCTTATTATAGCTGCCAGTTCCGCTATCTGACAATGTCTTGCAGAAGACATATGATGCGATAATTCTTTTTTCACTTCACTCGAAAATGACATACTTCCTCACTTTCATTATCTCGTAATATCTCTGTGCGCAACTTTTATTCCAATATCTTTATTGGTCTGTTGCATTCTTTCATATATTTTATTGGCAATAGTTACTGAACGATGCTTTCCACCGGTACAGCCAACACCAATAACAAGCTGTGTTTTTCCTTCTTTTATATAATTAGGAATAAGAAAATCAAGCATATCTTCCATTTTATCAATAAATATCTGCGACACTTCCGAGCTCATCACATAATCCTGAACATCCCTGTCATTGCCGGTTTTATATCGTAACTCTTCTATATAATATGGGTTAGGCATAAATCTTACATCAAATATAAGGTCTGCATCTATCGGTATGCCGTATTTAAAACCAAAAGACATTACTGTAACATAAAGATTTTTAAATGTGCTGTCTCCAACTATAATCTTCTCGACCTGCTCTTTTAATTCTCTCGTTAACAGATGGCTCGTATCAATTATGTAATCAGCTCTCTTTTTTAGAAATTCAAGTTCTCTACGCTCCATCTTGATTCCATCATCCACAGCTCCTTCCGGTGTAAGAGGATGGCTTCTTCTTGTCTCCTTGAATCTCTTAATAAGAGCTTCATCATTTGCATCAAGATAAAGTATCTCATAACACATTTTATCCTGCATTTTATCCAGAATATCAGCAAGTTCCCTTAAGGCCTGACCACTTCTTATATCTATTCCGACAGCAACATTTTTCTTTTCATCGTTTGCCTGCATTAATAATTCCACAAATTTGGGAATAAGCTGTATAGGAAGATTATCTGCACAAAAGTACTGTGCATCCTCCAGAAATCTTAATACCGTACTTTTTCCTGCTCCGGACATGCCTGTAACTATAACAAATCTTTTCTTCATTATTATTCCTCTATTCTATCCGAGTATTCTGACTTCCGGTTCAAGTTTAACACCAAACTTATCATACACGCAGTCAGTTACTTCTTTCATAAGTTCAATTATATCCGTTGCTGTAGCATTATGTCTGTTAACTATAAAACCACAGTGTTTTTCACTTACCTGTGCGCCACCATGCATTTTTCCTCTTAATCCGGCATCCATAATAAGCTTTCCTGCAAAATATCCCTCAGGTCTTTTGAATGTACTTCCTGCACTTGGATATTCTAATGGCTGTTTTTCTTTCCGCTTTGCCGCAAGCTCATTCATTTCATTTTTTATCTCCTGTGTATCTCCTCTCTCAAGAACAACACACACCTCAAGCACTATCATCTGCTTTTCCATAATAATGCTGTGTCTGTAACCAAGATTAAGTTCATCTGCATTGAGTGTAAATATATTTCCGTCTGAATCCATAACCTTTACATACTTAAGGACCTGTGACATTTCACCGCCATAGGCCCCTGCATTCATAGTTACAGCTCCACCAAGTGTTCCGGGAATTCCTGATGCAAATTCCATCCCTTTAAGTCCGTTCTCACATGCTATAGCTGACAATCTGGCAAGCATCATTCCTGCACCTGCCACTATAGCATTGCCCTGAATATCGCAATCATTAAATCCTGTAGTAATCCTTATAATCGCACCTTTATATCCCGAATCCTTAACAAGAAGATTACTTCCATTTCCTATAACATAATATGGGTAATCTTCCTTATTAAGATAATCAATCACTGATTTAAGTGTATCCATATCGGGAGTAATAAAATATTCTGCATTACCACCTGTCCTGAATGTAGTATGCTTTCCCATACTCTCATTCATTACGACATTACCGGCTCCGACAATTTCCGCAATAGTAGCTATATCTATCATATTTTATATCCATCCAATTCTATTCTAATTATTACAGAGAATAAGTGCCGCTGCACCATACATACCGGCATCATTACCAAGTGTTGCAAGTGCAAACTTAGCATTTTTGCATGCATGGAAAGCTTTCTCTGCAAATTTCTCTTCAATCTTATCAAGAAGGAACTTGCCCGCTTTACTTACTCCACCGCCAATTACTATAACCTGTGGGTTAGTAACTGCTGCAATGTGTGCAGTTGCAATTCCAAGATACTCAGCAAGTTTATCTACAACTATCATAGCTGCCTCGTCGCCTTCCTTTGCTGCATCAAAAATGTCCTTACATGTAAAGTCATCAATGTCTCTTAACTTAGATGGCATGCTTTCTCTCTTAAGCAGCTTATTAGCCTCTCTTACTATTCCTGTTGCAGATGCAACTGTCTCAAGGCATCCTTTTTTACCACATCCGCATACCTCTGCATCCTCATATACTACAGGCATATGTCCGATTTCACCTGCTGCACCATTTGCTCCTGTAATAATCTTATCTCCAATTATTACGCCACCACCGACACCTGTTCCAAGTGTAACTAATACAAGGTCTTCGAATCCCTGTCCGCCACCCTGCCAGTTTTCACCAAGAGCTGCAACATTAGCATCGTTTCCTGCCTTAACCTTTACACCGTCAAGCATTTCTGAAAGCTTTTCTTCAACATTGAATACACCCCATCCAAGATTAACACAGTTAAGAACAGTACCATCTTTAGTTATAGGACCCGGTATTCCTATTCCCACACCTAATAAATCTTTCTTTGTAACATCTCTCTCTGCAAGTTTATCTTCAATTGACTTACATATATCCTCTAATATGTGACTTCCTGAATCTGACTTATCAGTAGGAATCTCCCAACTGTCAATAAGTCTTCCATCCGGTGTGAATACACCCATCTTTACTGTTGTTCCACCTAAATCTACTCCAAAACAAATCTTTTCCATTATTCACAAATCCTTTCATTATTATATTTAGTTCTTTCCAAGGTTAGCCTGAACACGATTGTACAACTCCTGCGCTGCATTATAACCCATCTTCTTCTGACGGTGGTTAACTGCTGCCGACTCTACTATAACAGCCAGATTTCTTCCCGGTCTTATAGGAATCGAATGACATACAACCTTATTACCAAGAAATTCTGTGTACTGCTCCTCAAGTCCGAGTCTGTCATATTCCTTCTCCCGGTTCCAGTCCTCGAGCTTAATCACCATGTCTATATTACCTGTCTCTTTAACACTTTGTACACCGAACAGTGTCTTAACGTCCACTATTCCTATACCTCTTAATTCTATAAAATGCCTTGTTATATCAGGTGCCGTACCTACAAGTGTCTCATCACTTACCTTATGAATCTCAACAACATCATCACTTACAAGACGATGACCTCTCTTAATAAGCTCAAGTGCTGCCTCACTTTTACCGATACCACTCTCGCCCATTATAAGAACTCCTTCACCATACACATCCACAAGAACTCCATGTATCGAAATGCAAGGGGCAAGCTCAACATTAAGCCATCTGATAATCTCAGCCATAAATGCAGATGTAGTCTTAGTTGTAACGAGAACAGGAACTCCATGTTCTTCTGCCATCGCAATAAGCTCGTCATCAGGTGTAAGATTTCTGCAATATATAAGACATGGAATGTCACTTGAAAGAAAATCTTTATATACTTTTCTCTTCTTTTCCTTTTCCATCTCCTGCAGATAAGTATATTCAACGAATCCTATAACCTGTACCCTGTCTGATGGGAAATGTTCAAAAAAACCTGTAAGCTGTAATGCGGGTCTGTTAATATCTGTCTGAGATACTTCAATTCCTTCAACATCTATGTCAGGTGTAAGATTCGTAAGTTCCATTTTTTCAATAACTTTTGATAATTTTACCGACTGCATAATTGCCCTCCTCTGGTATATTATAATCTCTCGGAATCTCTA
>DEGR01000069.1 GCA_002351535.1 Lachnospira sp. UBA2821
AACGGGGTTCTGAACAGATACATATTTTTTATTAATAATTAACAAGTTTTTATAACTTTACTGCTTATGTTTCTAATGTTCTTCTATCTACTTCCTCTTTCAATTCTCTTGCAGACATTCTGCATGCTCCATTCCCCATTATTATCATCTGTTCAAGCCCGTCAGAAGTAGCAACTGTTATATGTGCATTTTTTGCAAGTTTGTGAACTGTCTTTTCTATATACATATCTGCCGTTTCTGCCTCCTTTGTATATACAACGCTTATATTATTGTACTGCTTAACACTTCTCTGTCCATTCTTCACCTTATATGCGTCAAAGACAACTATTACTGTTTCTCCTGTATATCCCTGATAATTGCTCATTATGTCAAGCAGTTTCCCCCTTGCCGCATCAAGATTGTCTTTTGACAATTCATTCAAATCATCCCATGCAAATATTATGTTATATCCGTCTACCAAAAGGTATTTTTCTACGGGTTTTCTCTCCTTATATACATACTCCTTCGAACCTGCATCATATTTAATTGTCTTTCTAACCGGTGTCACTTTAGTCTTAACAGGCCCAAATGTTTTCTCAAATATCTGCTTTAACTCTTCCTCTGCTGCCCATCCGGTCTTTTCTTCTTTATTTCTTCTATTTATATTATAACCGGCTGACGGGTCTTTTCTTTCCCATTCTAGATCCTCATATTCCTCAGCCATCCCTGTATCAATGTGCATATATTCTCTCACTTTGTCCCAGGACACATAGAATCCTGCTCCATGTGAACAAAATACGGAACCGGTAGGATTTTCAATATCATTTTCACTATCGTAACCAATCTGTTCAATTACTTCATCCTGATTATGACACACATCATATCCTTTTATATTTAAACTTATTCTTCCTCTGCCCTTCGTATACCTGTTAACTTCTGATATATATCCATTCATGGTAGATACCGGTGCCATTCCTTTAATCACACTATATTCACCATCTACTTCAGGTGATTCAAATTCGCCACACATTCTCTGTATATCATTAATTGCTCTCCCGACATTTTCTGACGGAACATACAAAGAAAAGGAATAATATGGCTCAAGCAATACACTGTCCGCATATTTTAATCCCTGCCTTACACTTCTGTATGTAGCCTGTCTGAAATCTCCTCCTTCGGTATGCTTTTGATGTGCTTTTCCTGCAATAAGTGTTATTTTTACATCTGTAAGAGCTGAGCCCGTCAAAACCCCCTTGTGCTCCCTTTCCCCAAGATGGGTAAGTATAAGTCTTTGCCAGTTTCTGTCAAGCATATCCTCACTACATGATGTAGCAATCTCTACTCCGCTTCCTCTCTCTCCAGATTCAATCAATACATGCACTTCCGCATAATGTTTTAACGGTTCAAAATGTCCAACCCCCTCAACCATATTATTAATTGTCTCCTTATATGTTATACTTCCATCTCCGAATGATACATCGTATCCAAATCTTTGTTTTAACATATTCTGCATAACCTCTGTCTGGATATCCCCCATAACCCTTACTTCTATGCTCTGACTGTTTTCATTCCACACTATATGAAGTTCCGGCAACTCCTCCTCAAGTTGCTTTATTTTCAGATATGCCTGATGTATATCCGTATCGTCGCCAAATTCTATATTATATGTAAGAACCGGCTCCAATACAGGCACATATTTTCCACTTTCATTTCCTAACCCTTGTCCTGCATAGGTATTATCTATTCCCGTCAACGCACATATTTCGCCTGCATACACTGTATCTCTTGTCTCAAATCTTTCACCTGAATATATTCGTATCTGATTGACTTTTTCAACTATATTTCCACTTTCATCCTCACCTGTAACAATATTATCCCTTGCGCATATTTTTCCACCTGTAACTTTAATATGTGTTAATCTCGTTCCCTTTGAATCCCTCGATATTTTGAAAACTCTTGCCGCAAATTCATCTTCATATTGTTTTTTTAATGTAAATCTGTAAATAGTTTCAATCAGTTCTTTTACACCCTGAAATTTAAGTGCCGAACCAAAACATACAGGAAACACTTTTCTCTGTGCTATCATCCCCGCAATATCACTTTGCGATATTTTTCCTGTCTCCATGTATTTATCTAGCACTTCTTCATCACACATTGCGATATTTTCATAATAAGCATCACTATTGCCATTCTTTTCTCCGAAATCAATACAGCTATCACTAAGTCTGCTCTTAAGCATATTCGTGATAGCTGTACTGTCTGTTCCATCCATATCCATTTTGTTAACAAATATAAATGTCGGAATATTATACATTTCAAGTAACTTCCATAAAGTTTCCGTATGCGACTGGACACCGTCTGTTCCACTTATTACAAGTATTGCATAATCCAACACCTGCAATGTTCTTTCCATCTCCGGTGAAAAATCCACATGTCCGGGAGTATCAACGAGAGTTATTATCATATCCTCATACTTAACTATTGCCTGTTTTGAAAATATGGTAATTCCTCTGTCTTTCTCCATCTGAAATGTATCAAGAAAGGTATCTTTGTGATCAACTCTGCCTGCACTGCGTATACTTCCACTTTCAAAAAGCATTGCCTCCGACAATGTTGTCTTACCCGCATCAACATGTGCAAGTATTCCTGACACAATAGACTTCATTCCCTTGCGATTCCTTTCCATTAAATTAAATATTTAATTTATTTTCCTGCATTTTTGTAATTATCTTTATAAATATATCTCTTCTGGTCGGCCTCTTTATATACGTCATTAAGAGACTTCTTCTTATCGCTTGCCCTTCTTATCGCATATCCATAAGCTGGTGCAAGACTGTATCTCACATCATTTCTTCCATTCAACTGTGCAATCGATGAAAACATATTTTTAATTGCCTTATCAAACTGCACTTCAACATTCCCTGTAAGAATTGCCACAAATTCATCGCCACCCATACGTCCTACGAATCCGACTGCACCAAATGTGCTTGTAAGAGCTTTAGAAAAGTCTTTGATTGCATTATCACCACTCTTATGTCCAAGCTGTGAATTAATAACATTGACATCATTAAGGTCAAAATCGACAACCATGACATCCTGCTCTTTATTAAGGTCTGCACTTCCAAGTTCAACGATTGTTCTTGCTCTGTTGCTTATTCCTGTAAGTTCATCTAAGAATGTCTCTCTGTCTCTCTTAATCATTCTGGCAACAGCTATTGAAATTGTAATAAATACACCTAAGAGTACTGCTATTGAGATAAACTGGATAACTATAAGTGTATCAAGTCCCTGCACGGCATCATCTCGTTTCATAGACATACATATTGTCCAGTCTGTGTAACCAATAGGTGCAGTTGTAGCATAATATTTGGTTTCTTCATAATTTGCTTCCTGCTTTAAAAGCTTACCTGACTTAATACCTTTTTTGTACACATTAAGCATTTCTTTTTCTTTTTTAAACACAAACGATATGTTCTTCTGCTGGTCTACAAGCTTCATATCTTTGTTTACAACAAATGAACCCTCTGAATTTACAATGCTTGCTTCCATATCAGCACGTACACTCTGAACTATTTCATCAAGGTCTGACAAACTGATTACACCACATAAAGAACCAACTTTCTTGCCATCAACGATAATCGACTGGCATAACGTTGTGATAGAGCGCTTCTGCTCTGTCTGATAAAAAGGTGCTGTTATAAACGAATCATTTTCCATAACTGACTTGAAAAACGGCTCATCCTTCTGGTCTCTTACTTTATCTTCATTAATATAGTAACCTTTTCCATCCGCATACATAACAAACATAGACTCGAATCCAAGGTCTTTTACTTTATCTGCAAGATAATCCTTCTGTGTCTGCATATCCATGCCATTTATCTCCGGAAGTTTTACAAGATATTTAAGCATTGTAAACTTCAATTCGAAAATTCTCTCTACATCTGATGCACACTTTTCTGTCTGGTCAGTAAGAGATGATTTAGCTCTGTATTTTACTGCATTATATGTCTTATAATAGCTGGCTGCTGAAATAACAAATAATATTACAATAGACATTACCAATCCGACTATTATACCTTTTTCTTTAACTCCAAACTTTACTGTACTACGATAATCTTTGTTCTTGTTCATAAATAATTCTCCATTCAGTGTTTATAAATCATTTGCTTCCGGTTGAGCCGAATCCACCTTCGCCTCTTACAGTATTGCTTAATTCTTCACATTCCACAAAATCTGCGACCAGATACGGAGTAATTACCATCTGGGCAATTCTTTCACCATTTTCAATATTAACTGGCTCACTGCTATGGTTATGTAATGCCACCATTATCTCTCCACGGTAATCAGCATCAACAACACCAACCTTATTGGCAGGTGCAAGCCCCTTCTTAGTTGCAAGTCCACTTCTTGCATATATAAGTCCTGCATACCCTTGTGGCACTTCCATAGCTATGCCTGTATGTATGAGAACTGTATCTCCCGGATTAACAGTTACAACATCATCCATACAGGCATATAAATCACATCCTGCAGAATATTCCGTCCCATATGTCGGAATAACCGCTTTGCTGTCAAGTTTCTTAATATGTACTTTACTTTTCACTTCTTCCCTCCATTCATATCCTGCGGATTTCCCATACAATCCGCCTGTTAATAATGTTCAGGCTCCTGCCATAATACAATACTGCCCGCTTCCAGTGACTCTTTAACCATAACGGTCCGCTGATTTGATGACCCCTTAAACACAAGGTTCAAATCTTTCAGTTCTTCAACAAACTCACCGTCAACAATCACATCTATATAGGACAAAAGCTCTTTCATATTTGGCCACTCTTTACCCATCTTTGCAAGAACATCTTTTTCGAAATCATATCCTGTAAAACACCATATTGTTTTGTCCGGATACACTTCTTTAACTTTTCTTACAAGTGGTAACAGGGCTTCCTGATTAGTTTTTTCAAAAGGATCTCCCCCAAGAAGAGTAAGCCCTTTTATAAAATCAGGTTTCATAAACTGTATTATTACATCAATTGTATCAAATGTAAATGGTTTTCCATAATTAAAATCCCATGTTTCTTGATTAAAACATCCTTTACAATGATGAGTACACCCACTTACGAACAATGAAATTCTTATTCCGGGCCCATTCGCAACATCATATTGTTTTATATCAGCATAATTCATTGAAGTCTCCATTCTACTAAAATTAAAATATAATTTACATTTAAAAAGCTATTACTTTAACAGCAATAGCTTTTCCGTTACTTAAACAGTTGATTATGAATAATTGCAGTAATTTTATAAATGCAATACTCTGGCTTTTATTTCTTTTGTTTTACCTACATTCCAGAAATTCTCTCCAAGATAACCACATGTCCTTCTTGTAACATTCATCTTGTTATGATCTTTGTTATGACACTGTGGACATTCCCACTCATTATGGTCATTAACAATTATCTCTCCATCATATCCGCATACATGACAATAATCTGATTTTGTGTTAAATTCAGCATACTGTATGTTATCATATATAAATTTAACTACTTCCTCAAGCGCTGTAAGATTATGTCTTAAGTTAGGAATTTCGACATATGATATTGCCCCACCTGATGATATATTCTGGAACTGGCTCTCAAAAGTGAATTTACTGAAAGCATCTATCTTCTCTCTTACATCTACATGGTATGAATTCGTGTAGTATCCCTTATCTGTGACATCCTTGATGTCTCCAAATCTCTCTTTATCAATTCTTGCAAATCTATAACACAGAGATTCTGCCGGTGTTCCATATAATCCAAATCCAAGACCTGTGTTCTTCTTCCATATATCCGTTGCATCACGAAGTCTCTGCATAACCTTAAGTGCAAATTCCGTTCCTTTCTTATCCGTATGGCTCACACCGGTCATAAGTTTTGTAACCTCATAGAGTCCGATATAACCAAGCGATAATGTAGAATAACCGTCATGAAGAAGTTTGTCAATCTTTTCACCCGGCTTAAGTCTTGCTATTGCTCCATACTGCCAGTGTATAGGACTTACATCTGATAACGTTCCCTCTAATGCATGATGTCTGCACATAAGTGCTTCAAAGCAAAGTGACAGACGTTCCTCAAGAAGCTGCCAGAACTTCTCCATATCTCCATTGGCAAGAATACCAATCTGTGGAAGATTAATACTTACAACTCCCTGATTGAATCTTCCTTCCCATTTATAATTGCCTTCACTGTCTTTCCATGGACTTAAGAAGCTTCTGCATCCCATACAACTGAATACATTTCCCTCATAATTCTCTCTCATTTTCTTTGCTGAAATATAATCAGGATACATTCTCTTTGCTGAACATTTTACGGCAAGTTTAGTAATGTAATCGTATTTACCACCCTTAAGACAGTTATGCTCATCAAGAACATATATAAGCTTAGGAAACGCAGGTGTCACATATACACCTTTTTCATTCTTAATTCCTTCAAGCCTCTGACGAAGAATTTCTTCTATTATCATTGCATTTTCTTCTATATATTCATCATCCTTGTCAAGATTAAGGAATAATGTAACGAATGGCGACTGACCATTAGTTGTCATAAGTGTATTTATCTGATATTGTATTGTCTGTACACCTGACTTAAGTTCATCCATAAGCCTGTCATTAACAAAATTCTCAAGTAACATCGGGTCAACTTTCGAACCATATTTTTCCATATAATGCTTTCTGTATTTATCACGGCTCTTTCTGAGATATTTACCAAGATGTTTCACATCAACTGACTGTCCACCATACTGGCTTGAAGCTACGGCCGATATAATCTGTGTCATTACCGTACATGCAACCTGAAAGCTCTTAGGACTTTCAATCATCTTGCCATTCATAACTGTTCCATTATCCAACATATCTCCTATATTAATAAGACAACAGTTAAATATTGGCTGAACAAAATAATCTGCATCATGAAAATGAAGCACACCTTCCTCATGAGCTTTAGTAATCTTCTCCGGTAAAAGAACACGCTTTGTAAGGTCTTTCGATACCTCACCTGCAATCAAATCTCTCTGTGTACTTGCAACACTGGCATTCTTATTAGAGTTTTCTTCCATGACATCCTTATTGCTATTCTTAATAAGTCCCATGATAGAATCGTCTGTAGTGTTGGCTTTACGCACCATCTCTCTTGTATATCTGTATATAATATATGTCTTTGCAAGAACATATTTTTTCTGTGCCATAAGCTTCTGCTCAATTATGTCCTGAATCTCTTCTACCTGCATCTCTGCTTCTCCACGATTCTCGATGGATGCCACTATATTATAAATATTGTCTTCCGAAATCTTTTCATAATTACTTACTTCATCATTAGCCTTCTGTATGGCAACTACAATTTTATTTCTCTCATATTCTACCCGTCTTCCGTCTCTCTTAATTACTATCATACTTTTCCAACCTTTCAACATGTACAATATATTGTGTTTTTATAAAAATCATATACAACTTTTAGCCTTTGCACATTATAGCACTCAGTACAAAATATGGCAACTGTGTTTTTTTGTGACACAATATATGGTGTTCCCCCTGACAAGTGTATTTAAGCCTGATAGAGCCATTTTTGTGCTATGTGCACAATATTTATGTGATGTTATTGGTTATTTAGTATAAGAGCCTTAATAAAAGCCAGCTAAATGACATTTTACTAAGGCCGTAATGTTACATATAAATTTTTTCTTTTCCCAGCAATACAGATATTTTATAAGACAGCACATACAATATGCCCGATGTTACTACTGTATATGTACACCACCTCCACAACATCTGCTTTTTGTCTCCCTCCAGAAGCTTTAATATAAATCTGAAAAATTGTTCTCTGCTACAGAATATTTCCAGATTACCAAATAATAAATATATAAGAACTACTGACATTACCATAAACGTTACTATCATACGGTACAAAGACGCATACTTACTTCCGAATCTTATTACTACCGGAATCTCAACTGCCCTGAATATCATCTGTATTCCGAGCATAATTATGGATACCTGTATCGTCTTTAGTTCAATATCGCCACGCAGTTCAACCATCCGCTCCAATACAACGCACCATATTAACGTGCATACTGATATGAATAATGTTGACATATATTTTACAAGAATCTGTGTCTTCATAAGTTTGGGGGTTGAAGATATAAATATTCTCCATCTGTAATTCTCATCCTTTTCATACAAGCCCTGCTCAAACATACCAACAACCAAAAATATAAACATATATATTACACATATCATAACATTAACTACCGCAATGCTATCTGCCGGCGGTTCTACAAACATTATTGAAGACAAAAGAATGACAGCACCCAGAAATAGCAGTGCCTGTTTTCCATATAGAATTATTTCTTTATATATAAGTCCCTTCATCACATTTCCCTCCTCTTAAGCTGCCTCACTGTTAATACATACATTAATACTGCCGTTGCACATATTATAAAGGCTATAATTAATTTTACATATATATTAATGTTCATTAACTTATTATATTCGTGCATTAGAAATATTCCCATCCCTTGTTCCACATCAAATTCTGAATGTTTAACAATGAATTTATCTAACTCTCTGTAAATATATAACATGACTCCGATATAACCTAATATTGCAATTGCTGCTATTCTTGCTATTACCCCATTATAACTTTTATATCTGCATGATATAAACATAAAAATACACGATAAAACGAACATTAGTGATATTATAATAACAATAGCTTTAAGTTCACTATCTTTTATAAAGCTCAGTCTTTGCTCAGCAATACTCTTTATAATGCCTGCATTCACTATACCTATAACAAATGCCACGACTGATATAATCGCATTTTTTATCCATTTGGCGATAACCCATCCGCTTTCTTCAACCGGAAATGTATACTGCATCTCCATCCACTTACCGTTAAAATCTGTCACTGTACTTCTGATAACACTAAATAAAGGACAAGACATAATGATAACAGGTATATATAAGAAGAAATAATATGTAAAATTATCGGCAGAATCAAGAGTTTCCCTGTCAAGCATTGCCATATTACCATATAACATGCTTATTCTTGTAAGAATTCCCATCACAATAACTATAAATGCAAACATGTATTCAAGAATTATTATCTTTCTGCTCAGGAAGAACTCTCTGTAAACAAGCCCTTTCATTTTCATGTGAATCACCCCTTCTTAATATTATCAGTATTTCTCTTAACGTAATAAACCATAATATCCTCAAGTGTTGCCCTGTCTATAACCATTCCTTTATACTTGTCTTCAAATTTTGATATATCATCTGTAAGTGCTTCTACTCCAAATTCACTCTGTCTTGAACTTACTATATATTCTTTATCTATATTAACAAATTCATCCTTTGCACATTTTATTATGGCATGTTCTGACAGAATGTCATCCTTATATCCGCTAAGCAATATATTTCCCCTGTCTATAAAGACTATGTAATCCGCGATTTTTTCCAAATCACTTGTTATATGCGACGACATAAGAATACTATTACTTTCATCCTGTATAAAATCAAAGAAAATATCCAATATCTCACTTCTCACAACCGGGTCCAATCCTCCGGTTGCCTCATCCATAATAAGAAGTCTGGCATTATGTGACAGTGCTGTTGCTATCTGCAGCTTCATCTTCATTCCCTTTGACAACTCACCTATCTTTTTATTATATGGTATTCCGAACCTTTCCACATATCCTTTATATACCACTTCGTCCCAGCTATCATATATTGATTTCATTATCTTATTCAGGTTATTTGGTGTGAATTCTTCCTGAAATGGCATTTCATCAAATACAACTGCTATATCCTCTTTTATCTTCTTCTCATCTTTAACATTGTCCATTCCAAAAATGTTTATTCTGCCACTGTCAGTCTTAATAATATTAAGAACCGACTTTATGGTAGTCGTTTTGCCTGCACCATTCTGTCCTATAAAACCTACAATGCTTCCCTTCGGAACATTAAAGCTTATATTATTAAGACTAAAATCTTTATATTTCTTACTTATTTCTTTAATCTCTATTGCATTCTCATACTTATAATTATCCATATCAATCTCCATTTTACTATTCATACATTATCTCCAGAAGTTCTTTCATATCATTTAAAGATACCCCGCATAATTTTGCTTTTTCGCATGCTTCCTTAAGATTGTCTTCCATCTCCCTGAGATTTTTCTCTTTAAGCAGTTCTGCATTCTGTCCTTTAACAAAACTTCCCTTTCCCGTATACGACTCTATAAGTCCCATGCTTTCAAGTTCCTCATATGCCCTTTTTGTAGTTATTACACTAATTCTTAGTTCCTTTGCAAGTAACCTCATAGAGGGCAACGCTTCCCCTTCCTTTAAACGTCCCAAAAGAATCATCTCCTGTATCTGGTCTGCTATCTGTTTATAAATTGCATCACCTGATGAGTTACTAATTATTATGTCCATATCTGCACCTCTTAATATTGTATATATACATTATATATAATATACTCAATTTGCATATATGTCAATACTGTATTAGTTTTTTTTTATGTACTCACTGAATTTAATGATAATTTTTTTTAAAAACCTATAGACTATTTTCGAAATTTGTGAGAAAATGTCAACATAGTGCGTTATGGCGACGTTTCTAACGTACAATATAAGAATTATACACTTGAAAGGAGTCTTATAATGATTTACACACAGGAAGTACAGAATATGTGCCCAGTTGCTAAGGGTGCAAAACATGAACCTGCTCCAATCCCAGAAGAGGGAAAATGGGTACACTCAAAGAAAATTGAAGATATTTCAGGATTCACACATGGTGTGGGCTGGTGTGCCCCACAGCAGGGTGCCTGCAAGCTTTCATTAAACGTTAAAAATGGTATTATCGAGGAAGCTTTAGTAGAAACAATCGGTTGTTCAGGAATGACTCATTCAGCAGCTATGGCAGCTGAAATCTTACAGGGTAAGACAATTCTTGAAGCATTAAATACTGACCTTGTATGTGATGCTATCAACACAGCCATGAGAGAATTATTCTTACAGATAGTATACGGACGTACACAGAGTGCTTTCTCTGATGACGGTCTTGCAATCGGTGCCGGTCTTGAAGATTTAGGTAAAGGTCTTCGTTCACAGGTTGGTACAATGTACGCAACAAAAGAAAAAGGTGTTCGTTACCTTGAGATGGCTGAGGGTTATGTAACAGGTATCGCTCTTGATGAGAACGATGAAGTTATCGGTTACCAGTTCGTTTCCCTTGGAAAAATGACAGACTTTATCAAAAAAGGTGATGATGCTAACACAGCATGGGAGAAAGCTTCAGGTTCTTACGGAAGAGTAACTCCAGAACAGGGTGCTGTTAAAATCATTGACCCACGTAAGGAATAATAGGAAGGAGACGAACATAAAATGGCATTATTTGAATCATATGAGAGAAGAATTGACCAGATCAATTCTGTATTAAACAGTTACGGAATCAGCTCAATTGAAGAAGCTGAAAAAATCACAAAAGATGCTGGATTAGACGTGTATGAACAGGTTAAGAAAATTCAGCCTATCTGTTTTGAAAATGCATGCTGGGCTTACACTGTAGGTGCTGCCATCGCAATCAAAAAAGGATGCAGAAGAGCTGCTGATGCTGCTGCTGCAATCGGTGAAGGTCTTCAGGCTTTCTGTATACCAGGTTCTGTTGCTGACCACAGAAAAGTTGGTCTTGGACATGGTAACTTAGGAAAAATGTTACTTGAAGAAGAGACAGAGTGTTTCTGTTTCTTAGCAGGACATGAATCTTTCGCTGCTGCTGAAGGTGCTATCGGTATCGCAGAGAAAGCTAACAAAGTACGTAAAAAACCATTACGTGTTATCTTAAATGGTCTTGGAAAAGATGCTGCCCAGATTATTTCACGTATCAACGGTTTCACATTTGTTGAGACAAAATATGACTACAAAGAAGCAAAATTAAACGTTGTATATGAGAAATCATACTCAGATGGTTTACGTGCTTCTGTAAAATGTTATGGTGCTGATGACGTTCAGGAAGGTGTTGCTATCATGCACGCTGAGAACGTAGGTGTATCTATAACAGGTAACTCTACAAACCCAACAAGATTCCAGCATCCTGTTGCAGGAACATACAAAAAAGAATGTATCGAGCAGGGTAAGAAATACTTCTCTGTTGCATCAGGTGGTGGTACAGGTAGAACACTTCACCCAGATAACATGGCTGCAGGTCCTGCTTCATACGGTATGACAGATACTTTAGGACGTATGCACTCTGATGCCCAGTTCGCAGGTTCTTCATCAGTTCCAGCTCACGTTGAGATGATGGGTCTTATCGGAATGGGTAACAACCCTATGGTTGGTGCTACTGTTGCCGTTGCCGTTTCCGTACAGGAAGCTGCTGACGCAGGTAAGTTCTAAGAATTATACAGACTTTTAAATAGTTTAAACGTAAGAAACACCGCAAATCCAATGGATTGCGGTGTTTTTTTTGTGTTCTTGAATTGTTGTAAAAAAATCTTGTGAAAATGCATGGATTTATTGAGGCAGCACACACGTAGCACACACATGTAGCGCACAAATTAATCCTATATCAGTTTTCTTCTCAGATGTCTCCTCATAGTTTATTGCCTTCGGGCATACAAAAAGACCATGATAAAAACATGTATAATACCATACCACAATCATCCTGACATATTATTCTTTGTATTAATCTATTCTATAATATCAATACATTTCTTTTAAACATATGTTTCCTTTCTGTTGCACCGGTGCAACTTGGGGTATAAAAATGCCACCAATCTTCCGACTGGTGGTTATTAACCGATTATATATAGTATGAAGAAACTATTTGGCAGGCGTACGCTTCTCCTGCATCCCTCGGGTTTCCCCTGTCATTACCATCGGCGTGTGGATCGTACGAATTCTTCCACCTCAAATAGTCTCTCCCTTACTGTATGCATATTATATAGCTTTTATTCTTTTTTGTAAAGAATAGTTTTATTTCTCAATAAACGATTCCATTCTTTTTCATCAATCTTCATAAATGTGATAATTGAATTCTTATAATTAGGGTTATCCTCCGATGTTGCTAATCTTAATACCGTTTTAAATATTTCACCATTTTCCCTTATCTCTTTTAGCAATAACGCAGTGTTAGGTCTATTCGCTTCTATGATATAATCGGGATTTTCTACGATTTCTCCGAAATAGGAAGAAAACCTTTCATAGTCATTCGGGTGTCTATCCATAATATGCTGAATCTGATTATTAGTTATAACAACTTCATCCGTAAGTATGTCTTTTGCGATACACCTGTATATTTCTTTATTTATTTTACCAATAGAATGCACACCTAAAACCCCTTCATCATTTGTATTGTTTATAATATCATTCTTCCGCCCATTTGCAACAATATTCTCCCACTGCTCATTGGATATAATGTAAGTAAAATATACAATATTATCTATTTCAGCAATACTGCAATTAGTGATAGTACTGAAAAACAAGGAATAGTCTACTTGTTAGCGGAAACTCCTACCATCGCCTGAATCTAAAGTTTTCTTCATTATTGTTACATCACATATATATCACCCTTTCATATAATATTTGTTTTTGAGTTCGCCTAAAAATAAGTATAAAAATACCACCAATCACCCGACTGGTGGCTGTTAATACCAAAGTACTATTTTTTCTGTTGGCGGATTATCTAACATTGCTAATCGTTCTAATTCATGTATTGCATGTGAAGAACCATAACCTGCGCTCTTATCAGGCTGTTGCTATGCAATCAGATTATCTCTTCTATGCCGAAGATGTACAACAGAGAACTTGTATGACTTATGATAAGTATAGAAGATGATTCAAATATCTACGGATTTGGAACAAATTCTATATTTCCCCCACGTTTTAAATATGTAACATTATAGTTCTCCGATTTGTTAATGAGTGTTATATCATTTATCTGTATACTTACTCTTGGATAAATGCTTTTATTAACACACACTCTTGCACGCTTTGATTTGATTAAATGTTCCGTCAACTCTTTTTTTATTTTCATAAGCTTATCAAGATTGCCTTTCTCTATAAACTTAAGTTTTATCATCTCCATCTTCTTGGCAGCAAGCTCAGGTTTATTTTCAACTTTCAGATATGCTTCGATTTTATCAATCTGCTCTGTAAGTTTATCTATTGTTCCCTGCGCTTCTTCTATCTTGGCCTGATTCTCGTTCATATGGTTTGTAAGTTCCGCTCCGTAACCGACTATAATACTTGTCTTTGATTCAGACATATTTCCTATGACAGAAGCTTCTACCATTTCCGCAGCCTTCGTTGTTCCTCCAATCAAAGCACCTATCTTTCCTGACACTATAACACTTTCTTTCGATTCCGTATCACAGTTCATTATAGCTCCTGCAAGTATTTTGCCCTCTGCCTTTATAACAGTATGTTCAAAAAACTTTGCTGACACGTTTCCCCTTGATACAAGTATCCCTTTGCCTGCCCCCTGCATTCCATTCTTAAGTATTACATCCTGACCAGCGTACAGGTTAGCACATTCCACACATCCATCAACTATAATCTGTCCACTTGCCCGCACTGTTGCACCATCTGTAACATTTCCATGAATATGAACATCTCCCGGAAACTGTATATCACCTGTCGCATAATTAACATCTCCATTAACATCATATAAATTAGAAATATTTATAGACCTGTTCTCCTCATATTCAAAACGTCCATCCATAGTTGCTATGTATATATCGGGATTGTCCTCATCCAGCTTAAAACCTTTCCCCTTAAGCGGTATCTGCTCCTTGCCGTTTTTACCAAATATCTTCTTGCCACGGACATCCATTCCGTTACATCCCTTTGTTGCATGGACATATTCTGCAATAACTTCCCCTGCACTTACTTTGCAATAATTATCAAACTGATTATAGTCTACAGAACCATCCTCTAATATCTTCGGTTTTTTATCAAATTGATACGAGAATGGAATCTTGTAATATCCCGGCTCCCCAAATACCGGTGCCGTACCCTCAGCCACCAGACACTCAATATAAAAAATCTTTTTTTCGCATATTTCATTAATTACATCCTGTTTTATCCCATATACAACCCCTTTGCCGTTAAGTTCTTCTATTAATCTCTTAGGTGTATAACCTTCCACATTATTACTGTCAGGATTAATAAATATATATGCCGACATATAGTCATCACTTATTCTAATCTGTACCTCTTCAAAAACTTTGTCCGTATTATCCATTATGCTCTCACCTCCGTAAATTAAAAACCTCTTCCGTAACTGCGTATAATATAATTTAATTTTACATTAATTTTGTTCTAAAATCAATGCATTAATATTTTACTTAATATGTCTGCCAATGGTTCCATTGCATTTAACTCTTCCTGAAATGTATTAGTCTGTGCTCCTGCTTCTATAAGCATAGCTTTAGGTCTGAGCTGAAGATTATATTCATACGCCTGAAGATAGTTACGCCTTGTAAATTCAGGGTAATACTCCATTGCCTTCACTTTCATCTGCATACTCATGGCAAGATTCATCTCTCTGTTAGGGTTATAAAGATATCCTATATCTCCGGTAGATGCTAATCTGCTCATTCCATTGAAGAACATTATTTTTGCCGTAGGTTTCCCATTAATATTTGTAACAAGATGTTTGCTCTCATCAATTCCATCCCTATGAAGGTCTATTACAACTTCCACTGACGGATTCTCTGCAAGAACCTGGCTTATTCTGTTGTATGCATAATCATATGCCTTGCTTCTGTCAAGAACACCGTCAATCAGGTCAAATGAATCGGTCACATGTATTACATTATATCCATATGTCTCCCGTAACAGTTTTGTAAGGTATTCTCCTACTGCCACTATAGTCATTGATGAATCGGATTTTGTTGAATCTGCAAATGCTTCTTGTCCATGTGTATGGTATATAAGTATCTGTGGAGCCGTATTGTCCTGTTTCATAGACATATCATATGCCATGAGTCTCGCCGCATTCAATTCATCTTCATTGACTCTTGTGGTTGCCGCAACAGTATAATAATTGCTCATGAGATAGTTAAATGTTAATGCTGATACATCCACCCTGCATACCGGTTCTTCATTTCCTGCCTTCTCATTCTCCCCCGGCACCGTAGTTTCTTCCTGATTATTTTCAACTGTATTTATAACTTCTGTTTCACCCTCCTGCTCTCCATTCGTTACTCCATTGTCATCTTTTGTATCATCTTCTGCATTCTCCGCATTCTCTTCATTCTCTTCATTCTCTTTGTTCTCTTTATCATCTCCGTCCGCACAATACCGTGAATAATTGATTTTATTATCCTTTTCACTCTCGGAAGCACGACTTAAATTATATTTTAAACCCATACACTGTTGCAATGTTGCATTAACAATCCCATTTTGTATAAGCATGTTTATATTTTTCCTATAATAATATCCAATTAATGCTGCAATCAGTATTACCGATACAATTGCTATTACACCGGGACATATTTTTCCAAGAATATGTCCATATAGTCTTTTCATCCTGTATCTATGATTTTTCATGTTTTCTCCATTCCGCAGACGCAATCTGCCTGCAATCTCAACAGTAATATTAAAATATATTACTGTTGCATCAAAAACATGCATATAATCTTATATATTCATATAAATAACTAAAAATTCCCACCTTTGAATAAATAATTATAACCTGTTAAGTGCTGATGACAGCATATCAGACATATATCTTATATTTTCATCAATATCCTTTGCCGTAACGTAAAGAATTCCGGCTTCAGGCTCTGTAATCTCTCTTACAAACTGAACTTTTTCTCTTTCTGTTAACTCTTTATAACTTTCATTTATTTCAAACACATGTATTAATTTGTCCATAATATCCCTTACAATAGTAACAACCTCTATAACAGTCGGTATTCCTATCGCAATAACCGGTATTCCTATAGTCTGTTCATTTATTCCTTTTCTGTGATTACCAACTCCGGACCCTGGGGTTATTCCCGTATCTGTAAGCTGAATTGTCCTGTTTAACCTTCTTATATTTCTTGCTGCCAGCGCATCTATGGCTATTACTACATCAGGTTTTATTTCCTTTGATACCCCTTTGATTATCTCCAGACTTTCCATTCCCGTCTTTGCCATAACACCCGGAATTATACAACTTACTTTTCTGTCACACTGCTCATTAATATAATTCCATATATTTATCTTATCCACCGTTACCGGTCCAAGCGAATCGGGCGTTGCCTTATCGTTCCCAAGTCCCGCAATCAGAATAGTGTCTGTTTTTTCTACATTAAGATTAAGAATCATCTTCTTCAGATATTCTGCAACAATATCTGCAACTTTGGCAAACTCATCTTCTTTTGCACTGCTGAAAAGCTCCGATTCAAGTGTAATATACGTTCCCTTAGGTTTTCCCATTACATCTGCACCATTATCATCAGTTATACTCATCTCCGTAACCTTTATTCTTCCTTCCATAACATTATGTTCTGAAAGTCTTACCCCCTTTATCTCAACATTATCTTCAGTAAATATCTCCCTGCTCTCCACTGCAAGGTCGGTTCTTATCTTCATATTCAACTTATACACCTCTCTTTATTACACTAAAATAATGCTTTAAAATATTGTTATCTATTACTACTATTTTTTACAATTTTTTCTATTTTATGTATTGACATTAATCATATTTTTGATTACACTTATCTAGTGTGTTTAGTGACTTAGTCCGCAAACCCATGTCACTAAACATTGTTTGTAGAACCTGACTTCAAAACTCTCTCAATGAAGTCATAAATTATACAACATATTTCGGAGGTAATTAAATTGGCTAATATTAAATCAGCAAAGAAAAGAATCTTAGTAAACCAGACAAAGGCAGCTCGTAACAAAGCTATCCGTTCAAAGGTTAAAACTGCAATAAAGAAAGTTGACGCAGCTATCGCAGCAAATGATAAGGCTGCAGCAGAGGCAGCTTTAAAGGCTGCTACTGTAGAGATTGACAAAGCTTGTACAAAAGGTGTTTACCACAAGAATACAGCTTCAAGAAAAGTTTCTCGTTTAGCTATCGCAGTTAACAAATTAGCATAATTTAAACACTAACAAAACCGGTCAGATGAACTTAATCATCCGACCGGTTTTTTCTTTTATTTCTTTTATATATAAGTATAATCACACAAAAACATTTCTGATAATATAAAACCTTTACTTACTGAACTTTACAAGCAGCATTTCCACACCTGTTTTCTCTTCCATCCTACCTGTCTTAATTGCCTCTTCAATATTAATACAATCATTTATCGCCGAAAATATCATTTTGGAAGTGAAATTTCTGCACTGTTTTACAGCTCCACCTATAACATATGGAGACATTGATAATTTATCTGCTATATCTCTTCCATTATATCCCTGTGCATCTAGTTCTTTTACCTGAAGCATTATATTAAACTGTCTCGATATCATATAGAGAATTTTCATTGGTGCCTCTCTTGTATTAATAAGGTCGTAATACAGACTTAGTGTCTGTGTTCTGTTTCTTGCTCCCATTGCATCTATCATTGCAAATATCTTTCCATTAATCACAGGAGAGCACACCTGGTCTATATCTTCTCTTTCTATCACTTCCCTGTCAAGTGTATAGCAGAACAGTTTCTCTAATTCTGTATCAATTTTCTTCATATCATTTCCGGCAATAGCCAGAAAATAATCCAGAACATCTTTAGTTATCTTTTTGTTTTCCCTTCCGATAAGGGTAAGAACCCATTGGGACAGTTCTGCCTCTTTAGGATGTGCACATTCACATGTATATCCTTCTGTTTTAATGAGTTTATACATATTACTTCTCTTATCCGCTTCACTGTCTATTATAACAAGGCATGTTGTATCAGGCATAGAAGTTTTAATATACTCTAAAAAAATGTCATCCGCTTTTTTTACACATCCTGTATTCTCCATAATAACAAGACGTTTCGGAGCAAAAAACGGAAGGGTATCGCACATGTTCATAACCTCCATATAATTTACATTTTTCCCTTCAAAGTATGAATAATTCATACTGCCTGCATCACCTATTAAAGTTTTAATAAATTGATTTTTTATATTTTTTTTTAAATACTGTTCATCGCCAAATACAAGATATACTTTTTTAAGTGTACCTGCTGCAAGGTCCTGCCTGATTTTTTTCATGTTTTACACCGCTTCCTTCCGGGTCTTATTCTCTATAATTTCATCTGATATTTTTTTAGTTCAACTTTTCCTTTAACCACTTCTACCCCTTCTTCTTTTAAAAGTTCTGCCTGTACATAAGCCCCTCCAAATGCAAATGCCTCCGATAGCATTCCGTTTGAATTAACGACCCTGTGGCATGGTATAATTCCCGGCTTCGGATTCCTGTGTAATGCATTACCAACTGCTCTTGCCATCTTCTTATTCCCGGCCATCTCAGCCACCTGTCCATATGTGGCTACTCTCCCTTTGGGTATTCTTTTAACCGCTTCATATATTCTCTTAGAAGGACTATCCGTAACATTATCATAGCTTTCTGCAATCATTATTTTAACATCTTTGTCAGGAATTGTCCCATCTAATATAATAGTATTCCAATGTTCTTTATTCTGATGCCACCCCGGAATAACTGATTTGTATGCTCTTCTCCACAATTCCCTTCCTTCCGGTGATACCTTAACATTTAGATTAATATATCCGTCCCTTTCATATGTCCATAAAAATGCTTTTTTACTGCCTTTCACTCTCACAAGCTGCCAATTGTTGTCATGAAATGGTGCATCCTGATATGTATCTTCAAAACTCAGTCCATATGAAAGTGCCTCTTCTCTTGTCATCATTTTTTTCTCCACCCTTCTGCCTTTAGTATTTGTTCTATAATCATTTACTCATCTTCACATATGTATTATTGATATTTTCAAATCTGTCTTCAATCGTCTTGTCATGTCCTATTTTTTTCATGGCACTTAGAATAATAACATATTAATGAGATTTTTTGGGGTTTTATTTATTTTTTTTATATCCCCCTACAACCATTTCATCTTCTTCAATTCTTATCTCTATCTCTCCCATTTCATCTGTACGCAGCACTCTTGCAGCTGTGTTAGTAAGTCGTTCCAATGTCTCTTTATGAGGATGCCCATATCTGTTGTTTATGCCACAGGATATAAGACCAATTTTCGGCTTTACAACATCAAGAAACTTTTCACAGCTTGAATTTTTAGAGCCATGATGTCCAACTTTAAGAATATCTATGTCTTCAATATTACATTTGTCTCTTTCTAAAAGTATTTTCTCACCTTTTTCCCCCAGGTCCCCGACACATAACATTGAAACTTTACCAATACTAATCTTCAACACTGTGCTTTTATCATTAGTATCTTTATCCTTTATTGTTGCATTTTTCATTGCCTGCTCTTTCATTGCTGCATTTCCGTATGTTTCTGCATTTTTCTCTCCAACCGGGTATAAGCATTCAACCACACATTTCTCTCCCCTCCAACTGTCTCCTGCTCCTATCAGCTTAACATTAACATTATTATCGGAAGCACATTTTAATAAATCAGAGAAAACAATTTCATAGTCATCTATAGATGGCAGCACAAGAGTATTCACATAACTTTTCCCTGCTATTTTCTCCTGCATTAGTGTTGCAACCGCATTGATATGGTCTTCATCCCCGTGAGTTACAACAATATAATCTATACACTTAACTCCCTCTGCCTTAAGACATGGTAATACTCTATATTTTCCGCTATTCTTTACATCGCTGCTTCCTGCATCTATAAGAAAATTAATTCCATCTTCTGTCCGTATATGTATACTGTCTCCCTGTCCCACATCAATCATATGAATATCTGTGCTGCCATGTTTTGTATATACAATAACGTACATCAGAATAATAAGTGTAATACAGGCTGCCATACACTTCACACATTTTACATAGAAAAAATCCTCATCAAATTCTTTATCCCTGTTATAAAACTTCCAGCCCGCATACAATACAGCAATAAGAATTATATAGTACACTACAATCTGCCAAATCTGCGGCTTGCCTGTAACTATCTGCATATATGGAATATTTAATATAGCCTCGGACATAATTTTATATAATTTCACCCCATATGAAGCTGTGGCCATTAAAAATCTTCCTGCTACATTCCATATACTTCCTGCCAGAATTCCTGCTATACCTGACAATATAATATAAGTCAGACATGGAATAACAACAAGATTCAATATAATTCCACTAAGTGGAATTTCAAAATTGCAATACGCAATAATAGGAATGGTCATTAATTGTATTCCTACACTAAACATAATACCTTTAAGTATAGCTTCTCCCCTGCAGCCCGGTCTTACAAACACTTTAATTAATACCGGATTCACTACGGAGATTGCAGCCACCGCGGCATATGATAATATAAATCCTGTGTTATATATTGAATACGGATATATACATATGATTATAACGGATGATAAACTCATGGCAGACATCATATCATATGTTCTTCCCAAAACATCTGCCAACAGCTTCATAAGTATCATTATCACAGCTCTCATAACAGACATCCCCATCCCTGCTAATACTCCGTATGCCACCACAACAATACCGGTTACTGCCACTGAAAATGCATATCCACGCCTTCTTCGCAATAACTTATACAGGCCAAGCCCTATTATGGCCATATGTGTTCCGGAAATGCAGCATACATGAAAAATCCCTGCATCTTTATATAGCTCTTCTGTATCTCCGTCCATATTCTGCCTGCTGCCAAGAAGCATAGCCTCCAATACAGAGGCGGTACCCTCATCACACACTTTATACATCACATTATAAATATATCTTCTGATATTAAAAATCCATCTTCTGTATGTATACCCAACATTACCTGATGTCCCGCATACTTTTGTTTCCTTAGTATAGAACAAAGCGGCTACCCCTATTGACTTATAATATTTCTCATCGTCAAAATTACCTTTATTCCTAGCCCCTGTAATCTTCATATATACTGCCTTACCGGAACTTATCAAATCCCCAATCTGTATATTTTCTTTTCCATTATCATAAAGATATACTTTACCAGACTTAAGAATATCCATATCAGCATCACTTTCATTTCTGATATGGATTTTTCCGGTATGGATAACTGCTTTTTTTAGTACAAGTGTTCTTCCATTTTCACGCTCTTTTATGTCCTGTACTTCTCCACTGACTGTTACCTCTTCATTATCTTCCATTGTATCCATCACACAATATAATCTACTCTGGTAACTAAATAAAACAAAACCGGCAGCCATACACATGAATATGCTTATGAGTCTGCCGGTACATATCTTCTTATCATTAAGTATAAAAAATCCTTCTGAATAATTCATACCACCCCACAAAAATACACATATCAACTCCCCAATTAACAATTCAAGATTACGCGATGCAATTATTTCCCCTGTTATTACCGCCACCATCACAGTCAGTAACGGTCTTTTTATAATTTCTCACTCCTTATCTTTTTCTACAATATCAAGATTTCTTGTAAATATCTGGTCTAGTGATATGGATTTATGAAGCTTTTTATCCGTATCACCATTAATACTAATCTGTACTTTATTAACCGTCGTAAGTTCGCACAATGAATTTACTATAGAATAAATCTCAACTTCCGCACTTACATCAGTATTCTCATCAAGAAAATTCTCATCAAGGCTCACATAACATATGCCGTCTTTTGTTAATACACTTACTATTTTAGTATCCGCCGGTATAGTCCTCAGTACACCTTCTTCAGATGGTCCCTTAATCAACTGTTCAAGGATATATTTTTCTAAAGAGACATTTTTTGAATACACTTTCTCATAAGACTTCTCAACCAGCTTGTCTCCCACCTCATTTCCAAAGTACAGCATCATGCTTATATTCTCATACATATTAATAGATGAGCCTGATGAATTAACAAAATCTGTCGCTTTCATCATTCCAACCTGACTGTCATCCGAATTCTTAAGCGGCTCATTTTCTATATAAAATGTCACATATTCTATACCCTCTATCTGGGTTAACGAAAATACATATGCTGCCCTGCACATAACATCTCTTACTTTATCCATGTTAAGATATTCTGTACTGAAGCTTATACTGATATTATTATTATCATCTATCGTATATGACTCAAGCTTGACATTTTCCGGTATCGCATTAACATAATTTATCTTTGAAGGTATGCCTGATAGTTTATTGAGTACCTCTTCTACCTGTTCATCCTGCGTCCTGCCTATTAATTTATATCCCGTAGAAACAAGTTTAGATTCATCTTTATTCAGATAATATATCTTAAATGCAGACTTATCATTTTTCTTTTCACCACACGACGTCACTAATAATGCACATCCTGTCATTATAGCCATAGCACATATGAATATGCATATTCTCCTAACCATTGTGTATATGTTTCTATTATAAATATTACCCATATAGTTCCTCATTTCAGCCTTAACAACCATTACTTCACATAAGTAAGTGGTATTCTTATACTAAATGTAGTTCCCTCATTTTCCTTACTATATACTCTTATTGCCCCCTGATGCATTACAACTATATTCTTTGTTATGGCAAGTCCAAGACCTGTTCCACCTGTTTCTCTTGACCTGGTCTTATCAACCCTGTAAAATCTGTCAAATATTTTATCCTGTGATTCCTCCGGAATCCCTATACCGGAATCTGCCACCTTTACATAAAAATATTTCAAATCAGAGTTAAGTGAAACTCTCACCCAACCATCCATTACATTATATTTAATCGCATTCTCCACGAGATTTGATATAGCATTAGTCATCTTAGCTTCATCAATCTCCGCAAGTACAGGTCTGAAACTTTCATATACAAGTTCTATATTCTGCTTCGCTGCTATAGGTCTTAACCGTTTAAGAATAAGCTCCAGCAGTTCGTTAATATTAACCTGTGATATGTTAAGTTCCTCCGTCTTTCTCTCTAACTTAACCATTGTCAGAAGATCATTGATAATATCATTTTCCCTGTCAATCTCCTGAACAATATCTGTCATGAATTCCCTGTATAACTCAACCGGAACATCTTCCTGCATAACAAGTGAGTCTGCCAATACCTTTATTGATGTAATAGGTGTCTTAAGCTCATGTGACACATTTGACACAAATTCCTGCCTTGATTCATCTGACTTCTTAATTCGCTCAAACATTTTGTTGAATGCAACTTCCAGCTCTGTTGTTTCCGTATAATCTCCAAGTTCGAGGCTTTCGTTCGAATAACCGTCTGTTATCTTAGCCATTGTCATTTCCATCTTTCTAAACGGCTTTACAACATATCCCGAAAATGCTGTCGCAATAATTACCATAAGCACAATAATAACTATACCTATAATTCTTATTCTTAATTCAACTTCCGATATAGCTTCATAAATATCTTTTGCAGAAAAGTTAACAAGAATTACTCCTGTAATTTTGTTGGAATCATTTTTCTGTATCGGAAGAGTAATCTCTATATATTTTTCTTTGGAAGAATATTTCGATACATTTGTTCCTTTAAAACACTTTATGACACTGTCTGAAATGCATTTTTTCCCAACATCAATCTGATATGTATCATTAATAACATCCAGTTGATCATTCACAACTATTATTCTTCCATCATACATTCCTGATAACTGTGACATCTCCGCTTCAATAGCAATGGCATCTTTCACACTTCTGTTCTCAGTCTCAAGATACCCTGTAGAAGCCAGATTATTTTTTAAAATATTGCATTGTCCCTGCAGTCTGTTCATCTTCTGCCTGACCATACTGTCTTCCATCTTATCTATAGTTGTAAGCATAGTAACACCTAATGGTATAAAAGCAATAAGAAGTATGAAAACAAATACCCGAAACCTCAGACTCTTAAAAATTACCTTTAATTTAATTCCATGCATATCCTTCCTCACTAATCCTTACTTTCATAGAAGCTGTACTACTCTTTAAAGTAATATCCGACTCCCCACTTAGTATATACATAATTAGGTTCACTAGGTGTCTTTTCTATCTTTTCCCTGAGTCTTCTTATATGAACATCAACAGTTCTTACATCTCCCGGATATTCTGAGCCCCATACGGTATTGAGGAGTTTTTCCCTGCTATAGACTTTATTGGGATTATTGAGAAGTAATTCAAGAACATCGAATTCTTTCGCTGTAAGATTAATTTCTTTTCCTTCTATCACTACACGTCTTGCATCTATATCCATCACAAGCTCACCCTTACGGATAACTTTACCTTCATCAGTATCCTTAACATGCTTGCCACTTCTTCGTATAATAGCCTTTATCCTTGCTTTCACTTCAAGAATATTAAAAGGCTTTGTCATATAATCATCTGCTCCATACTCAAGTCCGAGAATCTTATCCATATCATCACCTTTAGCCGTAAGCATAATAATAGGAACGTTAGAAAATTCCCTTATTTGTTTTAACACTTCAAAACCATCAAATACCGGAAGCATTACATCCAAAAGAATAATATCGTACTGATTCTCTCTGGCAAGCTTAACCGCTTCCCCTCCATCATACGCACAATCGACCTTCATCTCATCCTGCTCTAAGCTAAATTTTAAACCTTTTACTATTAACTTTTCGTCATCTACAACAAGTACTTTATTCCCCATTTGTTCCTCCATTCGAAGTTATTACACACAAATTAATTCTTTTATTTTTTCAAATGCTGCCTCTTTTATTCCGCTGACATTTTTAATATCCTCTATGGTATTAAAGTTTCCGTTATTCTGTCTGTAAGAAATAATTGCCTGTGCCCTTGCATCACCAATTCCCGGTAGCTTTTTCAGTTCCTGTATGTCAGCCGTATTAATATTAATACGATTACCGTTACTGTCAGCCGGTGCGTCATTAATTTCCTGTACAGTATCCTGCATAGGAGATGTCTCTTCGCCCTCTGCCGGTATATATATCTGCTGTCCGTCGCATATTGTCTGTGCCTGATTGACACTATTCTGTGATGCCATATTATTAAAACCACCTGCCATGCTCACAGCCTCATATACCCTTGCATCATGCCTTATCCTGTAAACCCCCGGACTGTTAACCTGACCGCATACCTGAACATACACATATTCGCCGGCTTCCGGTTCTTTACTATTCTTAGTCCCTGTTTCCGAAGTTTCTGTTGCTTCTGTTGTTTCCTCTTTTACAGTTATACTATACTTCTCTGATTCTGCATCTGTCAGATTCATAGAGGCATTATTATTAAATTGTTTTACATATATAATTCCTGCAGCAATCACAGCAATTATAATTATCAGTAATTTGAAAAATTCTTTATATTTCATTCTCTCTCCTTTCTCAAAAGAGAGAATATGTAAACGCTATTACATATTTTACATAATAATTATGTACTTTACAATAGGTAATATTATGTTTTTACCTGACAACATTACAGTTATTTCACATTCACTGTACAAGTTCTTTCATATTACTTTCAACATCTCCACCCTTCCATATTATATTCAGGGCATTTTCAAGTTTTGCACCAAAATCTCCTGCTTCCATAAGTTTTGGAAGATTCTCAGAAGCATCGTATTGTGCAAGCAGCACATCCATATTTACATCTTCATACTTTATATCTTTTCTTCCTGACAGATACCCTGTAGAGTTATACATATCATATGCTTTTGTATAAGTAATATACTCTGCAAGTTTAGCTGCTTCATCCCTGTTATCTGAAAATGTATTTACTGCCATCACATTAGTAACAGCCATTGCCTTCGTCTTAAGCTTTTCATTCATATCAGGGTATTTCATTGTAAGAAAATTAACTTTATCTCCCATATCAGATAATCTTCTTACACCTTCCGTATCAACAATTGTAAATGCAATCTTTCCTTCCGAAAACTTCTGTAACACCGTCTCATAATCTGTATTATCAGGGTCTATATAAAATATCTGATTAAGGTTTTTATAATAAGCCATGGCACTGTTAACACCTTCATTTACAAAATCTTTAACAGTGGCATCATCCCCATTTTCACCGCCATATTTCATATATGCTCCTATAAATCCATAGCTGAACATCAATTCCTTAACATCCCACATCAGTACATTGTCAAGTTTTCCATTTATACTGTCGGACATGTTATTAGAATAATCTATAATATCATCAAATGTTGTCGGAACTTCTGACACAACATCAGCATTATATGCAAGTACCGCTGTATCAAAATTCACTGGATATGCGTACATTTTATTTTTATACTTAATTGCACTGATTGCTGTTTTCGAAAATTTCTTATCGTTATATATACTGTTATCAGTGTTTTCCATTGCCATTCCCGCAAGACATGCCTTTTCCATATATGTGCTGTCCATTATGTACAAATCCGGCTTATCACTACCTGACATATTTGCCTCATTAATATTGTCAAGAAACTTTTCTCTGTTTACCTTTGTACATTTCACTCTGACCATATTGTCTTTTCCATATTCCTGTGCACATTCTTTAAGATATTCTGTCATATTGTCATCATAATACCATATATTCATAACAGTCTTTTCAACATTTGAAGGAGTCATATTCCCCCCGGTCATTCTTACCTCATCCGATGAGGTAAGAAAATGTTCCAGAAGAATTATCACTCCTCCCATTGCCAGCATAAATATTATTGTTATTACAGTAAAAATGATATCTCTTTTATATCCTTTACTCTCCATAACTAAGCCAAAGCTCCTTTAAGAATATTAATCATCTCATCTACATTTTCCTTAGTTATTATAAGTGGTGGGACAAATCTGATAATCTGTGCTCCTGCAGATATAATTATAAGTCCGTTATCAAGTGCCTTAGTTATAACTTCTCCTACAGGTTTGTTAAGGACAAGTCCCTGCATTAAACCTTTTCCTCTTCTTAACTCAACACAATCAAATTCATCTACGAGTTTGTCAAGTTCTTCTTCCAGATATGCTGATACATTATTAACATTGTCAAGTACATCTGTCTTCTCAAACAAGTCAAGTACCGCATTTATCGCTGCTGCTGCAAGCGGATTACCACCATATGTTGTTCCATGGTCTCCCGGCTTTAATGCTGCTGCCTTTTCATTTGTAAGAAATGCACCAACCGGAACTCCGCAGCCTAATGCTTTTGCAAGTGTAAGCACATCAGGTTTAACACCAAAGTACTCATGGGCAAACATTTTTCCGGTTCTTCCCATTCCGCACTGAATTTCATCAAATATAAGAAGAATGTCATTGTCGTCACATATTTTTCTTACACCTTTTATAAATTCTTCTGTACAGGGATATATTCCGCCTTCTCCCTGCACAGGCTCAAGAATAATAGCACATGTCTTATCTGTAACAAGTTCTTTAACACTTCCAAGATTATTAAATTCCGCAAATTTAACACCGCCTATGAGTGGTTTAAAAGGTTCCTGATACTTGTCATTTCCTGTTACCGAAAGTGCACCCATACTTCTTCCATGGAACGAATGTTTCATTGCTATTATCTCATGGTCTGTTGTACCATCCCTATCATAGGCATATCTTCTTGCGGTCTTAACAGCACCCTCTATCGCCTCTGTTCCACTGTTTGTAAAAAACACTCTGTCCATTCCCGTGAGCTTCACAAGTCTTTCTGCCGCTATGGCTGATGGTACATTGTAATATAAATTAGATGTATGCACTAATTTATCAACCTGTGCCTTGACGGCATCATTGTAATATTTATTTCCATATCCAAAAGCAAATACAGCTATTCCGGCTGCAAAATCAAGGTATTTCTTTCCGTCTGTATCGTAAAGATACACGCCATCCCCTTTATCAAGCACAACTTTATAACGGTTATATGTATGTAAAAGATTTGCTTCCGCAATATCTATATAATTTTGTGTTGTCATATCCAATGTCTCCTTTTTCTAACTTTTTCTAATATTCACTTATCTTAATCATTTACCTTTAACATTAATGTTCATTATAATATAATGGCTCATTTTCATTAATAATAGCTGTACCGACACCTTTGTTAGTAAATATCTCAAGTAACAGACAATGTGCAATACGTCCGTCAAGAATATGTACTCTTGATACTCCATTTTCGATAGCATCAATGCAGTTATTAAGTTTTGGTAACATTCCTCCACCAATATTTCCTGATTCAATAAGTTTTTTTGCTTCCTTAACATTTAACTCTGATATTAATGTTGAAGGGTCTGAAGGATCTTTATACACACCTTCAATATCCGTAAGAAATGCTAACTTTTCAGCATTTACCGCTCTTGCAATTGCACATGCAGCATCATCGGCATTTATGTTGTATGTATTGAATTCATCATCAAGACCTATCGGACATACAATAGGAAGAAAATCATTTTCTAAAAGGTCCAGCAGAATAGATGGGTTGACCTCTTTAATGTCACCGACAAATCCTATGTCCTGTCCATCTGAATATTTTTTGTCTACCTTAAGTAACATTCCATCTTTTCCGCTTATACTTATTGCTTTAACACCAAGTTCCTCTGTCATTGTTACAAGTGACTTTCCAACCTTGCCAAGTACCATTTCGGCAATTTCCATTGTCTCACTGTCCGTAACACGAAGTCCGTTAATGAATTTTGCTTCTTTTCCAACTTTACCTACCCATGAACTTATTTCCTTACCACCACCATGTACGATAATCGGCTTAAATCCAACCAGTTTTAATAAGGTAACATCCTGTATAACACTCTTTTTAAGTTTATCATCAACCATGGCACTTCCGCCATATTTGACAACAATAATCTTTCTGTTGAATCTCTGTATATATGGAAGTGCTTCGACAAGCACATTTGCTTTTTCTAAATATTTATTCATATCTTCATTCATCGTATTAATCCTCGCTCTCGTAATTTATTATTTAATAGTAATGTTATGACCTGTAATCCGCATTAATCTTAACGTAATCATATGTAAGGTCGCATCCCCATGCTGTAGCTTCCATTGCACCCTGCTTTAAATCTGCTATTGCCGTAACCTCAGGCTCCGACAATATTTTAGTTGCTTCTTCCTCGCTGTAACCGGTTGCAACTCCATTTTCTACTATCTTAATCTTACCTGCCTTACTCTCAAAGTAAATATCAACAATATCAGGGTCAAAGTCTGCACCAGAATATCCCATAGCACATAATATTCTTCCCCAGTTTGCATCATGTCCATATATTGCTGCTTTTGTAAGACTTGAAGTCACTATTGATTTACTGATTGTAACCGCCTGTTTTTTGGACATTGCATTTATAACTTTAACCTCAAACAATGCTGTTGCACCTTCTCCATCTCCTGCTATCTTCTTAGAAAGCCATGTTGCCACTTTCACCAGTGCTTCTTTAAATGTTATGTAATCACTGTTTTTCTCTTTAATCTCTTCATTTTCTGCAAGTCCGCTTGCAAGACACAGCACTGTATCATTAGTAGATGTATCCCCATCAACTGATACCATATTAAATGTATCTTCTATAGTTTCACTGAGTGCCGTCTGTAACATTTTTTTTGATATATTGCAATCTGTGGTGATGAATCCAAGCATTGTACACATATTTATATGTATCATTCCTGAGCCTTTGCACATTCCTCCGATTGTAACTGTCTTTCCTCCGATTTCAACCTGTATGGCAATCTGCTTTGACACTGTATCTGTAGTCATAATAGCTTTTGCAGCAAGCGTTGCGTCCTCCGGTTTATCACCAACCAAAGGTGCCATAAGTTCTATACCTTTATTTATCTTATCCATAGGAAGCTGTGCACCAATAACTCCTGTTGAAGCAACCAGTACTGAGTCTGAAGGAATATTAAACATCTCAGAAGTTTTCTCAGCTATGTCTCTGCAATATCCATATCCCTCTTCACCTGTGCAGGCATTTGCAATACCACTATTTACCACAACTGCTCTTACATATTCAGAATTATCAACTATCTGTCTGTCCCATTTTACAGGTGCTGCTTTAACTCTGTTAGTAGTAAATGTTCCTGCTGCCTTACACGGAACTGTAGCAAATACAATTGCCATATCCTTTTTGCCGCTATGTCCTTCTTTGATACCGACTTCAAGACCTGTTGCCTTAAAACCTTTAGGTGCTACTACTCCACCTTCAATATTCTTTATAGAACCCATTTATTTTCTTCCTTTCTTATATTTAATATTCTGTTATTTTCCATTATTTATATGTATGTTGATGATTCCCAATATAATTTGGATTCCAAATCATATTGGGATTTCAAATCATATTTTTATAGTTAAGTAATCTCATAAGCAATATGATTATACTTCTAATATAGAAAATAATCTACCATTTTCATGATTTTATAATTATACATTTTTG
>DEGR01000037.1 GCA_002351535.1 Lachnospira sp. UBA2821
TGACCCCGGCATCATGACATTGCTCTGTACCACTCTCACTACCAGAAGTATTTCCACACCCATTATGCACCAGCACACCGCCAGCCACAAAATAAGTATGCCATTCATCCACTTCCAGATTGTATACCTTTATCTTTTCAGCAAGCTTTTCTATCCTTACTTCCTTAACATACACTCTCTGTCCGTCTTCCATAAGCAGTTCATCACCGCTTACAAGATTTGATGCTGCCACCCACATTCCTGATGACTTTTCATCTTTTGTTTCCGTTACATAGAACGGATGGAACATGGTTGTTTCGATTTCTTTATCGTCTGTTGTGGTTATCTTAACAAGTATATCTGTCTCTGTCACTGAGACATCTTTTACTTCTTTAAGCTCTTTTTCTCCGGTCTCTGTATTGTATGACCAGACCTTATCACCGGATTCTATTTCATCTATTCTTCTGTCGCCATCTTCTGTGCTTACAAGGGTGTCTCCTGTGAAGCACTGGCAGCTTAGTGCGAATACCGATACTGCAAGCCGCAGTGATTCCACTATTATCTTTTCCGGGTCTCCGCTTTTTACTGCTTCTATGAATGAGCCCGTATCCTGGACTATTCCTATTACCTTCAGTACTGTAACAGCGGTTTCTCCAAGTACTGCTGTTAATGCACAGTTTAGAAGCGCCTGTACCACCATTCCTTTTGCCAGTGCGAAGGCCGGTCCAAGGACATTTGCCTCTCCGGCAAGGATAAGTCTCATCTGCCCTGCCACGTCATATGCCGTTACTGCAAGGTTAGCCCAGCTCATCAGCTTTTTGGCATTGAATGCCGGAACGATTACATCATTGATTGTGGCCTGTATTCCCTGTGCTATGCTCGTCTCCATAAGGGAGAAGTTACCTGTTGGGTCTGTGTACATTACAGGGTTGGCGTTTGCATAAAGGTATTTGTGCAGGCTTACCGGATTATCAAGTGTTCCGGCATAAGTATCCATTGTGGTGAATGAGCCTGTCTCAGAATTCATGTACCTTGCTCTCAGATAATACAGTCCAGTGGCTTCATTGTACTGCTCTTCCGTATAGAGATAGTCATTATCTGTATCCCCGGTTTTCTTGAGGAGAATTCCATATGCATCATAAACATAGGTATCTGTGATGGTGTTTACTGCCTGACCATCTTCATCTGATTCTGCCAGCGCTGTTACCGAGCCGTGTCCATCCCGGATATAAAGCTTCTTTGTATAAGCTGTCTGCTCACTGTTACCGGTTTCATCCTTTATGTCTGCACTTATTAACTCCAGTCCTCTTGTATAGAACTTATTTATATCATATGTTCCTTCTGTATTTTTTGAGATTTCAAGTGCTGCATGTGTAAGCTCATTATATGTGTCATTAAGATAATATACCTTATCATCTTCATTTATCTGCCTGCTGGTTCTGTTGCCTTCATAGTCATAACCGTAGCTTTCAACCGTAACATCATTGCCTTTGCTTACAGTTGCTGTTATAAGCTGATTCTTAGCATTGTATGTATATGTCTTATCCTCATTTCCACCATGCTCTGACAGAACAGTCGTAAGTGTATGCATCAGAAAGGTCCAAACACCTTATCATACAGACATGATAAGGCATTTGGATCTTTTTACCATGACAGCACGCTATTCATCTAATAATTTAATGCCGACTATATCACTCAATTCAAACAATCTGTCTTCTGCATATGTACAATCATCTTTATCAAGTACTTCATTGAAATCTGATACACTGCAATCCGGAAAAAAATCCTGCAGAAATCGTTGTCTGTCCATTTCTGCATTTTCCCCAAAAGATTTTACTTCTTCGTACTTTTTCTCTCCATTCACATACCCCTGTATGACAGCAACATCGCTGTCATACACCAGACTTATCAAAACATTTAAATTCAACTCAGCAGAAATGCCATTTGCTATTTCTTCAAAATTCTCAAAAGAAACCATTTCCGTATTCAATGTTAAATAACCATTCTGTTCTATATATTTTTCATCAAACGGAAATCCACTTAAATAACTGCTTACCCTTTCAATATCATCTTTACTATTAATCTTTATATGTGTTTTAACCTCTGTATATCCCATTTATTTTTTCCTCCAATGTAATATTCCTTTTTCACAGCTTTCAAATACATTCTCAGCCGTTAGTTCTTCTTCAGGTAATTCAAGAAAATATTTGTAATATGAATAGTAGACATCGTATATTCCTATTATTCCACCATAAGCATAGAACACTGTACGATTACCTTTCTGATGTTCAGAAAAAATCTTAAGGAAAAGACCATCCATTTCCTCCCTCGATACTGTTCCAATCCCTTGCAAATATTCCACAAATATTAAATAAAACTTATAAATGTCATATATCGTTTCATTATCTATTGTTGCAGTTTTTATCTTTGCGTATTTTTGAATTTTTGTCTTTGCAAGTTCAAAAAGTCCCAATCTTACACTTAAACTGACATTCGTCATTTGTACACTTTCTTTAAAAACAGCTCTGCTCTTTATCTTATTAATATACTCCATTTCCAGACATTCTGTTAATACACTTACAGCCTCCCGGTCAACACTTCCGTCAAGCCATGATACATAATACAAAATGAAATAATAACCGAATATATCTTCAATCTTTTCATTTGTAGCAAGTCCTTGAAACTTTTTAACAGAATTACTTTTTTCTAAATATTTTTTCGCATTATTCACATGATTACTCGCAACTTCCTTCAGCCCACATTGCAATCCTTGCATTGCAAATGTAAATTCCATTTCATATGCATCAATTACGTCTTTTATTCGTGGATTATATTTCCAGCCTTTATTCAGCTTCATTGTCTCTTCTCTTTTTTTATTCCAATCTATTTCCTGATATACAATCTCTTTCATAAATGTTCTCTCCGCCTTTCTAAATAAATACACAAGATAATGTTAAGTCTACCATTCTCGCCTGATTTACCAAAGATATTAATGCCGGTAAGCTTGCAGCAAGCATCATTATTACTGCATACTGGTCAACATAACCAACGTCAAACTCAGGCATTTTCAACATATTCCATGCATATGCCTTGCAATATTCTTTTAGATTATCTCTATCAACCTCATAATAAATCAAACCATCTTCTTTTAGCCAAAATGAAATTGAACCACCCAAAGGCCACGGATATAACTGTTTAACTTTCGGCCAGCTACTTCCAAGTCTCCAAGATTGCGATTCAAAATATTGTCCTCTTTGGTGATAGTCAAGTATATAACCCAGATACATTCCAACTTGTTTCGCACCATTCTTAACCCCATCATGTGGCTTTATCTCATAGATTTCACCAGTTGTATAATCAATTATATCAACATACTTTCTTATACGACCATTAGGTCCTACAATTCCACCATATTTTCTATCTCTATTAACTATGTTATTAGGGTGATCTATAATATATTTAATGTTAATAAATCTATGTGCCAATATTCCCTGGATAACTTTCTGCATCCATAATCCCTGTGGATCATAATTATTAACCGGATCATTTGAAACATATGAATACTTATGTAATGTCCTTGGCTCAAAAACATTTCCATCATAAAAATCCCTGCTAATAAATCTTCCATTCTCTGGATTCATATATCTTGCCCTCAGATAATACAATCCTGTTTTTGAATCATGTTGCTGGCTGGTATATAAGAATTCATTATTTGTAGTTCCTGTTGATGAAGTTAAATTACCAAATGCATCATATTCGTAATTATCTGTTACATTTCCTGAATTGTCAATTAATTTTCTTATACTTAACTGTCCATCAATAAGATAATAGCTTATCTGTTCATCAACTTCCTGACTAATCAACTTATCACCATATACATATTTATACACATCTATATCTGTATCAGACTGTGTTTTTTTAGTAACTATCTGAGAAATCTCTCTATTTGTGTCAAATACAAATCTGTCTTCTGCATCTGTAGTTTTTTTATAAACTCTGTTTCCACTAGTATCATATTTATAACTAACCATGCTAATTCCATTGACAGCAACATCAACCAGTTGATTATAACTATTATAATCATAAGCTGTTACACATGTTTCATCTGTCTTTGTTTTAAGATTTCCATTTGCATCATATGTATATAAAATATTTCCTTCTCGTATGAGCTGATTATTTACATCATAAAAGTAATTTGTGATGGTTCCATTTTTGTTCATACTTGTTCTGTTACCAACAGCATCATATGTGTACTGTGTAATAGATACCTGACCTTCCGCCGAAGTAATCTTTTCTTTTGTCAGCTGATATGAATCATCATATGAGTATTCGATAACATTTCCATTATTATCAGTAACTTTGTTTCTTTCACCGCTTGCACCAAGCTCATAAGTATATGACGAAATCACTTCATCAGCCTCATTTGTTGTTAGTACTTTAGTTAACTCTGATAAATTGTTATATTCGTATTCCGTTACTACTCCATTAGAAAGAATCTCTTTTATCAAATTACCATTGTTATCATATTCATAACAGGTAACTCTACCATTATAATCAGTAACACTCTTTAAACGTTCCAGCTGATCATATGAATAAATTAACGTCCCCTCAGATGACGTAATGCTTTTAACATTATCACACACATCATAAGTATATACCAAGCTTTCATTATTAACATCAGTCTTCGAAGTGAGTTTTCCATTATTCCAACTATATGATTCTATTCCATTTTCTGTAGTTACAGATTTTACTGTTCCATTGTCATAATATTCATATTCCTTATATTCACCTGTTTGACTTTCAATCTTCTTTAATTTACCATTAGCCAAATATGTATACGTCGTTTTATTACCATTGTAATCAATTGCATAATCCAATTTATTATATATATTATAATGATATGTATTGCTCTGTCCACCCGGTAATGTTTTTGAAATCAGATTTCCATTTGAATCATATGTATACGTTGTTTCATTATTATTCGCATCTATCTCAGATATCCTATTCCCAGCTGAATCATACTTATATTTCGTAACATTATCTTTGCTGTCTGTAACTGAAATGAGATTTCCACACACATCATAGCTATATTTATATTCTTTTCCTTCCCTATCTTTGTAAGAAATTTTATTTAAACTGTTATCATATTTATATTCTTCAAATGTATTATCAGCATATGTAACCTTTGTCTGATTTCCATTTATATCATACTCATATTTTGTAACAGCTTCGTTGGCATCTTTCATTTCTATAACCTGATTCATAGAATCATAGCTATATTTTATAGTTCCACTAATAGGGTTTGTTTTTTCAATTTTGTTTCCGTTTGCATCATAAAAATATGACTCAACGAGTCCTAATTTATTTGTATACTGTGTTACTTCTCCTCTTCCGTTATAAACATAATTTTCTGAAGTACCATTAGCATACCCTATGTTTGTAACTCGTCCCAAAGTATCATATATATAGTTTGTAACATTCCCTTCCTTGTCAGTGTATGATGTTTTGTTACCATTAAGGTCATAAGTAAACTCTTCGGTATAGCCATTACTATCTATAATCTTCTTAATATTTCCCGAATTATAATATTCATATTCGGTCATGTTTCCATTTTCATCATTCTCTATAATAACATTTCCGTTAATATCATATGTGCTACTTCCTACTAATAATCCATTATTATATGTGGCTGTTTTATTACCATACTGATCGTACTCATATTCCGTAATAGAAGAGTGCCCTGTATCAGCATATATTATTTTTTCCTGAGTTACATTTCCCTTTACATCATATATATAACTTGTAACATTTCCCTCAAAGTCTTTATATGAACTAATATTTCCCTCTTCATCAAATGTGTAGTTGATACAATTTCCATTTACATCTGTTTCCTGTGTCAGATTTCCTTTTGTATCATATGCATATGATATTATATTGCCAGCTTTATCTGATTCAGATAACATATTCCCAGAAGAATCATATGTCATATAATTTTTTGTTCCATCAGCATTTATCTGTTCAGTAACCTGCCCGAATTCATTATACGAATAGTATGTAATATTTCCATTTTTATCTGTATAACTTTCAGGATGTCCATTATCATCATATGTATAACTTTCAACAAATCCTAATGCATCTTTTTTTGTAAGCAGATTATTATCTTCATCATATGTATTTTCTATAACATTATTTTTTGAATCAATTGTCTTTAGAATATTTCCATTATCATCATAATAATAAACTGTGGAATTTCCCAATCTGTCTTTCACAACCTCTGTCTTCCCATCAATATTGTGTTCATATTCCACTCTGCAACCTTCAGAATCTATAGTTGCAATTAATCTCCCTTCATCATCATATTCATTTCTTGCAACAGCTTTTCCCGAAGGATCTGTTATCTCAATCAAGTTATGTTTATTATCGTATGAATATGTGACTGTCCTTCCTGTATCATCAACAGTCATAATAAGATCATTATAATCATTATAAACATATGAAACTGAAGTTACTATATCACCATTTTTATTTTTTTCTACTGCTTTAGTAACTCTTCCATTCATATCTCTTTCAAATAATATTCCATTACCATCAGAATGATTAAATCCGTTTTTATTAACAGTTACATAATTACCATTTGCATCAACTACTTTGGTTAATCCATATTTAGGTGAAATGTATAATTGTGTTCCATCCTCTTTTGTCAATATATATGAGTGATTTTCTATCTGTTCATAATCTTCAAACACTATCTGATTGCCGTATACCAGCGCAGAATTATCTCCCTCTAGTTCCAATCTTACATTTTTACTTGTCTGACAAACAAATCTCACATTAGTTTCATATATTGGGATTAATGCTTGCTGTGATGGTGTTAGAACAACTGTAAACTTATCACTTGTTCCATTTCCATAAGATACCGTAATATCATGATTTACCGTCTGTATAATTTGATATTTTGTGGAAAACCCAAATCCAGACTGAATCATCTCGTAGCCAGTATTTATATCTGAACTTTCTGTAAGTGTCACACTTTGCATTCCAAGTGTCCAACCGGTACCAAAATCTCCAGATGATTTGTTTCTACTGTCGTAATATCTATTTACCGCCATAGAAACCCCAGACACACTTGCTGTAATATCGTTAAATCCGAGCGACATGTTCCCGACTTTAAGATCTCCTGTAACATTTACAATTCTCTCTACAAATGTTCTATTCCCTCCATTATCAACTGCTGTAATTCTTAATGTATAACTACCATTGATAAGAAGTGTTGTATCTAACTCACCAATTTTAGTACATTCAACGCTTTCTGTTCCTGTCGCAAGTTCATGATACTCATCTGTACCATTTAATTTGTATTCAAGCCGGTAATATGCAAGTGAAGTTTCATCATTTATGGTTGCATATATGTCCGTCTTTGTATTAATCTCACTGTCGGATTCAGGGGATATGAAATCTGCAGTCGGATGTACACTGTCAGAATTGTCGAAGAACCGTACAGTCTTTGTTATGTTCTTTGTTTCTCCATCCACCACCGCTGACAGGGTGACACATACCTCTCCCGGCACATCTGAAGTTATCTGTGCCGTTCTTCCGTTAATAACCACATCTGCACTGTCAGCCGTAA
Source organism: Lachnospira sp. UBA2821 (assembly GCA_002351535.1). Lineage (GTDB taxonomy): Bacteria > Bacillota > Clostridia > Lachnospirales > Lachnospiraceae > UBA2821. The sequence goes on from DEGR01000037.1 coordinate 7,607, forward strand.
CCTTGACCTGTGTTGCTGTCTCAGGATATGCGATATATCCGCGTACTGTTTCTCCCACATTTGCAGTGGTTTTTGAAAGGATAAGATTAACCCTGCCGGCTGCATCATCCCCGTTGTATCCGTTATCAATTAAGCCTTTGCTGTTTATGGCAACCGTATATGCCGTTGTTCTCTCATTGCCTGCCATGTCCCTTGCAGTTACAATAACCTTATATTCTCCTGTTCCATATTCCGGGTATGTGTACTCTGCAATGGCTGCATCATACACCGGTTCCGTGCCTGAGCCTATATTTATTTTGTCAGGGATATTTCCTTCTTCATCTGCCTTTCCTGTAACCACACTGTATGATGCAAGATTCTCATCATCTATGGTTCCTTTAAGTACAAGATTTAATCCCCTGTCTGATATGCCTGCAGTCACATCTGCTGCAATGACAGGTGCATTTATGTCTTCATCAACCTCTATTACATCACCTGATGTACCTTTTACATATGTAAACCGTGCCTCATTTTCACACGTATTGCCCTTTGTGTCTTTCGCTTTGAGTGTAAGTACATAAGTACCTCCTGCGATATCCTCTGTATGAATGGTACCTAATATTCCATCTGTTATGTTTTCATTTCCCGAACCAATGAGAATCCTTTCAGGTTCATTCTGCCCTGACGCATCACTGTTTTCCACATAAAGTGTATATTCTGCCAGTGATGTTTTATCACTTACCGTACCATATACGGATACTGCTGCATTTTCAGGGTCAGGAACTATGTCTGTTATGACAGCTTCAGGGGCTGTTGTATCCACTGTATCCTCTGTTATGCGTACTGTTAATGTTACTGTGGCTGTATGGCCTGCCATATCCTCAGCAGTTATATCATATCTGAATATCTGTCCATCCGTTTCCTCCGTAACTATCGTTGCAATTACGCCGTCAGTCACTTCTTCCGTTCCCTCTGCAATTACCTCAGGTTCCGGTTCTTCACCATCACCTGCAGCTGTTCCGGTTCTTGTCACCTTATATGATTTCAGTTTCCTGTCATCCCTGATTGTTCCAATGATATCAGTATCACCGCTTATGCTTCCATCAGAAGGAGACGTAATATCAATGACCGGCGGTGTGACGTCCGAAGAATCAATTATGTTCACAGTTTTTGTATCTGTTACGGTATTGCCGCCTATATCCGTTGCACTTACCGTAATTACATATTCACCCGGCTCATCTGCGCTGCATTCAAATCTTCCATATGTGGTTCCTATTTCCTCATCACCATGTCTGATGGCAAACTCTGTAATTCCGTAATCATCTTCCGCTGATGCTTCCACATAAAATACATTTCCCACTTCCACGGTTGTATCGCTTACATCAAGCTTTACTGTCGGTGGATTGATGTCTTCAGGTTCCACGTATTCCCTTGCTTCATTTGTCTTTACAGCCACAACCTTTGGACGGCTTTTTGTTCCTTCCATGTCCGTCACTACATATTTGACCAGATATGTTGTTCCCATGGTTACACTTGCAGGGAATCTGCCACTTGTCCACCGGCTGTCACCAATTTCTTTGTAGTAAAACTCTTCTTTTCTGATACCGTTACTTTCATCATCCCTGTGGTCATCATCATATGAACTGTACTGTACATTTACAAGGCATATATTACTGTCATCCTTTGACTGTGTGGCAGCCACGCTGATATCTGCTGCAGGTCTGTGGTGGGACAGTATGAGCTTTTTATAGCTGTCTTCATCTGACCAGAGAGAGTAGTCTGAGAGACAGTCATTTCCCTTTGTAACATCATCACTGGCTTTATGACTTATTGTATATGCACCTGTATTCTCAAATATGGTAATCGGCGAAGTATAGTTAAGTATCCGGATATCACCGGTTCCAATGCCACTTACATCACTTCCGAATACTGACGGATTATACTCATATGTCCATGCTTCTTCCCCCTTGTCATCTCCTTCAGGGTCACTGTATGTGTCTGTGTATTCCACCTTCTCGTCCGACGCTATGGTATATTCTATATCATAATTTTTACTGTTTATGTCAGCGGTTATGGATGATACTATTCCCTCCACCGCATCCTCCACGGATACATCCCCTGTCAGCTCGATATTCTGTCCTGCTCCGTCTATTGTATTGGATAATTCATTGTACTGGTTGACTGTGGTCCCGTTACCTATTCCGTAGAATGATACATTGTTGCTGATAAGCGCAGCCGACACATCACTCATTCTGTCATTGTCTGATAACTCTGGAACACTGGCAGAGCTTAAGTTAATGACATAATGATTCTCTCCCGGAGTCCACTCATGATTGTTAACAACATCTGAAAGACTCTGTCCTGTTACAGTCTGCATCATTATGTTTTTGAATGTAAAGTAGGACTGCTGTCTACAGTCATGTGAAATATGACTTGTAATCGGTCCATATCCATACTCATCTATTCCATCGTCCGGCAGAACATATTCATCTACAAGAATCTTATCTCCATCATAGACTGTTACAATATTCTTATCTACTACTATTTTTATATGATGTTCTTCATATAAATCTTCGATATAAAAAGTTTTTAGAAGTTTTCCTGCTTGCTGCACATTATTATATGCTCCATTTCTGAAATTATCTAGAGGCGTTTTATTTATCTGTACAATCTTTAACCCCTCTTTGGTAATCAGAACACAATAGCCTTCTATGACATTACTCTCATCTGAAACAAGAGTATTTATAAGAAAACCGCCACCCTCCATACTGTGCCAGTCGCTATAATCTCTTTTTATATCAAATTCAAATATCTTTTTGCTGGGATTTTTATCTTCCACATATAGAAAGTCCTTATACGGTCCCATATAGTATCCTGTCATTTTTATGTCTTTTTCGTATATATCTATATGCTTTTCCCTGGGAGGATACACCCATTCCTGCATATTACGATGATCATATTCTTTCCACGCAAATGTATCCGTAGCAGTAAGTGCTGATGTTGAAACTGTACTTACATTTGCTTCTATTCCCTGTTCTTCCAGTCTGTCCTTAACTTTTTCTGAAGCTTCTGCATAACCTGAAAGTGTGTCTCTGTCGGCGCTTCCCACTGTAAATATGATATCAGCAGTCTTACTTTTCTTCACACTCATTGATGATGATGGTGCCTGATTCACTATCTCGAACTCTTTTTCCACTTCAGCCTTAAGATAATCACTATCTGTAATCAGCCCGGGGATTGTGTCTGTGTAAGTCTCCTGTACACCGAGAATTACCATATACTTTCCAACTTTGTCATAACTCTGACTTAATGCTGTATCATTTCCTGATGCTTCATGTATTATTTCATCTTCCTCATACTCACCATTATTATTGGCATCATAATAGACGGTGCAGTGTCTTGAGGCAATCTCATCCCCAACCTCACATACAGATTCATCACGGATATCCAGGTTAAGTATTCCCTGTGAATTTCTTACAAAGAAATCATCCTCTCCCATAACCTTATCCGTGTCTGTGTTAACCAGATTCATGCCTGCCACCGGTGGATTATCTTCTGCTATATTAATTATTTTTTCATCAGTGAAGTTGTCAACGCCATCGGTTGCCACTGCTGTTATCTTATATGTACCGCTTCTCCTGAATATTAACTCTCTGTGATTCCATTCTGTGGCATTATCATCAAACACATGAGAAGCTTCATTGTCATCCGGTATTTCATTCCCATCACTGTCGACTCTCACAATATTAATCTGTGTATCCTGTGTATTAAGATACTGTGTTTCACCCTGAATATTGAAATCCAGTGTTATTTTCCTGTTAACCTTTTTATTGCCTGTAACATTTAATTCAAGTGTATCAAATACAGGAACGTGCCTTCTTGGAACATACGGACATACATATCCCTTATCATTCCATCCCTGAACCTTTACACAGTTATTGCCTGCCTGATAATCTGTGTATGACAATGTGACGGAATAATTCCATAGTGTGCTGTCATTTCCTCTCCAGAATCTGAGCTTTGTTGCGCCCTCATCCTCTGCCGTTACCGTATATGTATACACCTGTTCCTCTATTTCATCATCAAGAAGTACAGGTGAATATTTGCTTTCATCTGCACTGCCGATATTAATATCAGCTCCATTGCATTCTGATTTTACTGCGTCTGTGAAATTCACATAGAATAATGCGTCAGATATTTCCCATGAGTCAAATTCATAGTAATCAAGATATATAACATCTCCCTCATGAAATCCTTCTTCATACTCCGCTTGACCATCCCAGTATCCATGCTCCGGTACTGTTGCATGGTATGTACTGTGCCATGTACTTCTGTCATTTCTGTTGCTGCCACGTCCGCCTGCACTCCACGAATTCCACTGTGTGCTTTTATCCGGACTCAGACGGTTAAATGTAACATTATATGTAGTGGACGGAACCCTCCCACTCCATGTGGTGCCGTCGTCCTTATGCATGATATAATGTTCATGTCCCTCTGTATTATCTACCAGCTCTATTACCGCGTTATCATTGCCTATCCAATGCTGCGCCGTATCATCCTTTAAATATATTGTGGTATATGTTGTAGATGCTTCTACCGAACGGGCTAATCCTTCCAGCCCCAGACTTGTAAATAAGACTGCTATTGATAATGCTATTGATAAGATTCTCCTATATAATCTATACTTCTTCCCTGTAAGTTTATCCATATTTTCTCCTTTTCCAATCATGTATTTTCCCTGTATACTACAGGGTGTTCCGTCTTCTAGAAAAGATTTTATGGATAAACCATATAGCAACACCTTAATAAATGCATACTAACTCCCCCTTATTATACTCGCTTCAAACTAAGCCTCCAACTCAATTAAATCCAAGTATAACAGTATGATCAAAAAAAAGCAAGAATTACTTCTATGCGGTCAAGGTACCAACTAAGAATTAAAACACAAAAATAACGACACTGTATATCACTTCTGTAACATACAATGCCGTTATCTTTATTCTCTTCAATACACCAAACAAAATATATTTTTTGTATACGATAATATCACATACAATACTCGACTTGTTCAGCTTTAGTGGAGCTGAGGGGAATCGAACCCCTGTCCGAAATTCCATTCATTACAGCATCTCCCATCACAGTCATTCATTTAACATTCCCTCCCCGGTACATCGAATGACAGATTTACCGGCTCAGTAGCTTCATAATTCTTCCAATGTCTCAAAGCTTTGACAAAGAAGTTCCCCGCAAAGTCGATGCCAGATTCTTAAGCAGCAGGTGACTTAAGGCTGACAGCTGCAACTAGGCAGCGTAAGCTAAATTTTCGTTAGCGTTTATATTTATTTTCTAAGTTTTAACGTGGTCCTAGTCCACGGATGGCTTCTATAACTTCAAAAACCCCGTCGAAACCAGTACAACCCCGAGTTATACTGATAGTGTTATTCACTAACGTACTGCATATAATACTACTTTACTTATAACAAGTCAAGAAATATTTACGATTAATTTTCCTAACGAATTTCATCCTAAGTTTCTTACCTTAAAATCTCTTTCAGCTTCACGTCTCTGGTCTTTCTTCATTATATCATTACGTTTGTCATATAACTTTTTACCCTTTGCAAGTCCTATCTCTACTTTAACCAGACTCCCTTTGAAGTATACCTGCAAAGGTACTAAAGTATAACCTTTTTCTGAAATTTTTCCTGAAATTTTATTAATCTCATATTTATGAAGCATGAGTTTTTTTACTCTTAATGGGTCTTTATTAAATATATTTCCCTTTTCATATGGACTGATATGCATTCCATATATATATACTTCTCCATTTTCTATTCTTACAAATGATTCTTTAACACTGCATTTTCCCATTCTTAAAGATTTTACTTCAGTACCATGCAGACATATTCCTGCTTCATACTTTTCTTCAATAAAATAGTCATGATATGCCTTTTTGTTATTAGATATTAATTTTATTGATTCCTTTGCCACAATGCTTATTTCCTTTCTACCCCTGTATTTTTTCCTTCCTCTGTTTTAACTTTCTCTGCTTTTCTTTCCTCTTCCATTTCTTCCTCTGCTTTTTCTTCAATGTCGGCAAATTCAAAGTCTATCTGTCTTAACATCTTATCAGCAGCAAGTACCCTTATCCTTACTTTCTGTCCTAACTTGTAGACATTCTTTGTAGCTTCACCTACTAACTCGTACTTTTCTTCATCATAGTAATAATAGTCGTCTTTTATGGATGATATTCTGACCATTCCTTCTATAGTATTAGGCAGCTCTACATACATTCCCCAGCTTGTCATTCCGGATATTACTCCTTCGTATTCTTCACCAATTCTGTCTGCCATATACTCCGTCATCTTAAGCTTATCTGTATCTCTCTCTGCTTCATCAGCTCTTCTCTCTGCTGCACTTGTAAGTTCTGCAACTCCCGGAAGAATTGAATTATAATGCTTAATTCTTTTTTCCTTAAGTCCACCATGCAGATTTTCTTTAATAATTCTGTGTATCTGTAGGTCAGGATACCTTCTAATTGGTGATGTGAAATGACAATAATATTTTGTTGCGAGTCCAAAATGTCCTGCACATGTCGTAAGATATTTGGCCTGTTTCATTGAACGCAATGTAATTCTGCTTATGAGTGCTTCTTCCGGTGTTCCTTCTATTCTCTTTAATAACTTCTGCAATTCTTTAGGATGAATATTGTCTTTCCCCATCTTTATACCATACCCGAAATTATTAATAAATGCTTCTAATTTCAATATTTTCTCTTCATCAGGTGTCTCATGTGTCCTGTATAAAAATGGAAGTTCCTGCCAGAAATAGTCTTCGGCAATCGTTTCATTTGCTGCAAGCATAAAATCTTCTATAAGCATGTTTGCTGCATTTCTCTCGTACGGCTTTATCTCAACAGGTTTTCCTTTCTCGTCTAGAATAATCTTACTTTCCGGAAAATCAAAATCTATAGCCCCACGTTTCTTACGATTGTTCCTTAAAAGTGCTGATAATTCAGCCATGAGATTAAACATTGGGACTAATTCTTTATATTTTTCAGATTCAGTCTCGTCATTTTCACCGATAATCTTCCATACACTTGTATAGCTCATTCTCCTGTTAACTCTTATAACCGTTTCAGCTATCTTGTGACCAATAATATTACCTTTAGAGTCAATATCCATAATACAGCTAAGAGCGAGTCTGTCTAACCCTTCATTAAGCGAACATATTCCATTCGAAAGCTTATGAGGAAGCATTGGAATAACCCTGTCTACAAGATATACACTTGTTCCACGTTTTAGTGCCTCTTTATCTAGTGGTGAATTCTCTTTTACATAATTGGTTACATCAGCTATATGAACACCAAGTGTATATTTTCCATCTTCTTTCGTAAGTGATATGGCATCATCAAGGTCTTTTGCATCTTCACCATCAATAGTTACAGTCTGCCACTCTCTCAAGTCAAGCCGCCCTCCTATATCTTTGGATGTAACCTCGTCAGGAATAGAATCAAGTTCTTTTATAACTCCATCAGGAAATTCAAGTGGTATCTTCTGTTCTTTAATTATAGACATTATATCTGTTCCAGGGTCATCTATATGTCCTATAATTTCTTTAACCACGCCCTCCGGCTTTTTATTTTTACTTCCGTAATCTTTAATCTCAACTACGACTTTATGTCCGTCAACAGCTCCCTTTGATTTTTCAATCGGTATGAATATATCTTTCGAATATTTATTATTATCCGGTTTGACAAAACCAAAATTCTTTGACTTCTGGTATATTCCAACAAGTTCTGTAACATTGTGTTCGAGAATTTTAATTATTTCACCTTCACGTCTTCTTCCACTCCTTGAACTTCTGAGAACTACCTGAACCTTATCACCATGCATTGCACAATTAGTTGCATTCTCCGGAATAAATATATCTTCCGTTTCACCATCAATAACCACGAAGCCGAATCCACGTGCATTTCCCTCATATGTTCCAATTAGAATATTTCCACTTGGCTTGCCATACTTTCCTTTCTTAGATACACTTATTTTGCCTTCAGACAGAAGCTCATCCAATACTTCCTGAAGTTCATGCCGATTTTCCTTCGGAACATTAAGTAATATTGCAATTTCCTTGACCTTCATTGGTATATATCCCGGTGAGTTAATTATATCCAGAATAATTTGTTTTCGTTCTTCGAGTAACTTTTTCTCCATATATACCACCCTGCTTTCCTCAATACTATCAGAATCATCAATCTAATAACTAATATACCGGTTCTGATGCTACACACATATATTTATACAATAATTATACCCCAAATACTGTTATAAGTCACTAAAAAAATACCATATCATTAGTAATAATGACATGGTATTTGTATGTTTAAAGTCTTATAGATATTTACAATTAAGTACAACTGCTAAAACAAGGAATAAAACAGCAAGAATTTTTGTTGCTTTTTCAAGAGCTCCTTCCATCGAACGCCCTTTATTTTTTCCCCAGTATGTATCTGCAGCACCGCTTATAGCTCCCGTAAGACCTGAAGACTTACTTTCCTGCATAAGTACAATAACAGTTAAAACCAAACCTATAATAACAAAAACAATTGTTAATATTGTTTTAATCACGATTACACCTCCTATAAGACTAATATTACATATGATTTCACAAATCAACAGATAGTATTCTATCATATAATAAGAAAATGCACAAGTAAATTTTATAATTAATCTCTATCTATAAGCATATGATAAAAGTCAAGATATTTTGTATCATTTTCTTTTGTAGCTGCAATAGCTGTTCTTGGATGCTGATCTGTAAGTCCTGTAAGAAGATATGGAATATCATATCCCCAAGTACATTCCTTTCTGAGGTCAACCATATAATTCTCCATAAATTTAAGAATTGGAGCAAGTTTATAATCCGGATTCTTTAAAAATCCTACTATTGCCTCTAATGCACAGTTTCCTGCTCCTCTTCCCATTCCACATACTGTTGCATCTAAGAAGCTCGCACCTGTTGCAAGTGCTTCAATAGTATTTGCAAATGCACACTGCTGATTGTTATGGGCATGGATACCGATTTTCTTACCATATTTTTCAGCTATCTCAAGGTAAGTATCAGATATTCTTCTTACCTGCTCAGGATATAATGAACCATAGCTGTCTACTACGTATATTGCGTCAACCGGTGTTTTTCCGAGTAACTCAAGAGCATATTTAACATCTGCTTCCTGTGCATTAGATATAGCCATAATGTTACATGTTGTCTCATATCCCTTTTTGTTTGCATCTTCTATCATTGCAATAGCCTCAGGCATTGTATTGATATATGTTGCAACTCTTATCAGGTCAACAGCACTGTCGTTTCTGTCAATAATATCTTTTTTGTAATCACATCTTCCAACGTCAGCCATAATAGAAAGTTTAAGATTAGTATCATTATCTCCAACGATTGCTCTTATATCATCTTCATTACAGAACTTCCATTTTCCGAATTTATTTACATCAAACTGCTCTTTATCTGCTCTATATCCAAGCTCCATATAATCGATTCCGGCTTTTACGTTCATCTCATATAAAGCTTTAACAAACTCATCTGTAAAATAAAAATCATTTACAAGACCACCATCACGGATAGTGGCATCAAGTACTCTTACATCTTCTCTCACTGTTAATAAATCACCTTTTTGTTTCATAATTCTAAACTCCTTTGTCTCTTTAACGCTTTAAAGCATTTATGCATGTTCTGTATAATAACACATTATTTCAAAAAATGCAAGTATTATTTTATAAGGAGTGATTTTCCTGTCATTTCTTCCGGCTGTTTCATTCCCATTAATTCAATTAATGTAGGTGCAATGTCAGCAAGACATCCATTTTCACGTAATTTGTATGATGGGTCTGCATTTACAAGAATAAATGGTACAGGATTAGTCGTATGTGCAGTATAGCTGTCACCTGTCTCGTAATCTATAAGCTGCTCAGCATTTCCATGGTCTGCACAAATAAATAACTGTCCGTCTACTTCCTTGATAAATTCTACAACTTCACCAACACATTCATCAATAACCTCGATTGCCTTTATAGCAGCATCCATAACACCTGTGTGTCCAACCATATCAGGGTTGGCAAAGTTACAGATAATAACATCATATTTATCACTTGTAATTGCCTTACATAATTCATCACATACTGTATATGCACTCATTCTTGGCTTTTTGTCATATGTTGGAACATACTTTGGAGAGTCAACAAGAATTCTTGTCTCATCCTTATTAGGCTCTTCAACACCACCATTAAAGAAGAATGTTACATGTGCATATTTCTCTGTCTCAGCAATTCTCGCCTGTGTCTTATTATTTGCTGCAAGAAATTCTCCAAATGTATTATTTAATGACACTTTATTGAAAGCAATAACTTTATTAGGTATTGTTACATCATATTCAGTAAAGCATACAAACTTAACATCTTTTCTCGCACCTCTGTTAAATCCGTCAAAATCATCCATGCAGAATGCTCTTGTCATCTCTCTGGCTCTGTCAGGTCTGAAGTTAAAGAATATAATCGAATCTTTATCCTGAACTGTAGCTGTTTCACCATTATTTTCAATTACTACAGGTACAACGAATTCATCTGTCACATCTTCAGAATAAGATTTTTCAATGGCTTTTACAGGATCATCACATTTATTTCCTTCAGCCTTTGTAATAGCATTATATGCTTTTTCTACTCTGTCCCAGTTATTATCTCTGTCCATCGCATAATAACGTCCGGATACAGAAGCAACTTTTCCAATACCAATTTCCTGCATCTTATCGCATAATTCCTGCATGAATTCTTTTCCTGAAGCAGGTGCTGTATCTCTTCCGTCTAAAAATGCATGAACATACACTTTGTCTAATCCGTTTCTTTTAGCTAATTCAAGAATTCCATATAAATGTGTGTTATGGCTATGAACACCACCATTAGATAATAATCCGAATAAATGAAGTGCTGAACCATTTTCTTTACAGTTATTAACAGCCGAAAGTAATGCTTCGTTTTCGAAAAAAGAACCATCTTCGATTTCTTTAGTAATACGTGTTAATTCCTGATATACAATTCTTCCTGCACCCATGTTAAGGTGTCCAACCTCAGAATTACCCATCTGTCCGTCAGGAAGACCTACAGCCATTCCACTGGCATAACCTTTAACATATGGGTATTCTTTCATAAGTTTATCCATAACAGGTGTTTTTGCCTGAGCAACTGCGTTTCCTTCTGACTTATCGTTAAGTCCATATCCATCAAGTATTAATAAAACTGTTGGTTTCTTACTCATTTTTTATTCCTTTCCTTGTATTATAGTTATATTTATTTTATCAATCTATACAAATTTTATTCTTCAGAAGCATTAAGTGCATCTTCAGGTATTTCAATACTGTCAACATTATAAGAATTAGATGTCATTTTTATTTCAGCCTTTTTAATTTCCATTCCATCAGTCTTTTCCATTTCGATATTAACTGTAACTTCTTTTGGAAGGTATGTTTTTTTGTCAACATAAACTTTAATTGGCATTGTGATATCAGGAATACTGCTTTCGTCAACAGAATCACCCGTAATTTCTTTTGAAGCATTTAATAAGTCTTCAAATGCATTTTCTTTAAGTGTTCCTGACACAACATAACAGTCAGTTCCATCTTTTTTCTCTTCCTTAAGTTTTACATTGTCAAAATATTTCTTTATATTTTCATCTGTAATATATTTGGAAATGTCTGACATCGCATCTATCATTTCAGTTGAACTCTCGTCTGCTTCAACTGTTGACTTAACCCATTTTCCTGACTGACTAACGTAAGTTGTAGTATTTCCATCCTCATCCTGTGATGTATACATTTCAGTAGCTAAAGGCTGTGACATTCCGGCCATATTCATTTCCATATCTGTCTTGATATGTGAAACAACAGGTTCATTTGTAGCCTGTACATCCATTGTTCCTGACACTGTCATGTCATATTTTTCCCCATCCTGCTCAATAGAAGCCTTAAAGTCAATGCTTCCTGTTATATCTGAACCTGTGCCTTCCTGTGTTGCTTTATTCATCTTTTTCACTACATCTTTAACAGTTGTTCCATTTGAAGATGTTGCTGCCTTTTTTGATGAATCTCCACATGCAACAAGCGATACTGCCATAACCGAAACTGCTACTATACTTAATATTCTCTTTTTCATACATTACTCCATTCTTATTTTTAACTATCTTTTACTATTATTTATTCTCATAGAAAAACACTTTTCTCAGTTTCAAGCCGGAAAAGTGTTTCTCCAAGTAACTTAACTTATTTATTATAATTTACAATCTTACCAAAATCAGCCTTCAAAGAAGCTCCACCTACTAAACCACCATCAATGTCAGGTTTAGCAAATAATTCTGCTGCATTAGCAGCTCCTACAGAACCGCCATACTGGATACGGATTTCTGCTGCTGTAGCATCATCATATATCTCTGCGATGCATTTTCTGATAGCGGCACATACTTCCTCAGCCTGATCAGAAGTAGCTGTTTTACCTGTTCCGATTGCCCAGATTGGCTCATATGCTATAACTGCTGTTTTAGCCTGCTCACTTGTAACATTTAAGAAAGCAATTTTAATCTGCTGACGAATCCAGTCAATTGTGATTCCCTGCTCTCTCTGTGCAAGTGTTTCACCACAACATACAATAGGTGTGATGCCATGCTCAAAAGCCTTTAATACTTTCTTATTAACTGTTTCATCTGTTTCAGCAAAATATTCTCTTCTCTCTGAATGTCCGATGATAACATATTTAACACCTACATCTCTAAGCATTGCAGGAGAAATCTCGCCTGTATAAGCTCCACTCTCCTCAAAATACATATTCTCTGCACCAACCTGAATATTTGTTCCTTTTACTGCTTCCATAACAGGAATGATATCAATTGCCGGTACACAGAATAAAACATCAACATCATCATTAGCAACTAATGGCTTTAACTCCTCAACTAAAGCAACGGCCTCGCTAGGAGTTTTATTCATTTTCCAGTTTCCTGCAATAATTTTCTTACGCATTATCAAAATCTCCTTCAGATATATTTATATTTATTTATCGTTTGCTGCTGCAACACCAGGTAATTCTTTTCCTTCAAGGAATTCAAGTGATGCACCGCCACCTGTAGAAATGTGAGTCATCTTATCACCAAATCCAAGGTTGTTAACTGCTGCTGCAGAATCTCCACCACCAATAATTGTAGTAGCATCTTCAAGTTTTGCTAAAGCTTCAGCAATTGCAATTGTACCTTTTGCAAAGTTAGGCATCTCGAAACATCCCATAGGTCCGTTCCATACTACTGTCTTAGCGCCTGCGATTGCATTTGCAAATAATTCTCTTGTCTTAGGTCCGATATCAAGACCTTCCATATCTGTAGGAATCTGTCCACGCTCAACAATTTTATAGTTAGCATCATTAGAGAAATCATCAGCAACTACTGTATCAATAGGAATTAATAACTTAACACCTTTCTCTTCAGCCTTTTTCTCCATATCAAGTGCATACTGCTTGTAGTCTTCCTCGAGAAGAGATTTTCCAACTTCCTCACCATGTGCTGCCATGAATGTATATGCCATACCACCACCGATAATTAGTGTATCTACTTTATCAAGTAAGTTCTCGATTACAGGAATCTTTGAAGAAACCTTTGCACCACCAAGAATTGCTACGAAAGGTCTTACAGGATTATTTACTGCATTTCCAAGAAAATCAATTTCTTTCTGCATTAGATATCCAACTACTGCTGTGTCAACATACTGTGTAACACCAACATTTGAACAGTGTGCTCTATGAGCTGTACCGAATGCATCATTAACAAATACATCACATAATGAAGCAAGGTCTTTGCTGAACTGCTCACCATTCTTTGTCTCTTCTGCTCTGTAACGTGTGTTCTCAAGTAATACAACATCACCATCGTTCATTGCCTCAACTGCTGCTTTGGCATTTGGTCCAACTACTTCCGGATCTGCTGCAAATTTAACTTCCTGACCCAATAACTCTGTTAATCTCTTTGCAACAGGTGCTAAAGATAACTCTGGCTTTGGCTCTCCCTTTGGTTTACCAAGATGTGAACAAAGAATAACCTTACCGCCATCTGCAATAAGCTTTTTGATTGTTGGAAGAGCTGCTACAAGACGATTTTCGTCTGTAATATTAAGATTCTCATCCAATGGTACGTTAAAATCACAACGTACTAATACTTTTTTTCCTTTTACGTTGATATCATCAACTGATTTTTTATTTAACATGCTTTTCCTCCATAAAACTATATTAATCAGAAATATTACTAAAGTAATTTTCCATGATATAAAATAGTCCGGCCCAATCTAGGCCGGACCTGAAATAAATATTATCCCGATTCGCTTTCAATCAACTAATCAAAGCTATAATTAAGCTAACTCTGAGAAGTATTTGATTGTTCTAACCATCTGGCTTGTGTAGCTGTTCTCGTTATCATACCAAGAAACAACCTGAACCTCGTACTGGTCATCAGAAATTTTGCTTACCATTGTCTGTGTAGAATCGAATAATGAACCATATCTCATTCCTACGATATCGCTTGATACGATTTCGTCTTCATTGTATCCGAATGATTCGTTAGAAGCTGCTTTCATAGCTGCGTTGATTCCCTCAACTGTTACATCAGCTTTGTTAACAACTGCTGTTAAGATTGTTGTTGAACCTGTTGGTGTAGGAACACGCTGAGCAGATCCGATTAATTTTCCATTTAACTCTGGAATAACTAAACCGATTGCTTTAGCAGCACCTGTTGAGTTAGGAACGATATTAACTGCTGCAGCTCTTGATCTTCTTAAATCACCTTTTCTCTGTGGTCCATCAAGAGTCATCTGGTCACCTGTGTAAGCATGGATTGTAACCATGATACCTGACTGGATTGGTGCATATTTGTTAAGTGCATCAGCCATAGGTGCTAAACAGTTTGTTGTACATGAAGCTGCAGAAATGATTGTATCGTCAGCTTTTAATGTCTCGTGGTTTGTATTGTAAACGATTGTAGGAAGGTCATTTCCTGCTGGAGCTGAGATAACAACTTTTCTAGCACCTGCATTGATATGAGCCTGAGCTTTTTCTTTTGATGTATAGAATCCTGAACACTCTAATACAACGTCAACCTTTAAATCTCCCCATGGGCAATTATTTGCATCTGGGAAAGCATAGATTTTGATTTCTTTTCCGCAAACTGTGATTGAATCTTCACTAGCAGATACTTCATCAGCATGCTCATATTTACCCTGTGAAGAGTCATACTTTCAGAAGGTGAGCTAACATCTTAGGTGATGTTAAATCATTGATTGCTACTACTTCATAACCTTCTGCACCAAACATCTGTCTGAATGCAAGACGACCGATACGGCCAAAACCATTAATTGCTACTCTTACTGCCATGATTTTTGTTCCTCCTGAAAATAAATTGTATTTTTGTAAGATTGTTAATTATTTGACATAGTATGTTACTATCTACGCAAAATCAACCTATGAAGTATTCTACATAATAATTCACAAAATTTCAAGAACATTTTTACTGAAAATTTAAATTGACTTGTTTTTTTTTCGTAAGTATTGCCAAAAGGTTCATAATATAGTGTTATTTTTGTATTTGTTGACATCGCCCCTGCTTTATCATATTATAACATTCGGGTTAAGAATAAACCTGTATATTTAAATACCGGAGGTGTAAAATGTTACCTGATTGTCATACACACAGCAGATTTTCAGGAGACTCTGAAGAAAATCCTGAAATAATGATTAAATCTGCAATTAAAAATAATATGAAATATTTCTGCTTTACAGACCATCTTGATCTTGATTATCCTGAAAATGATGTTGATTTTAATCTGGATGTAGATACATATTATCCATATATACACCATCTTAAAGAATCCTATTCTGATAAGATTGATATAGGAATCGGCGTGGAATGCGGACTTGAGCCTCATCATTCAGCCCGTCTTAATGATATAATAACAAAGTATCCATTTGACTATATTATTGGCTCCTCACATATTGTTAACGGAAAAGACCCATATTATAAGTCTTATTTTGAAAACCGTACAAACAAAGAAGCATATATTGAATATTTTGATTATATACTCCGTTGTCTTGAAACATGTAGCAATTTTGACGTATATGGTCACCTGGATTATGTTATCCGATATACGCCATATAAAGATGATGCTTTTTCATACTTCGATTATTCAGACATTATAGATGAAATATTAAAAAAATTAATTTCATCCGGTAAAGGAATCGAAGTAAATACTGGAGGCTATCTCAACGGTCTTTCACAGCCAAATCCCTGTGAGGATATTATCAGAAGATATAATGAACTTGGCGGTGAGATATTAACGATTGGTTCTGATGCACATAAAGCCACCATTATCGGTTCGAATTTTGACAAGGCCGGTACTCTTATCAGTAAATGCGGTTTTAAATATATAACAATATTTAAAAACAGATGTCCTGAATTTATTAAACTTTAAGTCTATTATAAAACGGCTGTTACGTTTTACCTGACGTAACAGCCGCTCTATTATGTAAAATCTTTTAACTCCAATATTTTTCCAACAACTCTGACTACTTTATTTCTCTTGTTTCTTATTGCAGATGCCCTTATCTTACATTTTATAATCTGGCCGTCTGAATTATATATTCCTACATAATCTTCTGCATAATCTTTCCCCTCATCATTCAGACTATTGAAAATATTGAGAAACTTATCTTTATCTTTCTCATAAACAATCTTTTTACCAACCATATTATCAAGATAATCTTCATCTACCGGCGGATATCCGAATTTCTCCTCCCATTTATGCGTATGATATGCCGTTTTGTCTTTCACATTATATTCAAAAACTATACTGTCTGACTGGTTGGCAACTATATGGTATCTTTGTTCTTTCATATGCATTTTCTTATTAATATAATAGTTCTTGGCAAACCAATAAGCTATATAAAGCATAAATACCACTGTTATTCCTGTGCTCATCATAAGAGCAAGGTCATTGATTCTGTTAGTGACACGTTCAACTACATTTGCAGATACTATAGTTATTGAATACCAGTCTGTTGAAGGGATACTCGAATAACATACATATTTTTTATGTTTTCCACTGTTAAAAGTCGCTATTCCTGATTCTTTATTTTTTATACGGTTTTTAAATTTATTAATTTTAGAAGCATCATCACCAAATTTATCGATAATATTATACATATTAGTATATTTTCCAATGGCAGCAGGTCTCGAAACAAGTATACCGTCACTCTGTGCAATAAATGTTGTGCCTTTAGAACTTATATTGGTTTTATCAATTATGTCAGTAAATGATTTAATATCATACGCACACTGCAGTACTCCTGCAATTGTGTCATCCTGCCTGATTGGAACTGCCATAATAATGTAATCAACTCCTGTTGTATCATTATGCAGAACCCCTGAATTACTTCTCTCACCACTTAAAGCCTCTTCAAAATAAAAATCTTCATAATCTGCCTGAAATTCATTCTCGTCTGCAGTTATTCCATATCCGTCAAGTTTAATAACGCCACTTATAGGAAGTGTGTCTTCAGATAACTGTGTTTTTAATGCATCCATTACATCATCACACTGTATGTCTTCGTACTGTCCTATAAATGAAGACATTGCCTCTAGTTTAGCAAAGTTATCCTCAATCTTAATACTGATATTATTAAGACTTTCATCATGTATATCTTCAAGCATTTTCGAAGTATTACTATTGACAAGATGTTTTATTTCTATTTCTACTTCTGAGAATACTATAATTATGAATCCAATAATCAAAAATAATAAAATATACTTAAAATCAAGTTTTTCCCATATTTTTTTAATATTAGCTTTCATTTTTCGTGCCTTTCAAATCCTAAAAATATTTTTTTTCAAATTCCAATACCGGCATTGGTTTAGCATAATAATATCCCTGAATCTTATCACAGTCAGTACCCTTTAAAAATTCAACCTCATCATGTTTTTCCACACCCTCACATACAACCTGCATGTCAAGGTCTTTTGCCATTGCAATAATATCACGTATAACTATCTTTCCTCTTTCTGAATTAGATGCATCATTAAGAAATTCTTTATCAATCTTTAATACATCTATCGGAAGTTTATTAAGAAGATTAAGTGAAGAATAGCCGGAACCGAAATCATCCATTGCAATTCTGAATCCTAACCTGTGCAGTTCATCTATTGTATTAATAGCATATTCCATGTCATCAAGAACAACACTTTCTGTTATCTCAAGTTCAAGATACTCCTTAGGAGTATTGTATTCATTAACAACGTCTGTTATCTCCTTTATTATTGACCGGTTTTTAAAGTGAACCGGTGATACATTAAGGCTTACCGGATAAGGCTTGCATCCCCGCTCAAGCCACAGATTTATTGTCTTACACACCTGTTTCCATACATATACATCAACTTTTACTATAAAATTATTCTTTTCGAATATCTCAATATATTCTCCCGGTGGAATAATCTTTCTTATAGGGTCATTCCACCTGACAAGTGCCTCCGCAGATACAATTTTCTCTGTCTTAACAGAATACTGTGGCTGTAAATAAGCTTCAAATTCTCCTGCCTCTAAGGCCGACTGCATTGTATTTTCAATCTTCTTCTCATGCATAACTTCTTCTAACATTTTGCTATCAAAAAATGCATAATATCTGACACTGTTTCCCTTAACAGAGTTTCTTGCTATTGCCGCCCTGTCTACCATCAGGTCAATCGAAACATCTTCAACTATTCTGTATATTCCAAATGTCAGAAAAAGATTAACAACCGGATAACTGTTTTTTATATTTTTATTCACTCTTTGAATAAATCCGACAATCTCATCATCTGTATTGTATGTTATAAGCATACAGAATACGTCTGCATAAAATCTTGCTGCAAGTTCTTCTTTTTCAATAAGATTCTCCAGTTCCGAACCCACTGTTTTCAGAAGATTGTTGCCTCCGTTTATTCCATATATATCATTTACAATCTTAAATTTATCTATATCAAACTGTACTATTGCATATTTTTCATCTCTATTTTTTTTAATAATATTAGCCGCTTCTATCTTAAAGTTATCCCAATTAATAAGACCGGATATCGAATCCAGCTCACCAATCATCTTTATATATGCTATATTTCTTATATAAATTGCAAGAAATACCATAACTATAAGCGTTATCGCAACTATAAAAAAACGGATTAAAATATACGGATATTCCCCAACTACTCCTAGAAATTCCAAAACACCCTGATTTACCTTCATAGACATTAAGCCTCCGTTTTTGTATTATGTACTACAGGAATTGATATTAAAATTATATCAAATTCCCGCTTTTTGTCAATTTACTCTTAACTTCTCAACAGAATCTTTTAAAACTTTAATTGTAAAATCTATTTCATCTTTTGTATTATTTTCTGATAAAGTAAACCTTATACTTCCACTTATAAATTCATCAGGCACACATATTGCTTCTAACACATGACTATTGCCCTTCTTTAATGATGAGCATGCCGACCCGGCTGATGCACATATTCCATTTTCGTCCAGAATAACAAGCAATGATTCACCATCCGTATTCTTAAATGATACATTTACATTTCCCGGAAGACGATTATCAATATCACCATTAATTCTTATATCTGCAATTTCATCAGACAGTCTTTTTATAAAATAGTCCCTGAGTTCAATTTCCGTCTTAACCTTATAATCCAGTCTGCTGTCTGATAAGATTGCTGCTTCGCCCATCCCAACTATCGAAGGAACGTTAGTTGTACCTGCCCTTTTTTTCTTTTCCTGTGAACCGCCATTCATAAAAGGTTCTATAGGAAGTCCCTGCCTTATATACAACGCTCCTACTCCCTTAGGGCCATTAAACTTATGACCACTCAGACTAAGCATATCTATCTTTAATTTTTTAACATCTATCGGTATCTGACAGAATGCCTGAACTGCATCTGTATGAAACGCAATCCCATATTTATGTGCAATCTGTGCTATTTTATCTATCGGCTCAATCGTTCCAATTTCATTGTTTGCAAACATTACTGATATAAGTACTGTATCATCTGTAATAGCATTTTCCAAATCCTCCAGACTAATTACACCATATTTATCAACAGGAATATAAGATACTCTGTAACCCTTTTTTGTCAGACTTCTGCATGTATTAAGAACTGCCGGATGCTCTATAACTGTAGTAATTATATGATTTCCCTTTATGTTAATAGCATTTGCCGCTGAATATATTGCCCAGTTGTCCGATTCCGTTCCTCCTGATGTAAAATATATTTCCTCCGGCTTCGCATTTATAACATCCGCTATTCTCTTCCGGCTTTTTTCTACCGATTCTCTGCTTTTAATTGCGAAATCATAAAGACTTGAAGGATTCCCATACAATTCTGACCAATATGGTCTCATTGCCTCCACAACTTCTTTATGCATGATGGTTGTTGCAGCATTATCGAAATATATCATATTATGCGTCCCTCCGGTACTTTTCTCCATAATATATTATATGATTTACACCTGAAAATGTACCAAACACATAATTTTAAAGTACCACTGACCTAAACTTCCCACGATGTATGTATTTTTCAGCCATTCCTCACATATAATTTATAACAATGTTTTCTTCGGGTATTTATATATGATAAATTTAAAAAATCCTCTTATAAAAGGTACTTTTATACTTGTAATAATCGGACTTATTAATAAAATTCTCGGATTCATACTCAGAATTTTTCTTTCAAAATGCTTAGGTGCCGAAAAGCTTGGAATATACCAGCTTATATTTCCTGTACAGGGAATATGTTTTGCTTTGTGCTCCGCCGGAATTCAGACTGCAATCTCACAGATAACAGCAAAATTTTCCGGCAATAAAAATGATATTAAGCAAAAAGATGCGTTACGTGGCGGTATTATATTATCCATGATTATATCAATACTATGTTCAATAATGTTATACAGTTTTTCAAACATTTTTTCACTATACATATTAAACGAAAAAAGATGTGATATCCTTATAAAAATTCTTGCTGTTTCTTTACCATTTTCATCTATACATTCGTGTATAACAGGTTATTATTACGGAAAAGAAAATGCAAAAATACCGGCTGTTTCTATATTGTTAGAACAGATTATAAGAGTATCCACAACTATATTTCTATGGATATACCTCACTAAAACTAATAAAACTTTCGAAGCATGGCATGCTGTTGCCGGCATTTTGTCCGGAGAAGTCACTTCTTCATTATATTGCTACATAAGTATCAAAAAACAAAATTTTAACTTTACAAAATGTAGTTTAAATACATTTAAACTTATAACAAAAACTTCATTTCCTCTTACATGCAACAAAGTTGTTCCGGGCATTTTTCAGGGGGGCGAAGCTATACTCCTTCCATTGCAGCTTACGATAAGTGGTATGAGCATGTCAGAATCTTTGAAAATATATGGTATTATAACAGGAATTGCACTTCCTTTTATAATGTTTCCTGCAACAATAACCAACTCAATGTCTCTACTGCTTCTCCCGACAATAGCCAAAGCAGATGCAGAAAAAAAAGGATATGTTATATTTAAGACTTCTGTTATTTCACTTTTAATGAGTATTGGTCTTGGAATATTTTTTACACTTTTCTTCTTCGTAGAAGGACATAATATTGGTAATATGATATTTAAAAATAACTCTTCCGGAATATATTTAACAAAGATGTCATTAGTCTGCCCTTTTCTATATGCTAACACAACCATGACCAGTATATTAAATGGCCTGGGACATGTGAATAAAACATTTATATACAATCTTATATCAATTACAATAAGAATACTTATGCTCTTACTCGTAGTACCATACTATGGTATTATTGCATATATTGGTTCTATTCTTGCCAGCCAGGCCATTTTATTTATATTACATTTATTTTCACTGATATCAATTATTTGTACATTTCTGCCTGCTTCGCAATCAGCTCTGCATCATCAAAATAGTTGATTCTCATTTTTTCTTTTACATCTGCAAGTGTCTTGGTTGCAATTTCACGTGCAGCCTCTGACCCTTTTTTAAGAATGTTATATACCTCGGGAATATCTTTTTCAAATTCTTTTCTTCTCTTTCTGATAGGCTCTAACTCTTCCTGAAGAACGTTGTTGAGAAACTTCTTAACTTTTACGTCTCCAAGACCACCTCTTGAATAGTGGTCCTTCATTTCCTGAAGACAACTGTAATCAGGACAGTATCTTTCAAAGTGCTCATCCTTACAGAAAGCATCAAGATAGATAAATACAGGATTTCCCTCAACCTGACCCGGGTCACTCACTTTAAGGTGATTTGGGTCTGTAAACATACTCATTATCTTCTTCCTGACATCTTCAGGTGTATCTGATAAATAAATACAATTGCCAAGAGATTTACTCATCTTCGCCTTGCCATCTGTACCCGGAAGTCTCATACATGCTTTGTTCTCAGGCAAAAGCACATCCGGTTCAACAAGTGCCTCTCCATAAACGGTATTAAACTTCCTTACAATCTCTCTTGTCTGCTCAATCATAGGTAGCTGGTCCTCGCCAACAGGAACAGTTGTGGCTTTAAATGCTGTGATATCTGCTGCCTGACTTATAGGATATGTAAAGAATCCAACAGGAATACTTGCCTCAAAATTACGCATCTGAATCTCTGACTTAACTGTAGGATTACGCTGAAGTCTTGACACTGTAACAAGGTTCATATAATAAAACGATAACTCACAAAGTTCAGGAATCTGTGACTGAATAAACAGATTTGACTTAGCAGGATCAAGACCGCATGATAAATAATCAAGTGCAACTTCTATAATATTCTGACGGATTTTTTCAGGATTGTCAGCATTGTCAGTAAGTGCCTGTGCATCCGCAATCATAATAAATATTTTGTCATATTCACCCGAATTCTGTAATTCAACTCTTCTTCTCAATGAACCAACGTAATGTCCGACATGTAGTTTTCCGGTTGGTCTGTCTCCTGTTAATATTATTTTCTCCATTTCATATCTCCAATCTTATATAAGAATTTTATAAATCATAAGGTGTAACCTGATATACATAATAATTCAACCAGTTTGTGTATAAAGCATTTGCATGTGCTCTCCATGTGAGCAATGGTTTGTTTTCAGGATTATCATCTTTATAATAATTGTACGGAACCTTTATATTCATTCCTTTTGCAATATCCCTTTTATATTCCATATCAAGAGACATTCTGTCATATTCAGGATGTCCCATTAAGAAAATCTGCTTTCCATCTTCAGCAATTGTGACAAGTACTCCGGCATCATCAGACTCGGCAAGTATTGTAAGCCGCTCGTCTGCCCTTATCTTATCAGCAGGCACTTCCGTATGCCTTGAGTGTGGTGCCAAAAATACATCATCAAAACCTCTCATGAGTGGAACTTTTCTGTGAATAACCTTATGTTCATATATTCCGAACTTTTTCTCTTTTAAAGTTACTTTATCTATTCCGAAATGATAATATACTCCCGCCTGTGCGCCCCAGCAGACATGCAATGTCGATGTAACATGTGTTTTCGTCCACTCCATTATGTCTGTTAGCTCTTTCCAATAACCAACTTCTTCAAAAGGCATATTTTCAATAGGTGCACCTGTTATGATAAATCCATCAAACTTTTTATCTTTAATATCCGAAAATGTTGAATAGAACTGATTAAGATGACTTGCAGGTGTGTTTTTTGAAATATGACTTTCAACATGCACGAAAGTAACATCTACCTGAAGAGGTGTATTTGATAGCACACGTAAAAGCTGTATTTCTGTCTCATGTTTTAATGGCATAAGATTAAGGATTCCTATCTTTAATGGTCTGATGTCCTGCTTTATAGCTCTCGTTTCATCCATTATAAATATATTCTCACTCTCAATTACTGCCTTTGCAGGCAAATCACTCTGAACTTTAATTGGCATTGTAAGACCTCCTCTTTGCCTTTAATAATTAATTTACGGAAGCATCTGTATAAATTCTTCTTCTGAAATAATCGGTATTCCAAGTTCTTTAGCTTTTTTATTTTTTGAAGAAGCAGACATTGTATCATTATTAATAAGATATGCCGTTTTAGATGTGACACTTCCGGTAACCTTACCGCCAAACTCCTCTATCTTTTGCTTAACTTCATTTCTATTTGCAAAATGCTCAACACTGCCTGTAATTACAAAGTTAATACCGGCAAAAACCTTTTCTGCAGTGTTTTCTTTTATCTCTTCAACTATAAGCTCTTTTAATAAATTGTCAAGGTGTGTATTATTAACATCATTATTAAAATAATCTATAATACTTTTTGCGATAACCGGTCCGACTCCGTCAATATTATTCAATTCTTCTTCTGTGGCATTTCTTATCTTATTGATATCGTAGGAAAATTCTTCACAAATAATCTTTGCATTGGAAAGCCCGACGTTTAGTATGCCAAGACTATATAATATCCTTATAACATTTGTTTTTCTTGACTTATTAACGGCACTTATTATATTGTCAAAAGATTTTTCACCAAAGCCTTTTTCAACTACTATTTCTTCTTTCCATCTTTCCATTTTGTATATATCGGCAAATTCTCTGATATATCCCCTGTCTATAAATTTCTCAAGGGTTTCCTCTGACAAACCGTCAATATTCATAGCATCCCTGCTGACAAAATGTGTATATAATTTTATCTTTTTAGCCTGACAGTCCGGATTAGTACAATATAATGATTTTGCATCATTAATATTCCTGATTTCCGTCTTTCCTCCACATGCAGGGCACTCATCAGGTATAGTCACATTACCGCTTCCCGTAATGTTTTCTGCTATCTGTGGAATTATCATATTAGCTTTAAATACAGTTATCTCATCACCTATTCCAAGCTTTAATTCTTCCATAATGCTCAGATTATGAACACTTGCCCTTGATACCGTTGTTCCTTCTAATTCAACTGCATCAAAAATTGCAACCGGATTAATAAGTCCTGTTCTCGAAGGACTCCATTCTATTTCACGCAAATGTGTAACTGCCGTTTCATCCTTCCATTTAAATGCTATTCCATTTCTCGGAAATTTAGCAGTCATTCCAAGCGATAACCCGTACTGTATGTCATCATACATGAGAACAAGACCATCTGACGGAATGTCATAATCCTTTATTTTTTCAGCAAAATATTTTACATCATCAGAAATGTGTGATGCATCGGTCATTCTGTGTTCCACAACTTCAAATCCCTGTGATTCAAGCCATTCAAGCTGATTGAAAATTGAATTGCCAAAATCAATTTCATTTACCTTAACAAGTGCAAATGCAAAAAAGTTTACATTTCTTTGTTTTGTAATTTTATTATTAAGCTGTCTTACAGAACCTGAACACAGATTTCTTGGATTTTTATACTTCGCATCTACATCTTCAATAGTTGCATTTATTTTTTCAAAATCAGTATACTTAATTACAGCCTCTCCACGTATTACAAGTTCACCTTTGTACGCTATCTTAAGCGGTATATTCTTAAACACTCTGGCATTATTTGTAATAACCTCGCCTGTCTGCCCATTACCTCTCGTGACAGCTTTTACAAGTTCACCATTGTTATAAGATAAAACAACTGTGAGTCCATCCAGTTTCCATGATATAACACCTTTACGTTCTCCAAGAAACGATTTAAGACCTTCTACTTCTTTGGTTTTGTCAAGTGAAAGCATAGGACTGTCATGATTTTCTTTCGGAAGTTCACTTAAAACCTCATAACCGACATTTACGGTCGGACTGTCAGACAGTGTAATGTCAAGCTCGTTTTCAAGTTTTGTAAGTTCATCGTATAATTTATCATACTCAAAGTTAGACATAATCTCATTGCCATCCTGATAATAGACTTTAGAAGCCTTATTAAGAATGTTTACAAGTTCTGTCATTCTTTTATATTTACTTTCCATTACACTACTCCATTCATACTTTTAAATTATTCGTCATTTTTATCATCTAACATTCTTCTTAACTCTTTTAATTCCTCCGGAGTTACGTTGCGGTACGTTCCTTCTTTAAGCCGTCCGAGATTAATATTCATGATTCTGATTCTTTTTAAATCCATTACACGGTAACCTACAGCTTCACACATCCGTCTTATCTGTCTGTTCATTCCCTCGGTAAGAATAATATGAAATTCCTTATTATCCGTAATCCATACTTTACATGGTTTTGTAACACGATTAAGAATTTTAATACCGGATGACATTTTCTTTACAAATTCCCTGTTAACCGGTTTGTTAACCGTAACAACGTATTCTTTTTCGTGATTATTCGAAGACTTCGATATCCGGTTAACTATACTTCCATCATTTGTCATAAGAATCAGACCATGTGAATTCTTATCAAGCCGTCCTATATTATATATTCTTGTAGGATATCCAATATAATCAATTATATTATCCTTATTACTTTTATCAGATGTACATTCAATTCCGACAGGTTTATTTACGGCAATAAGTACCTTTTTTTCTTCCTTTAACACCTGTTTGCCATTAACAGACACTTTTTGATTCGGCAATATCTTCATACCTGTCACGGCTTTAATACCGTCAACTTTCACTTTTCCCTGTTCTATCAGTCTGTCTGCTTCACGCCTTGAACATACACCTGCATCACTGAGATATTTGTTAAGTCTTATTTCATCTAAGCTTATTTCTTTCTTCACTAACTAACACCTCATATTATAATTCTGTACAAAACTCAACCTTTTCTCCTGCAAGAATCTTATTAGTAGTTCTTACTGCACACATTTTTCCACACATAGAGCATGTATGTCTGTCTTCCGGTGGCACACTCTCAAAATATGTTCTTGCTTTGTCAGGGTCAATTGCATATTTAAACATCTCTTCCCATTCCACTTTATGTCTTGCCTCAGCCATCTTGTCATCCTGCTCTCTTGCTCCCGGAAGCCCTTTGGCAATATCAGCAGCATGTGCTGCAATCTTTGAAGCCATTATTCCTTCCTTGACATCATTAACGTCAGGAAGTCTTAAATGCTCTGCAGGAGTTACATAACATAAGAAGTCAGCACCACTTGCTGCTGCAATAGCTCCACCAATTGCTGATGTGATATGATCATATCCCGGTGCAATATCAGTAACCAAAGGTCCAAGTACATAAAATGGTGCATTATGACATATTCTCTTCTGAAGCTTCATATTTGCTTCTATCTCATTCATAGCCATATGTCCCGGTCCCTCTACCATAACCTGAACATCCTTTTCCCATGCACGTTTTGTAAGATTTCCAAGTTCTATAAGTTCACTAATCTGACCTGCATCAGTACTATCGGCAAGGCACCCCGGTCTTAAGGCATCTCCAAGACTGATTGTAACATCATATTCCCTTAATATTTCCAGAACTTCATCATAATATTCAAAGAAAGGGTTTTCATTGCCCGTCATCTGCATCCAGGCGAAAAGTAATGAACCACCTCTTGATACGATGTTCATCTTTCTTCCCTCTCTCATAAACGCCTCTACAGCTCTTCTGTTAATTCCTGCATGTATAGTCATAAAGTCAACACCTTCTTTAGCATGTGCTTCTACAACTCTCAGGAAGTCTTTTGCAGTTATTTCAAGAAGATCTTTTTCGAGATACCCTATTGCATCATACATAGGAACAGTTCCAATCATAGCAGGCGACATTTCAACAAGCTTTGTTCTGAATGTGTTTGTCTTACCATAATTACTCAAATCCATTATAGCTTCGCAACCGAAATCTATTGCCATTTTCACCTTGCTTAATTCCATGTCGTAATCTTTACAATCACCTGATATACCAAGATTAACATTAATTTTAGTCTTCATTCCGGTTCCTATTCCTTCAGGTGATAAAGATGTATGTCTTACATTAGCCGGTATTGCAACCTGTCCGCTTGCAACAAGTTCCATAAGTTTATGTTCATCCATTCTTTCTTTCCCGGCTACAGTTTTCATCTCAGGTGTTATAATACCTTTTTTAGCTGCTTCCATCTGTGTCTTGTAGTTTCTCATCTCAATCCTCCATATTATCTAAATTCTTAATAACTTAATTAATCATATCTCTAAAATCTGTTATATATTTACAGGCTAATTTTTCCATCTGCGTTCTGTCCTTTTCCGACCACACATCATATACCGCTATTGGATTATAACCGCCTGCTATTGCACCTTTTATGCCCTGTATTATATCTTCAAAAACGAGGCATTCTGAAGGTTTTATTCCCATCTTATTTGCCGCTAAGTCATATATATCAGGAAATCCTTTTCCTCTTTTTACTTCTTTTGAAGTCGTAATACTCTGAAAATAGTCATAGATTCCATTATTCTTTAAGACCGGTTTTACAAGTTTTAAATCTGATGCCGTCGCAATAGACATAACAATACCTTTTGTTTTCAGATATTGCAGATATTCTCTTACTCCCGGTTTGAGCTTTACATCATTTGAATACGCATAAATGGCCATATTTTTCCATTCTTCTATTATATCTTCAGCATTTTCTTTCAATCCGAATCTTTCAATTGTATAATTTGCAGCATCTGAATACCCCATAGGAGTAATCGCTTCAACGTAATCTTCAGGAACATCAAATCCTCTCTTTCCTAAAAAATCAACATCTATCTGCTTCCACACATACATTGAATCAACTATTGTGCCATCCAGATCAAATATAACACCTTTATATTCCTTCATATATGTATACCTTTCCATTATAAGTATGCAATAATTCCAAGATAGTCTATCACTTAAGTTGCACAATTGTCAATAGAATCCCTAATGATAAAAGGCTTTTATTCCGATACATTAATATAACGTGAAAGGTAAGGTGATTAACATGAGTTCATCCACTCTTATAGCATCTGCAAATTCCACTCTCACAGCATCGTATTATCTTGGAAAATACTATAACAGCAATCGTGCTTATAAGACTTCGAGTGGGCGTGAAGATGTATCAAATAACATTTTAATATCAACTGATTCTATAGCCATTAAGAAGTTTCTTCGTGACATCAAAAAAATTGATACCGGTTCACTGTCAGATGATGATGACAAATCTACTAATCATAAAAATAAAGTATCTGCCTTTGTATCCGTATACAATAACTTTTTATCATCATGCGGCAAAAGTAGTGACCATTATAATTCAAACAGAATTACTAACATCAAAAAGCTTACAAAAGCTCAGAAAAAAGCTCTTGAAGATATTGGTATATCAATCAACAGTGACTCAACGCTTGAATTAAACACCGACAAACTTAAAAATGCCGATATAGATGATGTATCTGCTCTCTTCTCAAGAGACAGTGATTATATTAAAGGACTTACAAAATATTCATCCAGAATAAATATAACCGTATAATCAGTTTATTACTGATTATACGGTTATATTTTTATCTGTAATTTTGTGTCCTACTGTGCAGCAACCTGTGTCGTCTCCTCAACTTTCCCGGATTCCTGTGCTACTGTTGTCTCCTGGGCAGTTGTCTCTCCTTCTTTTGTTGTCTCCGGTGTGCCAGCCGACATAAGTGCATTATAGAAATTCTTCAAATCCTCATCTTTCTTACATGCTGCCATAAGCTTATCATTAACTTCTTTATTAAATTTTTTAATATCTTTATCTTTTGATAATTTCTCTATTCGTTTTGCAATATCCGTATCTTTAATTCCATTATGAATTATATATCCATTATTTTTATCATTTCTCTTAACATATAACACCTTTGACCCCGGTGCTAAGGTGTTAATATTAAGAATTTTATTTTCATAATATACATATACAACATATTCATTATCAGCAACACCTTTTTTTGTATATATCTTTATATTTTCATATCCTTCTATATACTCACCCTTTTTTCTGAGTTCATCTTCAGTAAGTGTACCAACCGAATCCATAACTTTTGATAATGCTTTAATATCACATTCTGATAAAGCATTAAAATAACCACCTACAAGTTTTGATATTTCTTTATTTGCTGTCGGCTTTAACTGTGAAGCCGTTGTGACATTTTTTACGTCTGAAACCATGTTTCCCCTGTCAAATATAAGTGCAACTATAAGAAAAACAAACAATACCGGTACTATAAAGCCACAAAGAACAACACTTATATTAAAACCTGTTTTATCTGATATTTCCTGTAAAAAAGGTATTTTGATACTATTCTTTTTATTAGCTCTTTTTCCTTTATGCGAACCCGATACTTTATCCCTGCTTTTTTTTCTGAAATTCTGAATAGCATCTTCAACCTTTGTTTCTCTGTCAAGGTTCGCAAAAAAATCATCTTTCAATGTTGATAAATCATCAACTACTTCTTTTTTGCTCTCATTTGCAAGGTTCTCTTTTTCAATTTCCTCTTTTATCTCATTTACAATATTTTTGTCGACATTATTCTGTATTTTTTTTTGTTTATTATTAGTCCTTTTAGTCTTTTTACTCATTTTAATCCTCAATTCTATGCAAATTTCCATGCAAAGGCTTTATGCCACAAGCTACATTCTAGCAAATCTGAATTAAAAATGCAACAGATTGTCAACAAAAGACTTGCATTATTCGTAATCATAATGTATTATCTGAATTATGCATCCGTAGCTCAGTGGATAGAGCACTGGCCTCCGGAGCCAGGTGCGTGAGTTCGACTCTCATCGGATGCACTATATAATCTATAAATAAAAAAGCCGGTAACATTAACTGTAATCATCAATCATATGTTACCGGCTTTTTGCATGTGAATATTCCCTCAAACATAATTCTGTAATATAGTCGCCAAATATTCTACATACCTATTTCTTCGCTTTCATAACTATATATGTATACATGGCTCGAAAGTATCTCTTCCGCTGATAGTTCCTCTTTATTAACATCCTGTACCATAAGAGTCAGTTCATTCTTAGATAATCCGTCTATTGCCGGAACAAGTATAACCTCATGCACACTACTTGGTAATATGAATATATCAGACTTATGTTCCTTTGCAAAATTTCTTATAACGTCATCATAAAACATACATGCAGCTCCATTAGACCTGTGATTATTTGTAAGAACATACATTTCAATTCCATTGTCTGTACCAACATCTTCCATTAATTCCTTTGTCTTCAGATTAATATCGATATCAAATCCAATCTCGCCATTTACCTGTTTTCTTCTCAAATCATCCATAAACATTTCTCTGATAATGTCATTCATATTACGAATCTCAGCCTGTAATATTCTTGGTGTATTCTCATATGCTGCCTCAAATATTTCCTTTTCAGACTTATTCCACAATGCAAGATGCGACTTTTGAATCAGAACCGTAGCAGTGCCAAAGCTGTCATTGTCAACCATGCAATACGGTACAAGCGCCAAATCCATCTTTGTAATATGCGGTACATCTTTCAGAAGTTTTTTATTCTTTGCCTTGTTAATTACCTTAAATACAATCTTTTTACTCATTATGGAATAATCAGAAAATACATCCATATCGAATATGAAGTCATTACAACTATCTTCATAAAATTCATATATTTCCCTGACAACTTCTCCACTTTCTTTTCCACTGACATACTCGTCATAAAAAGAATTCAGATATATTGTAGGTGAAATATTGCTGTCTTTATCAGTTATCAGCAATGCATCATATTCCTGTCCATTATTCTTAAGTATCTCTTTTACTGTTACGATTTTATCATCACCTAAAATCGTAGCCATGGCTGCTCTTACATATTCTATAAACTCCATGTATTCCATTAGCCCCTTATTCCTCCCTTGTTCTTCTATGATTTTATTTTCCTGTTACCATAATAATATTATGGTAACACTATAATGTATTAAAATATCAGGTCAATTCCCTTCATACTGACCTAAACATACATCTCCCTCTTGTATGATACATATTATATATAACACATCATTATTAATATGTCAAGAAAAAAAGACACCGAATAATCGGTGTCTTAAATTCTTACTTATATTAGATATATCATTCTTTATGTGTGTTTTACTCATTATACTCTTGATAAATATTCACCTGTTCTTGTGTCTATTTTTATCTTTTCACCCTGTGATACAAATAATGGTACCATAACCTGTGCACCTGTCTCAACGATTGCAGGTTTTGTTGCACCTGTTGCTGTGTCACCCTTGAATCCAGGCTCTGTCTCTGTAATCTCAAGCTCTACAAAAAGTGGTGGCTCAATTGCAAACACACTACCATTATGTGAACACATCTTAACCGTCTCATTCTCTTTAACAAACTTAAGAGAATCACCTATATCATCTGCACTTAATGAAATCTGCTCATATGTTTCATTATCCATAAAATAGTATAAATCTCCGTCATTGTAAAGATACTGCATATCATTTCTGTCAATTCTTGCCTGTGGGCATTTTTCTGTTGGTCTGAAAGTCTTCTCAACAACACCACCATCTTTTATATTCTTTAATTTAGTTCTTACAAATGCAGCACCTTTTCCAGGTTTAACATGCTGGAACTCAATAATCTGGTAAATATTTCCTTCTACCTCGATTGTCATACCATTTCTAAAATCTCCTGCTGATATCATTAACTTGTCCTCCTTAAAATCACTTTTTTAATCTGAATCTTTCTTTCACATTTCACTAAAATTCAGAACACTGCTACTAGTTTATAATAATATCTGTTATTTTTCAACTATTTTTTGCTAATTTGTCGATTCTGTCAATTATTTCTTTAGATATCGCATGCGGTTTTTTGCCATCTGTCTCTATTACAAGGTCAGCAACCTCAAGATATCTTGATTTTCTCTTATTCATAAGCTTCTCTATGTATTCAACATTCATATTACCATTAAGAATTGGTCTGTCATTGCCATCCTTAACTCTTTCATATACAGTCTTTGGTGTAGCAGTAAGTAAAACTATGACTCCGCCATCTTTCATATACTTAACATTCTCGTCTTTAAGCACTGCTCCGCCACCACATGAAACTATCTTTCCCTTTTCTTTCTGTATCTCCATAAGGCACTCTGTCTCTATTTTTCTGAAATATTCTTCCCCATATTCCTCAAATATATCTGTTATAGCTTTATGCTCATGTTCTACAATATATTTATCCATATCAACTTCTGTAAGATTCATGTCTCTTGAAAGACACTTTGATACAGTTGTTTTACCTGTGCCCATAAAACCAATCAATAATATATTATAATCCATTACATATTAACCTCCAAATTCTTATGTAAATCTTCTAAAACATTATGTAAATCATTAACCGTAAGTTGTCCCGGTGCTGATGCTGCCACTCCGGCTCCAAATGTAACTGCAGATTTGAAAAATTCTCCTGACACTCTTGTTATCATTCCATAACCACCCATAGACATTGTAATAACAGGAATATTCATCCTATTCTCTGCTTCAACTGTTGCATCCAAAAGCTCAATGACATCTTTTTTATTCTTTGCCATAACAGCAAGTTTTGCTATATCCGCCCCAAGATATTCCATATTCTTAAGCCTGTCAATCATCTTATCTCTTCCCGGTGTCTTATCAAAATCATGATTCGAAACTATGACTTTAACATCCATCCTATGAAGCTGATTAATCATACTCTCAACAAACTTATCACCCATATACAGCTCAACGTCAACAAGGTCAACAACTCCACTGCTTACTGCCGTATATATCAGATCAGAGTACTGATTAGCAGGTATCCACTTCTGTCCGCCTTCCATAGTAGTTCTGAATGTAAACAGAATCGGTTTTCCCATAAGAATATTATTCATCTCTGTCAAAATATCTTTAACAGCAATATAGTCGTTAACTTCTTCGAAATAATCAACCCTCCACTCAATTATATCTGCCGGTTGCTCGGCTAGTGCCTTTGCCTGGCTGATTATCTCCATCTTGCTGCGTCCTATTATTGAAACACATATTTTTGGTCGTCCATCTCCTATATGGACTCCTCTTACAACAACAGCATTCATAATCCTTCTCCTTTATTTATCAACTACATAATTAAATATATTTTATCACATTTGGCAGCAATATTCAAGAATACCATTTATTTCCGTACTCATTACTGTAACAGTTCAGCCTTCCGGCT
>DEGR01000041.1:0-10367 GCA_002351535.1 Lachnospira sp. UBA2821
GAATTTAATTTTTCAATTCAGCATTTTTTATTTTGTGGTTGCAGTTTGCACAAAAATATGTTATATTCTTCCAGTGAAAAACATATGTGTTTTGTGTGCAAACATTTAAAGGAAGTGAATAACGGTATGTCGGATAAGAGTAAATATTATGTTGTGAAACAGAAAGCACTGCCTGAAGTTCTTCTTAAAGTGGTTGAGGCAAATAAATTGATTGAATCAGCCAAAGCTATGACGATACAGGAGGCTACTGAACAGGTTGGT
The DNA here is from genome assembly GCA_002351535.1 of Lachnospira sp. UBA2821. Lineage (GTDB taxonomy): Bacteria > Bacillota > Clostridia > Lachnospirales > Lachnospiraceae > UBA2821. The sequence continues at coordinate 262 of DEGR01000041.1, forward strand.
CTTAGCAGAAGTTCATATTACAAATACAAAGATGATATATTTCCTTTTCATGATGATACAAGAGGAAAAACAATAACATTTGTTATACAGATTGATGATGAACCGGGACTCTTGTCCAGAATATTAAGTAAGATTGCAGAATATAAAACAAATCTGCTTACAATACATCAGACTATTCCTATTAATTCGGTTGCATTACTGACATTGAGTATTGAGGTTCTTCCGGAATCGCTGGATGTTTCAGAAATGATAGAAGAAATCGAAAATACAGAAGGAGTGCATTATATTAAAATTCTTGCAAGAGAATAGATGTATTTGAATAAATTTATATGTATTGCATAGGTGAAAATGAATACCTTTGCACAAGAATGGAGGAAAAAATGATAAACGTAGCAATATTGGGATACGGTACAGTAGGGTCAGGTGTTTACGAGGTAATTAATACCAATAATGATATCGTAAGCAAAAAAGCAGGAGATAAGGTTAATATTAAATATGTTCTTGACCTTAGGGAATTCCCCGGAGATCCTGTTATGGATGTTCTGGTACATGATTATGATGTTATATTAAATGACCCGGAAGTTGAAGTGGTTGCAGAGGTTATGGGAGGTGTTGAGCCTGCATATACATTTGTTAAGGCCGCACTTATGAAAGGTAAGAGTGTATGTACATCTAACAAAGAGCTTGTTGCAAAACATGGTCCTGAACTTATAGAAATTGCAAGAGAGCATAACAGAAACTTCTTCTTTGAAGCAAGCTGTGGTGGCGGAATTCCAATCATAAGACCACTTGTAGAGTGCATAACAGCAGATGATGTTCTTGAGATAACAGGAATTCTTAACGGAACAACTAACTATATACTTTCTAAGATGTCAAGAGAAGGACTTGGATTTGATGAAGTTCTTAAAGAAGCACAGGAACTTGGTTATGCAGAGAGAAATCCGGCGGCTGATGTTGAAGGATTCGATGCATGCAGAAAGATTGCGATTCTTGCTTCATTAACATATGGAAAAAATGTTGATTTTGAACAGATATACACTGAAGGAATAACAAAGATAACAGATGTTGACTTCAAATATGCTAACAAACTTGGATATTCGGTCAAACTTTTTGGAAAGGCAAGAAAAGTAGCTGGTAAGTTTTATGCATACGTTGCACCTGTTATGATAGATGCTTCTCATCCACTTTATAGTGTTAATGATGTATTCAATGGTATCATGGTTAAAGGAAATGTTCTTGGTGACGTAATGTTCTATGGTAGTGGTGCAGGAAAGCTTCCAACGGCAAGTGCTGTTGTATCTGACGTAGTTGATGCAATAAGACATCTTAATGACAATGTTTACATCGAGTGGAGCAGTGATAATCTTGAACTTACAGATATTAAAGAATCAGAGAAGAAATTCTTTGTAAGAATGAAGGGAAATGCAGATTCAGACAAGGCAGCAGTTGAAGCAGCATTTGGCGCAGTCGAAGTCCTGACGCTTGATGACGTTGAAGGAGAATTTGCATTTGTTACATCTACAATTACTGAGGCAAAATATGACGAGGCAGCATCAGGATTAGATAATATAATAACAAGAATAAGAATTGAATAGAAGATAGAGAAATAGAGAAATAGAAAAACCGGAATATCATTATTGGTTCATAATGATATTCCGGTTTTTATTATGTTAATAATAGCAGTTACGGTTAATCGTTCAAAATTGATTTTATATTTTCATGGTAAGCTGGATTCTGTTTTTAGCTAAATCAACACTCATTATTTTAACTTCTACTATATCTCCAACACTGACAACTTCAAGTGGATGTTTGATATATTTGTCACATATCTGGGAAATGTGTACAAGACCGTCCTGATGGACACCTATATCAACAAAAGCTCCGAAGTCTATAACATTTCGTACAGTGCCTTTAAGAATCATTCCGGGTTTTAAGTCTTTCATGTCTAATACATCAGTTCTTAAAATCGGTTTAGGCATCTCATCTCTTGGGTCGCGGGCAGGCTTTTCAAGTTCTTTAACAATATCCCTAAGTGTTATTTCGCCAATGTCAAGTTCGTCTGCCATTGACTTATAGTCTTTAACCATAAGTGATATTCCAATAAGTTTACCTGAACTTATATCTTCAGGAGAAAATCCGAGTCTGGATAAAAGAGCATTAGCAGCATCATATGTTTCGGGATGCACACTTGTTGAGTCGAGAGGATTTTTACCGCCATTGATTCTTGTGAAACCTGCGCACTGCTCAAATGCCTTTGGACCGAGTTTGGCAACTTTAAGTAATTGTTTTCTGTCAGTAAATCTTCCGTTTTCTTCTCTGTATGCGACTATATTTTTAGCAATGGTTTTTGATATTCCCGATATATATTCTAAGAGACTGGCAGAGGCGGTATTTAAGTCAACGCCGACTTTGTTTACGCAGTCTTCTACAACACCTGTAAGAGTATCTCCAAGCTTTTTCTGATTCATGTCGTGCTGATACTGTCCTACACCGATAGCCTTAGGGTCGATTTTAACAAGTTCAGCCAGAGGGTCCTGAAGACGTCTTGCTATGGAAGCAGCACTTCTTTGACCTACATCGAAATTAGGAAATTCCTCTGTTGCAAGTTTGCTTGCTGAGTATACAGAAGCACCGGCTTCGTTAACTATTACATACTCTACTTTTTCAGGTATTTCCTTTAGGAGTTCAACTATGACCTGTTCAGATTCTCTTGATGCAGTGCCATTTCCAACAGATATAAGTGAAATATTGTATTTATTAATAAGATTTTTTAATATTTTTTTAGATTCTTCAACTTTATTCTGAGGAGCAGTAGGGTATATTACAACTGTGTCGAGAACTTTGCCTGTTTCATCTACAACGGCAAGTTTGCATCCTGTTCTGAAGGCAGGGTCCCAGCCGAGGACTACACGGTTAGCAATAGGTGGCTGCATGAGAAGCTGTTTCAGATTTTCACCAAATACCTTAATGGCACCTTCCTGTGCAGTTTCTGTCAGTTCATTTCTTATATCACGTTCTATTGATGGAGCAATAAGTCTTTTATAACTGTCGAGAATTGTTTCTTTAATATAATTTTCTGTATAACTGTTATTTGATTTGATAATTTTTTTATTAAGGAATGTTATGATTCTGTCCTCAGGAGCTTCGATTTTAACATTGAGAAACTTTTCGGCTTCTCCTCTGTTGAGTGCCAGAATTCTGTGACCGGCAATCTTACATATTTTTTCTGTAAATTCATAGTACATTTCATAGACTGATTCAGCTTCAGCATCTTTTGCGGCGGACGAAATGAATCCCTCTTTAAATGTAGTATTTCTTATATATTTTCTATAATCAGCATTATCTGAAATTGTTTCTGCAATAATATCACAAGCACCCTGTATGGCATCATCAACTGATTTGACATCTTTCTCATCAGAGATGAACTGTGAAGCTATATTATCTAAAGGTTCAGATATTTCCTGTGTCATGATAATATCAGCCAAAGGTTCGAGACCTTTTTCTTTTGCGATGGTAGCTCTTGTTCTTTTCTTTGGTCTGTATGGTCTGTACAAATCATCGACTGCGACCATTGTTTCAGCATTTTCGATTTGCAATTTTAATTCATCTGTAAGTTTGCCCTGCTCGTCAATGCTTGCAATAACCTGAGATTTTTTATCTTCAAGATTACGCAGATATATTAATCTTTCGTGGAGATTACGCAGAACTTCATCATTGAGGGAACCTGTAGCTTCCTTTCTGTATCGTGCGATAAAGGGAATAGTATTTCCTTCGTCGATTAATTTTACGGCAGCTTCAACCTGCCATAAATTGATAGATAATTCATCTTTAAGTTGTTTTAATATGTTCATAATTCCTCGCATTCTGCAGCTATATAGTATAAAAAATATAGCATGCTTCTTATAGTAAAGGTGATATTAACACCCTCAAAAAAATATTATAATTGAAATGAAAAAAAGTGTCTAGTGATAACATAATGATTTTTGACACTTAATCAGATATTGTGTTATAATAATAAGGATTATATTAAGTTGAAATGAAATAATGTCTGGAGATGGAGAAATATATGAGTATTACAGCTAACATCGGTGTTAAGGAGCTTTATGAATTTACTTTAAAGCACAATTATCGTACTTTTCATGGGATTATAGGTGTCCTGTTCAGTATAGCATCAGCCATAGGCGGTTTTTTATACTGGGACAAACTGACAATGACGAACAGAGTGCTTATTGTCATATTTGCACTGACATTTACAGTGTTTGAACCGGTTGGGTGCTATATAAAGGTTAGAAAACAGGTGAAAAAGAATTTTTCTACACCACTTATATATATGTTTGATTCAAAAGGGATAACAATAACACAGGGAGAACAGAATGCACAGTGCTTCTGGTATGAGGTTATGAAGGTGACAAGTACTAAGAATCTTATTAATATATATACAACTCCTGTAAGGGCGTTTATATTACCAAAGAAAGATATAGGGCAGAATTTTAATAAGTTAAAGGAATTGATTGATAATAATGCACAGTGCAGACGTGTAGATATAAAATAATATTTGCGATAAATTGCTCAGAAAAGGAGATTAGTGTGAAAAATCACATTGATATGCTGATTTTCCACACGGCTGATTGTGCCGCAGACGTCACAATCAGCTTTTTATCGCAGGGCAAAATTTGAGATTTTGCTCGCGATTCCTCCGACGCATATCGTCTGCGGAATGGAGATTGGCATGGTTATAGAGACATATTCATCTGAAGAAACATTTAATATAGGTGTAGATATAGGAAAAAATGCAAAGCCGGGCGAGGTGTACTGTCTTTCAGGTGATTTAGGTGTAGGCAAGACTGTTTTTTCACAGGGATTTGCAGAAGGAGTCGGGGTAGATGATATCGTTAACAGCCCAACATTTACCATAGTCCAGGTGTATGAGGGAACAAAAATTCCGTTATATCATTTTGATGTGTACAGAATAGAAGATGTATATGAGATGGAAGAGATAGGATATGAGGAGTACTTTTACGGAGGAGGGGTATGTCTGATAGAGTGGGCAGAATATATTAAGGAGATTCTTCCGGAAAATGTACGGTGGATTAAGATAGAAAAAGCGTTAGATAAAGACTTTGATTATAGAAAGATTACTTTGGAATGGAAGTAGAAACGGAGATTAGCATGAAGATTTTAGGTATAGACAGCTCGTCTATGGTGGCAAGTGTTGCCATAGTGGATGATAATATAACAATTGCAGAATATACTATTAATTATAGAAAGACACATTCACAGACATTATTGCCAATGTTAGATGAAATTGTAAGGATGACAGAGACAGATATGAGAGATATCGATGCAATTGCGGTATCCGGCGGACCTGGTTCGTTTACAGGATTAAGAATAGGGTCGGCAACAGCGAAGGGACTTGGTCTGGCACTCAATATTCCGCTTATACATGTACCAACACTTGAAGCTATGGCATATAATATGTGGGGAACGGACAGATATGTATGTCCTATAATGGATGCCAGAAGAAGTCAGGTATATACAGGTATATATTATTTCGAAAATGATAATATATGCAATTATATGGAGCAGGATGCCATTGCAATAGAAGAACTGGTTGACAAATGTAATGCTTTAGATAAAGGTGTTATATTTGTGGGAGACGGTATTCCGGTGTTTAAAGATTATATCAGGGAAAATATGAGTAATACATTTGCATTTGCACCGGTCAGCATGAACAGGCAAAGAGGTGCATCTGTAGCAGCACTTGGAAGTGTATATTATGCAAATGGAAAAACAGAGAAAGCATCCGAACATCTTCCTGAATATTTGAGGGTGTCACAGGCAGAGCGGGAGAGAAGCGAAAGAGAGAAGGGTAATAAAAAGTAATGTTTACATATAGAGAAATGACTCTTAAAGATGTCAGAGCATTAGCAAAGTTAGAGAAGGATAATTTTCCACATCCCTGGTCGGAAGAATCGCTTCGCAAAGAAGTGGATAAGGAAGAGTCATTGTTCATTGTTGCGGTAGAAAATGATAATATGAACAATGAATTTGTAGCCGGTTATGCCGGAATGTATATCATAGGTGAAGAAGGTGACATTACAAATGTAGTGACTAATTCTTTATATAGAGGACGGGGAATAGGAAATGGTCTTATGGATTATATCGTGTCGAAGTCTCAGGAGATAGGGATAAAGTCTATTACACTTGAGGTGCGTGTAAGCAATAAAGCTGCAATACATTTGTACGAAGCCCATGGATTCATAAATGAAGGAATACGTCCGGGGTTTTATGATAATCCTAAGGAAGATGCCATAATTATGTGGAATTATTTACCTCAAAAAAATATTTTATAATAGTGTATAATATGAGCACAATAACAAAAGGAAGGTACTCATATGAGAAAATATTATAATGACAGCAAAATACTATTACAGGTTGCATGCGACAAATGTGGAAGAAATATGCTTGTTGAGAATGGAATAGTTAAAGAAGGGATTTTTTCAATTGATTATAAGTGGGGCTATTTTTCAGATAAAGACGGGGAGACGCATTCTATAGATATATGTGAAGAATGTTACGACAAACTTATAAATGATAATGATATTAAGATAACCAAAAAGGACGAGACTGAGATTATATAACAGATGGAGGATTAATATGCTGGATATATGTTTATTAGGAACGGGAGGGATGATGCCGCTGCCCAAAAGATGGCTGACAGCGCTTATGGCAAGGTTCAATGGAAGCAGCCTTCTAATTGATTGTGGTGAGGGAACACAGATAGCAATTAAAGAGAAAGGCTGGACATTTAAACCTATTGATACTATTTGCTTTACTCATTACCACGCAGACCATATAAGCGGTTTACCTGGGCTTTTACTTACGATGGGTAATGCTGACAGAAAGGAGTCGCTTACACTTATTGGTCCCAAGGGTTTGCAGAAAGTAGTCGAGTCTGTAAGAGTGATTGCGCCTGAGCTTCCTTTCGAAATAAAATATATCGAATTAACAGAGCAGATGCAGACTATTGAGAGAAAAGGGTATATAATAGAAGCATATAAGGTGAAGCATAATGTAATATGTTATGGATACAACCTCATAATTAAGAGAACAGGCAAGTTTTTAGTTGACAGGGCGAATGAACATGGAATTCCACAAAAGTATTGGAACCAGCTCCAAAAGGGGAATACTGTGACGGCGGAGGAAGGAACATTTACACCGGATATGGTTATGGGACCAGAAAGGAAGGGGATAAAAGTATCTTATTTTACAGACACAAGACCTGTACCGGCCATTGAAACGGCAGCTCAGAATGCAGACCTTTTTATATGTGAAGGAATGTATGGTGAGAAAGGTAAAGAAGCTAAGGCAAAAGAATATAAGCATATGACTTTTTATGAAGCAGCACGTATAGGTGCAAGAGCTGATGTGAAAGAGATGTGGCTTACACATTACAGTCCTTCGCTTATAAGACCGGAGGATTATATGAAAGATGTGCATAAGATATTTGACAGATGCATACCCGGAAAAGATGGAAAAAGTGTAGAGATAGGTTTTGAAGATTAAAACTGAGGCTCGGAATGGAGGTTTGCATGAAAGGTAATAAATTTAAATTAGTTGTTGTAATAACAATACTTGCAGCAATGTTGATTTTGTATTATTACAGTTTGAGTAGTGAAAGAACCACAAAAAAGAAAAGTAATGAGATAAAAGAGAAAAAAGAAATAACAAAGCTTATTGAGAAAGATCTGGATAATTCCTATCCTAAGACTCCAAGAGAAGTAGTCAAGCTCTATAGCAGAATGATAAAGTGTTTTTATGGGGGAGATTATTCGGATGACGAACTTAAGCTTCTGGCAGTGCAGGCACAGAAACTTATGGACGATGAACTTCTTAAACATAATGAATTTGATGAATATTACAGTAATCTTACTAAGGATATTGATGAATACAAAAAACAGGGCAAGATTATATCTACATATATATTAGAGAGCAGTAAAGACGTTGAGTATAAAAAGTTGGAAGATAAGCAGTATGCTATGGTTAGATGTATATATTATACAAAGCAAAAAAAGAAAACGGAAAAGACGAACCAGGAATATGTTCTCAGAAAAGATGATAACAATAACTGGAAGATTTTATATTGGAATTTGTTTGATGACGAGGATAAGGAAAATGAGTGAGATTCAGAATAAAGATGTAAAGATACTTGCAATTGAAAGTTCGTGTGATGAGACTGCAGCAGCAGTTGTTAAAAATGGAAGAGATGTATTGTCAAACATAATAGCATCACAGATAGATATACATACATTATATGGTGGGGTTGTGCCTGAGATAGCTTCAAGAAAACATATGGAGAAGATAAATCAGGTTATAGAAACAGCATTAGAAGAGGCAGAATGTCAGCTTAATGATATTGATGCAATAGGTGTAACGTATGGCCCGGGACTTGTTGGAGCATTACTTGTAGGAGTATCGGCTGCGAAAGCCATAAGTTTTGCATCGGGGATACCATTAGTGGGAGTCCACCATATAGAAGGACATATATCGGCCAATTATATACAGAATAAAGAATTGGAACCGCCATTTGTATGCATAGTGGTATCAGGAGGACATACGCATCTTGTTATAGTTAATGATTATGGCAAATATGAAGTGATAGGACGGACAAGAGATGATGCGGCAGGTGAGGCGTTTGACAAAGTTGCAAGGGCTATGGGACTGGGATATCCGGGCGGTCCTAAGATAGACAGGATAGCAAAGGAGGGAAATCCATTTGCTATTGAATTTCCGCGTGCCAAAATTGATGGTTCAGAGTATGACTTTAGTTTTAGTGGGTTAAAGTCAGCGGTTCTTAATTATATTAATGGCTGTAAAATGAAAAACAAAGAGATAAACACTGCAGATGTGGCAGCATCATTTCAACAGTCAGTAGTAGATGTTATTGTAGAGAGAGCAGTTGGGGCTACAAAGAAACTAGGAATGAATAAACTTGCAATTGCGGGTGGAGTTGCTTCTAATTCGGCAATAAGAAAAGCTTTAACAGAGAGATGTGAAAAAGAAGGAATAAAATTCTATTCACCATCTCCTATTTTGTGTACTGACAACGCGGCAATGATAGGGGCGGCAGCTTATTATGAGTATATTAATGGTGTGAGAAGCGGATGGGATTTGAATGCGGTACCTAATCTTAAACTTGAGTCAAGATAGAGACCTGAAGCCGATTTGAATAAGCAAAAATGAAAGATATGGTTTGCCGTCATGTCAACATTTATAAATTTGAAATGGAGAAAAGCGATGTGTAATGTGGCTGCTGTAATTCTTTCTGCCGGAAAAGGCAAAAGAATGAAGAGTGATATAAGTAAACAATATATGCTATTTGATAATAAGCCTATAATTTATTATACAATCAAAGCATTTATCGAAAGCAGGGTTGATAGAATAATACTTGTTACGGGAAAAGAGGATATAGAATATGTACGCAGGGATATTTTGAACAAATATGGATTTGATGATTCGGTGAGTCTGGTTGAAGGCGGCAGGGAACGCTTCGATTCGGCTTTTAACGGAGTAAAAGCAGCAGAAGGGTCGGATTATGTCCTGATACATGATGGTGCAAGACCATGTATTATGCCAGAAGATATTAATGATATTATCGAGCATGTTAAGGAGAATGGTGCAAGTGTAATGGGTGTGCCTGTAAAAGATACTATCAAGATATTAAATAGTGCTAATGAAGTAGTTGATACACCTGACAGAAATACATTATGGCAGATTCAGACACCTCAGGCTTTCGAGTGGGGAGTTATATATAATGCATATAATAAAATGTATGAATATGGTGATAAAAGTATTACGGATGATTCTATGGTTGTAGAGAAATATTCAGAAAAAAAAGTCAAAATAATAGCTGGAAAGTATAGTAATATAAAGGTCACAACCCCGGAAGATATGGGGCTTTTGGAGCAGTTTTTAAAAAAATAAAAAAAGTTTAAAAAAGTTGTTGACATATGGTGACCTGTCTGATATACTAATGTTCGTCGCTGATGAGTAAGCGACACGGAAACATTGAAAACTCAATACGGAGAGGTATCGAAGTGGTCATA
>DEGR01000041.1:10380-10517 GCA_002351535.1 Lachnospira sp. UBA2821
TCGAATCCCACCCTCTCCGCTCGATAGTAATCAGTCTTTGTGAAAAGAGAAAAAGATTTATCAATTTGAAAATTGAAAATAAATCAAAAAAGTTCTTGACAAACAAAAGAAGATATGATAAACTATCAAAGTTGCTG
>DEGR01000065.1:0-49063 GCA_002351535.1 Lachnospira sp. UBA2821
GGCTTGACCTGGAAGCTGGTTTGAAGATGTTAATTCAATTTCAATGTGTAGTTTTGAAGGTATAAGAGATAGACATAAGATAAATGGAGCCATCACTTTATGTGATGGTTTTTTTGTATTCATTTATTATTTCAGGTTGTAATAAAAATATAGTAATGATATTATATAGAGATGGAGGGATAACGCATGGAATTACAGACATTTAATGAAAGGTGTGTTAATGACAAAAGGGATAAGCAATTAATAGAGGACACAATACATTACATAAATGTTAATAGTGATATAGAGAAGGATGCACCATTATTAGCCAGAGTAAGTCAACAGATTATTATATGCAGGCTGGATGAACTTTGGATGAATTTTATAAGTGTATGTGAATTTGCAGAGTTTAAGGCAGTATCGGATGAAGCAAAATGCTTTGTATACAAGGCATTTATGAACTATTATAACTATACAGGATTAAGCTCAAAAGTTATAAAATATGCACTTAAATATGAAAAATTACAACTGACGCCGGATAAAAACTATGAAGTGTTTAGTATGGCTGCATTTAGTCTGTATGAGACCGGATTTTATGAAAAGGCAATAGAATATATTTTAAAATCACAGAAAGCATTTAATTGTCCGCAGGTAGATAATATATTTAAAGTGATAAGTTATAATAACCTTGTATATTGTTATGATGCCATTGGACGTATGGATAAAATGTTAGAAACGTATAATAAGTTCAAAAATCTTATAGCTATAGAATCAGACGTTCAGTTAAGAGAAAGAATGCAATTAATATTCAGAATGTGTTCTTTTTTCGTGAAAATAAAGATGGAAGAAGAAAGTAAGGTTACTAATAAGGCAGTTTTTGACGAATACAGGAAATATATTATGAATCTTAGTACAAAAAAGCAGGAGGATATTATGGAGAGTGAAGATGTTCATCTGCCATTTATTGATTATGCCATTGGAGAGAAAAATTATGAAGATGCCGTTAATATATGCAGGATTCTTATAAAATCACCAAATGTATCCGGATTCAAAAAAAATATATATAAAAGACTTATTTATATTTATCAGCAGTTAGGTGAAAAAGTAAGTAAACAGGAAGTATTTGATACAGTGTTAGATTATAATATTGTATTGGAGAGATATAATGATAAATATGATAAAATAATGCATGACATGGTAAATGAAGAATTTATAGTGGCGGATATGGAAGCCAAATATATTAACATGAAAAGGGATTATAGAATAGATTCACTTACTAATTGTTATAACAGAAAAGCATTTGATAATGACATACAAAAGAAAAAGTCAGGCATTAATAATGGATGTGTTGTGTTTATAGATTTAGACCATCTTAAGAAAATAAATGATAACTATGGGCATGAGTGCGGTGATATTTATATAAGGTATTTTGCGTATATTACTAATAGTATAATAGGAAAGAATTCAAAACTATACAGATATGGCGGAGATGAATTCGTTATTATTACAGATATAACTAAAAATGAGGCCGAAATATTAGTCCAGAAACTTAAAAATGTATTTGTTACACCGTGTAATATCAATAATATTAAGGTTAAATTGGAATTTTCCTATGGAATTGAAGAGTATGGAAAAAATATGGATTTAATGTCTGCTATAAAAGATGCAGATAAATATATGTATAACAATAAAAAAAGCAAACGATAAAGGAGAAAAAATGTATAAAAATTATGTATTTGACTTGTATGGAACACTAATTGATATCAGAACAAATGAGGAGAGCAATTATCTCTGGAAAAAATTATGTTTATTTTATGCCGGACATGGTGCTCATTATACGATTAAAGAGATGAAACAGTCATACAGGAGACATTGTGAAGATGAAACAGCACAATTATCACAGTATGATTATCCGGAAATAGACATAACAAAGGTATTTAAGGCACTCTTTAATGATAAGGGAGTTGAGGTATCGGATGATGTTGTAAGAACAACATGTGAATTTTTCAGAGTTATTTCATGTAAATTTTTAAAATTGTATGATGGAGTAATCGAATTGTTTGAAGAATTAAAAGCGAGAGGAAAAAAGATTTATCTCTTATCCAATGCACAGGAATCGTTTACAATGCCTGAAATAAACAGTCTTGGAATTAAAGATTACTTTGATGGAATTATAATATCATCAGAGGAGCAGTGTAAAAAACCTTCAAAGAATTTCTTCGAAAAGCTTGTTGAAAAGTATGGAATTGATTTTAAGGAATCGATAATGATAGGAAATGATGGCACTTCTGATATTGAAGGAGCTAATAATGTAGGGATGGATTCGCTATATATTAATACAGAAATATCTCCTGTGGATGAAAATCCGGATGATGTTAAGGCAACTTATATAATTAAAGATGGAGATTTTAGAAAAGTCATTACAATTCTACTGAAAAAGTAACAAAATAGTAGTTATTCACAAGTTGATTTTTGTATAAATTATGCTATAATGATACATGACACATTTGTTAAACTATATTTATTTATAAAGGAGGATGCTATGAAGGCAATAAGAAAAATTGGTGCTTTTGCTATGGCAGTTATGATGCTTTTAAGTACAGTTTTGTTAGCCGGTGCTGATATTCAGACAGTCAAGGCAGCTGATAAAAGTGTTACTATTAGGCTTCATTATTACAGACCTGATGGAGACTATACTTCATGGAATGTATGGAGCTGGCCAAAGGGAAAAGACGGTGCTGCTTATAACTTTACAGAAGAAGCAGAGCATGATGGAAAGACATGGAAAGTTGCAACAATTGATGTTGCTGTCGGAACAGAGAATATTGGTTACATTATAAGAAAAGGTGAATGGGAATCTAAAGATTATGATGGTGACCAGTTCCTTGACACAATTGACTATGTTTCAGGAACAGTTAATTTCTATGTTACATCAGGACAGAAGGGTGGAGAGATTGATGATACTAACACAGTAAAAGGTTGTGTTATTACAGATTCAGCACTTTCTACTACAGATGCAAAGACAATTAATGTTACTTTCAACATGAAACCTGAAGAAGCTAAAGTTAATGCAATCAAGGTAGTTGATTCTAATAACAATGATATGGCTATTGATAAGATTACACCAAGTGAAGATGGTCTTTCAGCAGTTATTACACTTAAAGATGAAATCAATGAAAGAGAAGCATGCATTAATAATATTTCATACAGTATTTCATTCGATGAAATGTCATATGCTGTAACATTACCTGATTATTATTCAACAGAAGCATTTGAAAAAGATTATACATATAATGGTGAAGACTTAGGTTCAACATGGACAAAAGATGCTACAACATTTAAAGTATGGGCTCCTACAGCAAAGAGCGTTAAGGTTAATCTTTATAACGATGGAGAAGTTAAATATGACAATTCCGGAGATAAGAAGGTAGAGATTAAAGAGACACCTGCTAAGCAGATTGACATGACATTAGGTGAAAAAGGTGTATGGACTGCTGAAGAGTCAGGAGACCTTAACGGTAAGTTCTATACATATGAAGTTGCTTTCAATGACGGAACAGTTAATGAAGCATGTGACCCATATGCACGTGCAGTTGGTGTTAATGGTGACAGAGCAATGGTAGTAGACCTTGCTTCAACAAACCCTGATGGATGGGATACAGACCAGAATCCATATAAGGGAAAAGATATGAACTATACAGATTTCTCAGTATGGGAAGCTCACGTAAGAGATTTCTCTTATTCAGAAGATTCAGGTGTGTCAATACAGAACAGAGGAAAATATCTTGCTTTTACAGAACATGGAACAAAGAATAAGACAGGACAGTCTACATGTCTTGATTATCTTAAAGAGTTAGGTGTTACACATGTACAGTTAAATCCTGTATATGATTATGCAACAGTTGACGAGACAGCATTAGATAAAGACCAGTTTAACTGGGGATACGACCCTAAGAACTATAATGCACCGGAAGGTTCATATTCTTCAAATCCATATGACGGTGCTGTAAGAATTAAAGAATTCAAACAGATGGTTCAGTCATTACATAATGATGGAATCGGTGTAATCATGGACGTTGTATACAACCATACAAATAGTTCAGATTACTGCTATAACAGAATTGTACCTTCATTCTTCCATAGACCTGGTTCAAATGGTTCAGGATGTGGTAACGATGTTGCAAGTGAGAGAAAGATGGTAAGCAACTTTATAGTTGATTCAGTTCTCTACTGGCATAATGAATATCATATTGACGGTTTCAGATTTGATCTTGTTGGATTAACAGATACTAATACAATTAATGAAATCTGTGAGAGATTACATGCAGAAGATCCTTCTATTATCCTTTATGGTGAAGGATGGACAATGTCAACATTGGTAACAAAGAAAGATGTAGAACTTACTAATCAGGGAAATGCATCAGATGTTCCAACATTTGGATTCTTTAATGATGCAGTAAGAGATTATCTTAAAGGTAGTGTATTTAATGCACAGGAAAAAGGATATGTAAATGGTGCGCTTGGTAAAGTCGGTGATATATTCTCATGTGTTAAGGCAGCACCTTCATGGAATGGATATGACAGTAGTCCAATTCAGATGATTAACTATTCATCATGTCATGATAACCTTACATTATGGGATAAGATTAACAGCTCAAATTATTCTGATACATTTGATGATAAAGTTAAGCAGAATAATCTTGCAGCAGCTATTACAATAACATCACAGGGTGTACCATTTATACTTGCAGGTGAGGAAATCTTAAGAACGAAGGTTAAAGAGGTAGGACCGGATGGAATTCCTGTATTTGACCATAACAGTTATGCATCACCAAGTTCTGAGAACTGTATTAAGTGGGATACACTTGGTAATGAGAAATATCAGAAAGTATTAGATTACTACAAGGGATTATTTGCATTCAGAAATTCACATAAAGCTCTTAGAATGGCTGATGGAAGAGATGTTCAGGCATGCATTAAGCAGATTGATACAACTTATCTTGATGTAGATGCAGATCATGATTTTGTTAATGAGTTTGGTGGTATTCTTGAATACTCTATTTCAGGATATGAGAATGAAGATGATATAGTAGTTATCTACAACCCTAATACAAAGGCAGCTGACGTTAAGATTCCTGATGGAGCATGGAATGTATATGTACAGGGTGATAAAGCAGGTACAGAAGTGTTAGATACTGTAAGTGGTACAGCAAAAGTAGATGCAATATCTGCAACAGTTCTTGTTAAAGGACAGGCTACAGATATTACAAAGACAGCAAAAGTAAGTGGAATTAAGAATGTTAAATATACCGGAAAGGCTATTAAGTTCTCTTCTCTTAAAGTTACAAATAATGGTAAAACATTAAAGAATGGAAAAGATTATACTGTTAGCTATGCTTCTAATAAAAATGCAGGTACAGCTAAAGTAACAATTAACTTCAAGGGACTTTACAGCGGAAAGATTACAAAGACATTCAAGATTGCAAAAGCAGCACAGAGCATTTCAGCTACAAATAAGACAGTTAAATCAACTGTTAAGAAGGTAGCTCTTAAAGCTAAACGTACTAAAGGTGATGGAAAGCTCACATATAAGTCATCTAATACAAAGATTGCAAAAGTTGATTCAAAGGGTAATGTTATTTTAACAGGTAAAAAAGGAAAAGTTAAAGTGACAATTACAGCAGCTTCAACAAAGAACTTCAACAAAGCAACAAAGACAATTACAGTAACTGTTAAATAAATTTGTTATTGTGTTAATTGTAAGAGGATAATCTTATTGATTATCCTCTTTTTTTGTCATATAATATACTAGGTTGTGTTTTGCTATTTCGATATACTATCTTTGTAGTGATATATACCGGACAACAATAGGAAAGAGAGAAAGAAATGATGCATAATTGCAAAATGTATTCATCAGATGAATTTGAAAAGAAATATACATATGCAGGGGATGACCTGGGTGTTACCCTGAGCAGAGGAAGGACAGAATTTAAAGTGTGGTCGCCTCTTGCAGAGAGTGCAGAAGTATATTTATATGAATCAGGGGATATATCAGATAAAAAAGTATGCCAGACAATTAAAATGGAAAAGACAGATAACGGAGTGTGGGTTTGCTCTGTTGAGAAAGATTTAGAAGGTCTTTTTTATTGTTATAACATTAAAGTAGAAGGTCAGGATAATATTGCATGTGATCCATATGCGAGAGCGGTTGGGGTAAATGGAAACAGAGCTATGATTATTAATCTTGACTCTACAAATCCTGATGGATGGGAAGAGGATTGTGAGCCGTTTAAAGGAAAGAAATATGTGGATTCCATAATATATGAGATGCATATAAGAGATTTTTCAATAGGTGATGCGGCAATATTTAAGTATCCGGGCAAATATCTTGCACTTGCGGAGAATGGTGTAAAGACTAAGAGTGGTAAGAAAGCCGGACTTGATTATCTTAAAGAGTTAGGAATAACACATGTACATTTATTACCTATTTCAGATTTTGCAACAGTGGATGAGTCGACATGTGAAGGATATAATTGGGGATATGATCCTAAGAATTATAATGTACCGGAAGGATCATATTCGACTGATGCGTTTGATGGAAGTGTCAGAATCAGAGAATTAAAAAAGATGGTGTATGAACTTCATAAAAATGGTATAGCAGTTGTTATGGATGTTGTCTATAACCATACATATAATAATGAATTCTGTTTTAATAAAATTGTACCTGAATATTTCTTCAGAGTTGATGAAGATGGTAACTATTCCAATGGCTCGGGTTGTGGGAATGATGTTGCAACTGAAAGAAGTATGGTAAGAAAATACATTGTAGATTCCGTCAGATATTGGGCAAAAGAATATCATATAGATGGTTTCAGATTTGACCTTATGGGACTAATGGACATAGATACAATGAATGCGGTAAGAGAAGCTGTTGATGAGATATCACCTGATATTATTCTATATGGTGAAGGATGGAATATGGCAACCGAACTTACTAAAGAAAGTATTATACTTGCAAAGCAGAAGAATACATGTAAATTAGACAGAATTGCAATGTTTAATGATGATTTCAGGGATGCCATAAAAGGAAAGATATTTTATGATTATGAGAACGGTTATGTAAGTGGAAATATGATTTATAAGGAAGACCTTATAAAAGGAATATTGGCACAACCGGATTGGGCATGTGGAGCAGATACAGTTGTTAATTTTGTTTCATGTCATGATAATAATACATTATTTGATAAGCTTGAGATAGGAAATAAAGGGATTACTTTTTCTGAAAAGATGAGACAGAATATGCTGTCTGCTTTAATATTGTTTACGAGTCAGGGAATGGTATTATTTCATGCAGGTGAGGAGTTAATGAGAACAAAAATTGATGAAGAAGGGAATTTCGTCGAAGATAGTGTAAGGTCGGGAGATTTTGTCAATTCAATTAAATGGGAAGACATGGATAAAAATGAATATATCTGCGTAAGTAATTATTATAAAGGGTTAATACGAATTCGAAAGCATTTTAGCGGATTTAAAATGAGAACAGACGAAGAGATTAATAATAATCTTAAATTTGTTGATACACAGAGTGAATCAGTTATTGCTTTTTGTATAGATAATAAAGGAAAAGAAAATACAGATAAGATATTTGTTATATATAATCCTGATAAAATACCATATCAGCTTACATTGCCAAAAGGACAATGGAATATGTTAGCTGATATGGACAGAGCGGATTTGAATGGATTAAGAAAAGAAGAGGGAACAGTAGAGATACCGCCTGTATCTGGAGCAATATTTGTAATGTAGTTATTAGCTTTGCTTAGCCACATCTGTTGAGTTTCTTTCAATAAGTTCGGCTCTTAATATCATTTTACTTATAGGAATATCATTTATAAGACCGTCTAAGAGAATGAGGGCACTTTTGCCAAGGCTCAGACGGTCTTGTTTTATTGTAGTAAGAGGTGGAGAAAGCCGGGTAGAAAACGGCATATCGTCAAAACCTATAACACTGATATCATCCGGAACAGATAGTTTATGCCGGGTTACTTCATTGATAACGCCTGATGCAATAAGGTCACTGGCACATACAATGGCGGTAGCACCATGCTTTAAAAATTTGGGAACATGGTATTTTGCACAGTCAGGTACATAATAACCATTTTCAAGAAGTTCGTCATATACAGGAAGATTAAGTTCGTGCATTATCTGCTCAAAAGCATTTATACGTTCATATGAAATCATAGTATTTTTAGTTCCATTGAGAAAAGCGATTTTTCTGTGACCAAGTTTCTTTAAGTGTTTCAATGCAAGACGTATTCCCTCATAGCAATCTGTCGAGACGTAACCGACTTTTAAATTTTCAGTTATATGATTGTCAAGAAGTACAGTAGGAAATTGTGTTTTTTTAAGATTACGTATATAGTCGTTATGCATTGAGAAGCCAATCATAAAAGCACCACTGTATTTATGCTGTAACATATAAGTGTCATAATTTCTGGCAATTGGATTAAGGGCATTAAGACTCATCGGAATTATATCAACATCCCAATTGCGGTTCATCGCAGCATCTTTAAAGCCGAGAATGAGGTCATATCCAAACTGTTCGTTATTTTCATAGTCCATATTATCAATCATGATACATACGCGTCTTTCAGAAAGACCATATGAGTTTTTCTGTCTTTTTATCTTATATCCCATTTTCAATGCCGTTTCATACACAAGCTGCTTAGTGTCATCGTTTATATCTGCAGCATTATTTAGGGCCTTTGAAATAGTACTTGGTGCGAAGCCCAGTTTTTTCGCAATATCTTTTATTGTAACCAATTGAGTAACTCCTTTTTAAATTATATTATGTAAGTATATTATAGAAATATATGATTAAAAAAACAAGTAAAAGTTTCGAAAAGTTTCGAAAATATACAATAAAAAATAAACTATTTTATATTTTTATGTGTTGACTATGAAAATTATAAATGATAAAATAATACCGAATGAGTTGATAGAAATGGAGGATGAAAATGGTGGACGTTGAGAATACTAAAAAGGCACAGCCTTTAACAAGAGGTGCCGGTTTATTATTACCTATAAGTAGTTTGCCATCTCCTTACGGAATTGGAACACTCGGAAATGAAGCATATAAGTTTGTGGATTTTCTTGTAGATGCCGGTCAGAGTTATTGGCAGGTATTACCGGTAGGACCAACAAGTTATGGAGATAGCCCATATCAGTCTTTTTCTGCATTCGCAGGCAATCCATATTTTATTGATTTGGATTATCTTGTAGAAGATGGATTGATTACTAAAGGTGATATTAAAAAATATCCATGGGTAAGCAATGTTGAATATGTTGAATATGCCATGATATTTGAATCAAGATTCAAGGTGTTGAGAAAAGCATATGAGAATAGTAACCATAAAGAAGAAAAGAGTTACAGAAGCTTCCTCAAAGACAATGAATACTGGATTGATGATTATAGTTTATATATGGCTGTTAAGTTCCATTTTGATAATGTGGAATGGCAGCAGTGGGATGACGATATTAAGTTCAGAACAGAAGAAGGAATGAACAAGTACAGAGAATTACTTGCTGATGATATTGACTTCTGGAAATTCTGTCAGTATAAGTTCTTTGAACAGTGGAACAGAATTCGTGAATATGCTAATGAAAAAGGAATCTCCATGATTGGTGACATTCCTATATATGTGGCTATGGATAGTGCTGATGTGTGGGCACATAAAGAATTATTTGAACTTGATGAGGATGTTAAGCCAATCAATGTTGCAGGTGTACCACCTGATGCATTTTCGGAGGACGGACAGTTATGGGGAAATCCGTTATACAATTGGCCAAAGATGGAAGAGACAGGCTTTGAGTGGTGGAAACAGAGAATGTTCAGCAACTCTAAGTTATATGATTACATAAGAATAGACCACTTTATCGGTGTTGTTAATTATTATTCAATACCGGCAGAGTGCAAGAATGCGAAAAAAGGTGAGTGGAGACAGGGACCTGGCAAGAAGCTTACTGATGCTATAGACAGTGCGATTGGAGAAGCACATATTATAGCAGAGGACCTTGGAATTGTGAGCCAGCCTGTAAGAGACCTTCTAAGTGAGACAGGATATCCGGGAATGAAGATTATTGAGTTTGCATTTGATGGCGGAAGTCCTAAGAACGATCACCTTCCACATAACTATACACCTAATTCACTTGTGTACGGTGGAACTCATGATAATGAGACAGTTTTAGGATATTTTGGAAGTAAAAAGGTCAAAGAACTTAAGTATTGTATGGAATACCTTGGAGTAAAAGATAAGAAAGATATTCCATCTGCCGTATTGAGAACAGCATATGCAAGTGTTTCTGCAATAGCAATATTCCAGGTGCAGGATGTTCTTGAACTTGGTAATGAGGCAAGAATGAATACACCATCTACATTAGGTGACAATTGGAAATGGAGAATGAAAAAAGGCGCATTGAAGAAGGCACATGCAAAGAAATTGTATAAATTAGCAGAATTTTATGCAAGACTTCCGGAGCATAGAAGCGAAGAAGAGTAAAATATATAAGAGGAACTTATATGCGCAAGCATATGAAATATATTATGGACTTATTTAAGTCTGAAAAAGAAGGAGAAAGAAAAAATAATGAGTACATTTAAAGAAAACATTGTAACTATTCTTGATCTTGACTATAACAAGACAGTCAAGGATGCATCAACTGTAGAGCTTTACAATGCAGTGTCTAAGGCTGCTATGAAGAGCATTGCTAACCAGTGGACATGGGATACTGATAAGAAGAAAGTCTGCTATTTTTCAGCAGAGTTCCTTATCGGAAGACTCGTATATGATAACCTTTTAAATCTTGGATTATTAAACCAGTTAACAGAGCTTTTCTCTGAAAATGGTGTTGATATCCGTGTGTTTGAAGATATCGAAGATAATGCTTTAGGAAATGGTGGTTTAGGCCGTCTTGCTGCATGTTTCCTTGATTCAGCAGCAACACAGAATGTAGTACTTAATGGATATGGTATTCGTTATCGTTATGGTATTTTTAAGCAGTATTTTGAGAATGGTTTCCAGAAAGAGACTGCTGATAACTGGACAAAATACGGTGATCCATGGTCAGTAAGAAGAGAAGAAGATAAAGTTAAGATTAACTTCAAGGGTCAGTCAGTATGGGCTGTTCCATATGATACACCTGTTATCGGATATGGTGCAGGAATGATTAATACATTAAGATTATGGCAGGCAGAGCCAATTGAAGACTTTAACTTCGAGTTATTCAATGACCAGAAATATGATAAAGCATTTAAAGAGAAAAACGATGCAGAGGCTATTACAAGTGTTCTTTATCCAAATGATTCAACAGACGCAGGTAAGAAGTTAAGACTTAAACAGCAGTATTTCTTCTCAAGTGCATCTCTTCATGATATAATCAAGAAATACAAAGCTAAATACGGAAGTGATTTTACACATCTTGGAGATGAGTATGCAATTCAGTTAAATGATACACATCCTGTTGTATCTATACCTGAACTTTGCCGTATCCTTGTTGAAGAAGAAGGCGTTACATTTGCAAAAGCACTTAAGATTTGTAAAGAAGTATTTGCATATACTAACCATACAGTTATGGCAGAGGCTCTTGAGAAATGGGGAATTAAGTTATTCAAATCTGTTATTCCTAATGTATACAAGTATGTTGTTAAGATTAACAATGCATTAATCAAAGAACTTCAGAAAATGGGTGTTTCTGATGAGGATATGAGCAAATATCAGATTATTGATACACCTTATGGAAATGATTGGGTAGTAATCCATATGGCAAGATTAGCAATCTACGCAAGCCACTCAACAAACGGTGTTGCACAGATTCATACAGAGATTCTTAAAGCGGATACATTAAAAGACTGGTATAAGATTTATCCTGAGCGTTTCAACAACAAGACAAACGGTATTACACAGAGAAGATGGCTCGGTCTTGCTAACATGGAACTTGCAGGATTCATCAATGATAAGATTGGTAATGAGTGGATTACAAATCTTGACAAATTAAAGAACCTTGAAAAATATGCTGATGATAAAGCAGTTATCAAGAAATTTGATGAAATTAAAAAGATTAAAAAACAGCAGCTTGCTGATTATATCAAAGCTAAAGAGAATACTGACGTTAACCCTAACTTCATCTTTGATGTACAGGTTAAGAGACTTCATGAGTACAAACGTCAGTTATTAAATGCATTCTCAATCCTTGACACATACTATGGTATCAAAGACGGAAGAATCAAAGACTTTAACCCTACAGTATATATCTTCGGTGCAAAATCAGCTCCTGGATATTTAAGAGCTAAAGGAATTATCAAATTCATCAACGAAATCAGTAAGATGATTGCAAATGACCCTGAAGTTAAAGATAAATTACAGGTTGTATTCGTATCTAACTACTGCGTATCATATGCTGAGAAGATTATTCCTGCAGCAGATTTTTCTGAGCAGATTTCTACAGCAGGTACAGAGGCATCTGGTACAAGTAACATGAAGTTCATGTTAAATGGTGCTGTAACAATGGGAACATATGATGGAGCTAATATCGAAATCGTAGAGCAGGCTGGAGAAGAGAACAACTACATCTTCGGAGCAAAGGTTGAGGAAATTGAGGCAATTAAAGACACATATAATGCTAGAGAATTCTACAACAATGAGCCAAGAATTAAGAAAGTTGTTGATACATTAATTGATGGAACATTTGATGATGATGGAACAGGACTCTTCAAAGAGTTATATGATTCATTATTAGAGGGTGCTTCATGGCACAGACCAGACCAGTACTTCTTATTCAAAGATTTCATTCCTTACTGTGATATGAGATTAAAAGCTAATAAGGATTACTCTGACACATATGAGTTCAGAAGAAAATGTTTCATGAATACTGCGAATGCCGGTAAATTCTCAAGTGACAGAACAATCATTGATTATGCTAAAGAAATCTGGAACGCATATAATAACTAATTCTTAAGACAAATTAAGAAAGTTAAATAGAGTATTAAAAAATCACCATCGTATGATGGTGATTTTTTTGCAGTTAGAAAGATATGTTTTCAATTGATATTGCAAGAGGACCTTCATATCCTTTAATTTTTTGAGTTTCCGATGATAGATGTATATTGTCAGAAAGTTCAAGTATGCTGCCGGATACAGAACCTCCTGTAACAGGAATAACTGTTTCTCCATCGCAGTAATAAGCAAGTCTGAATTCTCCACCAAATCTTCCGGAAAGTGCATCCATTTGAAAATCGGAGAAGTTAACAATATGGAGATATTTCCCCTTTTTCATTTCATTTATGCTTATTGTACCGGGGGTTACTTTAATGTCTGTATATACACCGGTAGGTTTTACATTGAGATAATGACAGAATCTGGAACTACCATGAATATTATTGAGTATGCCATCTTTTAAAAGTGGTAAATCTTTCATCGCAATACCTTCTGAGCTATAAGGATATCTTGCAGTAAGTGATATATTAAGTGAATCACCTGTAATATTGTCATTCTGGACCTGTTCATTTAATTTGAAATCAGAATATTTAGGATAAATCATAGATGCAGAGGAACGATTCAGGTAAAATCCTAATAAGTCATATACATATTGTCCTGAGATAATAGCCTTTATTTTGCCAGTTGTATTTATTTTAGTGGCAATGCTTCTGTCTCTAGTGATTTTTAGCACTTCAGTAACTTTTTCACGAAGAGCAGAAGCATCAGGAGTTTCGCAATAGAAATCACTGTATGTTTCGACATCCTGAGAGGAGATGCATTGTGCTACGAATTCTCCTTCGATTGTATTATATGAATAAGAGACGTTTACACCTTCGGAAGATATGGTGCAATGCGTATGTTTTGATACGAACAGTTCAGCCGAATTAATAAAACAATCAGAAGAATTGTCATCGGCAAATAAGGCCTCTGTCATTATTCTTATGGCATCTTCGGTCACAAAATCAGAAGAATTATTGTATCCGGATGATTCTTCGGGTCCCGGAAGAGGGTAGTATGGATTTGTTGCAAATGAAGCTGCATAATAAGCTGATTTTATTTTTGAATCAATATCTTCATATGACATGTCAGGATATATCTGACATGTTGCACTACCACGCATTTTGACGTTATCTTTTTCAAAATCGTTGAAAATAGTCAGCTCATATTTAGATACATTTTTCATTCTCTTCATATCAAGATTTTTTTTGATGAAAAATAATTCGTGGGATTCTTCTACGTCAGTATTTATAAGATATGTCCGGATATTATTTTCTTTTAAAAGGTGTAATATTTTTTGTATCATTTTTTTCCTCCAAAATATATGAATGATTAACTGAGTTTAACACGGGCTTTAATGGCAGCACCGCCATCCGATACTTTAACCCATTCTTTGTAACCTTTACCACAGCATCCTGATCCGGATAGGTGAAAATCATCAGAAATCATGGTTATTGATTGAAGTAAATCAGGTACATAGCCTGATAAAACTACAGGTGAATAAACTTTACCGGTTAATTTTCCATCTTTAATTTCACGAGCCATATTAACCATACACTGTATGCCCCAGTTTTTTGGGTCTTCCATGCCACAACTTGCGTTTTCAAGTAATATACCGTCTTTAACCGATGCAATCATGTCGTCGATAGAATTGTTTCCCGGTTCAAAGTATGTGTTAGTCATGCGGGTATATGCCTTTCGTTCATAAGATTCCCTGCGACCGTTGCCGGTAGGAGTAACATTTAATTTCATAGCAGTCTGTATATCATTGATTCCATTGATTAATATACCGTCTTTTATGATTAATGTGTCAGAACTAATTGTTCCTTCATCATCGAAGAAATAAGAGCCTGCTTCAATCTCATCAGAAGCTTTATCATGCATTGTAACAATATCAGAAGCTACACGTTTACCAATATATTTGCGTGCCAAAGCTCTGTCTTTAACAAACATGTCCATTTCAACACCGTGTCCAAATGCTTCATGTGCAATCATTCCTGTTACATCAGGCATACAGATTACATCATATTCACCGGGAGTTATGGCAGTGCTTGAAATGAGCTTAAGAACATTATCGCATGATGGAGCGACATGTTTCATCATATCGTCAAGTATTTCTGCACCGGCAAGTCCTGAGACTGGCTGATGATAATAATGTGTTTCACGGCCAGAGCTTGCAACAGGCTGGACAAAACCGGTAGACCACACTAGACTTTGTTCAAGGTCTTTATTAGCTGAAAGAAAGAATTTGTCAGTATGCATATATTGAAAACAAACAGTGCAGTCAAGAATTCTGGAATCGTAATTAAGGCCTTTGTTATGAATTGATGTAAGTTTTTCTATAATAACATTATCATCAAGAGTTTCAGGGTCAATAATCATAGATGAAGCCTTGGAAAATGTTATTTTTTCTTCATGAGGGACAGGATATACATTATGATTAATACATTTAGTTATGAATTTATCAACCGGAACAAGCCTGTCTTCGATGAGCGAGGGAATCGTTTTAATAAATTCTTTATCAAAGCTGTTAAATGAATATTCTGCAAATCCCTTTTTATCATATATTTTAATAACTGTACCTTTTCCGGCTAATAGTACGGAGTCAGCTATAGAAATGCCGCTTTTTGATACACGATAAACATTTCCACGTGATTCCTGCGAAAGAATCGAAATATATTCATACCGGGTAAGAAGATTATCAAGTAATTCTTTCATAAGTGGCTTAAATTTGTGCAAAGATTCACTAAAATGCGATTTTATTTTTTTTTGCATATAATTCTCCATTCCGCAGATAATTTAAAATTAATATAGAATACATATATTTATGGTATCTGCAACACAAATATATATTTGACAGAATTGATTATAATAAATAAGTATTTAGAATGCAAATGTATCTTGTAAATATTATTTAAAGTAGTATAATGAACATTTACAAGAATTTGATATAAAAATTTGATAAATGAAAGGAAAGAGCATAGTTGAGGAAAAAAAGTGTACAAATAGTATTACCATTAATAATTATAATTATGATAATAATTACGATTATAGGTATAGGTGCATACAAAAACAATACAGATAATAGTACAGGCAAAACACATAGTGTTAAAAATAACGTGTCTAAAGAGTATGAAAGTGTTGATAAAAGTATTACAAAGCTTGTAAAATGGGCAGATGATAATGATTATATTGCAAGTTTTTATGAAGATGACACATCATCTGACTGGTTTACATATTCATATTCATTGTACCTTGATATTACAGGTGCGGATAGTATGGATAAATATGATAAAAAACTGCATAATTACATTGAAAAGGCTAAAGAATATATAACGAATAACAAAGACAAACTTTATTATACAGATTATGAGAGAATGACAATTGTTTTTGAACAGATTGACGGTAAAAACAGTAAAGAAATCCGGAAAATATTATCGGATAATGTTCTTAATAATAAAGAAACGGATGATAAAGAAATTAACAGTCTTGTCTTTGCGCTTATTGCAATGGATACAGATACAAATGTATTTGATAAAAGTTATGATGATATGAGGCAGGAATACATTAATCAGATTATAGATATGGAATTGCCTGACGGTGGTTTTTCCTATGCACAGGATGAGACAGATATTGATATGACAGCGATGGCTGTCAGGGCACTTGCTCCATATTACAATACAGATATGCGTGTAAAAGAGGTAATTGACCGCAGTCTTGAGATTATAGAACAAAAGCAGGAAAAAGACGGCGGTTTTTCAAGTTATGGAACATATAATTCGGAAAGTTTATCACAGGTTATTCTTGCACTTTGTGCTTTAGATATAGATCCGTTAAAAGACAATCGTTTTATCAAGTCTCAGAATATGATAGAATGTCTTCTTAGTTATCAGAATAGAGATGGTGGATTTTCACATATTAAGGATATGGAATCAGATGGAATAGCATCATCACAGGCAATGGAGGCATTGACAAAATACTTAAAGCAGATATACCCGGAGTAAAATATGAAAAAGAAACATATACAAAATATATTAATTATTGCAATAATTGTGGCTATTATATCAACGTTTGCATATTTTAAAATAGATATTCAATCAGTAGGTGGGCATAAAAAATTAAATAATTCTGAAAAAACAATAGGAGAAGTGACACTTAGCATTAATTGTAATACAATAAACGACAATTATGATATGCTTGATGACAAACTTAAAGATGAGAAATATGTACCTTCAGATGGAGATATTCTTAAAGAAGAAAAATATACTATACACAACGGAGATACCGTATTTGATATATTAGTTAATGCAACTAAAAAAAATGACATACAGATGGAATACTCAGGAAGCGACAGTAAAGGAACACAGTACATACGGGGAATTAATTATCTGTATGAATTTTCATGTGGAAAATTAAGCGGATGGATGTACAAAGTAAATGATGAATTTCCCGGATATGGATGTGGACAATACAAATTAAAAGATGGTGATAAGATAGAATTTGTGTATACATGTGACCTGGGAAGAGATGTGGGGGACACATATGATGTTAACAGGAATGGAGATTAGTTTAGTATGAGTGGTTTTGCAAGACTTCATCCAATAAGTATATTTTTATTTTATATAATGGTAATTATTGGAACTGTAATATGTACAAATCCCGTAATTTCCATAATATCGTTTATGGCAGCCATAATATACAGAATTGTTTTAAAAAAGGCAATGGTGATAAAAGAAATATTGTTATATTTAGGAATTGTAGTAATTACGGCATTATTTAATATGATTCTTTCACATAATGGACAAACTGTATTATTTTATCTGAATGATAACAGAGTTACTTTGGAGGCAGCAGTATATGGTTTTTCATCAGGAATAATGATAGCTTCGGTGATGGCATGGTGCAGGAGTCTGTCACAGGATTTTACGGAAGATAAAATACTATATTTAATAGGAAATATTTCGTCTGATATTGCATTAATATTATCGATGGTTATGAGATTTATTCCGCTATATAAAAGGCAGTCAGTAAAGGTATCAGAAGCATACGGTGTTATAAATGATAATGAAAATGAAAATATAGCAGACAGACTAAAGAATAAATTACGTGTATATGACAGTGTTTTGGGGTTTGCCATCGAAAATTCAATTGATACTGCAGATTCAATGAAAGCACGTGGATATGGATGTGGAAAACGTACTATGTTTCATAGATTTTCCGTAAATAAAACAGATATAGTATATATTGTATTAATTGCCGTGGAATTATTTATATATATTTTTAGTATAAAGAATTCTACAGCATCATATAGTTTTTATCCGGTTATAGATAAGATAAATATGGAAAAAAATTATTTGATATTTTATGTTTCATTTGCAGTAATGTCAGCAATACCTTTAATAGAAGAGATAAAATGGAGGATAAAGTGGAAGTACTTAACATCAGCAATCTGAATTTCAAATATACAGGTGCAGAGAAAAAAACACTTTCTAATATAAATATGTGTGTAAATGAAGGTGAATTTGTGCTTATATGCGGTGAATCGGGAAGTGGCAAATCAACTTTACTAAAAATGATAAAGACACAGATTAGACCTGATGGAGAAGAAAGTGGAAGAATTAAGCTTTTCTCAAAAGATATAGAATCTTATACTGAAAAAGAGAAGGCGTGTGATATAGGTTATGTGTTTCAGAATCCTGATAATCAGATCGTGACAGATAAAGTGTGGCATGAGCTGACATTTGGATTGGAGAATATGGGATGCTCTTTACATGAAATGAAGAAGAGAATAGCGGAAATGTCAGCTTTTTTTGGTATCAGTTCATGGTTTGAGAGAAATACGGATACTTTATCAGGAGGGGAAAAGCAAAAGCTTAATCTGGCATCAGTAGTTGTTATGAAACCTAAATTACTTTTGTTAGACGAACCGGTGAGTCAGTTAGATCCTGTGGCATCAATGGAATTTATGCAGATTCTCAGAAGAATTAACAGAGAATTTGGTATGACCATAATAATAGCAGAACATAATATAGATGGCCTGTTAGAAATGACAGATACTTTATATATTATGAAAAATGGGACAATGCAGGATAGTGGAAATGTTAAAGATGTCCTTAGAAGAAGCAGTATTTTCCTTTCAGGTAATGTACCGGCATATGTGTCATTACATAGAAGTCTGGGACTTAATACAGAAGTCCCCCTATGTGTAAGAGATATGAAAATGCAGTTAAGAAAATACTACAATAAAAAAGGCACATTTATAGATACATATGGAAAACAGGACAATATTATAGAAAAGGATGAGGAGATTCCTGAAACGGCTGTAAAAGTTAAAAATGTTTATTTTCGTTACGAAAGAAAGTCAGAAGACATACTTTATAACATAAGTCTTGATATAAAAAAGGGAGAGATATATTCACTGCTTGGCAACAACGGTTCAGGGAAAACTACACTATTAAAGGTTCTTGCCGGAATAAAAAAACCATATAGTGGAAAAGTAATTCTTAGTTCTAAAAAGTTAGCATATATGCCACAGAATCCGCAGACGCTATTTGTGAAGAACAGTTTGCTTAAAGAACTGCTGGATATCAGTGATAATATGGATGATATTAATGATATATTGGAAAAACTTAAGCTTTCAGAGTGCAGTAATGTACATCCATATGATCTTAGCGGAGGGCAGCAGCAAAGAGCAGCACTTGCAAAGCTTTTGCTTACCAGACCTCAGATTATATTTTTTGATGAGCCTACTAAGGGATTGGATATGGATGCAATAAATGATATTGGAACGATTATTAATATATTGAAAGCGAATGGTATAACGATAGTTATTGTGACACACAATATTGAATTTGCAGCCAGATATTCAGATAGATGCGGAATGTTATTTGACAGGGAGATAACTTGTGAAGGAAGTCCGTACGAATTTTTTGGAAATAATGATTTTTATACTACACAGGCACATCGGATAGGAAGAGAGCAGTTCGGCAATGTAATATTTGAGAAAGAGATAGCAGATATATGCAGTATGATAGAGAAATAAAACTGTACATTAAAAGAATATTAATGGTTGTAATAATGATTATAATACTATTTACAGGAGTTACATTGTTAGATGACAGAAAATATATTTTCTGTGGAATAGTGATTGTTCTGGCGGGATGTGTTATGATGTACCATAAATATGCAAGGGTATATGGAACTATAAGAAGGAATGTAATTATAGCTGTTCTTACAACAATGGGAGTTGTCGGAAGATGTATTTTTGCCCCTATACCCGGTTTTAAACCTGTTACTGCAATAATTATTATATCAGCGGTATATATTGGTGAGGAATCAGGGTTTATGGTTGGTTCACTTATTGCATTGGTATCAGACCTTGTATTTGGTCTTGGACCGTGGACACCATTTCAGATGGTTGCATGGGGATTAATCGGATATGCAGCTGGTATGAAGTTTATTGCAGACAAAAAAAATAATACGTTTGTAATGATAATGGTATCGGCAGCAGGGGGAATATTTTATTCACTTTTTATGGATGTATGGTCTGTAATTTCGATTACCGGAGTATTTGAGATTAAAAAATATCTATATTATATAGGTACATCTTTGCCATATATGGGAATATATATATTATCAAACATAATATTTATGCTATTATTAAAGAATTCAATTGGGGAAAAACTTGAAAGAATAAATAAAAAGCATAGGATATTTTAACTATAATACAAAAGGATGTGAGGTTTACATATGAATTTATTAAAGGGTAAGCTGTTTGGAATAGCCAGAGGAGTGCTTGTAGGACTGGCACTTATATTACAGGTAGTATTTATAATCGGACTTGTGCGGTATTTACAGGAATATGCCTCATATTTATATATTTTTACAGAGTTATCAAGCGTAATACTTGCATTAAAATTATTAAATGAGGGAACTGATTATAAGTATTACTGGATATTGATAGTGCTTGCGTTACCTGTATTTGGTTATTTTCTGTATTTTATGTGGGGAAGAAGTTCGGTTAATAACAAGACAAATAAAAGAATAAGACAGTCTGAATTCAAAGCATCAAAATGCATGAAACAGAATCATCAGGTTATGGAAGAATTAAGGAGATTACATCCTAATAAAGTACAGATAAGCAGGTATCTTTCAAGACAGGGATACCCTTTGTACAAAAATACTAATGTAAAATATTTTGATATAGGTGAAAAACTGCTGGAGTCACTTATTCAGGATTTGGAAAAGGCGGAAAGATTCATATTTTTAGAGTATTTTATAATTGATGAGGGAGAAATATGGTCCCGTATACAGAATATACTGTATCGGAAAGCTGCTAAGGGAGTGGAAGTGAGACTTCTTATAGATGACTTTGGATGCCTTCTTATTAATGACAGCGATTTTCACAAAGATATGGAAAAGCATGGTGTCAAGCTTGAAGTATTTGGAAAGATACATCAGGATGTAAGCAGGTTTACATTTAATTTCAGAGACCATAAAAAGATAGCCGTAATTGACGGAAATGTAGGATATACCGGTGGAGTTAATCTGGCTGACGAGTATGCCAACATAATAACAAGGTTTGGTCATTGGAAAGATACAGGACTCAGACTGGAGGGAGATGGCGTGTGGAGTCTTACATGCTTTTTCCTTGAAATGTGGGAAGCTGTAATAAATAAAGATATTGAAAATTACACTTTGTTTAAGCCGACTGTTAAGGTAGAATCTGAAGGATATGTGCAGCCATATATGGGAGGTCCTCATAAGGTCAGGAATAATCCGTCGGAGTTTACTTATACACATCTAATTAATAAGGCAAGGGATTATCTTTATATAACAACTCCGTATCTTATACTTGATGCAAAGATGAAGGAAGATATAATAACGGCTGCAAGCAGTGGAGTTGATGTAAGGATAATTACACCTAAAATATATGATAAATGGTATGTTCATATGGTAACAATATATAATTACGGTGTTTTAATGGAAAATGGTGTGAAAATATATGAGTATTCCAAAGGATTTATACATGCCAAAAATGTTGTGAGTGATGATGAATGTGCTACATGCGGTACTATAAATATGGACTACAGAAGTCTTCATATGCATTATGAGTGTGGTGTTCTTATCAGCGAGAAACAGGCAGTAATGGATATAAAGAACGATTTTATTGATACAATGAAACAAAGCGAGAGAATAAATTATCAGAGTTGGAAGAAGAGACCACTCCGCCAAAAGCTTATACAGTGGATATTAAAAATCTTTTCGCCTATGTTGTAATATTTGAGTAGAAATGGAGAACAAAGTGAGTAAAGAGTTTAATACATTAGGAATCGATATAGGTTCGACAACAGTAAAGGTAAGTATAATAGATAAAAAAGAAAATATTTTATTTGCTGACTATAAAAGACATTATGCCAATATACAGGAATGTCTGGCAGAAATGTTGAATGAAGCTTATGAAAAGCTTGGTGATATGGAATTTGCACCCATGATAACAGGTTCAGGCGGGCTGTCAATATCAAAGCATTTAAATATACCGTTTGTTCAGGAAGTTGTTGCAGTTGCAACAGCACTTAAGTATTATGCACCACA
Organism: Lachnospira sp. UBA2821; assembly: GCA_002351535.1. Classification (GTDB taxonomy): domain Bacteria; phylum Bacillota; class Clostridia; order Lachnospirales; family Lachnospiraceae; genus UBA2821. Next base: position 22,605 of record DEGR01000065.1, read on the forward strand.
GACTGATGTGGCTATAGAACTTGGTGGAGAGGATGCCAAAATTATATATTTTACAGGGGGAATAGAACAGAGAATGAATGGAATATGTGCCGGTGGTACAGGGTCCTTTATTGATCAGATGGCTTCACTTTTAAAGACAGATGCAACAGGACTTAATGAATATGCTAAGAATTATAAGGCAATTTATCCTATTGCCGCAAGATGTGGTGTATTTGCAAAGTCAGATATACAGCCATTGATTAATGAGGGTGCCACGAAAGAGGATTTGTCAGCATCTATATTTCAGGCAGTTGTTAACCAGACAATAAGTGGTCTTGCGTGTGGTAAACCTATAAGGGGAAATGTAGCATTTCTTGGTGGACCACTGCATTTTCTTACTGAACTTAAATCGGCATTTGTAAGAACACTGGGGCTGTCAGAAAATCAGATTATTGCACCGGAGAATTCACATCTTTTTGCTGCAATGGGGGCAGCCATGAATTCAGAAGGAAAAAATATAACAGATTTTGTTAAGATTACTGATAAGCTTAAGAATAAGATTCATATGGAATTTGAAGTTACAAGAATGGAGCCATTGTTTGCGGGTGAGAATGAATATAAAGCATTTTCTGAAAGACATAACAGACATTGTGTTGCAACGGCTGAACTTGAGGATTATGAAGGAGATTGTTTTCTTGGGATTGATGCAGGATCAACGACTACAAAAGTGGCTTTAGTTGGAGAGGATGGAAAGCTGTTATATTCGTTCTATAGCAGTAATAATGGAAGTCCGCTTAAAACTACTATTAAAGCAATGCGTGAAATATATAGTATTCTTCCTGAAAGTGCAAGAATTGTCCGCTCCTGTTCAACAGGATATGGTGAGGCACTTATCAAATCGGCACTTATGCTTGATGAGGGAGAGGTAGAGACTGTTGCACATTATTATGCCGCACAGTTTTTTGAGCCTGATGTAGACTGTATTCTTGATATAGGCGGACAGGATATGAAATGCATAAGGATAAAGAATCACTCGGTTGACAGTGTTCAGCTAAATGAAGCATGCTCATCAGGTTGTGGTTCATTTATTGAAACATTTGCAAAATCACTTAATTATGGAATCGAGCAGTTTGCAGAGACAGCATTATTTGCAAAGCACCCTATTGACCTTGGGTCAAGGTGTACAGTGTTTATGAATTCAAAAGTTAAACAGGCACAGAAAGAGGGAGCAGGTGTAGATGATATATCCGCAGGACTTGCATATTCAGTAATAAAGAATGCGTTATTCAAGGTTATCAAGCTTACAGACGTGTCACAATTGGGACAGAAAATAGTAGTGCAGGGTGGAACTTTCTATAATGATGCAGTACTTAGAAGTTTTGAAAAAATTGCAGGGTGTGAGGCTGTAAGACCTGATATTGCAGGTATTATGGGAGCTTTTGGAGCAGCACTTATAGCAAGAGAACATTACGATGGTACAGAAAATACTTCGATGCTTCCCTTTGAAAAGATAGATAAATTACAATATGAGACATCTATGACAAGATGTAAAGGATGTACAAACAGATGTCTTCTTACAATTAATAAATTTCAGGGAGGAAGAAGTTTTATATCAGGAAACAGATGTGAGAGGGGACTCGGAAAACAGAAAAAAGAGAATAAAGTTCCCAATCTTTTTGAATATAAATTAAAGAGGCTGTTTGATTATAAGTCATTGAATGATAAGGAGACATTCAGAGGCAGGGTTGGAATCCCACGAGTACTTAATATGTATGAGAATTATCCGTTCTGGCACACTTTCTTTACAAAGCTTGGATATGAGGTCGTACTTTCACCACGTTCTGACAGAAGAATATATGAACTTGGTATAGAATCAATTCCAAGTGAATCTGAGTGCTATCCGGCGAAACTGGCACATGGACATGTAACGTGGCTCATAAAACAGGGAATTAAATACATTTTTATGCCATGTGTTGTATATGAGAGAACAGAAGTTAAAGATGCAGGAAATCATTATAACTGTCCTATTGTTGCGTCGTATGGAGAGAATATTAAGAATAATATTGAAGAAATAGAAGAATTAAATATTGTATTTCAGAATCCGTTCATGTCTTTTGAAAATGAGAAAATATTGGCGAAGCGACTCGTTGAATATTTTGGAGAGATGAATAATATTCCTGAAGATGAAGTGAGGGCAGCGGTTCATGATGCGTGGCTTGAACAGGAAAAATCAAGAAAGGATATTGAGAATAAGGGTGAAGAAGTTATCCGTTATATGGAAGAAAATAATGTAATGGGAATTGTTCTTGCCGGACGTCCATATCACCTTGACCCGGAGATAAATCATGGAATTCCGGAACTTATTAATTCATATGGTATCGCAGTTCTTACTGAAGATAGTGTGTCACACCTGGCATTGCCGGACAGACCGACAATTGTATCAGACCAGTGGATGTATCATTCAAGGCTTTATTGTGCAGCTTCATATGTGAGAGAGAATGAGAGGCTGCAGCTTATACAGCTTAATTCATTTGGTTGTGGACTTGATGCCGTTACTACTGACCAGGTGAGAGATATACTTACAAAATCAGGAAAAATATATACAGTGCTTAAAATAGATGAGGTTAACAATCTTGGTGCGGCAAGAATAAGAATCCGTTCATTAATATCAGCCGTTAAAGATAGGCAGAGAAAACATGTTAAAGAAGTTAAAAAAGATGCTGCCCATCATAGAGTTATATTTACGAAAGAAATGAGAAAAGAGTATACAATTCTTTCCCCGGAAATGTCGCCTATACATTTTGAACTTCTTATGCCTGCCTTATCTTCATGCGGATACAGATTGGAGCTTCTTCCAAGTACAAAGAAGTGCATAGATTATGGACTTAAATATGTTAATAATGATGCATGTTACCCATCATTGCTGGTTGTAGGACAGCTTATGGAGGCTTTGCTTTCAGGTAAATATGACTTGAATAAAACAGCACTTATTATAACGCAGACCGGAGGAGGGTGCAGAGCGACTAATTATATTGGATTTATCAGAAGAGCACTTGAAAATGCTGGTATGCCGCAGATTCCGGTTATATCGTTAAGTCCGGGCGTTGAAACTAATCCGGGATTTTCATTTAGTTACGGAATGATAAATAAGGCGATGCAGGCACTGGTATATGGTGATTTATTCATGAGAGTATTATATAAGACAAGGCCTTATGAAGCTAAAAAAGGCTCGGCGGATGAACTCCATAGAAAATGGGCTGAAAAATGTAAGAAAGACCTCGTTAAGGGAAATAAGAAAATATATAAGCAGAATATTAAAAATATAGTAAATGATTTTGATAATTTACCTTTACTTGATATCAGGAAGCCTAAAGTTGGAATTGTGGGTGAGATACTTGTCAAGTTTCTTCCGCTTGCCAACAATGACCTTGTAGGGCTGCTTGAGCAGGAAGGAGCCGAAGCAGTTTGTCCGGATCTTATAGATTTCTTTTTATATTGTTTCTGGAGCACCAATTATGAGGCAAAATACCTTGGAAAAGGAAAAATGAGGGCAATGGGATTCAATATGGCGGATGCTGTAATAGAGCATTACAGAAAACCGCTTAGAAAGGCACTTTCGGAAAGTAAAAGATTCGAGGCAATGCCAACGATAGAACAGATTGCTTCATATGCGGAACCATTTGTGTCTATAGGAAATCAGAATGGAGAAGGATGGTTTTTAACAGGTGAAATGGTAGAGCTTATAAAGGATGATGTGAAGAATATTGTGTGTACACAGCCATTTGCATGTCTGCCTAATCATGTAGTTGGTAAAGGTGTAATAAAACAGTTAAGAAAGGCTTATGATGGAGCAAATATAGTTGCAGTAGATTATGACCCGGGTGCAAGTGAAGTTAATCAGCTTAACAGAATAAAGCTTATGCTGTCAGTTGCCAAAGAAAATATGGAGTAGTATATTGTATTTGGCAATGTGATTTAGTATAATCGCATTGTTGGTTATACGATATACATTAAATGTTAATGAGCATATGTGGAGGCATTATGATAAGAAAAAAATTATTATGTGTGAGCCTTGCAGCAGTGATGGCAGTTATGTCATTTGCAGCATGTTCAGGTTCAAAGAATAATGATACTTCGGTATCAGGTGGAAATACAACAGATATAGGTACAGAAGCAGTTAACAATTCGGATAAAGATTATGGGCTTACTGCAGATATAAAAGATGGAACTATACTCCAGTGCTTCTGCTGGTCATTTAATACTATAAGTGAGTCTATGGAGGACATTGCTGCGGCAGGATATTCTGCAATACAGACATCACCGATAAATGCGTGTTATGATGGTGGCAATGCCGGAATGGAATTATTCGGAGAGGGAAAATGGAGTTATGTTTATCAGCCTACGGACTGGACTATAGGTAACTATCAGTTAGGAACAGAAGAAGAATTCAAGAAGATGTGCTCAGTTGCTGAAAGTTATGGAATAAAGGTAATAGTTGACGTAGTTCCTAATCATACAACGACTACTTTAGACGCGGTGTCTGATAAATTTATTGAGGCAGTCGGTGGTAAAGATAAAATGTATCATTCGGATGGAATGAAAGATATTGAGGATTATGGAGACAGAAAGCAATGTACATTACAGGGAGTTGGCGGACTTCCTGATGTAGATACAGAGAATGAAAAATTTCAGAAGTATTTCCTGTCATATCTTAATCAGTGCATAAAAGATGGTGCTGATGGATTCAGATACGATACAGCAAAACATATAGGTCTTAAAGATGATCCTAAAGATAAAGACGGAGATGAGAATAACTTCTGGGATAATATACTTACATCCACTGATAATGCTGATAAAATATTTAATTATGGTGAGGTTCTTCAGGGTGACAATGACAGAATAGAAGATTATATTGATAAGATTGGAGCTACGACGGCCAGTAATTATGGAATGACAATGAGACTGGCAGTGGAGAATGGCTCTGTAGATGCAGATGAAGTTAAAGACTTATGCATTGATGGCGGTAAAGATTCGGTTGTGACATGGGCTGAGTCTCATGATAATTATTGTGGTGATGACCATACATATAATATTTCAAATGAGGATATAAGCCTTACTTGGGCAATCATAGCGGCAAGAGCAAAAGGAACACCTTTATTTTTCTCAAGACCATATGGAAATACTGTTGAAAATATGTGGGGAACAATGAATAGAATAGGATGTGCAGGAGATTATATTTATAAGAATAAAGTTGTATCTGCTGCCAATCATTTCAGAAATGCCATGAGTGGCGAAGAAGAAAACATTTTCAATCCTGATACAGACAAACAGGTAGTATGCGTGGAGAGAGGTTCTAAAGGTATTACAATAGTTAATGCAGGAGACAAAGATGCCAAAATCACGTTCTTCACATCATTAGCAGATGGTACATATACCGACAGAGTTGATGGTGAGACAGAATATACGGTTAAAGATGGCGAGATTAGTTGTGATATAAAAGGAAAATCTGCCGTTATTCTATATAATGAAGGATTCAAAGAACTTGGAATTATTCCAGAAGTTAAAGTGGCTGACAAAACCGAAATGAAAATAACAGAAGACTCAGTGTCTGTTGTACTTAAGGCATCTAATGTAAAAGAGGCAACATATTCAATAGATGGAGGTAAAGAAACAAGTTATAAAGATGGTGGAAATATTATTATTGGAGATAATATGTCCGGTGGAGATACACTTAGTCTTACACTCAGAGGAATAAGTGAAGATGGCAACAGAACATGTATGACTTATGTATTCTCAAAAAAAGACGGAGTTGCAAAAGGCACAAAGATATATTTTGAAAAACCTTCAGGATGGAAAGATGAAGTATACGCTTATGTATATGATGAAACTTCATCATCTGTCGTTAAGTATAATGCTGAGTGGCCCGGAGCAGAGATGAAAGATGAAGGAAATGGTAAATACAGCTATACATTTACTGAAGAATGGACAGCGCCACTTGTAATATTTACAGATGGCGATAATCAGTCGAATGGAGCAATGGAGCCGGGAGCAAATGTTGAGTCAGATAAAGTATATACAGTAAAATAAAAGATAGGAGAATAGAATAATGGAGCAGAAACAATGTAGTAATTCATCATGTACAGAGGAGAGTTGTGCTAATTGTCCAAGCAAGGCAAATAAACCTGTATTTGAAGATTTGAATGGAGCAAGCAGCATAAAAAAGGTTATAGCAGTAGTGAGTGGAAAAGGTGGAGTCGGAAAATCATTCGTAACGTCTTCTTTAGCTACTGAGTTAGCAGCCAAAGGGTATAAGGTAGGAATACTTGATGCTGATATTACCGGTCCTTCAATTCCTAAGATGTTCGGACTTAATAAAAGGGCAGTGGGAAATGAACAGGGAATAATTCCAATAGAGACAAAAAATGGTATTAAAGTAATGTCGGTAAATGTGCTTCTTGACAGTGATGACACACCGGTATTATGGAGAGGTCCTGTTATTGCAGGTGCGGTAAAACAGTTCTGGACAGATGTTGTATGGGGAGAACTGGATTATCTTCTTATCGATATGCCTCCGGGAACAGGTGATGTACCTCTTACGGTATTTCAGTCAATTCCTGTTGATGGAATAGTAATAGTTACTGCACCACAGGATCTTGTTAAGATGATAGTAAAGAAAGCATTTAACATGGCTGAACAGATGAAAGTCCCTGTACTTGGACTTGTAGAGAATTACAGCTATCTTGAATGCCCTGATTGTGGTAAGAAGATAAATGTGTTTGGTAAGAGTGGAATAGATGAAACTGCTAAAGAATTGTCTGTAAATGTTCTTGGTAAAATACCTATTATTTCAGAAATGGCAGAGAAAGCGGATGAGGGTCAGTTTGATACAATATCTAACCCATATGTAAAAGAAGCAATTGAAATAATTGAAAAATTGTAATAGCTCAGAGCCGGTCAAAAGGCAAAGTGTTTTTGGTGGTGGCTCTGAACGGTTATGAAAAATTATAAAAGCATCTGCGGAATGGAGATTAGTATGAGTAATAATGAAGAGATTAAGGATAGTGAGTTAACTGAAAGTGTTGAGGAGAATGAAGAGGAAAAGGTACAGGATACGAAAAGTATGGTTATTCATGAGATATTTGATTTTGTGAAAATCGTGGTTCTTGCATTTGTTGTAGCATTTGTTCTTACACATTTTCTGATTGTTAATGCAAAAGTTCCAACCGGTTCGATGAATGATACTATTCCAACCGGTGCCAGAATTATGGGTAACAGATTAGCATATAAGTTCGGAGACCCGGAGAGACTTGATATTATTATATTTAAGGCACCTGACAGTCCGGAAGAGAACTATGTAAAGAGACTTATAGGACTTCCGGGAGATAAGATTCATATCGAAGATTCAAAGATAACGATTACACCTGCAAATGGCAAAGAGTTTACACTTAAAGAAGATTATCTTAAAGAGGAATGGTATGATAGCAATGGTCCTTATGATTACGAAGTGCCGGAAGACTGCTACTTTATGCTTGGGGATAATAGAAATAACTCAAATGATGCACGTAAATGGAAGAATACATATGTAAAGAGAGATGCTATTATTGGAAAAGTTGAATTTGAATATTTTCCAAATATAAAATGGCTTGGATAAAATTATATAAAACGGGAATGCAACCGGATGGAAGAAAATTTTAATATCTTTCATCCGGTTATTTTTCATCCGAACAAATGTTTGACAACCCACTGTCAAAATGATATAATTACAAAACAAACAAATGTTCGAAAAGAGTGGTGAATATAATTATGGAGATTATGGACAAATTGAGAATTCTTGCTGATGCAGCTAAGTATGATGTTGCATGTACATCAAGCGGAAGTTCAAGGAAAGGAAAAGTTAATAACCATACAGGAGGAATCGGGAATACGGTTTCCTGCGGAATATGTCATACATTTTCTGCGGACGGAAGATGTGTATCATTACTTAAGATACTTATGACCAATAATTGTGTATACGACTGCAAATATTGTCAGAACAGAAAAAGTAATGATATAGAGAGGGCACAGTTTGAGCCGGAAGAAATATGCAGACTTACGATGGAGTTCTACAGAAGGAATTATATTGAGGGATTGTTTTTAAGTTCAGGAATAATTGATAATCCGGACAGGACTATGGAACTTTTGTATAGAACAATATTTTTACTTCGCAATATATATAAGTTTAACGGCTATATTCATGTTAAAGGAATACCGGGAGCAAGTGAAGAACTTATTCAGATGACGGGATTTATGGCAGATAGAATGAGTGTAAATCTGGAACTTCCCACGGCAGAAGGACTTAAACTTTTAGCCCCGAATAAGAACAGAAAGAATATTGTGACACCGATGAAGCAGATACAGACAGGGATTAATCAGAATAGATATGATATAAAGAACTATAATAATGCACAGGAATTTGTTCCTGCAGGACAGAGCACGCAGATGATAATAGGGGCTACTAACGAGAGTGATTACCAACTAGTTAGTGTGTCCGAGGCATTATATAAGAATTTTCAGATGAAGAGAGTATTTTATTCTGCGTATGTGCCTGTTAATGAAGACAGCAGTCTGCCTTCATTAGATACAACACCACCTATGTTAAGAGAACACAGATTGTATCAGGCGGATTTTATGATGAGATTTTATGGTTTTAAGGCGAAGGAGATTTTGTCAGAGGATAACCCGAATTTCAATGTGTTTCTGGACCCGAAGTGTGACTGGGCATTAAAGCATCTTGAGAGATATCCGATTGAGATTAATAAGGCTGATTATTATTCATTGTTAAGAATACCGGGGATAGGGCCTGTTTCTGCCAAAAGAATCGTTTCGGCAAGGAAACACAATGTACTGGGGTTTGATGATATAAGAAAGATGGGAGTGGTATTAAAGAGAGCAGTATATTTTATAACATGCAACGGAAAGATGATGTATTATAACATGAAGATGAACGAAGATTATATAACAAGACAGCTTTTAGGTAATAATAATCCCAGGAGAACATTTGTTGAAGAAAATAATATTAGTTACAGGCAGTTATCTTTATTTGATGACGAACAGGTACTGCAGACAGGCTCTTAAAGTGAAAATTTTAATTTTGAATGAATTAACAGAAGGAGTAGTTTCATGGAACAGACAAAAGTATTATTATGTGAGAATTCTTTTGAAGGAATAATGTCCGGTGTATATGATGGGTGGATATATAGGAACAGATACGGAAGAGAGAATGTAAGGCTTCAATGCAGCAGACCTGATAATTATAATCTTTTTTATGAGTATATTAATCTTAATACGAGCATTGAAAAGGCAGTAAAAGTGTCGGAATCGGTTAAGAAAAAGTTTAACGGAAAAGTGTTTTATAATATATATATGACCACAGTGTCTGAGGAAGATGATAAGGCAGATATATTATTCAGATATATACAGTATGCGTATGATATGGGGGACAGAATTTTGGAATGCATGGCAATACCGGAAGTTATGAGCGTTACTAAGATATGTAAAAGAGTATGGTTTGAATATGACCATTTCAGGGGATTTATAAGATTTACGGAGATGAATAATAACACTCTTAAGGCAAAGATACAGCCTAAGAATGATATATTGGAACTTTTGGGAGAACATTTTAAGGACAGACTCGCCAATGAGAATTTTCTTATCGAAGATATTGGTAGAAAAAAGGTGCTGCTTCATAAGAAAGAATGTGATTTTGTTATATATAATAATATAGTGACTGATAATGGTAATTATGGTATTATGTCTGATAGGGAAAAAACGTACGAAGATTTATGGAGGGTATTTTTTGATACTATTGCCATTAAGGAAAGAAATAATAATGAGCTACAGAGGAATAATCTTCCGCTGCGGTATAGAAAGTATATGACAGAATTTATCTAAGTCAGGGGGTAAAACTTCCATTTCTGCAAGTGGTGAGTTTAAATAAATTCGTCTTGAATAATTAATTGCTTGGAAATGGAGATTAGTGTGAAAAATCACATTAATATGCTGATTTTTCACACAGCTAATTGTGCCGCAGGCGTCACAATTAGTTTTTTATCGCAGGGCAAAACCAGAGATTTTGCCCACGGTTCCTCCGACGCATAGCGTCTGCGGAATGGAGATTAGTATGATAAGATTTCAACAAAATCTGGTCAGTGTATCTGTAAGAAATCTAGTGGAATTTGTATTAAGAAGTGGTGATATAGATAACCGCAATACAGGAATAAGTGATAAAGAGGCCATGCAGGCAGGGAGCAGACTGCATAAAAAGATACAGAGAAGTATGGGAGACGAATATGTGCCTGAAGTACCGTTAAGACAGATATTTTCATATGATGACTATGATATTATTGTTGAAGGAAGAGCAGATGGAATAATAACTTCAGACGCGGGCGTAGTGATAGATGAGATAAAAGGAACATACAGCAATGTTTCGGTTATGGAAGAACCTGTAATGGTACATAAGGCTCAGGCAATGTGCTATGCATATATATATGCTGAACAGATGGGGCTGACGCATATATCGGTTCAGATGACATACTGTAATCTTGATGATGACAGCCAGATAAGATATTTTAAGTACAATTATGAATTTGAAGAGATAGAAGAGTGGTTTCTGGATGTTATACAAAAGTACAGAAGATGGATAGATTATACATTTGATAATTTAAGATTGAGACAGGAATCCATTAAAAACCTTGAGTTTCCTTTTGAATATAGAAAAGGACAAAGGGATATTGTGGTATCAGCTTACAGGACTATAATGCAGAGAAAAAATCTGTTTATTCAGGCACCAACAGGTGTAGGGAAAACGATATCTACTATATTTCCGGCTATTATGGCAATGGGACAGGGATGTGGACAAAAGATATTTTACGTGACTGCAAAGACAATTACAAGAACTGTTGCAGAAGAAACATTCAGATTATTAAGAGCACATGGGTTGTATTTTAAAAGTGTTACCATAACTGCAAAAGATAAGATATGTATACTCGATAAACCGGATTGCAATCCTGATGCATGTCCAAGGGCTAAAGGGCATTTTGACAGAATAAATGAAGCTTTATATGACATACTAACCAATGAGTCAGAGATAAATAGGGATAAGATACTTTATTATGCGGAAAAGAATAATGTATGTCCGTTTGAGATGAATCTTGATTGTACAGATTTTACGGATGGAATAATATGTGATTACAATTATATATATGACCCTAAAGTAAGATTAAAGAGATATTTTGCGGATGGGGTTAAAGGAGAATATATAGTTCTGGCTGATGAAGCACATAATATGATTGACCGTACAAGAGAGATGTATAGTGCTTTACTTAAAAAAGAAGATTTTCTTGAGATAAAAAAAACATTTAAAAATATTAGTGAGGGGATAACTAAAGCGTTGGACAGATGTAACAGGGAATTTCTTGAATTGAGAAAGATGTGTGACGGTCCGGGAAGCTATTGTATATTGGAATCGATAGATTCTTTTATAACGCAGTTGATGAGACTACAGGGAATAATGAAAAGATATCTTGATAAGCATAAGAAGTTCGAAGGAAGAGAAGAGACTCTTGACTTTTATTTTGAATGTTTAAGTTTTCTTGACATATATGAACTGGTAGATGACAAATATGTCATTTATGCAGAATATTGCGAAAGCAAAGAATTTATAGTTAAATTGTTCTGTGTAAATCCATCGGGAAATGTAAGTGCGTGTATGAATCAGTGTTTAAGCACAGTGTTTTTCTCAGCAACATTACTGCCGGTTAACTATTATAAGGAACTTATAAGTGGTAATATTGAAGATTATGCGGTATATATAGATTCGCCTTTTGAACAGAAAAACCGAATTGTGTTTACGGCAAGAGATGTAAGCAGCATTTACAAAAGAAGAAATATTACAGAGTATCAGAAAATAGCTGAATATATAAGAAGAATAACTGCATGTTGCAAAGGAAATTATCTTGCATTTTTTCCGTCTTATAGAATGATGAATGATATAGGTGTTATTCTGGAAGATTTTTCTGCCATGGACAATGTAAGATATATATATCAGAATCCCGGAATGGATGAAAAAGACAGAGAAAAATTTCTCGATGAATTTAAGGAAAACAATGAAATAACACTTATAGGAATGTGTGTTCAGGGCGGTGTTTTTTCGGAAGGAATTGACCTGAAACATGAGAGACTTATAGGAAGTATTATAGTGGGAACAGGATTGCCACAGATATGTACAGAACGTATTATTCTTGATAAATATTATAAAGAAAATGGGAAAAATGGTTTTAACTATGCATATAGATATCCGGGAATGAATAAAGTTCTACAGGCAGCAGGGAGAGTAATAAGAACCGATGAGGATTATGGAATTATAGCACTACTTGATGAACGCTTTATGCAATATGAATATAGAATGTTGTATCCAAGAGAATGGAATGATATAAAATGTTTTGAAATAAGCCAGATTAGTGATGAAATTAAAAGGTTTTGGAAATACGTTTGAATTTATTGTGGAAAAATTAAGTTATTATGCTATAATATGTTCTAGATTATAAAAATGAATTTTTGGAATCTATGAATTAGTATGGAATTCTAAAGGTACATAAAACACTATGGAGGATGCGTAATGAGTGAAGTAAGAAGAGTTTATGTGGAAAAGAAAGCCCCTTATGCCGTTAAAGCAAAAGAGATGAAACATGAGATTTCAAGTTATCTTGGAATTAAGTCTGTGACATCACTTAGACAGCTTGTAAGATATGATGTGGAAAATATTTCAGATGATACATACAAAGCGGCACTTAAAAGTGTATTTTCTGAGCCACCTGTAGATGATGTATATGAGGAGTCATTCCCATATAATGCTAAGAAGGACAGAGTGTTCAGTGTTGAATATCTTCCCGGACAGTTTGACCAGAGAGCAGATTCGGCTGAACAGTGTATAAAGTTTTTGAATGAGAATGAACAGCCGGTGATTAAGACAGCTATTACCTATGTAATAGAAGGTGAAATATCAGATGAGGAATTTGACAGCATCAAAAACTTTAGTATCAACCCGGTGGATTCAAGAGAGACAGGTCTTGAAAAACCACAGACTCTTGTTACTGAATTTGAAGAGCCGGCAGATGTTATTATATTTGATGGTTTTAAAGATTTTGCAGAAGACAGGCTTAAGGAATTATATGACTCTTTGAATCTTGCAATGACATTTAATGATTTTAAACATATCCAGAACTATTTTAAAGGTGAAGAAAACCGTGATCCGTCAATGACTGAGATAAGGGTACTAGATACTTACTGGTCTGATCATTGCCGTCATACGACTTTCAATACAGAACTTAAGAACATTACATTTCAGGATGGATATTATAAGACTCCTATTCTTAAAACATATGAGAGATATGTTGAGGACAGAAAGGTTATATTCAAGGACAGAAATGATAAGTTTGTATGTCTTATGGACCTTGCACTTCTTGCAATGAGAAAACTCAAATCAGAAGGAAAACTTGATGATCAGGAAAAATCAGATGAAATTAATGCATGTAGTATTGTTGTGCCGGTCGAGATAGACAAAGAAGACGGAAAAGGTGTTATTACAGAAGAGTGGCTTGTTAATTTCAAGAATGAGACACATAACCATCCTACAGAGATTGAACCATTTGGTGGAGCTGCGACATGTCTTGGTGGAGCTATAAGAGATCCTTTATCAGGACGTACTTATGTATATCAGGCAATGCGTGTAACAGGTGCAGCAGACCCAACAAAATCAATGAAAGATACTATGCAGGGCAAACTTCCACAGAAGAAGCTTGTGCGTGGCGCAGCTAATGGATACAGTTCATATGGTAATCAGATTGGACTTGCAACAGGTCTTGTAAAAGAAATATATCATCCGGATTATGTTGCCAAGAGAATGGAGATAGGTGCAGTTATAGCAGCAGCACCACGTTCAGCAGTTATTCGTGAGAATTCTGACCCGGGAGATATAATCATACTTTTAGGCGGACGTACAGGACGTGATGGCTGCGGTGGAGCAACAGGCTCATCAAAAGTTCATACCGAGAAGTCTATAGAAACATGTGGAGCAGAGGTTCAGAAGGGAAATGCTCCTACAGAGAGAAAATTACAGAGATTATTCAGAAGACCTGAAGTAAGCCACCTTATTAAAAAGTGTAATGACTTTGGTGCAGGCGGTGTATCGGTAGCAATTGGTGAGCTTGCGGACGGACTTAAAGTAAATCTTGATAAAGTACCTAAGAAGTATGCTGGTCTTGATGGAACAGAGATTGCTATTTCTGAATCACAGGAGAGAATGGCTGTTGTTATTGATCCTAAGGATGTTGATGAATTCATGGGATATGCGGCAGAGGAAAATCTTGAGGCAGTTGAAGTTGCAGTAGTTACGGAAGAAGCAAGACTCGTCCTTAATTGGAGAGGGAAAGATATAGTTAATATTTCAAGAGCTTTCCTTGATACTAACGGTGCACATCAGGAGACAGATGTTATCGTTGATATGCCGGAAGAGAATAATAAGTTCTTTGCAAATGAAAAAGTAACTGATGTTAAAGCAAAGTGGCTTGAGAAACTTGCAGACCTCAATGCATGTTCGCAGAAGGGACTTGTTGAGAGATTTGATTCTTCAATCGGAGCCGGAACAGTATTCATGCCATATGGTGGAAGATATCAGCTTACAGAGACACAGTCAATGGTTGCAAAGCTTCCTGTTCTTAAAGGAAAATGCGATACGGTTACAATGATGAGTTACGGATTTGACCCATATCTTTCTTCATGGAGTCCATATCATGGTTCTGTATATGCTGTTATAGAGTCAGTAGCAAAGATTGTTGCAGCAGGTGGTGACTATAAGAAGATAAGATTCACATTCCAGGAATATTTTAGAAGAATGACAACAGACCCTGAGCGTTGGAGTCAGCCATTTGCTTCATTACTTGGTGCATATGATGCACAGCTTGGATTTGGGCTTCCATCAATAGGTGGAAAAGACAGTATGTCAGGAACATTTAATGATATTGACGTTCCTCCAACACTTGTTTCATTTGCCGTAGATGTTGCAAAAGAAAAGGATGTAATCTCACCTGAATTTAAAGAAGCAGGTAACAGTATAGCATTGTTTGAGATTGCTAAAGATGAATATGACCTTCCTGACTACGAGCAGATTATGAAGTTATATGATGAAATCCATAATCTTATCGGAGCAGGTGTAATCAAATCAGCATATGTCATAGATGCTAATGGAATCGCAATTGCGGTAAGCAAGATGGCATTTGGTAATAAACTCGGTGTAAATCTTGATATAGACAGGATTTCAGCAGATGAACTTTTTGCAAAAGGTATTGGTAATATAGTTGCTGAGATTGCGTCAGGAAAAGAAAATGATGTAAATGCAATTGGAAGAATCATAGGTAAAGTTACAGAAGAAGCAGAATTAAAATATGCAGATGTGACAATAAGTATAGAGGATGCAATTAATACATGGACAGAGACATTGGAAAAAGTATTCCCAACACGTTCATCAGAGGATAAAGAAGTGCTTGATACACCATTGTACAGAGCCGGTGAGGTATATGTATGCAAAAACAAAGTAGCAAAGCCTACAGTATTTATTCCGGTATTTCCTGGAACAAACTGTGAATATGATTCAGCAAAAGCATTTGAAAATGCAGGAGCAAATGTAATCACAAAGGTATTCAGAAATATGAATCCTGAGGATATAAGAGATTCTGTAAAAGTATTTGAGGAAAGCATTGCACAGTCACAGATTATTATGTTCCCGGGTGGATTCAGTGCAGGTGATGAGCCTGACGGTTCAGCTAAGTTCTTTGCAACAGCATTTAGAAATGAAAAGCTTAAAGAAGCAGTTGAGAAGTTACTCAATGAAAGAGATGGGCTTGCACTTGGAATATGTAACGGTTTCCAGGCACTTATCAAGCTTGGTCTCGTTCCAAATGGCCAGATTACGGGACAGGGAGAGAATTCACCTACATTAACATATAATACAATTAACCGTCATGTATCTAAGATGGTATATACTCAGGTTGTTACTAATAAGTCACCATGGCTTATGAAGGCAGAGTTAGGTAAGACATATGTAAATGCGGCTTCTCATGGTGAAGGAAGATTCGTTGCAAATGATGAGTGGATTAAGGAATTGTTCAAGAATGGACAGGTTGCTACTCAGTATGTAGATGAAAAAGGAAGACCAACTATGGATGAAGAGTGGAACGTTAATGGTTCTTATGCAGCTATCGAAGGTATAACAAGTCCTGATGGCAGATGTTTAGGAAAGATGGCTCATGTAGAGCGTAAAGGAATAAGCGTTGCAACTAATATTGTTGGCGAACAGGATATGAAGATATTTGAATCAGGTGTTGAATATTTCAAATAAAAGACACTTTATACAAAAGAAGTATTGACTAAAATAGCAGTTTTGAGATAATTCAAGACTGCTATTATCTTTAAGATGTATTCTCAGAATGATTAAGGGAGTACATTCGGAATAAATATAAATGGAGGGTAAGAATGGAAGGAAGAATAAAAGACAGAATTAAAGGATTGGAGGAATTAAATGAGTACACTGTTATAAAGAGTGTAGAACTTGGTGACATTAATTCATATGGAGTTTTATTAAGGCATAAAAAGACGGGAGCAAATGTAGTTACTATATTAAACAGTGATAAGAATAAAACATTTCTTATTGGTTTTAGAACACCGGTAACGAACAGCACCGGTGTCCCACATATTATGGAACATAGTGTATTATGTGGTTCTAGAAAGTATCCGGTAAAAGACCCTTTTATTGAACTTGCAAAAGGTTCTCTTAATACATTTTTAAATGCAATGACATTTCCGGATAAGACAATATTTCCAATCGCCAGTGAAAATGATAAAGATTTTCAGAATCTGATGGATGTATATCTTGATGCTGTATTTTATCCAAAAATTTATGAGAGGGAGGAGATATTCAGACAGGAAGGCTGGACGTATGAGCTGAGTGACAGAGATGATGAACTGACATATAATGGTGTAGTTTATAATGAGATGAAGGGAGCATTTTCATCTGTAGATGATATGATAGAGAGATATTCAATGAATTCTTTATATCCGGATACAGGATATGCCTATGAGTCAGGTGGAGACCCGGATGTTATACCACAGTTGTCCTATGAAGAATTTCTTGATTTTCATAGAAAATATTATCATCCCTCAAACAGCTATATATATTTGTATGGTGATATGGATATGGCAGAAAAGCTTGAATATATAGATAAGGAATATTTAAGTGAATTTGACAGAATTGAAATAGATTCTGATATAAAGGAGCAGAAGGCTTTTGATAAAGTAAAAGATATAGAGATTAATTATCCTGTTGCAGCAAATGAACCGGAGGATGAAAACACATATTTGTCTTATAATACAGTAGTTGGAAAAATCACTGATAAGAAGTTATATGTTGCTTTTCAGGTGTTGGAGTATGCACTTGTGAGCATGCCGGGAGCGCCTGTTAAACAGGCACTTCTTGATAAAGGAATAGGTAAAGATATAGATGGCAAATATAACAATTGGATTTTACAGCCATATTTTACAATAACTGCCAAAAATGCTGAAAAAGACCAAAAGGATGAGTTTGTATCTACTATAACGGACACATTAAAAGAACAGGTTGAAAAAGGAATTAACAGAGAATCACTTTTAGCTGCACTTAATACCTTTGAATTCCAGTATAGAGAGGCTGATTTTGGACTATATCCGAAGGGACTTATGTTTAGTTTCCAGGTACTGGATAACTGGATATATGAGGAGGACAATCCGTTTGAACATTTATCTGAAAACGAAGTATTTGAAGAATTGAGAAATAAATTGGATACTTCATATTTTGAACAGCTTGTAAAAGAATATCTTATTGATAATAAACATGCTTCGGTATTGGTTGCCGTACCTAAGAAATCCATGACAACAGAACATGATGAAGAGGTAAAGAAAGAACTTGCAGAATATAAAAATACAAAATCGGCTGAAGAGATAGATGAGATGGTGGCATTTACAAGGAGACTTAAGGAATATAAGGATACTCCTTCACCTAAAGAGGACCTTGAAAAAATACCATTACTCAAAGTGGCAGATATTTCTAAGGAAGTAAAGGAATTCCATAATACCGAAATAGATGTGAAAGGAACAAAAGTTGTTTATCATGATTTGTTTACAAATGGAATAGGATATATAAGTGCTATATTTGACATTACAGATATTGATAAGAAGTATCTGCCTTATCTTGGACTTATGAAAGCGGTTATGGGATATATGGATACAACCGAACACACATATACGGAACTTAGTAATGTTATTAATATTAATACCGGTTCTGTAAATGTAGGGGTATCAGTTCAGCCTATGTCAGGAAATAATGATGATTATATAATATATGCAAATGTAAGTGCCAAAGTATTTGTTGACAAGGCACCCGTTGCACTTCAGATTTTTGAAGAGATAATCAATGAAACTCTGTTTGATGATGAGAAGAGATTATACGAGATTATATCAGAGCTTAAAAGTAAGCTTCAGATGGGACTTATGCATGGTGGCGATTCAGCAGCATTATTGAGAAATATGTCATATTATTCAGAGTCTTCACTTGTGTCAGAATATATAAGAGGAATTGAGTTCTATAAATTCATTGAAGAGTGTAACAGAGATTTTGATAATAGAAAATCCGATATTATAAAGAACCTCAAAGAAGTCGCATCATATTGCTTTAGAAAAGATAATGTTATAATAAGTTATACATGCGATAAAGAGGCTATGGAAGATATTAAAGAACCGCTTGAATCATTTGTAAGTACACTTAAAATTAAAGACAGAGATTTATCAGGGGATAAACCGGAAGTTAAATGCCTTAATGAAGCATTTAAAACTTCAGCCCAGATTCAGTATGTTACAAGAGCAGGTGATTATAGAAAATCAGGTGTCACATATGATGGAACTATGCGTGTAATCAGAACAATTATGAATTATGAATATCTGTGGAATAATGTCCGTGTTAAGGGTGGTGCATATGGATGCAGTGCAGGATTTGGTAAGAACGGTGACTGCTATTTTACGTCATATAGAGACCCTAATGTAAAGGAAACCAATGATATATTTGAAAATGTACCAGAGTATCTTGAAACATTTGAAGCAGATGACAGAGATATGAATAAATATATTATAGGTACAATCAGTTCCATGGACACACCTCTTACACCTATGGCAGACGGAACACGTTCAATGGTTGCATATTTAAGTGGAGTAAATATAGAAGAATTAAAGAAAGAAAGAGAAGAGGTATTAACAACGACCGCAGATAAAATACGCACATTCGGACCTGTTGTTAAAAATGTAATGGAACAGAATAATATATGTGTTCTTGGCAATGAAGAAAAGATAGAACAGAATAAAGAAATGTTTAAAAATACAGTAGAACTTTTTAATTAAATATATGAAAGGAATGTATGAATGACAGAAGAAAATAGCAATAATTATAAATCCGGTTTTGTCGCACTCATAGGAAGACCAAATGTAGGAAAGTCTACACTTATGAATCAGATTATAGGACAAAAGATAGCAATTACTTCTAATAAGCCACAGACAACAAGAAATAAGATACAGACTGTATATACAAGCGATAGAGGGCAGATTGTATTTCTTGACACGCCGGGAATTCACAAGGCAAAGAATAAACTAGGTAACTATATGGTAGGGGTAGCTGAGAAAACATTAAAAGAGGTTGATGCAATAGTATGGCTTGTTGAACCGACAGATTATATAGGGGCGGGGGAACAGCATATTGCAAAACAGTTAAAAAATATAAATGTTCCCGTATTACTCGTAATTAATAAAATAGATTCATTAAGTGATAAGACTGAACTGTTAAGATTTATAGATAATTATAGAAAAATATATGATTTTGATGAAATAATACCTGCGTCTGCCTTAAAGGGTGATAATACGGATACAGTTGTTGATATGATATTCAAATATCTTCCATACGGACCGATGTATTATGATGAAGACACAGTGACCGACCAGCCTGTAAAGCAGATAGTATCAGAACTTATACGTGAGAAGGCACTTAAGTGTCTGAATGATGAGATTCCACATGGTATTGCAGTTGCCGTCGATAAAATGCATTACAGAAAAGATGGAAGAATAGTGGATATTGATGCAACAATCGTGTGTGAAAGAGATTCACATAAAGGAATTATAATAGGAAAACATGGTGCAATGTTAAAGAAGATTGCAAGTGCGGCACGATATGAGATAGAAGAACTTGTGGAAAGAAAAGTTAATCTTCAGGTATGGGTAAAAGTTAAAAAAGAGTGGAGAGACAGTGACTTTTACCTTAAGAACTTTGGATATACTCAGAAGGATGAATAAGTTTACATCGGAAAGGTATATTTGTAATGGCATATGATAAGATTAAGACAACAGGTATGGTTATATCTTCAATGCCGGTGGGAGAATATGACACGAGAGTAGTAATACTGACAAAAGAGAGAGGAAAAGTGTCTGCATTTGCAAGAGGTGCAAGGAGAGCAAAGAGTCATCTGGCGGCCGGGTGCAGACCTTTTTCGTTTGGAATGTTTGAACTGTATGCCGGCAGAAATTCTTATACAATAACTGACATGGTTATTGAGAATTATTTTGAGGACATATCGTCAGATATTGAAGCCACATATTACGGCTTTTATTTTTTGGAGCTGGCAGATTATTATTGCAGGGAAAATATGGACACAAGGCAGAATCTGAAACTTCTGTATCAATCACTAAGGGCATTGATTAATGAAAAAATTCCTGACAGGTTAGTAAGGATTATATATGAATTGAAAACTATGGTGATTAACGGCGAATATCCACAGGTATTTGAATGCGTTAATTGTGGTGCAGAAGGCAAAGGAACATTTTTTAGTGCAGGTAAGTGTGGTGTGTTGTGTAATGAATGCAGACACCTGTACAAAGATTCAATAGAAGTGAATACATCGACGATATATACGATGCAGTATATCATTACATCAAAGATTGAAAAGCTGTATACATTTGCAGTTACTGATGATGTTCTCAAAGAATTAGAGATGATTATGAGAAGGTATTTTGTTCTATATGTTGACAAATCATTTAAATCCCTTGAAATTATAAATTCATTAGAGTATAATGTTATGGATTATAGCATTAAGATGGAGGAAAATAATGAATAAAAAAAGGTATTTAACTTTGATGGCAATGATATTTGGAGCACTACTGTTAGCCGGGTGTTCAAAGAAAACATCAACGTATGCTGTCGAATACAAAAGCGGTTCGTTAGATGTGAAGAAAGATGGCTCAATCGAAGTTACATATAGAGAAGAATTTGACGAAAAACGTTATGACAAAAAAGAACTTGAACAGGTAGCCAAAGAGGAGATAGAAGAATTTAATTCTAAGTATTCATCTGATAATGGAATGGCATTCAAGAGTCTTCTCGTAAGAAAGAACAGGGCTAAGCTGGTAGTTACATTTGCAACAGCAGATGATTATGTACTTTATAATAAAAAGTATGTCGATTCTGAGCGCGTGATAAAAATGTTTGTAGGAACATATGAAGAGGCGGTTGCAGCAGGATATGAACCGTCTGATAAGCTTTATTCAGTAAAGGGGAAGAAGAAAACAAAGATTGATAAATCTGACATAGATAATATAAAAGATTTGATGGTGGTATATACGACAAAGGGGACTTCTGTCAAAGTAGATGGAAAGTATAAATATGTGAATAAGTATGTATCATTTGAAAAAATCGAAGATACGGACGAGTATATAGCAAATACATCGGACATGAGTCAGAATTACATTTTATTTGAAAGTAAATAACTATTAACATACAGAAAGGAAATGTTGTAAAAATGGAAAAGACAATGGAAAAGATAGTAGCACTTGCTAAGGCAAGAGGATTTGTATATCCGGGTTCAGAGATATATGGTGGACTTGCCAATACATGGGATTATGGTAATCTTGGAGTAGAACTTAAGAACAATGTAAAAAAAGCATGGTGGAAGAAGTTTGTTCAGGAGAATCCTTATAATGTAGGTGTTGACTGTGCTATTCTAATGAATCCACAGACATGGGTTGCTTCAGGACATCTTGGTGGATTTGCAGATCCATTGATGGATTGTAAAGAATGTCATGAGAGATTTAGGGCTGATAAGCTTATTGAAGACTGGGCAGATGAAAATAATTTTGAGATTGAGGGTTCCGTTGATGCATGGTCTCAGGAACAGATGAAGAATTTTATAGAAGAGAAAAACATAGCATGTCCTTCTTGTGGCAAACATAATTTTACAGATATAAGACAGTTCAACCTTATGTTTAAAACATTTCAGGGAGTCACAGAAGACGCAAAGAATACAGTATATTTAAGACCTGAGACAGCACAGGGAATATTTGTAAACTTCAAAAATGTACAGAGAACATCAAGAAAGAAAGTTCCTTTTGGAATTGGTCAGATAGGAAAGTCTTTCAGAAATGAGATTACTCCGGGCAATTTTACTTTCAGAACAAGAGAGTTTGAACAGATGGAGCTTGAATTCTTCTGTAAACCTGGAACAGATCTTGACTGGTTTAAATATTGGAGAGAATTCTGTATTAACTGGTTAAAAGACCTTGGAATTAAAGACGATGAAATGAGAGCAAGAGACCATTCACCGGAAGAGTTATGTTTCTATAGTAAGGGAACAACAGATATCGAATTCCTTTTCCCATTTGGATGGGGTGAGCTTTGGGGAATTGCCGACAGAACAGATTACGACCTTACACAGCATCAGAATACATCAGGTGAGGATATGTCATATTTTGATGATGAGGCAAAGGAAAAATATATTCCTTATGTCATAGAACCATCACTTGGTGCAGACCGTGTTACTTTGGCTTTCCTATGTGCCGCTTACGATGAAGAGAATATTGGAACTGAAGAAAAACCTGATATGCGTACGGTTCTTCATTTCCATCCGGCTCTCGCACCTGTTAAAATCGGTGTTCTGCCATTATCAAAGAAGCTTAATGAAGGTGCAGAAAAAGTATTTGCTGAGTTAAGCAAGACATATAACTGTGAATTTGATGACAGAGGAAATATCGGTAAGAGATATAGAAGACAGGATGAGATTGGAACACCATTCTGTGTAACATATGATTTTGATTCAGAGACTGATGGATGTGTAACTGTAAGAGACAGAGATACTATGGAGCAGGAAAGAATTAAAATAGAAGAACTTAAAACATACTTTGAGAAAAAAATTGAGTTTTAGTTAATATACATTTAATAAAACAGTAATTAAATGGTGTCAGATAGCTGAATGCTGTTTGACACCATTTTAGTATAAAAGAAATGGAGTTAAGTATGGATAATGCAAAACCATTACTATGGATAGTTATTCCGTGTTACAATGAGGAAGATGTCCTGCCGATAACGGCACCGGTATTTTTAGATAAATTAAATGAACTGGCTACTAAAGATATGATAAGTATGAACAGCAGAATACTGTTTGTTGATGATGGCTCAAAAGATTCTACATGGAAAATAATAAATGACCTTACTGATTCGGATGAACATTTTCTGGGGATAAGGCAGAGCAGAAACAGGGGGCATCAGAATGCGGTAGTCGCCGGACTTATGGAAGCTAAAGATAATTGTGATATTACGATATCTATCGACTGCGACGGACAGGATGATATAAATGCGATGAATGATATGGTAACAGAGTATCTGAATGGTTATGAAATAGTGTACGGGGTTCGTTCAAAAAGGGATACAGATACATTTTTTAAGCGGGTTACGGCACAGGGATTTTATAAACTGATGAACAGTATGGGAGCAGAAGTTATATATAATCATGCTGATTACAGACTTGTAAGTTCAATGGTATTGCAGCATTTTGCGGATTTTGAGGAAGTGAATATATTCTTACGGGGTATGTTCCCTCTGGTAGGTTTTAGAAGTACTTCTGTATATTATGAAAGAAATGAGAGAATAGCAGGAGAGAGCCATTATCCATTGCGGAAAATGCTTGCACTTGCATTTGATGGGATAACGAGCATGTCCGTAAAACCTGTAAATTTTATTACAGGTTTTGGTGCAATAGTAGGGATATTTGGCGTAATCGGAGTTATATGGGCGGTAATTGAATCGATAACGGGACATACAGTTGCAGGCTGGGCATCACTCGTGTGCATAATATGTGTTCTCGGAGGAATTCAGTTAGTAAGTCTTGGAATAATAGGCGGGTATGTCGGCAAAACATATATGGAGGCAAAGCACAGACCAAGGTACATAATAAGCGAAAGAACGTGGGTGCATACAAGAAGGATATATATCGAGGAAAAAAATGCTATTACAGAAGATGAATCCAATAATAGAGAAAATAGAAAAGATACCGGAGAACAGAAGTGAACGAGGGGGATGAATAGTTGCAGACACAGAAAACTAACAAAAATAATAAAATATTATGGATTGCAGTATATTTACTTATATTTGCAGGGATGTTTATATTTTTCGGATATACACATAAACTTATAGTATTTGATTCAGATGACTGGCTTTTTGCATCGTTTACACGGTCGGCATTACCGGAATGGAAAAGCTGGAATCCGACAAGAATATTGCCGGAAACATTTATGTCATTTTGTGCAGGAATCGGGGCACATTATATTTATCCTTTTACACATGATTACATAGGAGCAATGGCGTTTGTATTCGCATTTGTTTTAAGTGTATTGATAACGCTGTATTTCAGATATATGGTAAAGTATACAATACATAAAATGAAACTTACGGATTTTGAAATGCTATGTGTATTAGCAACATCTATATTACTTCATTTTGTAATATATAAACGATTCGACAGTTCCAATATGCATATGTTTTCAGAGGCAAATGTAACATGTATATTTTTTTACACAATACCTGCAATTGTAAATGTAATAACGGTGCTTTCATTTGCGGTTATTGGAGAAATTAATTTCTTCAAAAAGGGCAGCAGTACTGTTACAAGGGCATTTCTATTATTAATGGTATATCTTTCAATCAATTCAAACATGTTTCAAAGTATAATTCTTATATCATATGTCGGAATGTATCTGTTATTACAGTTATTGAAAATAATGAGAAAACGTAAAAGTGTAAAGTTATCACTTGCACTGTTATTAAGGAAAAATGTATCAGCATTTATAATAATTGTATGCTGGTGTGTATCGCTTGTATATGAGGCAGGTGGAGGAAGAGCAGATGATGCGGCATCAACAGGAATAATTGCAAATCTGGGGAAGAGTATCAGCAATTATTTTGATATATTCTTTGTTATGATGAACAGGACTTATATTCTCGTTACAGGAGTATTTATTCTGATGGCTTTTGGCATATTTATATTTACAAAGAATAAACGGGAATGGGAAAAGAAATATGCAAAAATGCTGATATATTGTACAGGGACAATTATTATTACGTCAGTTTATCTCATACTGCTGACAGCAAAAACGAATCCTGATTACCTGAAAAGAAGTGGAGTTATATTTGGAATTACTTTTTATATAATGATTATTGGAGTGATTTCAATGGCATATGTATTTAAACGTACAAGAAAAGTAATAGTGGTAATGCCGCTGGTTATATTTATATTATTGAATAAGACTATATATATATCAGGAACATTTACAGTTATTAATTCAGCTGGATATTACGAAAATAAATGTAAAGAGATAGATGAATATATTATTGGAAAGGTGACAGAGGCTGATAAAAAAGGTAAGACAGAAGTTACGGTAAAGATTCCAAAGTATAAGACAGAAGACAACTGGCCTGTTGCGTGTTACGGTAATAACTTTATGGCCGACACACTGTACAGACATGGTGTAACGACAAGAAGAATGGCTATATATATGGAGCCGGATAAAGCAATTAATAAAAAATTTGGAATTGACTAATTCATGGTCACTTGTTATAATTGCAGTGTAGCTTGATAAGTGCGGTTTTTTTGCGTGCTTAAAGATACATTTTATATGATTATAAGGGTTTCCTTATACAATAAAAGAACTAATATTTAGGAGGAATTGCAAATGGCAAACAAATGGGTATACCTGTTTAGCGAAGGTAATGCAAACATGCGTGAACTTCTTGGTGGTAAAGGTGCTAACTTAGCTGAGATGACAAACATTGGTCTTCCGGTACCACAGGGATTCACAATTACAACAGAAGCTTGTACTCAGTACTATGAGGATGGAAGAGAAATCAACGATGAAATCCAGTCACAGATTAACGAGTACATCGTTAAGATGGAAGAGATTACAGGAAAGAAATTCGGAGATAAAGAGAATCCACTTCTTGTTTCTGTTCGTTCAGGAGCTAGAGCTTCAATGCCTGGTATGATGGATACAATCCT
>DEGR01000065.1:49113-51640 GCA_002351535.1 Lachnospira sp. UBA2821
GATGTAGTTATGGAAGTTGGTAAAAAGTATTTTGAGCAGCTTATCGATAAGATGAAAGCTGACAGAGGAGTTACACAGGATGTTGAACTTACAGCAGATGACTTAAAGGAACTTGCCGGACAGTTCAAGGCTGAGTACAAATCAAAGATTGGTCAGGACTTCCCTGATGATCCTAAGGAGCAGTTAATGGGAGCTATCAAAGCCGTATTCCGTTCATGGGACAACCCAAGAGCTAACGTATACAGAAGAGATAATGATATCCCTTACTCATGGGGAACAGCCGTTAACGTTCAGTCAATGGCATTCGGTAACATGGGTGATGACTGTGGTACAGGTGTTGCATTTACAAGAGACCCTGCTACAGGAGCTAAAGGACTTTTCGGAGAATTCCTTACAAATGCTCAGGGTGAAGACGTAGTTGCCGGTGTTAGAACACCTATGAAGATTGCTGAGATGGAGCAGAAGTTTCCAGAAGCATTTAAGCAGTTTACAGAGGTTTGCAAGACTCTTGAAGACCACTATAGAGATATGCAGGATATGGAATTTACTGTTGAGCATGGTAAACTCTATATGCTTCAGACAAGAAATGGTAAGAGAACAGCACAGGCTGCACTTCAGATTGCATGTGACCTTGTTGATGAAGGCATGAGAACAGAAGAAGAAGCTGTTGCAATGATCGACCCACGTAACCTTGATACATTATTACATCCACAGTTTGATGCTGCTGCATTAAAGGCTGCTACTCCAATGGGTAAAGGTCTTGGAGCATCTCCAGGTGCTGCATGTGGTAAAGTTGTATTTACAGCAGATGATGCTGTAGCTTGGGCTGAAAAAGGTGAGAAGGTTGTTCTTGTACGTCTTGAGACATCTCCAGAAGATATCACAGGTATGAAAGCAGCTCAGGGTATCCTTACAGTTCGTGGTGGTATGACATCACACGCTGCCGTTGTTGCACGTGGAATGGGTACATGCTGTGTATCTGGATGTGGTGACATCGCTATGGATGAAGAGGATAAGAAATTCACATTAGCCGGACAGACATTTACAGAAGGTTCAGAGATTTCTATCGATGGTACAACAGGTAACATCTATGGTGGAATCATTCCTACAGTTGATGCTTCAATTGCCGGAACATTCGGTAGAGTTATGGCTTGGGCTGATAAGTATAGAACACTTAAAGTTAGAACAAATGCTGATACACCAGCAGATGCTAAGAAAGCTCGTGAGCTTGGTGCAGAAGGTATTGGTCTTTGCCGTACAGAGCATATGTTCTTCGAAGAGGACAGAATTGCAGCATTCAGAGAGATGATTTGTGCTGATACAGTAGAAGAGAGAGAAGCAGCTCTTGAGAAGATTCTTCCATATCAGCAGGGAGATTTCAAGGCTCTTTATGAAGCACTTGAAGGAAATCCTGTTACAATCAGATTCCTTGATCCACCTCTTCATGAATTCGTTCCTACAGAGGAAGAGGATATTAAGAAACTTGCAGATGCACAGGGCAAATCTGTTGAGGATATCAAGACAATTATCGCATCACTTCATGAGTTCAACCCTATGATGGGACACAGAGGATGCCGTCTTGCCGTAACATATCCTGAGATTGCTAAGATGCAGACAAAGGCTGTTATCCGTGCAGCTATCGAAGTTCAGAAAGAGCATGCAGATTGGAATGTTAAACCTGAAATCATGATTCCACTTGTATGTGAAGTTAAAGAGCTTAAATATGTTAAGAAAGTAGTAGTAGAGACAGCCGATGCTGAAATCGCTGCTGCAGGCGTTAACCTTGAGTATGAAGTAGGTACAATGATTGAGATTCCTAGAGCTGCACTTACAGCTGACGAAATCGCTACAGAGGCTGACTTCTTCTGCTTCGGTACAAACGACTTAACACAGATGACATTTGGATTCTCAAGAGATGATGCTGGTAAGTTCTTAGGTGCTTACTATGATGCTAAGATTTTCGAGAACGATCCATTTGCAAAACTTGACCAGACAGGTGTTGGTAAGTTAATGGAGACAGCTATCAAACTTGGTAAGCCAGTTAACAACAAGCTTCATGTTGGTATCTGTGGAGAGCACGGTGGAGATCCTTCATCAGTTGAGTTCTGCCACAAGATTGGTCTTGATTATGTATCATGTTCACCATTCCGTGTACCAATCGCAAGACTTGCTGCTGCACAGGCTGCAATCAGCTCAAAACACTAATTGAAAACGCCTATTTTCTAGGCACTTTCGAGATTTCACGTTCCTTTATGAGGGAGCATATTAAGCTTTATCATAAGGATAATAGTTTTAGGTTACCAGAAAAGATGGAAATTAAGGTATATTTAACCTAAGGGACTGTGCACAAAACACAGTCCTTTTTTTGAAAAATGTTATACTATTAATTGGTAAAATAAAAGACACATCCGGCGGGTGTGTCTTTTGATTAGTAAGATTTCTTTTCAACTGTTATTTCGCATTCATCAATATTTAGAGAATAGTCTATAGAACCTGATTCTTCATTTTTCGTAACTGTTCAGAACCC
>DEGR01000036.1 GCA_002351535.1 Lachnospira sp. UBA2821
GAATTTCCATCAGTATCAATCTTCGCATCATCCGACTCTACTTGTATTTCTGCAATTCCTATGCCTGTCTCTTTATCAAATGTGCATTTTAAAATTTTGCAGCTTAAACCTTCACATAATATTTTGTCTTCATATGAGTTAAGATTTGATTTCTTTTCCGCTTTATTAAATGGCTTATATTTTACATATACCATTCCAACTATTACAACGATTAATATACATGCAATTAAAATAATCCTTTTTTTGTTCATTTTTCCTCCTCTGTAACTCCACAAAATACCGTTAAAATATTACCAAGCATTTAATTTCTCTAATTTTGTTTTTCTTGCATATAACCAATAATTAATTCGGAATCTTCATTTCCTATATTTTCTCCAAACTTTTTAAACTTGTTCTTTAACATTATATCATCAATATCTTGCAATTTGTTATCTCCAAATATAAAAAATCTCATCCTATTACTTTCCCATTAAACCTGATACTTTTTAATCCATTAATATCTATAGCTTTTTTTAGTATCAAATCATAATAATACCTTTTCTTGTACCCCGGATATCCTTCTTCATATTCCGTTCCCTGATTTCCGTGAGAATTCGATTTGACATTGTTAACTTCTTCTATTGAACCATCAATCACAACAATGTCAGTACCATCTTCATACAATAATTCCAAATTATTTGCTGCAACCCAATTATCACTATTAATTAATATTCTAAACGGAGTTATAACAATATCTGTGTCTTCATATTTATACGATTTTTTCATTTTATCTTTTTTCAGCTTAAACTTCCCAATTGAATTTTCCGGATATTCTTTATATTCTTTTCCGCTTTTTGAATCATATAAGTACAATTCAAATTCTTTATCTGTTGGTAATAACGAAAATTCTAAATACACATACAAAACATCTTTTGTAGCATAAAATTTACATTTTTCATTCATACCCCCTATATCTTTACGCGAAAAATAAAATGTAAATCGTGAATCCTCCCCAAAATAACTCCCTAATAAATCTGGTAAGAACTCATTTTTCCTCATATCATGATTCTTCCTTCTTACTTCAAACACGCAATATCCCTTTGGCAATTCACTCTCTACAACACTTTCTTTTAGGGTTATAGTATAATCATCAACTTTTACCTCATCATTGTATGTATTATATAACTCTCTTATTTGTGCCTGTACCTGTTCTTGGGCTGTCGAAAAGAAATATTCCATAAGTTTCTTCGGCTTTTGCTGCAAAAGAAAAATTCTAGTAATTAAAATTACCACCAAAATTAATATTACTCCAATTAATATTATTGTGTGTTTTTTTCTCATACTACCTCCCTCAATTTATTAAAATTATTTATAGCCATTAATAATGCTAATGCATTTACAATGCTATACAATATGTTTCATTAAAAACCTCTTAAATTCATAATTTTCCATTTTCTCAAACTTGTATTTTTTATACTTCTATAATACACCATTATTCCTTTGTTTTTTGTCAATGTCCGTTTTTTGTCGTTTTATGTCCAAATTTTGTAACCAAACAACCATTCCGTTTACCTTCTTAATACAAAAATTCAATTTCATAATAACATATTACTTTGTACAAATGTTAAACATGTCAAAATTAACATGTCTAAATGTCAAAATTAACTATGTTTTAAGTTTGCAATATATAATAAAACAGATTAAGGTGATTGTCGCACTTTATTTATCCTTTAAACCAAAAATTTTTATCCGGAACTGCTTTACCTCTTCTTTATATTTTCTACTCACACTTAATTCACTTCCATCGATAAGAGTAATCTTATCACTTTTTATATTCTTAATATATCTATAATTCACAAGGTATGATTTATGAATTCTTATATATAGCTGGGACACCTCTTTTATTTTTTTCTCAATGTCATCTAATTTATCATAAACTACATATTGTTTATCATTAAGACATACATTTACTTTACGTCCATTTCCTTCTATATATACAATCTCATCTACAGGTATATTTAATTCCTTTCGTTCACTTATAATCTTAACAGTCCTATTATTATCTTTCTTTTCACATACCCAGTCCAATGTTCTGGCTAATTCATGCACATCAATAGGTTTGACAATATAATCCGCTGGGCTTGTTCTAAATGCATCATGCACATACTGTTCATAAGATGATATAAATATTATCTCGCTTAACTTATTATTAATTCTAATTCTCTCTGCAACCTCAATTCCATTATATTTGCCTAATTCAACATCAAGAAAAAATATATCTATATGCCCTTTTTCAGAAGCCATATCGACTAACATATTCTCTACAGAACAATATGCTTTTATATCCATATCTCTTCCATTTTCTAAACAATATTTTTCTAAATATTTTTTTAATTCTTCTAATTGTACATTATCATCATCGCATATGTATACAAGCATCACGCAACTCCTTATCTTATTATACTTCCATAATTATTTTTACAGTAAAATAATTGTCATCATCTGTTATTACCATGTCTCCATTATATTTTTTTACTATATCCTCAATTGCTTTAATTCCTATTCCATGCCAGTCTGCATCTTTTTTGGAAGATATTATATTGCCATCTTTATCTTTTTTAACCTTATTATATGTATTACAAGTTTCAATATAAAGCATTCCTTTGTCATGCAATACATTAAGCTTTGCATATCTATTTTCCACTTTACATTTTACGAGAGCTTCTGACACATTATCAAGCAGATTACCTAACACAAGAATTATATCCTCATCCTGTATATCCAATTCTTTTGGTATTGCTATATTCGTATCGAATTTGATATTATCTCTTTTTATTTCCGAAAGCTTATAATTTATAATTGTATCGAATACATTATTGCCTGAATTGGATATAGAACTAATATTTTCCACACTGTCAACTTTCTGTTTATAAAAAGCCTGTAATTTATCATACTCTTTATTCTCTAACATTATCATCTCAGATATATAATCATTTTTAATATTATGTTTTATTTTCTTAATAGATTCTACATTCTTCTGATTCTGTTCATACTGATACAAATATGATTTCTTCTGCTCTTTTAAAAGCTCATTATTCTTTTGCAATCTTAGCATTTCCTGTACATTTTCATACTGAATCACATTAATATAATTAATTACCAATATCAATATATAAAATATTGCATCATTTGTAGAAAAAACGGATGCATTTCGTAATCTGTCATATAAAACAAAAATAGCAAAACTCAGCATAGGAATACTTACAATACTTATGAATATTTTATTACCAATTGCATAATCACTTATGTATTGTTTTTTTAAACATACTAACCGAATTATAAATAAAAAGACTAATTTTGATAACACATACCCCATTATATAGTATTTATCTTTTGATTTTACAAATAAATTCAATACAAAAGCAACTAACGCCTCAGATATTACTGAAAAAAAAGTAGACATTAATAGTACAATTATTTTTTTCTTAATTTTGTCACTATATAAAAAATATATACTACCAAATACAATCACTTCATAGATAACTGTCTTTACATCACCCAAGTACCTATCAAGTATAAAATCGCTAAATATGCACATTAAAATCAGAATCGCCGCCGTAATATTCTTATTATATTTTCTTTTTAAATCATTTTCAAAAAAATATCCTAATGCTAATGCATGAAAAATATTGCCGGCTAAATACAATGCATTAATCATCTCATGCTTCTTTCTTCTGCTGATATTTTAGTATTTTCACGAACACAAATGCCGATACCGGAACTATAACACAGCATCCCGCAGCACTTAAGAATATATTACATATAATGTCAAAAAATGCTTTTGAATTGATGAGATGTGGAAATGAATACTGGTATTTTCTGAACATAAGGAACATTAATAAGAATTCCCCTATACATGCAAACCACATCGTATTAATCGTTGAACCTAGTATACTTTTACCAAGTGTCATTCCTGTTTTATACAAATTGTCTTCTGATATGTTTCTATTGTTCACCCATACTTCATGCATGGAACTTGTGACTGCCACTGCAATATCTATGAGTGCTCCTGTTACACCAAGTACAAGCATTGATATCGCAACATCATGAATATTAAGATGTATGTTGACTGAGAGGTTCATAAGGTTATCTTCGTACATCTCGAACTCATTATATCCCCCGATGTTACCTGCACCTGCAATATACTTTGTTATCTTTATGAGAACAAGTGAGACTGCAAGTACCGCAATAAGTGCTGATATTGTTTTTACATTCACACCATTCTGATACAACAATGTAAGCAGACACATGAATATTATGTCTACAAATACAATTTTATATGGGTCGTTATATTTCATAAGATACACACTGCAAAAGAACACCGTTATATTTCCTAACAGTGCCATAAGTGTCATTACCCCACGGCCTCCGCCGACTGCTATTATTAATATTAAAAATATAAGAAATAAAATGAAATTCATATTATGAGCCATGCCTTTCTTATGTTATTCTTCAGAACCTATATCTTCTGTCTGAAGTTCCTTATTCTGAACTGTTATCGTGCTGCTATTTTTATGTTTGTTTCTGTAATAGAGAATAATCCATGCAACAAATGCCGTAACCGGTATAGTAAGAACTATACTTATTGACCCCGTAAGAAATCTTGTAAGTTCAAACGGAAGGTCAAATCTGAATATATAGTTCATCTTGTATTTATTCTTCATCTGAATTATTACCATAGGTACACTCGAACAGAAATATGAATAGAACATTATGTTTATCATTGTTCCCATTACGTCCTGACCCAAGGCTTTCATTGATGCTTTAAAATCACTTAATGCTAGATTGGCATTCTGTTTTATAAGAGCACATGACGTCTCTGACACAGATACTGCTATATCCATAACTGCACCCAGACATCCCATAAGAATCTCTGCGAAAAACAGTTTTTCCAGATCATTTGGTCCGGTAACATACTCCATCATTATGTAATCAGGTGCATCTGTATACATAAGAACTATTTTATATATTATTCCTGTCAATGTTACTACTGACAGCACTGATATTATAGATATAATTGTCGCCCTGTTAATTCCGCTTATGCATGCAAGTGTAATGCATGTAAATGCTATTACCATAAGATAGCTTAACATAAGAATGTCTGTACCTCTTGAATACAGCTCGAGTGCACCATATAATATGGATATATTTACTGCAGAAGATATGATAAAGAGTAATCCCTTTGTCCTCGATACCATTATCATACAGTACATAAATATAAGTACTATAATACACACGATATAATCTCTCTTCATTCCATTAACCGTTCCTGGTGTATTATCATCTTTACTTACAGATGCGAACACATAGTCTCCTTTGACATATTTATCTGTCTTGACTCTTGATTTGGAATAATCGTTGACTAATTTGACTTTTTTTCCTTTTAAATCTCCATTCTGAACGATTCCTTTTATTCTCTGTGTATAATATTTTTCACTCTTCTGATTCTGACTCTTCTGCTTATAACTTCCTATCTTCTTCTGAGAAGTCACTTTAACTACAGTCTGCTTGTATAAAAATGCGTCATTTATAACGAATTTTACTATTCCCACCGATACAATCACATATATCAATGTAAATATTATTATGAATTTTCTTTTTTTAATTTGTTCTAATATTGAATTTCCCATATGTTCACCTTACTTACCTATCTGCTCATATACCGGAGGCTTTAATTTCTTTCTCGTAATCTCCATAAGCCCCAGTTGTGTCATATCTATAACATTACTTTTTATTTTGTCTTTCTTCAATAATTCTCTCATTATATTAAGAAGTTCTTCATTCATAGAACTTTCTGTCATATTAATAAAATCGATTATTATTATACCCGAAATATTTCTAAGCCGTATTTGTCTTGCTATCTCATGTGCCGCTTCTATGTTAACTTTCCTGAATACCTTATCAGTCACTTTTCCTTTTATGCATTTGCCCGTATTTACATCTATTACTGTCAATGCCTCTGTCGGCTGAATAATAAGGTAGGCACCGGATTTTAACCACACTTTTTCTTTAAGTATCTCCTCAATGCCGTGTTCAATACTATACCTTTTTGTAAGACTCTGCAATTCATTTTCATAAAATTCTATATTTACATGTGGCATATTAGAGCATATATCTTCATACACCTCACGTATATCTGTTATAACTTTATCTTCAGGAGTATATTCATCTCTAAGATATAAACCATAGGATTTTTGCTTCTCATACATGAGTGTGTGACATGTTCTGTATTTTGAATTATCTATTATTCCATTAAAAGTCTTAATAAGACTTTTGATTTCTTCAATTATTATTTCATTGTCTGCATTCATTGCATTTGTTCTTATAATGAATCCATACCTGTCGCTTTTATACTTTTCAAGTTCTGCATTTAACTCTTTCTTTTTATCTGTATCTGTAAACTTACCCGAATATCCAATCTTCGCATTACCATAAGTCAGTACTGCATATTTACCTGCTATCTCAAGCTTGGAGGATACGACCGGGTCCTTTGTCTTAACTTTCTCTTTTGCAATCTGTATAAGAACTTCATCACCCTGACATACTTTACTGTTGTTCTTTGTATTTAAAAATACCGGGTCCGGATTATCGGCTAACGAATAATATCCCTTATCACCTTTCCGGTATTCTATAAATGCTGCATTTATATTCTTTACTACATCTTTGACTTTTCCAATATATATATTACCAACCGCAGAAGGATTTCCTTTATCTGATACATCAAGGAAATCCATTTTACCGTCAGCATATGTTACTGTCACTATATATTGTCCATACTCTGTTATGACTATATCTCTTCCCATCAGAAACTTCCTCCAAGTCCTTCAAGAGGTATAAATCCATTATCATTTTTAGCATATACTTCAACTCTGTTTATCAACAATGCCAGTTTTAGCTCAGTGCATTTTCCATCTGTGATACCACAGTAATTATTAAATGCCTGAAATACAAGGTCGGGTTTTAAGTATTCCCCACTTGCAGATGCAAGTTTTAGTTCAAATATTCCATCTGCATATTTCGCTTCATATATGCTTGGTCTTATATCTACTTCTTTTTCACTTTTCTTCGTTTTCTTTGTAATAATTATCGATTCCTGCGATAAAAATTCATCGAATTTTGATTTAATGTCTATATCCGGCTCATAACCTTCACGGTATTTTATAGAATAGTCTGCCGCTGCCACTATTGACATAGCATTTTTACTGTCATCCGGCAGCTTTACAACACTTATTATTTCCATTCCCTCAACCATGGTTTCATTAAGTGACTTCTTAATAGCTTCCGACGACGTTGCCGACTTAACAACTATATCCATATATTCACCTTCACTTGTCATTCCTACACCCAGTGGTGCAGCAAATGACATAAGCTGGTGAGGATTAAAACCTTCCGAATATGCTATGTCTATGTCTGCACGACGGATTGCCTTCTGGAAATACCTCATAGTGTCAAGATGTCCTACAAATTTCATATATCCCCTTTTTGCAAATTTAATTCTTAGCTTCAAAACAGACACCTCCTCCAAAAGTCATAGCTCCACATCCGCTGCAGTTCATACGGCAGTTAGGTGTAACCTTTTCCTGCTTGGCATTCTCATATTCTCTCATAAGAAACTTCTTTGTTACTCCTATATCTATAAAGTCCCAAGGGAGTATTTCATCATAACTCCGCTCTCTCGTAATATAGAAATCCATATCTATTCCTGTCTCTTCTATTGCCTTTTCCCATATGTCGTTGTCGAATGAATCTCCCCAGGCATCATATAATGCTCCGAGTTCATATGCACGAAGTACGGTTTTACATACTTTTCTGTCACCTCTTGCAAGCAGACCCTCAAGTTCTGATACATCTGCCTCATGCCAGTTATATTTTATACTCTTCTTATTAAGCATCATCTTCATCTTGGCATTAACTATTTTTGCCTTTCCAAGAAATTCTTCTTTCGTACACATCCTTGTCCACTGGAATGGTGTGAATGGCTTTGGAATAAAGAATGAAGAACTTGCAGTTACCTGAACTTTACCATTCCGCTGGTCCTTTGGTATCTCATAATATACTTCCGCAACTTTCTCCGCAAGCTCAGCTATACCTTCCATATCTTCTATCGTCTCCGTAGGAAGACCGAGCATAAAATATAGTTTTACCCGGTTCCAGCCACCATGAAATGCCTCTGATGCACCTTTTAATATGACTTCTTCAGTAAGCCCTTTGTTGATAACATTTCTCATTCTCTGCGAACCTGCTTCCGGTGCAAATGTAAGGCTGCTCTTTCTTATATCCTGCACTTTACTCATAACATCAAGTGAAAATGCATCTATTCTTAATGATGGAAGTGATATGTTAACTCCTTTACCATGAAACTCATCTATAAGATAGTTAACTATCTCCTCGAGATGACTGAAATCACTTGAGCTTAATGAACTTAATGATATTTCTTCATGTCCCGTACTGTGTAACATATCATAGGCAAGTTTCTTAAGAAATTCTATATTACGCTCCCTGACAGGTCTGTATACCATGCCCGCCTGACAAAATCTGCAGCCACGTATACATCCTCTCTGAATCTCCAATACGACTCTGTCCTGCGTTGCCTTTATAAATGGAACAAGCGGCTTTCTCGGATAATAATTGAATTCTGCATTTTCATCAGGATTTCCCATATCTACGACAAGCTGTTTTACTATCTTATCCTTTGCATGCTCATTGTTCTTCTTAAATTCCTTTATTGTTCCGTCCTCGTTATATGATACGTCATAGAACATAGGTACATACATTCCTGGAACTTCTGCTACCTTCTCTAAGAACTCTTTTCTTGTGCCTCCGCTCTTTTTATGCTCTTTGTATATATCAAATATTCTGTAGTACTGCTTCTCTCCTTCACCCATATAGAATACATCAAAAAAATCCGCTAATGGTTCGGGATTATATGAACATGGACCGCCTCCAAATACTATTGGATCGTCTTCTGTTCTCTCTTTTGCCATCAGTGGAATTCCACTTAAGTCTAATATTTGCAACACGTTTGTATAACACATCTCATATTGTAGTGTTATGCCAAGAAAATCAAATTCTTTAATAGGATCCTGTGATTCTATTGCAAATAACGGGATTTTCTTTTCACGCATGACTTTGTCTAAGTCTTTCCATGGAGAGTATACACGTTCACAATATACATCATCTCTCCTGTTGAACATATCATATAATATCTGTATTCCCAGATGTGACATTCCAATCTCGTACACATCCGGGAAACACATTACAAATCTTATATCAACATCCGCCGGATTTTTTCTGACCATATTTACTTCGTTGCCTATATATCTTTCAGGCTTTTCAACACTCAATAAAACCTCATCAGGTAATGCTAATTTTCTCAATTTATTTCTCCATTCCGTTATATATCTCTGTAAAGAAACAGCTTCTGTTACCTGTATGGCATGCTGCCCCTACCTGTTCTACTTTAGCAAGCAAAGTATCTTTGTCACAGTCTACTATTAACGATTTTACATACTGGTAATGTCCTGATGTAAGTCCTTTAATCCATAACTCATCTCTGCTTCTGCTGTAATATGTCATAGTTCCTGTCTCTATAGTCTTGTTATATGCCTCTTCATTCATATATGCAACCATTAACACCTCATCGGTCTTATAGTCCTGAACCACAACCGTTACGTGTCCGTCACTGTTTAACTTGAACTCTGAGAATTTCATATATTTTCCGCCTTTCTATAATGCACCCTTTGTTGAAAGTAAATCTTTAATACGCTCATCCTTGATTGTTGCCTGATCAAGAGCTTTTGCAAATGCTTTGAACATGCCTTCAATTATGTGATGGTTGTTAGCACCTGCCATCTCTTTTATATGAAGATTCATTGCAGACGCATATGAAACGGCGTAAAAGAATTCTTTAACCATCTCTGTATCGAAGTAGCCGACTCTGTCTGTGGTGAATTCTGCATCGAATACAAGATATGGTCTTCCCGACAAATCAAGGGCACAAAGTATAAGTGCCTCGTCCATAGGTAAAAGTGCAGAACCATATCTTTTTATCTGCTTCTTATCTCCCACTGCTTCTTTGATTGCCTGTCCAAGAACTATTCCTGTGTCTTCTATTGTATGATGACAGTCAACCTGTAAATCTCCTTTTACTTTTACTTTAAGGTCGAACAATCCGTGTTTTGCAAAACTTATAAGCATATGGTCAAAAAATCCTATACCTGTGCTTACTTCAGACTGTCCTGTTCCGTCAAGATTAAGTGATATGAAAATATCTGTCTCACTTGTTACTCTTTTAACTTCTGCTTTTCTTTCCCTGACATCAGATTCTTTTTTATCTATGGCATCAATATTGTTATCTGCATTTTTATCTATATTTTTATCGGTATTGTTATCAGTATTTTTGTCAGTATTTTTGTCATAATTTCTATCACGGTTTCTATTGTAGTTTCTGTTGTAATATCTTCCGGGCCTTTTTTCCATAATTCTGCTCCTTTTTATTTTTCAAAACGCACTTTAATTGAGTTAGCATGTGCCGTAAGTCTCTCTGCTTCTGCAAATTTAATAATCTCATCATGTATAGGCTCAAGTGCCTCTCTAGAGTATGATATTATGCTTGATTTTTTAATAAAATCATCTACACTTAGTGCCGAGAAGAATTTGGCAGTTCCGTTTGTTGGAAGTACATGGTTAGGTCCTGCAAAATAATCTCCAAGTGGCTCAGAACTGTACTCACCGAGGAATATTGCACCTGCGTTTTTAATCTTTGTCATAGTATAGAATGGGTCTTTTGTTACTATTTCAAGATGTTCCGATGCTATTTCATTTACTGCATCTATTGCATCATCCATATTTTCAGCTATAAGAATATGCCCATAGCTTTCAAGTGATTTCGATATAATCTCTGCTCTCGATAACTCTTTCACAAATCCGTCTATCTCTTCTGACACTTTGCCGGCAAGTTCTTCACTTGTAGTAACAAGTATTGCTGATGCCATCTCATCATGCTCTGCCTGTGATAACATATCCGCTGCAACATATCTTGGATTAGCTGTCTCATCAGCAAGTACAAGTATCTCACTTGGTCCTGCAATCGAGTCGATGCTTACGAATCCATATACAGCTTTTTTGGCAAGTGCGACAAATATGTTGCCGGGTCCGACTATCTTATCAACTTTTGGGATACTCTCTGTTCCGAATGCAAGAGCTGCTATAGCCTGTGCTCCACCTACTTTATATATTATATCTACTCCGGCTTCATTAGCTGCCACTAATGTTCCCGGATTAACTTTGCCATCTTTTCCCGGTGGTGTTACCATAACAATCTTCTCTACACCGGCAACTTTTGCAGGTATAATGTTCATAAGTACTGATGAAGGATATGCTGCCTTTCCACCCGGTACATATACTCCGGCTTTTGACAATGCAGTAATTTTCTGTCCTAATATTGTTCCGTCAATTTTACTGTCGAACCAGCTATACTGCTTCTGCTTCTGATGAAATTCAACGATATTTTTCTTTGCATTTCTGATAATATCAACAAGTCCTGTTTTCTCAACCTCTGCATAGGCTTCTTTAATCTCATCTTCTGTTACAACAATCGTATCTTTATCAAGCTTTACTCCATCGAATTTCTCTGTATATTCAAATACAGCCTTATCTCCATTTTCTCTGACATTGTTAACAATCTCATCAACTGTCTCTGTGAATTTACCATAATTATTAGGACTTCTCTTCAATAAATCATTTAATATATTTTTCTTTGTTGATTCGTTAAGTTTTGTAATCTTCATACTGTCACACATACCTTTCTGTATTCTATTCCTGATTTGCCAGTGTTTCTTTCAAATCTTTTATAATCTTCATAATTCTTTCATTTTCCATCTTCATGCTGACCTGATTAACTACCATTCTTGCTGAAAGAGGACATATCTCTTCAAGTACCTGTAATCCATTTTCCTTTAATGTCGAACCTGTCTCTACTATATCAACTATAACCTCTGACAATCCGACAATAGGTGCAAGTTCAACAGAACCATTTAACTTTATAATCTCAACTGTCTGATGCTTTTTATTATAGAAATATTCTTTGGCAATATGTGGATATTTGCTCGCAACACGTATCATTTCGTGATGCTTTAAAAGTTCTTTGGCTGATTCAGGTCCGCACACACACATTCTGCATTTTCCAAATCCAAGGTCAACCACCTCAAAAAGGTTTCTTCCTTCTTCAAGAATTGTGTCCTTTCCGACAATTCCAATATCTGCTGCACCATATTCAACGTATGTTGGAACATCTCCCGCCTTTGCAAGGAAGAATTTTATTTTCAATTCTTCATTAACAAATATAAGTTTTCTCGTATCTTTATCTTTCATTTCTTCGCATGTGATTCCGAATTTTTCAAATAATTCAAGTGTTTTTTTGGCAAGACGACCTTTTGCCAGTGCAAATGTTAAATAACGCATTTTATTCCTCCGTTCCTATGCTTTTCTCTTCTGATGTATCATTGGTATAATCATCTACTCTCATTTTATCAGGACTTATTATCGTATACACTTTGTCTATTCCCATTCTCAGAGCATATTCCTTATACTGGTCTTCAGATATACTGCTTCTCTTTCTCATAAGAACGATTTTATGTCCCTTATTTCTCATGGCTGTTGCAAAACTTATTGCCTGTTTCTGATGAACTGTCTTATATAGTACCATGCTGTTACTGTAATCAACCTCAACTTCTATTTTCTGCCTTGAAAGTGCTACCATAAGCTGGTCAACATTTATGGCAAATCCAATGGCAGGAGCTGACTTTCCATACTGTTTAATAAGAGAATCATATCTTCCACCTGTTACAATCGCATCACCTGTTCCATATGTATATGCTTTAAGTATAACACCCGTATAATAATGGAACTTGCTTAACATTCCAAGGTCGAATGAGACATACTTCTCATAGCCGTATTCTTCGAGTATATGGTATAACTTGACAAGTCTTTCAAGTGCTTTTAATGCTTTTTTATTTCCTGTAAGTTTTGCTGCCCTGTCAAGCATATCAAGGCTTCCAAACAATTCCGAAAAACTTAAAAATACTTTTTTCTTATCATCAGATATATCTGTATTAGATATAAGTTCCTCTACACCGAAGTAATTCTTTATCTCTATTAGTTCGTGAAGTTTCTCCTGTGTTTCTTCATCTATTCCTGTCTCTTCAACTATTCCTTTGAAGAAATCAACCTGTCCTATCTCTATCTGGAATTCTCTGAGTCCTGATGCGAGCATTGCGTCAATAACCATAACAACTATCTCTGCATCTGCATCAGATGTGTTATCACCTATTAACTCTGCCCCTTCCTGTGTAAACTGTTTTAATTTGCCCTGATATTCTGAATGGTTAATAAACGAATCAGCCTCATAACAGAATCTTATAGGCATATCTTCATCCATGTAATATTTTGATGCTGCTCTGGCAATTGAAGGAGTCATATCAGGTCTTAATACTAATGTATTTCCCTCTCTGTCGAAAAACTTATACATGTTTTTTGACAGAACACTTCCCTTTTCTTTGCTAAATATATCGAAGAACTCAAATGCCGGTGTCTGAATATCTCTGTATCCGTATCCTGATAATATGTTATGTATTTTTGACTGTATATGTAACTTCTTAGCACATTCCTCTCCATATATATCTCTTACTCCGACCGGGGTATGTAATAATTTTTTTTCCATTGTAGTATCAAACCTTTCTCATTTTTATTATGTATTTATGTGTTGCTTTATTGATTTAAAGTAGTAATTTGTTAATTCATTACCAAACTAATTGAAAATTATACTTTATAAAAAGTAACATGTCAACTCTATTGTCTTACTGCCAGATCCATCTGTAACTGCTCAAGATAATGAACCGGAACACTTTTTCCTGAATGAATTCTGAATGTCTTGTCAATCTCCTCATATCTTACGCTTTTTCTCCCCCCATTAACAGCTCTTTCGTAAAATATCTTCAAATCTTTAAACGGCATATAGTACATTTCATCTTTCTCTATATAATATAGAAGAATAAATGCAATGCCATTCTGTTTCTCAAATGCCTGCATGAACTTATACTGATGTTCATGCACATTCTGCATTGAAAATGTATCTTTATGACATTCTTTAGCATCAAAGCACACAGGTATTCCCTGTACGGCTCCTATATAATCAACCGTACTTTTCTGTTCAAAATATGCAAGTGCTATATGTCTTGTATTCTTATCAATTTTAATTGGCTTTATAGGAGTCGGTATCTTTTGTATAAGTGCAAGACCCGTATCCTTATATTTTTCATTTGTTATATTAATCAGCTCTTCGAGTGTAGAACCTCTAAGTCCTCTGCTATTCCATGTTCCCATTGTTCACCTGATTCCATATATTCATAAACATTTCCGGTATTGGCGCTTCATATGTTTTACCGGATACGTTAGAAAGTTCTCCTTCAAGCTGTGGCATTTTTACAATTCCGGCATGTAAAAGCTGATGCTTAAGTCCGAACTGCTTTAAATACTGTTTATTAATCTTCGCATCTCCGTATTTTGCATCACCTATTATCGGATGCCCGTCAGATGCTAGATGTGCTCTTATCTGATGT
Source organism: Lachnospira sp. UBA2821 (assembly GCA_002351535.1). GTDB lineage: Bacteria > Bacillota > Clostridia > Lachnospirales > Lachnospiraceae > UBA2821. The sequence goes on from DEGR01000036.1 coordinate 14,658, forward strand.
GGCTTTCCTGTAACCAGCTTTACTTTTAGAAGTGTTACGTTATTCCTCGTCTCCAGAGGTTCATATATCGTATTGATATACGATGCGTCTTTTTTTTCTTTATAAAGAATTGTTACCTTGTTAGATGCACTGTCTTTGATAAGATAGCCTTTTAATTCTTTTTTGTCAATCATCTTCCCCCTGACAAGACAATAATAATACTTGTCCATTGTCCTTTGCTTAAGCATATCAGACAAAACCTGAAGTCCTTTTAGAGATTTTCCTGCCAATACTATTCCACTTGTATTTCTGTCAAGTCTGTTACATACAGAAGGCTTAAATGTCTGTAAATCATCTTCTGTGATGCATTTGTTCTTTATAAGATATGATATCAGATATTCATTAAGGGATATATCATCAGGTTTTGCCTTCTGCGTAAGCATTCCGGCCGGCTTGTTAATAAGGATAATATTATCATCCTCATAGATAACATCTAATTCTATATCCGGAACTTTATACATATCTCCCGTCAATTTTCTGCCTCTGAATTTTTCTATTGTATCATCAGCAAGATACATTCTGACAATATCTCCATCGCAGAGTTTTTCACTTCCGTCGGATTTTTTACCATTAAGCAGTATATTCTTTTTTCTAAGCATTTTGTATATAAATCCTTTGCCAGCTTCATTAAGATACTTTGAAAGAAATTTATCCATCCTCTGCCCGGCATCATTGCCGGATATAGTTATATCGCGCATTTCACTTTGTGCCTTTCTTCTATATTATATTGATTTTTATAAAGTCTGCAACCCTCTTATCTGCTCCTGAATGCTCTTTTGATGATATTCTCTCAACATTTTCACAATACTTTTCAAAATCTGTATATGTCTTTACAACGGTTCCCGGAAAACTTTCACATATAAGTGTCTTTATGTATTTCTGTATTTCCTGTTCTTTTGAAGCATTATGATTAAGATATACGAATATATGCTTGTCCCTGATTGCAATAAATTCTGCATATCTGACTTTTTCTTCTGATGACATAACTGCTGCACATATAAGTATTACATCATATGCTTTCAGTCTCCCATACATTTCCTTATCAGGAACATTATAAGGAAACATTATTATGTATGTCACAAGAAACTTTGCAGCAGGTATAACACATACTATACCAACTACAGTTCCTATGTTCTTTGTCGTTCCATAGTGTATATATCCTGTTAATATCGCAATCATTACAAGTATAAAACATCCAAGTGCTATTAATAACTGTGTTATTTTTCTATGTTGGAGATAATTATAATCACCTTTTTCTGCTTTCATATATATCCTCGTTTCTGACAATGGCCGCTTTATATTATGAAATTTTATTCATAATTTTTAATATGAGTGAATGTGGAACTACTTTTGCTAGTATCATAAGTAGATTCATTGATTTTCCATATACTGACAATTCCTTTCTTTTTGCCGCATCTGAAATAACCTGCCTTACAACATCCGGAGCCGTTGCCATAAAGTAATCTTTATACCATGGTCTTGCATTGTTCACTCCATCACCTGCAATTCTGAAAAACTCAGTATTAACAGGACCCGGACACGCTGCGGTAACTGATATGTTCTTTGATTTTAATTCATAATTAAGTGCTCTTGAAAAGCTCAATACATATGCCTTTGTTGCTGCATAAATAGCAAACCCCGGCTGTGGAAGAAATGCTGCCGATGATGCAAAATTTATTATACGTCCGCCTTTTCCAATATATGGCTCTGTTTCTATCGTTATGGCTGTAAGTGCCCTGCAGTTTGTATCAATCATACCTACGGACAATTCTTCAGGTTCATCCATAATATTGCCGGTTATTCCATATCCGGCACAATTAACAAGAATTCTTACATCCGGATTTTCCTGTTTTAACATTCTTTTATATTTTACCCTGAATTCTTCTTTGGTAATATCCTCATCTATTATGATACATGGTGTGTTTATCTCCTCACGTATCTCATCCATTCTGTCTTTTCTTCTCGCAATAAGCCATATCTCATCTAATGACCTGACTCTTTTGTTAAGCTGCATAACAAACTCTTTACCCATTCCTGATGATGCCCCTGTAATAACTGCTATCTTCTTCAACTCTTTTCTCCTCCTTAACCTCGTTCACACAACATTTTCAACTCGCTATCCGTAAGCGGTCTGTATCCGCCCGGAATTAATGTATCGTCAAGTTCAAGATTTCCCATCTTTATTCTTTTCAGATATATTACTTCCATCCCGGCTGCCTTAAACATTCTCTTCACCTGATGAAATTTTCCTTCTGATATTGTCAGATATACTTCTGATACATCCAATGACTTAATTATATTAAGTTTTGCGGGGAGTGTAAGGCTTTTTTCGCCTATATCGACTCCCTCCCTGAACATTTCTACATGCTCTTCTTTAACTTTACCTTTAACTTTCACATAATAAGTTTTATCAACATGTTTCTTTGGTGACAGTATATCATGTGCCACCCCACCATCATTGCTGATAATAAGAAGTCCTTCTGTATCCTTATCAAGTCTGCCGACCGGAAACATGTCTTCTCTTAAGTCTTTTTTATCAAGAAGTTCCATAACTGTCCTATCTTTATTATCCCTTGTAGCAGACACATATCCCGCCGGCTTGTTCAGCATGTAATATACGAATTTAGTGTATCTGACCGGATTACCATTTACACTTACTTCATCTGCTGATTCATCAACTTTTATCTCCGGTTTTTTCGCTACATATCCGTCTATTCTTACCATGCCGGCTTTTATTATTTTCTTAACTTCACTTCTTGTGCCACATCCACATTCACAAAGATATTTATCAAGTCTCATATTTCTCCTTAATTATTGTATTGCCTGTGCCCTATATCCCTCTGCTATTATATCAAGCTCTTTACTGAATCTCTCAAGTGCATTGATGTCACTTTGCATATATACATTATAAAATTCGTCCTGAATCTTTATAATCTCTCTTTTATTTGCCACTTTATACAGATTCTGTATAGTATTCAATATTTCACCTACTATCGAAGACTTTAGCTGATATGAGTTCTGGACATCCATTATCTCATTTCTTATAGACGACATTTCATTATCAAGAGAAATAACAGCTTTAGCTGCATTATTAAGACGTTCCCTTATAACGTCCGGCATATTATACCTGTATTTATATTGAAGTGAATGTTCTATCGTAGCCCAGAAATCCATAGCTAATGTCCTGACCTGTATTTCAACCGGAAGTGTTTTCGTTCCATTTATTGTTTCAACAGAATACAATACTATAAGATGATAGCTTCTGTAACCACTCGGTTTAATATTAGTTATATAATCTTTCTCCGTTTTGACTTCCATGTCCTTTCTCTTACGGATAAGATTAACAACTACATCTATATCTTCTACAAACTGACATATTATTCTTATTCCTGCTATATCTTCTATCTTTTCCTCTACATCTTCAATTGTAAAATTTTTCTTCTGTAGTTTTTCAAGAATGCTGGATATTCTTTTTACTCTGCCCTCAACTTTATTAATCGGGCAGTAAGTGCCGGCTATCCTGTATTCATCCTGCAAATGTTTAAATTTAACCATCATTTCATCAACTGCAAGTTGATAGGGGGCTAATATCTCCCTCCATAATTGAATCTCCACTTTACACTATTGCCTTTCTTTTTATTCTTCTCCCCGGCTCTTACCACTGTAAATGGTAATTCTTCCTCGTCCTGTGTTTTTTGAATAATACATAGCAATATCAGCATGACTGAGTATTTCATTAATATCATCGCATGTCTCCGGGTATGATGCTATACCAATGCTGACATCTACATGAACATCTGTACCTTCATAATCAAATACTTTTTCCTTAATCTCTCCATGCATCTTCTCTACTATTGCGTACACTTCTTCTACATTTTTATCCGGAAATACAATCACAAATTCCTCTCCGCCATATCTGACTGCTATTGCATTATTTTCGTTAGCTGTCTTTCCGGCCATATATCCACAATAACTTATCACTCCATCACCGAAAAGATGTCCGTATTTATCATTTATATTTTTGAACTTATCTATATCAAACAAAATAACCGTAAGTACCTTGTTCTCTTCTTTTGCTTTTCTGATAAGTTCAGGATATTTTGCATTGAAGTGTCTTCTGTTAAAAATCTTTGTTAATGAATCCTTAGTAGCCATATCATGCATTTTAGCATATAACTCTGCATTATTAATCGCTACTGTCATCTGTTCACCAATACCTTTGTAAAAACCAATATTATTATCATTAAAATATCCGTTAGTCTTTTTTCCTACAAACAGATATCCTTTCTGATTCTCAGATAAATTTACAACATATATAAGAAATGATGATATGTGCATTTCTCTGACGAATGGATAGATTTCTTCGTTTACATCATTTACAACCATATACCCATCACACATTTGCGAAAACTCTTCCGTTGAAACAAATTCTTTAAATAATTTTACGGTATTGTCCGGAAGTTTGATATCATATATGTTATTAAGATTAAAAAAGTCTTTCGGTTCATCATCACCTATAACTATATCAAACATAAATATTCCGCATACTTCCACCTGCAGATTAGTTGTTATGCTTGAAGTGACGAATTCTGTAAGTTTTCCTATCTCAAGTGATGCCGATATTCTTCGTAATATTTTATGCTGCAAATCCATCTGCCTGTTCTGGCTTTTAACACTTTCATTAAGTTTCTGAAGCTGGAATCTTTGTATACTAAGCTGTTCATTAGCATGAACCAGTTTACTCTGATATACTTTCAGATTCTCATACTCTTCTTTGGAATTAGTAGCAATCCGTTCCTGTCGGTACATATTATTAAGAAGATTATCAATAAGTTCTCCGCACACTTTCATATTGCTCACAAGTATCATTACAAATATAACTATAAATATTACTACTATAATTATCTCAAAATTCGTACAGCTTGCAAAAAAATAGTATATTAATGTCACAAGTGTCATCGGAAATATGGTTTCTAACACTGCACTTATTTTGTAATAATCTTCTGATATATCATACAGAAATAAATGCTCAAACACAGTAGCCATATATACTGCACTCATTATAAATATTGTTACATATATGCCACTTGTATATAGCATCGCAAAAGCCGACATAAACATAACTGAATATCTTATAATTCTCAGTACAAACTTCTTATAAAAATATTTTTTCATTCCGGCAGCCCAGTCTAATAATAATGCTGCTGAAACTCCGACACCTATTACAACTTCAAATATTGAATTATTCTTTCCAAACAGTACTATCATAAGATAATATACTGCTAACATTGCTGCTATATATTTATTGTATTTTGAAAATGCGCTTTCTGTCTCAAACAGTGTTTCATTATTTTCCATATATTAGTCCTCCCAATATATTTCAAGTAAATCTCCCTCGAATATCGGCTGGGTAAATTCACATTTTGCTCCATTTACTTTAATCACAAGTGAAGTGCCCCCCGCTTTTTTAGTATCAAAAGGATAGAAATCAAATATATCAACGAATATATACTGACTTTTATTCTTTAACAGTACAGCCTGACCATTAACTGTAACCTTAATAACTTTTTTTGCGTTCGATTTACCTGTTTCATGCACTTTATCTATATCGTTTGTTTTATTACTATCATATTCTTTATCAGCTTCCATGTTCACATTGTTATGTATGTCTTCATGTGTATCTTCGTTAAGCTGCTCAGTTTCTTTATAATCTTCTCTGACAATATCTTCTGTGACATTGTCCTCTGTAACATTATCTTCTGTAACATTATCTTCTGTAACATTATCTTCCACATAAGAATCCTTTATATCTACCCTGAAATTCTCGAATACCTTTTCATCATCTCCTGCCTCAATGTTATTTACCAGAACTTTTTTTCCTTTTATGTCAATATCCAGGAACATAACTAACTGTGCTACGGTATAATAATCAAGAATCTCAATTTCATCACCCTCACATATTCTATAATCATCCGGCTTAAGTTCCCCATTAACTGACGCAAACTTAGGACAAATCACCTTGTTCCCATTAACAACAACACTTATATCGGATTTATATTCAGGTATCTGCCTTATGTACATACACGCCTCGTCACCATAAGATGATTCTGTGATATCCACATAATCATTTTTCTTAATAGGAGTGTTGATATTAGCTTCTTTGTCATTTACCTTAATAATTGCAGATTCACCAAGTTCTCCTCTTGCCATTCTGCTCTCACCATTAACTTTATAATTAACTGCTTTTCCTCTCCTTGCAAATAGTGCATCATTAGCAAGACCAACCTGCATTGCAGCATCTATAACGGTAAGGTGATTGTTATCATATAACTTTATTCTTTCATCATTCACATGCACAAATATAAAATTATTCTTCTGGCTGTAAAAATTCATGCATATACCAATAGGTGTTACCAAAAGAGGATCTTTTTTAATATTTTCCTGTTTAAATTCTACTGAACCAAGTACCTCTTCACCTCTTAATGCAACACGTTCATCAGGTATTCCTAATCTTTTGGCTATGGCAGACGTGAAACCACTAATCTTACCGCCACCGCCAACTACAAATACAGCACTTACACTCTTACCGCCGTTTAATTCTTTAATCTTATCCGCTACTTCATTAGCAACATTTTCAACGGTCTGCGCATACGCTTCACGTACTTCTTTTGGACTAATTTTTTTCTTAAGCCCCATTATATCGGTGAATGTAATCTGTCTGTTTTTGGTTGAAGCAATCTTAATCTTCTCTGCGGTATTAAAATCCACAAGATATCTGCTTACAATCTGCTCCGTGAATTCATCTCCCGCATGTGCAATCATTCCATATGCCGTAATACTTCCCGACTGGGTAATTGATATATCCGACGTTCCTGCTCCTACATCAACAAGTGCTATATTAAGAAGCCTGTATGATTCAGGAATTGCTATATTAATAGCAGCAATAGGCTCCAAAGTAAGATTCGACACTGTAAGTCCTGCACCTTCCACTGCTGTATACAGTCCTTCTACTACATCTTCAGGTAAAAATGTTGCAAGAATATCTGCTGATATTTTTCTCGCCTTATGTCCTTCAAGATTAACTATAACATAATCATTAAGATAATATTTTATAACTGTATATCCTACACTATAAAATCTTATTCCATCAGAATTGTTATTAACCTCTCCATAAGCCTTTTCAACACCCATTAATTCAAGAGAATATATGTGTTCCCCTGTAATCTGTGTCTCCTCGTCAAATTCCGTCTCAACATGTACTGTAACAGTTCTGAGCACTCGTCCGGCTGCCGCTATACATACATCATCGAGCTGAAGACCAAGCTGGCTTTCTAATTCCTTCCTGACTTTCTTAATAGACTCTGACACTTTTCCTATATCGTGTATCTGTCCATCAAGCATATCTCTGCTCTCATGTTCTTTCACATAATGGGCAAGTACATTAAATTTATTTCTTTCCATATACCCGACAGAACCAACTATGCTTCTTGTTCCAATATCAAGACCAAAAACCAAGTGTTCAGATAATCTATTCTCAATCATTTATAATAATCTCCATTTCACATAGTATCTATTGAATCTTTATTGCATGTAGTCTGCTGATTACTTAATTCTCTATAAGTTTCCTTAATTGTTCTTCCGTTTCTTCTACACTGCCACTATTATCGATAGTAGCATCGGCTCTTGACGAAAACTCTTTGTCATTAAGCTGTTGTGCTATTATTTTACTAATTTTATCTTCAGTATATCCACGGCTTTCTCGCAGACGCTCTACTCTTTTATCCACGTCCGACCTCACATACCACACCTTATCACACAGTATATGCAGCTCTGTTTCAAAAAGTATTGCAGATTCTATTACAAAATTTGCATCCTCTTCACTCTCTGATATTCTTACAATTCTGTTCTTAAGTTCAGATATAACTTCCGGATGAACAAGTCTGTTAAGGTATTCTAATTCCTCTCTGTCTGCAAAAACAATATTAGCCAGTTTATGTCTGTCTATGTTACCATCCTCAAGAAGAATTTCATTTCCAAAATGTTCAACAATCATTTTATATACTAATGTTGCCGGCTTAATAACTTCATGTCCTATCTTATCAGCCTCGAAAACATGATAAAAATATCTGTCTCTTAATATCTTTAATACAGTTGACTTTCCGGTTCCAACACCGCCCGTTATCCCTAATATCATCCTAAAACCTCCATTAATAATAAGCTTTTAATGTGCTTCAAGCCAATTGTTTCCACATTGTACATCAACCTCAAGTGCCACTCTCATATGTGCAGCTCCTGACATTTCTTCTTTTAATATATTTATTATCTCATTTTTTTCGTTTACAGGTGCTTCAATAAGCAATTCATCATGAACCTGCAATACTATTTTTGATTTTTTACCTTCATCTCTTAATCTTCTGTCGACATTAATCATGGCAATTTTCATAATATCGGCAGCCGTTCCCTGTATAGGTGAATTCATGGCAATTCTCTCTCCAAATGAACGTTGCATAAAATTAGATGATTTCAATTCCGGAACAGGTCTCCTTCTTCCAAATGCTGTAACCGTATACCCTTTTTCTTTCGCATCAGCCACAAATTTTTCAAGACATTTATGGATTCCCGGATAGCTTTCAAAATATTCTTTAATATACTGTTCCGCTTCTTTTCTTGATATACTTAAATCCTGACTCAGTCCGAAGGAACTTATGCCATATACTATTCCAAAGTTAACTGCTTTCGCATTACTTCTCTGTGTCTTAGTCACTTCATCCAAAGGAACATGAAACACTTTTGATGCTGTTATCTGGTGTATATCACACGCCTCATTATATGCTTCAATAAGATTCTCATCTCCGGACATATCTGCAAGAATTCTCAATTCTATCTGGGAATAATCCGCATCAATCAGTATATTGCCATCTTCCGGAACAAATACTTTACGAATCTCTTTTCCTTTCTCCATCCTTATAGGTATGTTCTGTAAATTAGGCTCTGTACTGCTTATTCTTCCTGTCGCCGTTATTGTCTGGTTGAACTTACCATGGATTCGTCCGTCATCTTCGATATATTGAACCAGTCCTACAGCATATGTCGAATTAAGCTTTGTAAGCTGTCTATATAATAATATATCTGCAACAACCGGATAATCATCCTTCAGCTTATCAAGAATATCTGCCGACGTTGAATAACCTGTCTTGGTTTTCTTAGCTCCCGGAAGTCCTAATTTCACAAACAATATTTCTCCTAACTGCTTAGGAGAATTTATCTTGAACTTTTCACCTACTGCATCATATATTCTGTTCTCAACTTCTCCAATCAGCTGCTCCAGTTCTTTACTATAACTTTCAAGTGCTTCTTTTTGAACTTTAACACCATTCTTTTCCATTCTGTCAAGTGCATATATAAGTGGAAGTTCTATATCTGAATATACATTATGCATATGTGTCTTATCAAGTTCATCCTGTACTTTTTCCTTACCGCAGAATGCTATATTTGACTTATAATTAAGCATTTTCACAAGACTGTTCCTGTCTTCTTCATATGCACTTAAAATGTCTCTTTTTCCTAACAGTTCTTCTCTTGACTGAACTGTTATTCCTATATAATCTCTTGCAATATCATCATAATCATAATTATCTTTAAGTGGATTAAGAAGATATGCCTGAACGAACAAATCGGAAATATTTAAATTATCACTGCCTTCGTTGAACTGAACAGCTTTCAAAATACTTTTCAAATCAAACAATGCAATGTTTTTTGAATTAGCAAGAAGATTGCCGGTAATTCCCTTAACCATGAAACCACTGCCAATATAGCAATATGCATTTTCCTTATCGCTGCATATACTGACCGCTAACATATCTCCAACATTACATACTTCTATTCCAAATGGTTTATCATTGATATTACCCAGCATCTCTATGAATTCAGATTCATCATCTACGAATACTGAATTTATCTCATAATTGCCTTTTATGTCTGTAGAATCGAATTTCTTAATAATGCTTTTGAACTCAAGCCTCTTCATAAATTCAAAAGACTGTTCATTATAGATATTATCAACAGTTGCTTCTTCTATATTACATTCCACCGGTGCCTGAATGTTAATAGTAGCCAGCGTCTTACTTAACCTTGCGAGTTCCTCATTAGCAATAACATTTTCTTTCATCTTACTCTTCTTGATATTATCAATATTGTCATATACCCCATCAAGACTTCCATATTCCGAAATGAGCTTTATTGCTGTTTTTTCTCCAACTCCCGGTACACCGGGTATGTTATCTGCCGTATCTCCCATAAATGCCTTAACATCTATAAATTGTAAAGGTGTTACCCCATATAATTCTTTAACGCCTTCAGCATTATAATTCTCAATCTCCGTATTGCCTTTCTTTGTCTTTGGAATTCTTATCATAATATGTTCTGTGGCAAGCTGTAACAAATCTCTGTCTCCTGACAGAACAGATACTTCCATTCCCATCTCTTCACCACGTTTTGACAATGTTCCAATTATATCATCAGCTTCATATCCCGGAGCTTCTATAGTCTTTATATTCATCGAAGCAAGAACTTCTTTCATTAGCGGTACCTGCTCATGAAGTTCTTTTGGCATTGATTTTCGCGTTCCTTTATATTCCTTGTACATTTCATGCCTGAATGTCGGCTGCTTAACATCAAATGCCACAATGCAGTAATCAGCATTTTCTTCCTCTAAAATCTTAAACAGTATATTTAAAAAACCGTATACAGCATTCGTATGGAGTCCTTCCGAATTAGTAAGTTCCGGTATTCCATAAAAGGTCCTGTTCAATATACTGTGTCCATCGATTAATAATAACTTTTTACTCATATTGACTCCTCACGCAAACAGATTGGTAACATACATTAATATAACAATAAAAAGTGAAACATATGTGACACCCATTATTATATTTTTATACATATTATATTTATAATATAAATCCGACTTATTTTCATAATATTCTACCATCTTTTCAAGTTCACCCTTAAGGTCAAAAGATGCCGTTTCATCATTTTCAATCTTTTCCAATCCTATATTAACCATGTAATTAATCTCTAATTCTTCATAACAATCCTTACATTTTTTAGCATGATTAATAAATGAATCCATCTCTTTTATATCAAGATTATTATTCGTAAAGTTTGAAATCTGTTTTTGAAACTCTGCACAATACATTAGTCTTCTCCCTGTATTTTTACCAATCGTAAATTATCAAATCCATATCCTCTACTATACACCAAATCAGCGAATTTTTAAATAGTTTTTATTATTTTCTTGACAAATATATGACAAGATGATACATTATATAAGCATGCGGATGTGGCGGAATGGCAGACGCAGCAGACTCAAAATCTGCCGGTGGTGACATCGTGCGGGTTCAAGTCCCGCCATCCGCATTAAAACCCTCCCAAATCATTTATAAATAAAAGATTTGGGAGGGTTTTTGTTGTTTGATTATCTTTCTACAAAGTTATAAAAATCACAAAAAAAGACATATCCGATAAATTAATATCCGATATGCCTATATAATTTCATTTACTTACATCTCTAATAAATCTTCATGTTTATTCACCCATCTGTATATGGCATCTACCCAAATTTCAGGATCATCATGTAGAGCCATATACTCACACGATTTCAGAACACTGTCAAAATCATAACATCTAATAGCATTTTTTGCTTCAAACTCTGACCAACCATATTTGATTTCAAAAATATTTACCATAGAACTTTTGTATTCATTAACTCTATTTTTCATGATTATCACCTCTTTTTTTTATAATATCACATTTTATGTATTCTATGCAAGATAAAGATCTCTGTGTGCAAAATACAATCTGTGTACCATATGAACTGCCATCTTCTTTTAAAAAGTCAGCTAAATTTAATTCATAATCTTGTGGACTTATTTTTCCATACCTCAAATCAGAAGCTATATTTGCTACACTACCATCCGCAGTGCCACCTATTATAATATCATATCTTAAATCTATATTACTATCCACCAATGCTAATTCATCCGCTATTTCTTTTGATAATCTATTTGCCAATACAAACTTTGCCCATTCAAGATCTTCATAATAAAACTTTTTATTATTCAGTTCCACATTTTCCGTATATTCAAAACATACAACGGTTGGGAAAGTAATTTTTGCCTGTCTATCCCTTGCCGCTACTCTATACGCCATATTCTTTGCCATTTCCAAATCTGGCGTAACATAAAACCCTTTGCCAAAATCCAAATGTAGATTACTCTTGCTTAAGTCTATACCAGCATTACATATATCGATAGCGTTTCTTAATGTTGTCCCATGATATACCTTCACAATATCCACTCCAAGAATAAGATTTTTCTATTCTATCATACATGTAGACACAATTCAACACAACTTAACACATTGAGTTTTCGTAAAATATAATTAAAATAAATAACTTATTGTCATCTGTATAAACTCACACCGATGTATCCCTTGTCCTGCTATGCATTATCGCATGTCTTTCCGATGGTTCCAGTTCAATGAGCTTACCATTCTTATCATATTTCGTAAGCAAATCCGTATTATTAGCAGGCTTTTTGTTACCGTTATCTGTTACATATGCTTCTAACATATTTATATCTTTTCTCTTAAGAATTGACTCTATATTAAGATTTTCATTATTTATATCCGTTGCAGTATTATCATCCTGTAATGTTACGGATTGTGTATTTTGCATTTTTTCTGAACCATTCCATATTCTGTCAGCAAAGCTTTTAATATATTCTATTAAGTCATATATCTTCTGCTTCAAATCAGCATACAATGAATTATCTATTATATCATCATCTTTGTTCTTTGATATTCCACTATTAATAATCTTTTCAGCTTCATCAGATATTCTGTATTCAAATCCCGAATCATCATTGTGCTCTTTATTATCAGGATTTTTAATAACATTGCTTTCGACCTGTTCCAGCGAAAACTCTGAATCGTTATTATCCTTCTTTCTGTTAGTATAACTACCGGGTGTATATACAACTCCGCCACGTATCGGATCAACCATGATTGTCACCCTTTCTATTATTCATGCACATTCTTTTTTCACAATTTTTCCTGTCTTTTATCGTCTTTCTTATATATGCAAATGCAAAATCTTCTCCCTTTTCAGCAAGAATTGTCAGCAGCTTTTCTATTTCATCTGATGTTTCAGGATGAATAAGCCTTCCGCCATTCTTCCTACCTCTAAGAAAATATTCAAGTGGAGCTTTATCAGTATAATCTTTTTTCATATATATTTTACTTGCTGCCATCCTGTCACAAAACATCTCTACAACATAATTATATGGCATTTTAACCGGGCTGAGCAATCTTGTCTCCAAACTATAGTCCGTCCAATACTCAAAATGATGTTTATTTCTTCCTTTGTGATGCATCCATGCCTTCGAAAAGCCATAAGCTGCACGCTCTCCTTCATTAGGACTTTTATTTCCCTGATAAAAAATCACTCCCGGTATAAATTCTGACGGACTGTACTTTGATAAATCATGTCTTAATCCCTGCCACAAAATTCCACATCTATAGCAATTTTTTATTACCTCATGCCTATGCTTAGTAATTGTTTTGAAATGTCCAATTATATTCATCACAGCATCACCTCATTTTCCAAGTCATTAATTGTGAACATTCTATATAAATATCAGTATAGCATATTTATTTCACTGTTACAATTTAATAAGCTTATTATAGCTTGAAAAAAAGCCTGTTATATATTAAAATATACTATATATTTATTTTAACGAAATAATTTTTTGTAGATTTTCAACAAAATATATTTTCAATTTTTACAAATATGTTTTCATCATTCTTTATTAGAGAAATACTCATGGAACACATGCACGAAGAACGGATGCTTATATGAATTACGATGAAAAAATTTTCAAAGAAAAAGCAAATATAAAATCCCGGAGAATCTGGTTGATTTTCGCTATTCTCATAACTATGAACTATGGTGCCGATACATCCAACGGATTGTACCCCACTACTAATTATATAATATTTGTAGCATTATGCTGGATACCTTTCTTTGCCGGTGAGATTATACTGCGCCTCAAAGGAAAAGACAGTGATTTGTACAGACTTGTAATCGGCTATGGTATCTTTTACACATTTGTACTATTTACAACAGAATCGGTAATTGCATTTACATATATTCTTCCGGTTACAAGTCTTCTTGTAATATTCAAAAATCGTAAATTTATGATTCGCTGCGGTATTGCTAATACAATCTCCATAATTGCAGCCGCTGTGTATAAAGCTGCTGTTCTCGGAAATAATTCTGCAGCCGATATGAAGAATTACCAGTTACAGCTTTCATGCATTATATTATGTTACATATGCTATAATATGGCAATCCACCATCTAAATGATTCTGATGGTGCACTTACAGACAGTATCAAATCCGATTTACACAGAGTTACTGCTACTGTTGAAAAAGTAAAGACAGCCAGCAACAGTGTTATGAATGGTATTACAGTCGTACGTGAACTTGCAAATGAGAACAAGCATGGTTCTGATCTTGTGTTAGAAGGCATGAATGAGCTTACTGATAACAACAGAATGCTTCAGGACTGCACATCTTCTTCCCTTGATATGACAACAGATATCAGCTCACAGGTTAAAAGTGTTGCAAGCATGATTAATGAAATTGTTACTCTTACTGAAGAATCTGTCAGACATGCCAGAATCAGTGCTTCTGACCTCGAAAGTCTTGTTGAGACATCACATACAATGTCACAACTTTCTCACGAAGTAGATACTGTATTACATGAATTTAAAACTGAATTTGAAAAGGTTAAAGAAGAGACAAGTACAATAGATAATATATCCGGTCAGACTACTCTCCTCGCACTTAATGCTTCTATCGAAGCTGCACATGCCGGTGAAGCCGGTAAGGGATTTGCCGTTGTTGCTGATCAGATTCGTGCATTAAGTACAGACACTAAATCCTCTTCCGGAGCAATTCAGGAAGCACTTTCAAGACTTAATATTATATCTGAAAAAATGACGGTTTCTATAGAGGAGACACTTAAGTTAATACAGATAACACTTGAGAAAGTATCTAAAACAGGTGATAATGTAGGAAAGATTACTTCAGACTCAGCCAAAATAGGTGAACATATACAGGTAGTTGAAAATGCAATAAAAGGTGTCGAAAATTCTAACAGCCACCTCGTAACTAATATGCAGCACGTTTCCGAAGTTGTTGATACTATGACTGAATCTGTAGATGAATCAGACGAAATATGTCGTAAAATCGTAAGTAAATATGCAGAAAGTTCATCTAACATCAACAATATAGAAACTGTTATACAGGATCTTATGTGTGAATTAGGCATTGGTGGTTTTATGGGAATTGAGGACCTCCAAAAAGGTATGAAATTATCCATTCAGCTTAATAACACTAATGATTTATATCATGGTGAATATATTTCCCACGATAGCAACAAACTTACAATATCACTTAAGACAACGCCACCTCTTAGTGCTAATCAGCTCTGTTCAATACAGGTTACTGTAGGAAATATTATATATCAATGGGACAACGCAACAATTGAAAGTGTTATAGACGATACATATACTCTTTATGCAAATTCAATTCCTCATATATTTAACCGTCGTAAGTATCCACGTTTAGACATAACAAATTCTTGCACAATAAAGGTGAAAAGTACAGGTGAAACATTCAGGGAACGAATGGAGAATATTAGTGCAAATGTTTTTGCCATTCTATGTAAAAATCCTTTCTTTGCAACCAGCAAAGGACTTGATATATCTCTTACAATTGATGATTTTATCATTTCAGATTCTTCAGAGATTGAAGGTAAAATTATACGTTGTTCAAATAATGATAATGTCTATATCATAGGATGTCAGATGCCTGAGGATAATAATGACATTATGAACTATGTAGAAAATGCTTTAAAATCCACTGAAAACATATAACAATTGCAACTTTCAGAACTAGGCTAAACTTAAAAAGGTGTCTTAAAAATACAATCATTTTTAAGACACCTTTTTTGAAATTTTATTTGCCTGAATAATTACTAATATTTTATATCTCATATTCAACTTACTATGCATTTGTTCCCATGTTTTCATTATGATATATTTCTTCAACTTTCTGCATGACATTCATAAACGCATCGACTATTTCAGGTTGGAAATCTTTTCCTCTTCCTTCTTTAATAATATTATAACATTTCTCAAGCGGCATTGCGTCCCTATAGCATCTTTTTGCTGATACGGCATCAAAGACATCTGCCACCGCCATAATACATGCACACAGAGGTACTCCTCCTCTTTTAAACCGTTTGGATAACCTCTTCCGTTCCATTTCTCATGATGATACATTGCAACATTATACGCCATATTTTCATATTCACCATTATAAAGATGTCCAAACGTATCTTTTATAATCTTTCCGCCTATAAGAGTATGCTCTTTCATTTTGGTATATTCCTCGTCTGTCAGCTTTCCCGGTTTTTGCAATATGGCATCAGAAATACCAATCTTTCCTATATCATGCATTGGTGCCGACTGTACAAGATTATCAAGATAATCTATGGTTATAATATTTCTGTATTTTTCTTCTTTCCTTAATGTTTTCGCTATTAATACTGCATATTCTGATGAACGTCTTATATGTCCTCCCGTACTATCATCATACACTCTCGGATTCTCCAGTC
>DEGR01000066.1 GCA_002351535.1 Lachnospira sp. UBA2821
TTGACATTTATTAGCTGGACTATATTTGATACTAGAATTATACCAAATATAAGCGGTGTTTACCACTTTTTCAGCGCCCTAATTATCCGGTGGGGAGGGGCTATTACAATTAAGCTGGGTAATATTAATTAACAACTGAAGTTAAAATAATTGCAAAGAGTATTAAATAACTCGGAACAGCTATTGAATAATTTGATACACATAGTTTCGTCCTCCTTATTTTTATTTGCGTTAGCTAAGCACAAATGAATTGTAACAAAT
Source organism: Lachnospira sp. UBA2821 (assembly GCA_002351535.1). Classification (GTDB taxonomy): domain Bacteria; phylum Bacillota; class Clostridia; order Lachnospirales; family Lachnospiraceae; genus UBA2821. The sequence goes on from DEGR01000066.1 coordinate 262, forward strand.
TTGTAATATTAGAGCAATAGGAGATAAATGGAAAAAAGTTATTATATGTAAATTGAAAATGTATTATTTATAAATATTGGGAAACAATTTATATATATTTTTTTTGAAATGGAGTTGAAAGTATTTTGTTAAATCGAATTCCCAAACATATAGGCATTATTCCGGATGGTAACCGAAGATGGGCATTGGAACATGGTATGAGAAAACAGGACGGATATGCGTATGGTTTGCAACCGGGCATTAAATTGTTAAGAAAGGCAAAAGAGTATGGCGTGAGAGAGGTTACTTTTTATGGATTTACTGTTGATAACTGCAAACGGCCGCCGGAGCAGGTTCATACATTTACTAAAGCCTGTATAGATGCCATCGGTATGATATCGGGTGAAGGTGCGGAATTACTTGTAATAGGCAACTATGATTCAAAATGTTTTCCTGAAGAACTATTACAATATAGAAATAGAACTGTTATTAATGGTGGTGGAATAAAGTTGAATTTTCTTGTCAATTATGGATGGCAGTGGGATTTGCATCATTTGAGCGAAAGTGGACATTTTTATTCAGAAGATATATCAAGAATTGATTTGATTATAAGGTGGGGTGGCATGAGACGGCTATCAGGTTTGCTTCCAATCCAGTCGGTTTATGCTGATATTTATGTTGAGGAACACTTGTGGCCGGATTATGAAGATAAAGATTTCGAAAATGCAATCACGTGGTATAAAAATCAGGACGTGACACTTGGAGGATAAAATACAGTTATATACAAATGCTATAATAAAGATACAAAAAAAACACATTAAGTACAAAATGCACAAAAGGTTATTACGAATTTATTAATAAAAATATAAAAATGCAACTAATAAATGTAATACATCAAAAATATTTGTATAAATTTCGTAAATGTATGGCATATATGCAAAAATAATGATACAATGGTGTTATATGGGGCAGGGGAAAATTAAAGAAAAGGAGAAGTGTTTTATGGAGAAAAAAATCAAACGTGTAGTATCATGGGTACTTGCAGTGGCAATGGTTATCACAAGCATGAATTTAAATTTTGGTGTTGTGAAAGCCAAGGCGGATGAAAAAGTGGTTACATTGTATTTTAAGCTGCCGGCAGGTGATACGGCAACTGATTGGGGATTCGATGTATGGGATGGAGCAACAGCAACTAATCCGGAAGGAAAAACGGTTGATGTTTCAGCTATTTGGGGAGCAGGAAAGATATATCCGGCACTTAGTGAAGCGGAAGACGGATGGGGCAAAATCAAAGTAACAGGAAATATCAAGGGATGTCAATTTTTAGCATTAAAGGACGGTGCTGTTAAGATTTATAACTGTTGGAATTCTGCAATAGCCACAAAGAATCTTACAGAAGCATATTTTCTGCCTGATGTACAAAAATGGTATACAGAAAGTGCTGCAGAGAATGAGATAAAAGCACCAACTCTTGATGAAATCTATTATGTTGTAGGAGATATGAATTCGTGGAATATCAGTGCATTATCTGATGATTATAAGATGGTGGAGGGAACTGAGGGCGTTTATTCCGTTACACTTACAGGATTATCAAAAGGCAGACATCAATATAAAATCCTTCAGGACCCTGAAGATTTTGGATGGGATTGTGCATATGTAAGTGATAAAGTTTTGGAAGGTGGTAACGCATATTTCGATATCGCTAATACGACAGATAAGGTAACTATATCTATAGATACAACTGGTGAAAGCAAAGTTGTAACAACTGTAGTTATTGCAGGAGAGACACCAGAGTATACATACAAAGAAGGGGATGTTAGACTTTACATGAAACTCCCTGAAGGCGATACGGCGGCCGATTGGGGATTTAATGTATGGCCTGCAAGTGTGGAACTTCGTGATAGTGGTGATGGTACTTTTACGCCTGCAAAATGGGGAAACAGTGTTACTACACTTAAAGCAGCGACAGATAAAGAGGGTTTTGCATATGTGATTATTAATGGAAGTGTTGAAGGATGTCAGTTTGTTAATGAAGAAGGCAAAGTTTATTCTTGCTGGAATTCTAATATTGCCAAACAGAATTTAAAAGAGGCATATTTTGATGCAGAGAATAATACATGGTATAAAGAGGATACTTTTGAAAATGAAATTAAATATCCTGTTTTAGATGATTTGTTTTATGTAGTTGGAAGTGCACCATTTACATGGAATCTGAGTGCTGTGGCTACGGAAAAATTCCAATTAAAGGAGACGGCTAAAGACAGCAAAGTATTTGAATACACTAATAAAGGAACTGATACTGTGTTAACACCGGGCCAGTTAGAGTTTAAGGTATTACAGGATCCGGATGAGTTTGCATGGCAGTATTCATACAAAACACCTGGAACAGAAGGTGATAACTCAGTTGAGACAGTAAGAAGAGCCGATGATATTATTACTCTTAAACTTGACGCTACAGGTGAAGAAAAGGTACTTACAGCGGATATAAGTTCTAAGTACAATGTAATGGTAGAAGATGGTACGATAGCTGATAATGAAGTTTATTCAGGAACAACAGCAAATATAAAGGCAAATGATGCAGCAGCAGGAAAGACATTCGATAAATGGGTAAGTGAGGATGTAGAGGTTGCAGATGCAACAGCATCAGAGACTACATTTATAATGCCTAAAAAAGATGTATCAGTTAAGGCTACATATAAGGACCTTGAGTATACAGTAACATTTAAAGATGGTGAAAATGTACTTAAGTCAGAAAAGGTTAAATATGGTGAGTCAGCAACAGCACCGGCAGTGGAAGCTAAAGAAGGCTACGCATTAAGCTGGGACAAGGCGTTTGACAATATCACGGCAGATACAGTTATTACAGCAGTATGGTCTGCAAAACAGTACAAGGTAACGTTTAAGGATGGGGATAAAGTAGTTAAAGAAGAAAATGTTGAATATGGAAAGAATGCAACGGCACCAACAGACCTTAAAAAAGAAGGATTTGTATTAACATGGGATAAATCATATATCAATATTAAGGCGGATACAGTGATAAATGCTGTATGGAAAGAGAAGAAAGCTGACCAGTTCGAGGTTAAGTTCGTAAGTGACGGACAGGTTATTGATACTCAGGTTGTTGATAAAGGTGCAGGAGCTGTAGCACCAGCCAGATTGCTTAAAGAAGGTTATACATTAAGCTGGGATAAAGCATTTGATAATGTTACAGAAGATATTACAGTAACAGCAGTATGGACAGTGAACAAATATACGGTAACATTTAAAGATGGAGAAAAAGTAGTAAAAACAGAAGAAGTAGAGTATGGCAATGGAGCAACAGCCCCAACAGATTTGACTAAGGAAGGCTATACATTAAGCTGGGATAAGGCATTTGACAGTATAAAAGAAAATACAGAAGTAAATGCAGTATGGACAGCGAACAAATATACGGTAACATTTAAAGATGAAGACAAAGTAGTAAAGACAGAAGAAGTAGAGTATGGCAATGGAGCAACAGCCCCAACAGATTTGGCAAAGGAAGGCTATACATTAAGCTGGGATAAGGCATTTGACAGTATAAAAGAAAATACAGAAGTAAATGCAGTATGGACAGCGAACAAATATAC
>DEGR01000018.1 GCA_002351535.1 Lachnospira sp. UBA2821
TAGAGATTCCGAGAGATTATTTATTGGATAAGGAGGACACATGGTATAAAGTATACTGTCAAAAAATATAAAACTGTAAATTTTTACAAAAAACCTACTATTTTTTACAACAAAGATTTTTTTGGCGAAATATGTGCTACAATGCACATGAAAATATAACAACTACATCATATTATCAGATAAACATATAAGAGTGTTTTTGTAAAAGATAGGTGGTGTATAAATTTAATGTATTGTATTAGTAATAATTAAGGTAGGTGATGTAAAAACAGGAATGCATTGGTTTTGACTAAAAAATTAATTATACAAGTAGGAGGAGAAATATAAATGAGAATAAAGAAATTATTGTCAGTTGCATTGATTACATGTGCAACTTTATCATCAACAATGGTAGCAAATGCAGACACAAAGGATTCGTCTTTACCGACAGAGTATATATCTTCGACAAAATCTACATATTCAAATTATAGGGAAAAGAATAACACATCTTATATATATATTAAAAATATGTGTGGACTTCAATTAAAGGTAATAGCATACTATACCAATCCGAGTCCTGATACACCACAGACAAAGCATGGATATGCTGTTATACCGGGGAATGTTCAGAGATTTATAAATAATTCTGTTTATGAAGCATATAAGAGTGATAATAAACAGGGATTGTCTAAAGGTAAAAAATGTAATTGTAGATTATATATCAGAGCAGATATAAGTGGATCGAGTGGAAGATTGTATGGTAAATGGAGCCCTGACAGTGTGGGAAATTATCCTGTAGCTAATCCATAGTATATAAAATATATTATCCATGTAGAGCTAGTTGTATTTATTTAGATTGGCTCTGCATGTGATAAATTTATCGAAGGAAAGGAAAATATTTAATGAGAATAAAGAAATACATAAATGCCATATGCATAATGATATGTATGATGTCTGTTATGACAGCCTGCAGTATTCCCGGGGTGACCGTACCATTTGGTGAAAGTGGAAATTCACATGAAAGCAATAATTCTAAAAAGAAAGATGCGGTTGATATAATAGATATGGCAGATGGCACAGAATATGAACTGGGAAGTGTTCCAAAAGGAAAAAAAATATATGGAATTGGTGACATGGTTACACCAGTGCGACCTGTTGGAAATAATGATGAAGCACAGTATATCAGCTTTAAGGTGAAAAGTGCAACTGTGTATGACCATATATCTGATGCAGGTCTGGATGATTCTCATTTTTATGATGAGTGGGATCTGTTTGATGGAGAATGCATCGATGGACTAGATGTTATTAAAAATGATGAAACAATGAAGGCAAGGTTTCTTCTCTGCGACATGGACATAGACTATGACAGTGAATATGTGAAGTACATGACAACGGATAATGTTACTGCTTATTCGCTTATATATGTAAATGACGACGGAAAGTATGTGATAACGGGTTTTCCTATATATATTTCTACACTGGACAAGTCAAAAGATGCGTTTAATCAGAATGATTTTGATGTCCATGAAGGAACAGTAAACATTCAGATTGGCTGGGTAATAGATAAGGATATATATGGAGTAAAGGAGTTTGATGTAAGCAGGCTTTATCTATGTACGGCATATGACAACAAGGATGATGTATGCAAGGAATTGGTAAACCTTGGACTTAAGGATTAAAGGAACATAGAAAGGACAGGTGTGGTTTGTGAGAAGATTATTAAGAATTGAGATTGGAAAGGCATTGAAAAACAAGGCGTTTTTCATATCACTGGCGATAGGAATTGCGTGTGTAGTGCTTAGTCTTATATACGAAGTTAACATTTATAACAGGGATATGGATATGGCGGCTGAGACATCGGGAATGAAACAATCATCCGAAGCAGCCATATATTCGCTTTTTAATTCGTGGATAGGAGGGGAATTCTTATCACTTGGGACGGGTGTATATTACTTTATATTCCCGGTACTGTGTGCACTTCCGTACGGATGGTCATACTGTGTGGAAAGAAAGAGCGGTTATGTAAGGACAATGATAGTACAATGCGGTAAGGGTAAGTATTATGTGGCAAAATATATTGCAACATTTATGTCAGGCGGACTTGCAATGGTTATTCCGCTTATTGCAAGTGTTATGATGACGGCTGCATTTTTTCCTGCTGTGAAGCCTGATGTTATATATGATATATATACTGGAGTTTTTAAGACTACATTCATGTCGGGACTTTATTACTCGGTTCCGTTTCTTTACCTGTTTCTTCTGTTATGCATAAACTTTGTGTTCTGTGGACTCCTTGCATGCTGCAGTATGGCTGCGGTATCTGTAATAAGACAGAAACATGTGGTGACACTTGTTCCGTTTGTCATATGTCTTGCACTCAACATGCTTACGTCGGTCATGTATAATGAAAATAATTACCATAATGTTGAGTATTCGCCATTTTATTTTCTTAAGTCATGTGCGTCAAGAGTACCGTCATCAGGTCTGGTAATCGGAATCATTACACTTGTGCTTTTTGTTGTAACTTTTGTGACAGTAAATGTATGGGAGCGGAGACATGAGGTTTATTAGAAATATAGCATTTGACATACGCAACGGAATAATAAGACATTTTATGCTGTTTTTGCTTCCTGCACTTATTACAGGGATTGCATCAGCAGACTGTGTAAGAAGGATAAATGGTTATCTGGAGACATGGGGAGTAAAGAAAAGTACGGTTACATATGGTGATATATGGTGTTATCTGTATTGTGGGATGGAAAAGTTTGTTCCGGCACCGGGCAATGCATTCAGATTTCCTGCTATATGGACGATTTTGTTCAGTATATGCTCTATAGTTGTGCTTACATATACGACTAATGACATGTTAGGCACCGGAGCACATGTCATGGTGGCTGGAGGAAGCCGGGGAAAATGGTGGTTTTCAAAGGTTATATGGAATGTGTTATCAACAATTATGTATCATGGAATTACACTTATTGTATCTTTAATTGTGTGCATATTTTCAGGAATACGGATTGGCAATGGCATAAATGTGGGACTGCAGACAAGTCTGAATGAAATTGCGGATATGAACAGCACCTTTAAGACGGTATCTGTTATTACACCGGTTATTTTTATAATGCCGGTAATAATATCGGTGGCAATGAATCTGTTACAGCAGATGCTTACACTTTTCATAAGCCCCGGATATGCATTCATATGTACGGGAGTGCTTATGATGGCATCGGTATATATACTGAGTCCGCTTCTGCCATTTAATTATGCCATGGCATTAAGGATGTCAGAAATGTATGAGGGCGGTGTTAAGCATATGTACGGAATACTGTGTGCCGTGCTTATAATTACGTTATCAGTAACGGTGGGATATATAAGGTTTTTAAGATATGACATAATAAAGAAGGAGGATATTTAAAGTGAACGGTATAGAGATTAAAGAACTTTCGAAGGTTATAAGGAAGAACATGGTACTTGACGGCATATCAATGAAGATGATACCCGGAAGAATATATGGTTTCAGGGGAATCAATGGTTCCGGAAAGACAATGCTGATGCGCTGCATAATAGGATTGATACATGCAACGGAAGGAAGTGTAATTATTGATGGAAAGGTTATCGGAAAGGACATTGAGTTTCCGGAGAGTATAGGATTTCTTCTAGAGAATCCGGCATTCCTCGACGGATATACGGGACTTCAGAACTTGCGTATGCTTACGTCGCTTAAAGGGGGAATGTCTGATGAGGAACTTATAAAACTGCTTGAGCGTGTAGGACTTAAGGATGCAGCAGGGAAAAAGTATAAGAAGTATTCACTCGGAATGAAGCAGAGACTCGGTATAGCAGCGGCGGTTATGGAGAATCCTGACATATTGGTTCTTGATGAGCCGACCAATGCACTTGATACGGAAGGGATTGAATGTGTTAAGAAGATAATTCTTGAGCAGAAGGAAAGAGGTGCACTAATAATACTGTCATGTCATGATACAGACATATTAATTAATCTGTCTGATGAGATATTCAGGCTTGAGAATGGAAAAGTAGTGGAGCACATAAAGAAGGGAGATAATGAAGATGAATAAAAAGATAAGGGTAACAATGGCTGTGATTCTTGGCATATGTGCAGTCATGTACTGTGTCAGGGTTGCAAAAGTTAATGCAGATGTTTCACTTCCTAAAGTAAAAACATACGGAATTGGAGAGGTTGTTCCTTATGGAAAGGATTTTATGGAGGATACATGTGTATCCAGTGAGGGATACAGTATAAAGGTACTTGGGACACATGCATATACGAAGAAAGAATTTTCGGATAAGTACGATGTGAAGATAGAGGGGGATATGCCATGTGATTATGTATATACTGTCAATGTAAAGATATATAATGATAATAAGAAGCAGGTTCAAAAAGGAATATTTGTAGGTAACATGTATCTTAAGAGTGTTAATTACTTTTCGTTTCCACAGGCTGAACTGACGGCTGAAATAAGTAAGCTTCCCGGAGCACAATTTTGTCTCCGTCCTGAAAGTGACATGGATATAACACTTGTGTATGATATGAACAGGATGTATTTTGACAGTCTGGATGAAATAAAGAATACAAAGTTTAATATGATGATAACTAATAATCCGACAGAGAAGATAATTAAACTTCGGAAGTAATAATGTATTTATATAATAGAAAGTAATGAAAAATATAGATTAGACACTACAAATATGTTAAAATATATGTATTTGATTTAGTAATCACACGATGAAAGGTGAGGGGTATGTATGGATACAGATAAAGAGAATTTTAACATAGATAAAAAGTCTGACAATGGAAGTGCGGAGGAATTGTTAGATGTAATTTTCGGTTATATGAATGAGCTGATGGAGACGAGAGATTTTTCATCAACAGTTAATATTACTAAAACTTCCCACACCAATTT
>DEGR01000032.1 GCA_002351535.1 Lachnospira sp. UBA2821
GGTTCTGAACAGTTACAAAATAACAAGGAATAATTCCATGACTGAATCTTTATTATACATATTCAACTCAACCATAATAAAAAACGAAGTAAGAAGAAATATAGAATATATCCCCATAACTACTACATATTTCTTTAAGAATACAAGAGAATTCTTTAAACCCTTATTTAATATGACTACAATTAAAGTTAATAATGACTTTGACACCAATATGCACATTACCCTGTCTATACTTTGTGCATTCAAAATATAACCAACATCCGTACGTAACAAAAATGCAGTGAAATACACAACAACAAAATCAAGTGCTGACAGCACTACAGAATATACAAGAACAAGAAGAAATGTTAAAACTGCCTTTCCTTTGTATATAAGCATCTGCATAGCATAAGCTGTCAGTATTACCATTATTGAATTAATATACGAAAACATTGCTATTCTGTTAAGTATAATAACAATTACCGCCCCTGCACCAGAATATAGTAAAATCTTATATTTTCTGTCACCCAGTCTATCTTTTGTCAGAAATATACTACAGAATATGCCACATATAAAGAACTCAACAAAACTCGCAATATATTCTGCAATCCATAAAAGTTCCTTCACGTCTTATCCCCCCAATAATTAGTTAATACAGTCTTTACATTTCTCACCCTTGTTCTGCTCACTATGAGTGTTTCCCCATTATCTAATGTAACATCATAATTAGAATATGCTGAAATATATCTCACATTGACAACACAACCACTATGCAGCTTTATAAAATGTTCATCATTCAATTCCTCAGTTAATTCTCTTATTGTTGTTCTGACATAAAGCACCCTGTCATTCTTAAGATGAATCTCTAACTTTCTTGATACAAGCTCAAAATACATAATATCATCATTCTTAATCTTAACTTCTGCCCCTCGTGTTTTTATGATAATGTATTTTTCCTGCAACTCTTCAAGTCTCGCACATGCTGATTTCAGTCCAATCGTAATCTCCTTATCCATTCTGTTTTTTCTTATATAACGGAACGGATTATATTCTATCGCCTCAAATACATATTGCTCATGAGCTGATACAAAAAATATCATAATGTCATTTCCATTTTTCCTGAGCATTCTGGCTATCTCAAGGCCTGACACACCTGACATATCTATATCCAGAAATAAAATATCATAATCAAGTGAATTGTTCATTATCATATCTACAACATCATTTGCATTGATACATGTATGTAGTTTTACAAAAGCACCTGTGTCTTCAGCCGCCTTTTGCAACTCGTCGCAAATCACCTTCAAAGCCTTCTGTTCATCATCACATACAAGTATATTAATTTCCATTATAATAACCCCTCATTCTTTAGCATTGCAATCAATTTCCTCTTTTGCAGATTTTGCGTTTATATCTGTCTCTCCTTTATAATTATATTCATCCCCGAAAAATATACAAGTCCCATTACAATTGATACTATATATATAATACCACATACAGCAATGCCTTCCCATATATTTATATCAGAACCACATGTAATCATATTGTGGCTCAACATTCCATAGTTAGGAAAAAGTATTCTGTTCGAAAACATTGTAGATAGTAACATTACAGATTCAACTGTAAGAAATGCAATTATAGGTGATGTAATCAATGCCACCGTCATCTGCAATGCACTAATGGTAATTGAAACAATCAAAGGCATCAAAAAAATACATATGGCGTATTCATACATTTTTCCTTCCATACTGCCTATATTGCATACATCTGTTACTATCTTTGTTGTAAGACTGAAGGAAATTTTTTCATGTCCTGTCACTGCAACGACGGCCGTTATGATATACATCCACAAATGCAGAACAACTACCGTAACTCCATTCCATACACACTTGCTAAGCCACCATCTTTCTCTGTCTCCCGAACGCATAAGTATCTGAACTCCATACCCCGCAACGTCATTAGTTGCATAATATCCTATTATGTAAGCAATCATTGCATTCTGTATCAGCCATAGCAACGGTATTGTATAAAGTTCAAACATTCCTTTCGGGATATATGGCGGTCCTCCCAAAACAAAACACATCTGGTCCATTATCGTTGCACTTACCCCGTACATTTCTTCACTTCTATGAATGCTGTTCACACCTATAATATTAATAACACATATGACCAGTATAAAAAACAGTATTTTAATACGGTTACTTATAAATCCGTTTTTTATGTCATACATTATCAATTTACTTTCCAACAATTTTTCCATTCTCCATTTCAAATATTGTATCAGCCAGCAATTCCATTTCCTCCGCATCATGACAGGCAATTATCGTTATTTTACCTCCATGTTTCAGTTCATTTATAATTGCCCGTACATTATCAACCCCTTCTTTATCAAGTGCATTAAGAGGCTCGTCGAGAATCACAATATCAGGATTCTCCATAAATGCTGCAGCTATTCCGAGTTTCTGTTTCATGCCAAGGGAATACTTCTTGTATTTACGGTTATCATCAGGATTTAATCCTGTTTTTTTCATGGCATCTTTTATCTGTATATCATCTGTACCACCCTTTATTGATGCAAGTATTTTTAGATTATCAAATCCCGTATATCCGTCAAGAAAAGACGGATTTTCTAAAAGTATACCAATACTTTCGGGAAATGTCATATCTTTCCACATCGTTCTGTTATCTATTATCACTTCTCCTGATGTTGGTCTTATAAGTCCCGATATAACTCTCATAATCATAGTCTTTCCACATCCGTTTTTTCCCCTGAAACCGTACACTTTTCCCCCTTCCATTCTCAGGCTTATATCTGTTAGTACTGCCGTATTTTTTATTTCCTTACATACATCCTTTAATTCTATATACATTTTTACTCCTTATATCTAAAATACTCCATAATTTCCATCAATAATCTTTACTCTTGTTATATACTCTCTGGATTCATACTCTGGAAATTGAACATAAAATGCCGCATCATCCATATGCTTCCATACTTCCTCACAATAGCTGTTTTTCGAAATGACGTTTAACATGTAGTATTCAGTCTGTTCACCCTGCTTCAGTTCATTTTCATGCACATAGTCCTTAAGCTGTATCATGTCAAGTATTTCATCATATCTTCCTGAACCGTCCATGTATTTGTTAAGTATAACTGTATTATCCCTTACTTTATCTGCTTCCTCACATTCCACGATTCTCACAGCATGCACCTTTGTAACAATGTAAATTCCTGATATGTCTTTATCAATTTTTTTAATCCTATTACTGTCAAGTGAAAATCTGTCTGAAAGTTCATCAGCTGTATATTTTTCAGAATCAAACGTATATCCTACGCCACCATATACCACTTTTTCTCCACATTTGTAATATCTTACTTCTGTCTCCGGCTCCGAATCATATGCATGTATGTATGCCGCTATATAGCATATTACACACAAAGCCAATGCTACACCGTAGACCATCCATCTTATATACTTCCCGTTATTCATTCAGCAACCCACCTCACAATATGTCTTTCTTTCCTTCACAATAATAAAATATTCCAAACATAACCATAACTGCTGTTAATGAAATCAATATTCCCATAATTGGATTACCGTCTCCAAATACAGACAGGAAGTAATATGGAAAATATTTTTTAATGCTCTCCGGCAGAAGGTCCGGAATATACATTAACAGTATCATTAAAAAAAATGGTGTGAGCTGTATTGTAAAAAAATCATTTACAAACACCGACACAAGAAGTGCCACCGTTGCAAGTGTTCCTCCAAATACGAACCATGCAGTCATTGTAAGTACTGCTGATATATAAATATGGTCTATCATGAATACTCCCCACATACTTCTGCTGTTCAATACCGTAAATGGCATATAAACAAAATCGTGAGGTATCCATATTTTTGTAAGTATAAAATCCAATAAAACGGGTATAAGAACTGCAATGCCACCTGAAAGAAATACAGCTATAAACTTTGCTCTCAGATAACTCTTTTTTCCTGCTCTTATACTCATATTTTTAATTATACCGTCTCTCTTATCCCTATAATATGATACTCCGTATGGAATTACCGCAATCAGACCCATAAAGTAAAAAATATATACTGATGCCGGTGTAAAAAAATTCCCTACAATCCAAAGTGAGTAAAATGTCTGTCTATTCAGTTCCACACCGACTGCTCCCGGCTGAATAGCATTTCTATATTCAATGAGCTTTATGTAATAATCGATATTTTTATACAGAATACATATAATAGCTGCAGCTACAGCTACAAACATTCCCCTGCTTAAAAAAGCTCTTTTTATTTCTGCTTTTAACATCATTATCCCCCTGTTATTTATCCTGTGTTTTTATAAGAACCCTGAACGGGTCATAATAATAATCAGTATAATATGCCGTATTAAACGTTAGCATACACTCTTTTATAATATTCTCCGGCACCAGATATCCGCATGTAAATTTAATACTTTCACCTTTTCTCATTGGTACGTTAGAAATAATCATATTTCCATAATCTTTCATGTCATAAAGCCCTATGTCCATATATATAGGTCTGTTTATTTCAAAGTCGCACTCATTATTCAAAGAATATCCCATTGGCATTACAACAAGCATATCATTATCCTCTTTAACTCTTATAAGCCTTGGTACTATATCCATCTCCTGTACCCAGTTACTATGGGCATCCACTTCTATATCAAATGTAATAAATACAGCATGTTCCTTATCCAGCATCTTCGTAATCAGATTATCATTATCATCATACACATATTCATATACGTTTCCCTCACCATTAAGATATCCTCTATATTCTTCATATGTATTATCCACAAAATATTTCTCAGGAAATCCATCAAAGTTATTATGTATCTTCATTCCTGTTACAGTAATATCACATTTATACGGTGTTATTTCAATCTTCTCATCCATTTCATGAACCGACTTCTTATTATAACTGTCAGTTTCCATACATTTGTCTGAATCAACTTTTATCTTTTTCTTATATTTCTCTACCTTTTTTATGCATTCCTGCTGCCACATATTCTCATCGATACTATATCCGTATACTCCGTTTTCGGGAATTTTGTTATCCGGGTCATAGGTTTCTGCCATAGGTTTCTCTAACCAGTTAAATTTGTTTTTATAGTCCTCAATTATTCCCTCCGGAACTTCTGCTGAATATGTTTCAGATTTTTCATCCCCCACACTATCAGAGTTTCTTTTTTTATCCTGTATCGTATTAATACCGCCAAATTTCCCGGTAACAATCAGATATGCCGCACATATGCCCGCAGCCAACATAATAATTCCGGAGATTTTTATTTTTCTTTTTTTCATAACAGTCTCCATTTTTAATTATTAACTAAAACTTCCCACACC
>DEGR01000025.1 GCA_002351535.1 Lachnospira sp. UBA2821
ACCTTTTGACCCCGGCATCATGTTATAGAATTATATCGTTGTGTGGAAGCAGGATAACTATGTTGCTTTGCGATAAAATAATGCTGAAATTGGAGAATAAATAGAATGAGAAATTATCAATATATTACACTAATGGAAAAACCGGAACTAAAAGAGAAAGCTGCAGAGTGGTTCAGTTCTAAATGGGGAATACCCAAGGAAGCATACTTAGAATGCATGGAAGCTTATCTTAATAAAGACACAGAGTATGGATGGTTTTTGTGTTTACATGATGACAAAATAGTTGCAGGAATGGGGGTTATTGAGAATGATTTTCATGACAGAAAAGACCTGACACCGAATGTATGTGCAGTTTATACAGATGAAGAACATAGGGGGAAAGGTATAGCCGGTAACCTGCTTAATATGGTTGTAGAAGTTATGAAAAGTAAAGGAATAACCCCGCTGTATCTTGTTACAGATCATATTGGGTTTTATGAAAGATACGGTTGGGAATTTTTATGCATGGTTCAGGGTGATGGTGAGCCTCAAATGACAAGGATGTATGTGCATTATTAGTTAAAATGTATATAAAAAATATATATAAGAAATATAGAAACAATTTCATAATTCACTATGTCATAATAATTGTTCCTATAATTATGAAAAAAGTGCATGAATCAGGTATTATTGACAGGAAAACAGAGAAGGCGTGCTAGTATAGCGGATATTAACTAATTAGAATATTGACTTGACATAACTGCCCATATACTGTATATACATACATATACAGTATATGGGCAGTTTACGTGTCCAGAACAATTTATGGGAAAGGAATTATTATGATAGCATTATGTGATGTATATAAATGTATTGGAAAGTTCAGGCTCGATGGTATTTCAATTACTATACCGGAAGGGTATATATGTGGACTGGTTGGGAAAAATGGTTCAGGAAAGACTTCGCTTATTAACTTAATTCTTGGCTTATATACTCCCGATAGTGGTGAATTAACAATTGACGAATATAAATATGTTGACAATGAGAAGAATATCCGGGGGAATCTTGGTGTAGTGCTTACTGAAGAATTGTTTGTATCCGGATATTCATTGATAAAAAATGCGGCAACATATGGAACGTTTTACGAAGGGTTCGATATGGAACAATATTTAAACCTGCTGGGTGAATTCAGATTGTCACCGGGAGACAAGTTTTCACAGCTTTCTAAAGGTCAGAAACTTAAAGCACAGTTCGCATTTGCACTCTCATGTAATACTAAATATTTAATACTTGATGAGCCGGCAGCAAACTTTGATGAAGAGTTCAGAAGGCAGTTTTTTGATAAAATACAACGATATATTAATAATGGCAGTAATAGTGTTATTTTAGCTACTCATATGACAGAGGAGCTTGATAAAATAGGGGATTTTCTTATATATATGGACAGTGGACGGGTTGTGTTTTCGGGAGATATGGAATCATTTAGAGAAAAATACAGAGTTGTATCAGGAGAAAAGTATAAGATAATGCTTTTGAATAAAGATGATGTAATTAATATTGAGGAAGGAAAGTATGGGTGCAAGGCACTTGTTTATCATAATAAAGGGACTAAATATGACAGAGAACTTAGCGTGACAAGACCATCCATAGAAGAATTTATGCAATATTATTGAGGGAGTGAAGAAAAAATATGAATATAAAAATGGCATTTACAAGCTATATTACAGAATGGAATAAAGAAAATTTAAAAAATATTTTTAAAGAAAGTGGAACGGAGGCAGTTGGGATTGTATTGATGCCGGTATGGTTTGGTATTGCTATGATGTATGGAAAAAGTAATACACTAAGTGTTGACATATTAATTGCAATGGCATTTTTAATCCCAATAGTATTTGTATGGATTTCTCAGGCACTTCATCCGCTGAAAAAGAATAAAATGTTTTATTTGTTACCAAGGAATCATGAAGAACGGAAGATTAGAATAGTAGATGATTATTTGTTTCAGATAGTGGTACATATGATGGTGTTTATAATTGGGGATATAGTTATATTTACTGTAGGGCATTTTAACATCAACGGTTTTATGGCATTGATATTTAATGGTTTTGTATTCAGTACAATTCTTGTGACAGATGATGAAGGAACGAAAGCATTTATAGCCGCTAAGATATTATTTACAATGTGCATTTTTATGAGTCTGGCACAAATGGTAATCGTGTCTGATAGGGATTTACATGTAGTAATGCAGATTATTTTGTTTGTGATGGCTTTGACTATAGAACTTCCATTATATGTATACGTTATGAAAAATATAATTGCAGGAATAGGGAAAGCAGTGGAATATAAAGGAGCATAAATATGAGTTTAAAAATAAATATATTGCCACAGGGAACATTAGCCATATATGAGCAAATTGTGTTGCAGATGAAAAATGCCATTGTAACCGGTGAACTGAAAAGCGGTGAAGCAATGCCTTCTATACGTGCATTGGCAGCAGATTTAAAGGTTAGCGTAATTACTACAAAAAGAGCTTATGAAGAACTTGAAAAGGAAGGACTTATAAGATCTGTGGCAGGTAAAGGTTTTTATGTGTGTGAATATAATACAGATTATCTGAGAGAAAAGCAGCTTGTTATGCTGGAAAAACGAATCAGTGAGATTATATATGATGCAAAATCGGCAGGACTTTCGAAAGATGAATTACTGGAAATGATATGTGCATTATATGAGAATTAGTGTAGGAGGTAAAAATGAGTATTAATACTAAATACATGTTGGAATTAGAAAATGTAAGTACAAATAACAGAAAGTTTGCACTTAAGAATAATAATTTGAGGCTTGAAAGTGGTTACATATATTGTATTACAGGTGAAAATGGTTCCGGAAAAACGACTCTTTTGAGGCAGATTTTAGACGAGAATGCAAAATATTCAGGCGTGATTAAGCTGTTTGGTGAAGATATAAGAGGAAGACATAATATTGTCATGAAATATGCCGGATACGTGTCGGAAGAAAGAGTATTTTTGGAGAAGAGAACAGCACTCCAGAATGCCGAAATATTAGGCAAATTATATAGTGAATTTGATATAGATATATTTAAAGAATATATGAAGATAATGAACACATCTATAAATACAACATATTACAAAATGTCAAGGGGAGAAAAAATGAAGTTTCAACTTTCATTTGCGATTGCATGTCAAAGTAAAATTTATATTTTGGATGATGTGACAGCTGGAATGGATAGCGTATTCCGAGCAGAATTATTTGATATGCTTAGAGGACTTTTGTCGGATGAATGTCTTGTTATTATAACCACTCATAATGTGTCGGAAATTACAAGACATACAGATTATGTAGCGGTTATGGAAAATGGAAGTCTTGGAGAATTCACTGAAAGTATAGAATTTGGTGTGTGAAATATTAAAAGAAGAAAGACGTTTAGAACATGAGGATTTATGGAGAACATAGAATTTGAGGTGACATGTGTATATGAGAAAGATAGATTATGAACAGCAAAAAATATTAGATGAATTTTTCGAGGAAGAAAATACCTGGTTTCCGGACAATGTGTTATACAATTTTATTGCAATAATGCTTATCTGTATATCAATGGTTATAATATTATTTCCGTATAATTCGTGGAATGGCGATAGGGATTTCATGACTACTACGATTATAATGTATGCAATGTATAATTATGGCATATTTTTCATGACTGCAAAGTATTCAAGATACAGGGAATTAGGCAATAAACAGAAAAATATTGTGGAACTTTTAAAGTATATGCCGGTAGATAAAAGGCAACTTGTTTATTATAAACAAAGTAAGATAATTAAGCCTTGCGGATTGATTACGGCCAGTGTGATAGTAGTACATATAATAGCATCTTTAGCGGTCTATGGTAATATCAATGTCCTGGATGTAGTAATACCTTGTGTTTTATGCTTTTTATTTCCGATATTAGTTGAATATGTGTAGTTAATACAGAGTGGTTAAATCAGAGACATCCAATTGCACAATGCATAGAGTAATGTAGAAAAAGTAAATATGTTAATGACATTTTTGTGTCAGCAATAATCTATTAATAAAATCACTATACAAAATACATAAAAAAATGTGCAGAAAAATATATAAAATACACAAAATATACAAAAACTATTGACATATATGTCTGATAACATTATTATATTGTTATCAGATATATAAATTTAAAATATGTTAATAACAATAACAGATTGTTACTTTTCGGAAGGCAAGACTGGGTTATGCTATTATGAAGATTTGGACTATTTTTATATGATAATCTTTAATTTTAGTGTGATTCCGGTTTTTTTTATTATATAATTATAATACAATTACCGGGAATGAGGGTTTATATGAAGATTATAAGAATAATTAATAATAATGTTGTCAGTTCTGTTGATGATAAATGTAAAGAGGTTGTCATAATGGGCAAGGGTATAGGATTTAGAAAGAAGCCCGGCGAATTTATAGATGATCAGGCTATAGAGAAGATATTTCATCTGCCATCGGAGAATATGACACAGTTTGAGGAATTATTGGAGAACATGCCATATGAACATATAAAGGCTGCGAAGGATATTATTGTGTATGCAAGGAAGCAGTTAGACAGGCATCTTAATAAGAATATCTATATTACACTGACAGACCATTTGAGTTATGCAATTGAAAGACAAAAGCAGAATGTGAATGTTCAGAATGCATTATTATGGGAGATTAAGAAATATTATCATGAGGAATATCTGGTTGGTCTTCATGCACTTGACATTATAAAAGAACAGCTTGATATACAGCTCCCTGAAGATGAGGCAGGTTTTATTGCACTTCATTTTGTAAATGCGGAGATGGATGGGGACATGAATAGCTCTGCAAGGATACCTATTTTGATAAAAGATATTATTAACATTGTCAAATATAGTTTTAATATAGAAATAAACGAGGAGGCTTTTGCATATGAAAGATTTATGATGCATTTAAAGTTTCTGGTTCAAAGAGCTGTAAATGAAGACGTTTATGAGCCTGATAATCTGGAGTTGGAGAAAAGCATTAAAGCAAAATGCAGGAAGGAATATGCTTGTGCATGTAAGATTAAGAAGTATATAGAAAGCAAATGCATTTACAATGTATCAGAAGAGGAGACGGCATATATAGCACTTCATATAAACAGAGTAGTTAGAAACAGTATATAGTAGTATAGATGGAGGCTTTTGATGAAGAGCAGGTATGATAATCTGGCAAACATAATTATTCATAACGTTGGTGGAAAGGAAAATATAACAGCTATAACTCATTGTGCAACCAGATTGCGGTTTACACTTAAAGATTATTCAAAGGCTAATACGGAAGTTTTAAAAAATACAGAAGGAATTGTAACAGTAATCCAGAGAAAGACACAATATATGCTTGTTATTGGCAGCAGTGTTGTGGAAGTGTTTGAGGCGGTCATGTCATTGGACAGACTTAAAGAATATGCGGCTAATATCAGATTAAAAGAGAATATGCGGACTGAGAGTCAGCGAATTAAAAAGCATTTAACGGGTACAATTATAGATAATAACACGAATGTGGTAGAAGCACCATTGAAAGGCAGAATGATTTATTTATCAGAAGTAGATGATGAAGCATTTAGTTCAGGCATATTGGGAGAAGGGGTTGCTATCGTTCCGGCAAATGGAAAGGTTTATGCCCCATGTGATGGAACAATAATTACTTTTTTTCCATCAGGACATGCGGTTGCAATAAGGCAGGACAGTGGAGCAGAAATACTTATCCATATAGGTATAGATACTGTTAAGCTAGATGGAAAGGGATTTAGCCCTAAGAAAAAACAGGGTGATATTGTTAAATGTGGGGAGTTGATTCTGGAAGCTGACATAGACTTTATAGAACAATCAGGATTTGATATTACAACTCCTGTAATAATAACTAATCCGGAAGATTATGATATTGTAAATTTTGTTACGGGAAATGTAGAACCCGGAAATGAAATTATTAAATATAAAGTAAAATAAAAACCATATTTTTAAAGGAGGAATTCATTATGGTATCATTCAAGTATGTAGTAAAAGATCAGGCAGGTATTCATGCAAGACCTGCGGGACTTCTTGTTAAGGAAGTAAAGAAGACAGGAGCAAAGGTGACTTTGGAATGTGACGGCAAGAGTGCAGAGGCAACTAAGCTTATGGCTGTTATGGCTATGGGCGTTAAATGTGGAAAAGAGATTACGGTGTCAGTCGAAGGTGATAATGAAGCAGAGACTGCAAAAGCATTAGAAGAGTTCTTTAAAGAGAACCTGTAAAGGAGAGATTCTATGGTTATTTGCGAAGGAAAGAAGATTTTTCGTGGAGTTGCCATTGGAAAAATCAAATATTATACAAAAAAGGTTAATACAGTTACAAGAAAAAGAATAGAAGATGAGCAGGTTGAATTTAAGAGATATGAAGATGCAAGAGAAAGGACTATTGAACAACTTCATGACCTCTATGAAAAGGCGGTAAAAGAAGTAGGAGAAATGAATGCACAGATATTCGAAGTTCATGCCATGATGTTAGAGGATGATGATTATAACGACTCTGTAAGCAATATGATATGTAATCAGAAGGTGAATGCAGAATATGCGGTTGCAACTACCGGAGATAATTTTTCTGAAATGTTTGCTAATATGGACGATGAATATTTTAAAGCACGTTCAGTTGATGTTAAAGATGTTTCGGAGAGAGTTATAACAATTCTTAACGGAAATGATACAGATTCAGATATAGGTAATGAACCGGTTATAATTATGGCAGAAGATCTTGCACCGAGTGAGACAGTTCTGATGGATAAAGATAAACTTCTTGCATTTGTTACGGAAAAAGGCTCATCTAATTCACATACTGCCATACTTGCAAGAACAATGGGAATTCCTGCAATTATCGGTATTAAAATTGATGAAAGCATGGATGGTAAAATAGGAATTGTCGATGGCAATACCGGAAAATTTATAGCAGAACCTGATGATGAAACATTCGAAAAATATAATAAGATGTTGCAGGAAGAGAAAAATCAAAAGGAATTACTTAATGAACTTAAGGGAAAAGATAATGTTACTAAGAGTGGTCAGAAGATAAAACTTTATGCGAATATTGGAAATGTATCAGATCTTGCACTTGTTTTAAAAAATGATGCGGCAGGCATAGGCTTATTCAGGAGTGAATTTTTATATCTTGAAAAAAATACATTTCCAACTGAAGATGAGCAGTTCATGGTGTACCGGCAGGTTGCAGAAACTATGGCAGGTAAAAAAGTTATAATAAGGACTCTTGATATAGGTGCGGATAAACAGGCTGATTATTTTAATCTTGAGCATGAAGAGAATCCAGCGATGGGATATAGGGCTATTAGAATATGTCTTACAAGACATGACATATTTAAGACACAGTTAAGAGCAATATTAAGAGCGAGTATGTTTGGAAATATATCTGTTATGTATCCGATGATTATATCATTAGATGAGATTATGCAGATAAAAAGCATAATGAAAGAAGTAAAAGATGAACTTAGGAGTGAGGGTATTCCTTTTAAGGATATTGAAGAGGGAATAATGATAGAGACTCCTGCTGCAGCTATGATAAGCGATATTCTTGCCAAAGAAGTAGATTTTTTCAGCATAGGCACGAATGATCTTACTCAGTACACATTGGCAATTGACAGACAGAATGCAAATCTGGATTCATTTTATAATCCGCATCATGAGGCAGTACTGAGATTTATAGAACTTGTTGTAAAGAATGCACATGAGGCAGGTATATGGGCAGGTATATGTGGTGAATTAGGAGCTGATATGGGACTTACAAGAAGATTTCTTGATATGGGACTTGATGAATTGTCAGTTTCACCCGGTTGTATACTTCCGATACGAAAGGTAATTCGTGAAACAGAATAATAAGTGAAGTTTAACATGCATATCAAAACATATTAAGTAATATAGTAAGAAAATCCGGTTAGAGGTATTACATACATTCTAACCGGATTTTTGTATATTAAGAAGGGAAAAATTTAATGTAAATTATTGTATATAGTGTTATAATCTGAAAAGTTATATTCTTGGGGATGAGATATTATAATTTGAGGATTGAAGAAAAAAGGCATCGGGCAGATTTTTCGGGAAGGTAGGAAGTTTTGAGAAAGGGTATGAATTTGATACACTTGTAATTGATATGGGCGAAAGTGATATTTTTTATAAAAGAACACCTTTTGAAAAATTAGAGCAGTTCATATATACGGGGGATGACAGGAATATAAAAGAGAAATATTGTTCAGGTAAAATAGTAGAATAAAAAGTAATACGGATACCATATCGATATAAGAGTATTTATATATTAAATTAATCTTGACAACATATTAACCTGCTGTATAATAAAATACAAGCAAAATGCAAATAAGTTGCAAATGCAAAAGAATTGCAGAAATGAGGTTTAATATGGAAATTGTATTAGATACATTATTAGATGGTGTACGACTTTTGCCGTTTTTGTTTTTGACATATCTGGCAATGGAATTGTTAGAACACAGGCAAGGCAGTGCAATGAGTGATAAAATAAAAGATGCAGGAAAATATGGACCTGTATTAGGAGGCCTGCTTGGAGTTATTCCACAGTGTGGGTTTTCAGCAGCAGCAGCAAGTCTGTATTCGGGAGGAGTTATAACAGTTGGAACATTGCTGTCTATATTTCTTTCCACTTCAGATGAAATGCTTCCTATATTGATATCAGAAGCTGTGCCTGTTAAAACTATAGCAAAAATATTGGGCTATAAGGCAGCAATTGCTATAATATCAGGACTTATGGTTGAAGTAGTATATGTAAGAATGTTAAAAAAACATGAAAAAGATATGGATATTCATGTTGTATGTGAAAAAGAAAAATGTAATTGCAAAGATGGTGTATTATTATCAGCAATAAAACATACAATAAAGATATTTATTTATATTATAATTATTTCATGTGCTTTAAATATGCTATTGCATTTTATAGGTGAAGATACTCTTGGAAGTGTACTTTCTTCTGTACCGGTGCTGGGACAGGCTGCGGCAGCGCTTATCGGGCTTATCCCCAATTGTGCATCATCTGTTGTGATAACCAAGTTATATCTTGACGGAATAATTGGAGCGGGAGCTATGATGTCGGGACTGCTGGTTAATGCCGGTGTCGGAATACTTGTAATGTTAAGACTTAATAAGAATGTAAAACAGAATTTAGGAATTGTAGCAGCATTATATGCTATTGGTGTTTTCTGGGGAATTGTGATAGAATTAATTGGAATCATATTCTAAGCGGGTGATGAAATGAGTTATAATACATTTACGAGAACTAAGATAAACGAGTATCTGGAGAGCAAGAGGGATATAACTGTTACGGTATCTGATATTTCAGAATATCTTAAAAACTGTGGTTGTGAAGTTAATGTTACCACAATATACAGATATATTGATAAGCTTATAACAGATAAAAAAGTTATTAAATATGTAGATGAAAAAGGGAAAAAAGCAACGTTCCAGTATGTTGGAGTAGATAATCACTGTGACAGCCATCTGCATCTCAAATGTGTGAAATGTGGTAAAGTAGAACATTTAGAATGCGAGTTCATGGATAAGATTGCAGGACATATAGACAAGGAACATGGTTTTGAGATTCAGTGCAGGAATTCAGTAATATATGGAGTATGTGAAAAATGCAGAAAATGATAGTTATGTTAATATACTAAAAGGTCTGGAAGGGAGAAGAAATATGACAGGAAGTCGCATAGCAATACCAACATTATTAAAAGTAGGAAAAGGAACATTAAAAAATCTTGGAAAATATCTAAAAGATGCCGGGTTTGAGCATGTTGTAATGTATTTTGGAAATGGTCTTATAGAAATGTTCGGTAATGATGTTATAGAGGATGTAAAAAAATCAGGTATTGATGTAATTGAGTATAAAGAACTTGATACAGTTAAAATAGAGGATATAATTGAGCTTGCATTTAGTATTGATGCAAAGAATCAGGTCATATTAGGAATTGGTGGTGGAAAGGTTATAGATGCTGCCAAATATGCTGCATACCTTAGGAAAATGCCATTTATAAGTATACCTACATCAGCTTCAAGTGACGGATTCTCAAGTGCAAGTGCATCGTTAATGGTTGGAGGAAGAAGAACCTCTGTGCCGGCCAGAATGGCATATGGTATAGTAGTAGATACAGATATAATAAAAAGTGCACCGGAGAAATTTCTTTATTCCGGTATTGGAGATATGGTGTCAAAGATAACGTCTTTATATGATTGGCAGTTCGAGTCGCAGAACGGTTACTCATCAATGAATGATTTCTCAGTAATGATTGCGAAAAAAGCAGTAAACAGTTTTGTAAGAACCCCATTTGAAGATATTCATGAGGATTTATTTTTAAAAGAATTAGTTGATTCACTTGCAATGAGTGGAATTGCAAACGAAATTGCAGGAGGAAGTACACCTACAAGTGGTAGTGAACATTTAATATCACATGCACTTGATAAAATGCTTGAACATCCTCAGCTTCATGGAATACAGGTTGGAATTGCAACATATATAATGAGCAGGGTTCAGGAGCACAGATATATAAGAGTTAATGCGATATTTGAAAAAACCGGATTCTGGAGTTATGTATCAACACTTAATCTTAACAGAAAAGACTTTGAAAATGCCATAAATATGGCACCATCTATTAAACCACACAGATACACATATCTGCATGAGGAGAAATACCGTAAAAAAGCAATAGAGGTCCTGTATAATGATGATGTTTTAAAGAGAGTATTTGACAGAGGAGACTATGAAGCAATACTATTCGACCTTGACGGCACTATGTGGAATGCAACGGAACAGATTAGAAATTCGTGGAATATAGCCATAAAAGAATTTAAAGGTATGGAACACAGGGATATATCTGACGAAGAACTTCAGAGTGTTATGGGAAAGCCTATGGATGAAATTGCTGCTATTCTTTTTAGAGAATATGATAAGGACACGCAGTTAAAGATTTTGGACAGATGTTGTGAGATAGAGAATGAATATCTTGAAGAGCATGGAGGAATACTTTACCCCGAACTTGAAAAAACACTTACAAAATTAAAGGAAAATCATAAGCTTTGTATAGTAAGTAATGGGCAGGCCGGATATATACAGGCGTTCTTAAAGGCACATAATCTTTCAGGATATTTCGATGACATCCAGAACTGGGGAGACAATCAGGTGCCAAAGGGCGAGAATATTAAAGTTGTCATGAAGAGAAATAATATATCTAAAGCTGTATATGTTGGAGATACACAGGGAGATAAAAATTCAGCAGATATAGCAGGAATAGACTTTATATATGCAAGATATGGATTTGGCGATGTGGATGATTACACGTTTGCAATAGACAGATTTAAACAGATATTAGAAGTGGTGTGATGTGAAGATGAAGAAGAAAGATTTGAGATTATATGCGGTAACAGACAGACATTGGCTGAATGGAGAGACTTTATATAGTCAGGTTGAAAAAGCAATCAAGGGTGGAGCTACATTTATACAGTTAAGGGAGAAAAACCTTTGCGAAGAAGAATTTCTTGAAGAAGCTAAGCAGATTCAGAAGTTATGCAGAAAGTATAATGTTCCGTTTGTTATAAATGATAATGTAGATATTGCTAAGAGAATAGATGCGGATGGTGTGCATGTCGGACAGGATGACATGGCGTCCGGTGATGTAAGAAGAATTCTTGGTGCCGATAAGATAATAGGCGTTTCAGCACATAATGTTAAGGAGGCATTGGAGGCGCAGGCAAATGGTGCCGATTATCTTGGAGTAGGAGCAGCATTTCCGACAGGCTCTAAAGATGATGTAAATGTAATTAACCATAAAGAATATCTGGACATATGCAAAGCGGTTGATATTCCGGTAATTGCAATTGGTGGAATTAATATTGATAATATAAGTGAACTCAATAATACGGGAATATGTGGTGTTGCAGTTATTAGTGCCATATTTGCACAGGACGACATTGAAAAAGCTGCGGCACAGTTAAGAAAAAAGGCAGATATGTTATGAAATGGAGATGAATTAATGTATTTCTGGGAAAATGACAAAGTTCGTCTGAGAATGATAGATGAAAATGACAGTGATATATTAGAGAAATGCCTGAGAGATACTGCGTCCAGAATGCAGCCCGACCATGGAATAGCTTTACCTGCTACATATCAGGTTGCAGAGGACATGGTGCAGTATGCCATTGACAGTACAAAAGAAGGTGAAGAATTATGGTTCGCTGTATTGGATAGTGAAGAAGCAATGGTCGGATATGCAGTTACAGACTGGTTTGATATAGAGAATGGCAATGTTCAGCTTAGCATCAATATATTCGATGAGTATAAAAGAAATGGATATGCAACAGCAGCATCACATATTTTACTTAAATACCTTTTTAATGAAAGAAGATTTCACAAAGTGGGATGTTGTGTTTTAGAAGATAATTATGCAGGTAATGCATTTGCAAAAAGTATCGGGTTTAATACAGATGCGTTCAGGAATGAGATGTTTTATACACATGGTACATATTTGGGGGAATATTATTACAGTATACTTAAGGAAGAGTTTGATGCAGGAATTACAAAGAGAGACAATTACGAATGGAAAAAGTCTTCACTTGGTAAATTAACAGATTCAGTTGTTAAAGATGGAAAACTTGTTAAGCCACCTTCTAATCCGGGAGATGACAGGGAATATTTCTGGGAGTATGATGGAATAGTATTAAGAGATATGACACCTGAAGATTATATGGTTAACCGTAATATTATCTATGATACGCAGGCATGTGTATACTTTGATGGTGAAGTTAAGCTTCCGTATATGGATGGCGAACTTACAGAGTTTGAAAAAGCACATCTTAATTTTGGATGTGATGATGACAGGATAGAGTTTGCAATATGCAATTCTCATGAACAATATGTAGGCAATATAAACATCTGTGGACTTGACAGGAAGAATGGTAAGTTTTCTTACAGCGTTTATGTCTCTGAAGAACATAGGGGACATGGATACGCAACAAAAGCATTAAGACTTATTTTGTGGTATTGTTTTGAAGAATTGAGAATGAATAAGATGATATGCAATGTAAATGAAGGAAATAACGGTTCTGCAATGGTTATGCGAAAAGTGGGATGCCGTACAGAAGGAATTATGAGAGAAAATGAATATTATCATGGCAGATATGTTGATGCTGTTATGTTTGGCGTGACAAGGGAAGAATTTATGACATTTAACAGATTTGATGAATAGTAGAAGTTTTACTTGATATATAAGGAGATTAAGATGACACTTAAGGAACTTGGAGTAGGAAAGACCGCAACAATTGAGAAAGTTAACGGTGAAGGAGCATTAAGACAACATCTTCTCGATATGGGACTTATAAAAGGAGCAGAAGTAACAGTTGTAAAATATGCACCAATGGGTGACCCTGTTGAAGTAAGAATTCATGGGTATGAACTTACATTAAGACTTAGTGAAGCGGAGAACGTGATAACCGGAAAGGCACATAAGCCTTCGTTTGATGAGAATAAAAATATCAAAAAGATTAAGAAGAAGATAGAACATCCCGGGATTGGCGAGGGTGGAAAGTTTCATCTCAAATCAGATGAAAAACCATTGCCAGAGGGGACAGTGTTAACATTTGCACTTGTCGGTAACCAGAATTGTGGAAAGACAACACTTTTTAATAAGCTGACAGGTTCTAACCAGCATGTCGGAAATTTCCCCGGGGTTACTGTAGACAGAAAAGACGGAGTGATAATCGGTCATGAAGATACTCTTATAACAGACCTTCCCGGAATATATTCTATGTCTCCTTATAGCAGTGAGGAAATAGTCACAAGAGAGTTTTTGTTAAAGGATAAACCAAAGGGAATTATTAATATAGTTGATGCGACTAATATAGAGAGAAATCTTTATCTTACAATGCAGCTTATGGAGTTGAATATTCCAATAGTAGTTGCACTTAATATGATGGATGAAGTGCGAGAGAATGATGGTGCAATTCTTATTAATGAATTGGAAGAATTTCTTGGAATACCGGTAATACCAATATCAGCAGCGAAAAATGAGGGTGTTGAAGAACTTGTCAATCATGCCATCCACGTTGCGAAATATCAGGAGGGACCCGGTAAGATTGACTTTTGCTGTTCAGATGGAAATGAAAGTGCAGTTCACAGATGCCTTCATGGGATAATGCATCTTATAGAAGACCATGCTGTTGCGGCAGGTATACCGGTAAGATTTGCTTCTTCAAAACTTGCAGAGGGAGATGAAATTGTCCTTGAGGCATTAAGACTCTCGGATAAAGAAAAACATATTCTTGATGGTATTGTAAGTAATATGGAAGAAGAAAGCGGAATGGATAGAAGTTCAGCTATTGCAAATATGAGATTTGCTTATATAAATAAGGCATGTGATTCAACTGTTATAAAGCCCAAAGAGAGCAGGGAAAGATTAAGAAGTAAAAAGATAGATAAAATACTAACCGGAAAATACACGGGAATACCGGCTTTCATAGCCATTATGATGATTGTGTTTTTGCTTACATTTAATGTGATTGGTGCTGCACTTCAGAACGTATTGGCACTTGGAATAGATAAACTTACAGAAATGTGCAGTGATGGACTTGAATTCTTTAAAGTTAACGAGGTGCTTAAGTCTCTTATAGTTGATGGAGTTCTTAATGGAGTTGGAAGCATCCTAAGTTTTCTGCCTATAATTGTAACATTGTTTTTCTTTCTTTCGATTCTGGAAGATAGCGGATATATGGCCAGAGTTGCTTTTATCATGGATAAAATACTTAGAAAAATTGGCTTGTCAGGAAGAAGTATTGTTCCTATGCTTGTAGGATTTGGATGTACAGTTCCGGGAGTAATGGCAAGCAGAACGCTATCATCAGAACGTGACAGAAAAATGACTGTTTTACTTACCCCATTTATGAGCTGTTCGGCTAAAATGCCTGTATATGCCTTTCTTACAGCAGCATTTTTTCCCGGAAAGGGCGGAATTATAATGGTAGGATTGTATGCGTTTGGAATCATGACGGGAATATTTACAGCAATACTTTTAAAGGGAACACTATTTAAAGGTGAGGCAGTACCGTTCGTAATGGAATTGCCGAATTACAGAATGCCCGGTGCAGGCAATGTATTACGGCTTCTTTGGGAAAAAGCTAAAGATTTCTTACAAAAGGCATTTACAATTATATTTGTGGCAACAATAGTAATATGGTTTTTACAGAAATTTGATTTGAGATTTAATCTTGTAAAAGATTCTGCTGATAGTATTTTAGCGGTAATTGGAGATACCATTTCGCCTGTATTCAGGCCGTTAGGTTTCGGAGACTGGAGAATATCAACGTCGCTCATAACAGGATTTATAGCAAAGGAAAGTGTTGTTGCTACAATATCCGTATTGTTCGGGAATGTCAAAGCACTTGCTACAGCTATAGCAATACCCGGTGCAGCAGCATTACTGATTTTTTGTCTGTTATACACGCCATGTATAGCAGCTATAGCATCGGTAAAACGGGAACTTGGCGGCAAATGGGCAGTAGCAGTAGTGGCGTTACAGTGCTCAATTGCATGGGTTATGGCACTTATAGTATATAATATTGCAAAATTGTTTATTTAGCTAAATGGAGATTGAAATGAAAGTAAATTATCACACACATACATACAGATGTAAGCATGCAGGCGGTTCAGAGAAGGATTACATTGATGCGGCTGTAGAAAAGAAATTTGATGTTATTGGTATGTCAGACCATGCGCCTTTTCCTGATTACGATTTTGGATATCGTATGGCTTATGATGAACTGGATGATTATGTAAATACACTCAGTATACTTAAGAATGATTATAAGAATAGAATTAAGGTATATACAGGCCTTGAGATAGAATATTTTCCACATTACACATCATATTATGAGGAATTGCTTATCAGAATAGGAATGGATTATCTTATTCTTGGTGAACATATGTATGAGAAAGAACATGAGCTGTATAAAAATATATATAATTCTGATTCAACAGAATGTTATGTTGAATATGCTAATGCAATAAATCAGGCACTAAGAACAGGGTATTTCAAGATTCTTGCACATCCTGACCTATGTATGCTTTGCAACTTTGCTTGGGATTATAACTGCGATAAAGCGTTAGATATAATTGTTGACGCAGTAGCAGCTACGGGAACAATTATAGAATATAATGCTAATGGATTGAGGAGGGGAATACAGGAATTTCCTGACGGAGACAGGTATCCGTATCCCCACCGGAAATTCTGGACAAAGATTGCAGATGCAAAACTGCCTGTGATAGTCGGTGCAGATGCTCATTCACCGGAACAGCTGTGGGATGATTATCTGGCATTGGCATATAGTAATCTTGATAAAATAGGAATAAATCCTTTACAACGGGATATTTTATAGTGATGTATTTTAATTTATGTGTTATACTACACATTGGACATGTTTAGAAAGAAAAAGGCAGGTATATACAGATGGAATTATGGGATATTTATGATATAAATAAACAGAGAACGGGCAAGACTATGAAGAGAAATGACTGGTGTCTTAAAGACGGAGAGTATCATCTCACAGTTCTTGGAATTGTTGCACATAAAGATGGAAGATATCTTATTACAAAGCGAGTAATGACCAAAGCATGGGCACCGGGATGGTGGGAAGTATCAGGCGGAGCAGCACAGGCCGGAGAAGATTCTAAGGAGGCTGTATTAAGAGAGGTAAAAGAAGAGACCGGACTCGATGTTTCAACATTTGATGGTGGATATGTAATGACATATAAGAGGGAAAATCCGGGAGAGGGAGATAATTACTTTGTTGATGTATATAAGTTTGTAGGAGAGTTCGATGAAAATGATGTGAAGCCACAGGAGTCAGAGACAGATGGTTTTATGCTTGCTACATTAGAACAGATAAAAGAATTTGCAGAAGAAGGAATATTTCTTCATTATGACAGTATAAAAGCAGCTTTTTAAATAGTAATGTATAACGTAGCAACTGGAGAACAGATATGGAATTTATAAAGAATATTTTAAGAATAATAAAAGTGAATATTGTAAAAATGTTTGAATTTCAGATTGTTATAAGAGTAGTATCAATGGCAGTTATTGCGCCGTTGATACTTTTTATGTTTAATCTTACAATGAAAATCAGCGGTTACAGATACATTACGAAAGAGAATCTGTATGATTATATTACAGAGCCTTTTACCATAATAATATTAATAGTCATATTACTATTTGTTGCTTATATGTTTGTATTTGAGACAGGAGGTATAATATATATATTGGACCGGTCTTATCAGGGATATAAGGTTAAGATGACAGAGACTGTTATGTTTGCTATGGGCAATGCATTAAGGGTATTAAGCGTAAGAAATTTTGTTATGTTGTTTTTTGTACTTGTTTTTTCGATTATTATTAATGCAGGTCTTGCTACAACATATCTTGTTGCAATTGAAATACCGGATTTTATTACGGCTTTTATAAAAGCAACACCAAATTTATATCCGGCAATATGCCTTATAGGCGTGCTTAGTCTTTTTCTTGCAGTAAGATGGTTATATTTTATGAATTATTTCACAATCGAAAAATGTCATTTTTTTAAGGCATGTAAAAGAAGTGGCGAATTAAACAGGAACAAACATCTTAAAGATTTATTTATATTGGTGCTTTTGGAATTGTTCTGCATATTATTGTTTCTTGTAATGTGTGCTTTAATAATTGGAATAATTGTTCTGTTATATAAACTTCTAAAAAATATAAATATTCCATATTATTTATTTTACGAGACAGTTGTAATAGTTGTAAATCTCATAACAGTAGTATTTTTTGTATTAATAACACCGGTTTTATTCGCGGGAATAAGTGTCCTTTATTATACAAGAAAGCGGGAGAAGGGTGAAGAGATAATACATTGTGTACACAAAAGTAGGATTGCTAAAGAAAAACATAAAAGAATAAGAAAAATGACAACTTTTTTTACTGTATTGTCAACAATTGCATGTACTATGTATCTCGTTATGCTTCTTACAGGTAAAATGAATTTTAACGTCGAGTATGTCAAAACGGCAGAAGTAACGGCACATCGTGGTAATTCAAATGACAGACCGGAAAATTCAATGAGTGCATTTAAAAAAGCTGTAAAAGACGGAGCTGACTGGATTGAATTAGATGTCCAGCAGACTAAGGATTCAAGAATTATAGTGTTACATGATTCAAGCCTTAAGAGAACAACAGGAAAGAATAAAGAAGTGTGGCAGATGAAGTATTCAGATATAAAGAAACTTGAATGTGGAAAATGGTTTTCAAAGGAGTATGAGGGTGAGAAGATACCTCTTCTTGAAGATGTAATTGATTATGCCAAGGAGAAAGATATTAAGCTTAACATTGAGATAAAACCTACATCTCACGATGAAAATTTTGAAGAAGAGTTAGTAGACATGATTATTGATAAAGATTTTGAAGATGAATGTGTTGTTACATCACAAAGTTATGCGAGTCTGAAAAAGGTAAAAGATTACAATAAAGATATTAAGACAATATATGTTATGGGTGTTGCATATGGAAGTATATTCAAGCTTAGTTCAGCAGACGGATATAGTGTTAAGTCATATTATGTAACTGACGAGCTTGTCGGAAGCATTCATAATGCCGGTAAAGAAATATTTGTGTGGACAGTTAATAATGAAAAGCTTATAGACCGAATGATTGACCTGAATGTTGATAATATAATTACAGATAATGTAACAATGGCTAAAAAATGTATCTATACAAATAAGACAAATTCAGATATAGTATCACTGATTAATAATTTTCTTATTGATAATATAACAGAGAGAACAAAATAAAGTGTGAAATGGAGAGATTTGATTTGAAAATAGCATTGGTTCAGACATATATTTATTGGGAAAATAAAGAGAAAAATCTTAATTTTATGGAGAAAGTGGTAAAACATTATGGTGACAGGGGAATAGATATGTTTTTGTTCCCTGAGATGAGCCTTACCGGTTATACCATGAATATGGATAAAGTAAAAGAAAATGACCGTTATACGGTTGAGGCGGTGAGTTCAATAGCCGCAAGATACAAAGCAGCTATAGGAATAGGATGGATAAAGGATTGTGGAGATTATTGCGAAAATTGTTATTCTCTTGTTACTCCATCAGGTGCATCAGCCGATTATGTGAAAATGCATCCATTCAGCATTGCAGGAGAAGATATGTGGTGCAGAGGAGGAAGAAGCATAACGAAGTGTAACTATAAAGGGTTCTCGATTGGTATGCAGTTGTGTTATGATTTAAGGTTTCCGGATACATTTGTGAAAGCGTCAGAAGGTGTAGATATTGTCATAGTGCCTGCATGCTGGCCGGCAGCGAGAAATGCACACTGGAATACGCTTCTTAAGGCAAGAGCTATAGAGAATCAGGTGTATGTGGCAGGAATAAACTGTGCCGGTAATATTTCGGGAATATATTATAGTGGAGAGAGTGCAATATATAATCCCGATGGAAATGCCTGTTTTGGAAAGAGTATTAAAATATCGAGAGCCTGTACAGAGGCACAGATAATGATATATGACATTGAAAATGATGTGGAGAGATTCAGAAGTGCATTTCCTATACTTAAAGACAGAATAAATAATATAAATGAGGAGTAATTCGAATGGCTAACGGACGTCAAAAGAGTAAAAATCTATATATTCAGGGTACGATTCTTGCGGCAGCAGGAATAATAACAAAGTTAATGGGCTTCGCCTACAGAATACCTATGACGAATATGCTTGGTTCAGATGGAAACGGAGTGTATTCTATTGCA
The DNA here is from genome assembly GCA_002351535.1 of Lachnospira sp. UBA2821. Classification (GTDB taxonomy): domain Bacteria; phylum Bacillota; class Clostridia; order Lachnospirales; family Lachnospiraceae; genus UBA2821. The sequence goes on from DEGR01000025.1 coordinate 19,906, forward strand.
TTTGAAATATATAATATTGTGCTTATGCTGTCTTCATACAGTCTTCCTCTTGCGGTATCAAAGCTCGTATCAGCAAGACTGGCACTTAAACAGTACAATAATTCTTACAGGGTATTTAAAGATGCCATGTTGTTTGCTTTGATTTCAAGTACAATCGGGGCTATGTTTTTGTTTTTTGGAGCTGATTTTCTTGCAGCTATGTATTCTACACCTGAGCTTACAAGACCTCTGAAAGTGCTTGCACCGACGGTGTTTGTGGTTGCAATAGTCGGTGTCTTAAGGGGATATTTTCAGGGAGCAAGTACAATGATTCCAACTGCGGTATCACAGATTATTGAACAGATATTTAATGCGATTATAAGTGTATGGGGAGTATGGTTCTTTATGAACAGACTTGCTGATACAACACTTAAAGATGCGGCAGAAGGATTTGCCGGAGTTGATGCGGCAGGCGGTGTTGCAAAGAGCATATATAGTGGTTATGAGGTTCAGAGTGCATCACTTGGAGCTGCAGGTGGAACTCTTGGAACATTAATGGGAGCATTATTTGCATTATTGTTTTTAGGATATACGTTTTACATATACAGACCGTCAATATCCAGAAAGAACAGAAGGGATTTATATGGAATTACTGAAAGCCATAAGGATGTTGTGAGATTAATTATTGCAACTGTCATACCTGTTATAATAAGTCAGACAATATACCAGATAGGATATGTAATTGATGATTTGATATTTAGCAGAATTATGTATATTAAGGGTATGGAAAATTCAGTCCGTAAATCTTTACAGGGTGTATTTAATTCACAGTATACTTTACTTATAAATGTTCCGATTGCAATGGCAACCGCCATGGCCGCTTCAACGATTCCGAGTATTGTTACATCATACACAATGGGAAAGAAGAAAGAAGTGAATAAAAAGATAGGTGGAGTAATAAAGTTTGTTATGGCTATATCATTTCCATCAGCCATTGGACTTGCAGTTCTTGCAACACCTATAATGAACATATTGTTTCCGAGACTTGGAGCATATAATCAGGTGGGAGCCAACCTTCTGCATTATGGTTCGATAGCAATAGTATTTTATTCATTATCAACTATTACAAGTTCTGTATTGCAGGGACTTGACCATATGAGAGTGCCTGTAAGAAATTCAGGAATATCACTCTCAATTCATCTTATCATGATGATTGTTTTATTAAATTTTACAGATTTGAATGTTTACATTCTGCTTATAGGTGACGTTACTTTTCCTATGCTGATAAGTATTCTTAATTGGTACTGTGTAAAAAAATATGTTGGTTATAAACAGGAAGTTGGCAAAACATTTCTGGTACCCCTTATTGCATCAGGTGTTATGGGAATGGCAGCATGGGGCAGTTATAAGGCAATAACAATATTTGGAACAGGAAAGATAGTAATGATTATTGCACTTATAGTGTCTGTTGCAATAGCGGTTATTGTATATGGAATACTCATGCTTGCAATGCATTGTTTCGAAAAAGATGAGCTGTATGATCTTCCAATGGGAGGCAGAATAGTAACAATTGGAAGAAAATTAGGCTTCTATAATTAAAATATATCAATCAAACTGATTAAATATGTCACTTTCGCGTTCTTAATTAATGTGATATTATATGCAGACATAAGAGTTAGTGTAGCACATTAGTGAAAAAACATTAATGACGTTATCGGAATGGAGGCAGCTATGAATTACGAGAAATATGAAAGGGCATATTTTATGCCGCCCGAATGTACATATGACTGGGTAAAAAAAGATTATATTGACAAGGCACCGATATGGTGCAGCGTGGATTTGAGAGATGGAAATCAGGCTTTGATTGAACCAATGAGCCTTGAAGAAAAACTTAAATTTTTTAAACTGCTCGTGGATATAGGATTTAAGGAAATCGAAGTTGGATTTCCGGCAGCATCGGATACAGAATATAGGTTTGTGAGAGAACTTATAGAGAGAAAAATGATACCTGATGATGTAAAAATCCAGGTACTTACACAGGCGAGAGAACACATTATTAAAAAGACGTTCGATGCTGTTAAGGGAGCACCATGTGCCGTGATTCATCTTTACAATTCGACATCAGTTGCACAGAGGGAGCAGGTGTTTAGAAAGAGTAAAGAAGAAGTGCTTAAGATAGCGGTTGATGGAGCAAAGCTTCTTGATAAACTTGCAAAAGAGACAAATGGGAATTTTGAATTTCAGTACAGTCCCGAAAGTTTTCCGGGCACAGAGGTTGATTATGCGGTTGAAGTGTGTAATGCAGTTCTCGATGTATGGAAGCCTACATCGCAAAAGAAAGCCATAATTAATATACCTACAACTGTAGAAAATGCCATGCCGCATGTGTTTGCCACACAGGTTGAATATATTAACAAACATTTAAAATACAGAGATGCGGTTACACTTTGCCTGCATCCTCATAACGACAGGGGATGTGGTGTTAGTGATGCAGAACTTGGGGTACTTGCGGGAGCACAGAGAATAGAAGGAACGTTGTTTGGTAATGGTGAAAGAACAGGAAATGTTGATATTATTACACTCGCAATGAATCTGTATTCGCACGGTGTTGATCCTAAGCTTGATTTCAGCAATATGAACGATATATGCAGGCAGTTCGAGGAATATACAAGGATGAAAGTATCGATGAGACAGCCATATGCAGGTGAACTTGTATTTACGGCATTTTCCGGCTCGCATCAGGATGCAATTGCCAAAGGTATGAAGTGGCGTGAAGAGAAAAAATGTGATAAGTGGACAGTTCCATATCTTCCTATAGACCCTAAAGATGTGGGAAGAGAGTATGAGACGGACGTGATAAGAATTAACAGCCAGTCAGGTAAAGGCGGTGTAAGTTACATACTTAATCAGGACTTTGGCATTGTTGTACCGGAGAAGATGAAAGAAGATGTAGGTTATCTTGTCAAAGGTGTATCAGACAGGGCACATAAAGAATTGTCACCACAATGGGTATATGAAATATTCGAGGATAATTATGTGGAGTATTCACCATACTTTTCAATTCCTGAATGTCATTTTGTCCAGAAAGACGGTATTGTGGCAGAGGTTACGATAAAACATGAAGACAAATCACAGGTTGTTGTCGCAAATGGAAATGGAAGACTTGATGCGGTAAGTAATGCAATCAAGCAATATTTTGGCGTAAGCTATGAGCTTACGGTATATGAGGAACATTCACTTTCTAAAGGTTCTTCATCAAAGGCTATGACATATGTCGGAATAAGCTGCAATGGGAAAATGTTGTGGGGCGTCGGAATTGATGAGGATATAATTAAATCATCTATAGCAGCACTTTGTGTAGCAGCCAATAAGCTTGATAAGGTAAGTGGTAATTCAGGAGAAAAAGATGAGAGACTTTTGAAGATTCTCAATTATATTCAGAATCATTATAAAGATGTAACACTTGATGATTTATCAAGAGAATTTTATTTATCAAAACCATATCTTTCCAAGTTTATCAAAAATAAGTCCGGGGAGACATTTGGTGATATCCTTAAGAAGATAAGGCTTAAGAAGGCCAAAACACTTCTTAGGAATGGAAACCTGTCGGCTGAAGTTATAGCTTCACAGGTCGGTTATCAGACAGTTGAGCATTTTACAAGATTGTTTAAAAAAGAATATGGTATAACGCCTATTCAGTATAGAAATCAGAAATAGTGCATATAATATATATAACTATATTATGTTGGAGCAGTGTTTATGTACGAATATGGTGTTGCAGGCGGAGATATACGTCAGAAATATTTGGCAGAGTACCTTGTGTTGGCAGGGTATTCTGTTTTTTGTTATGGTGTTGAAAGTGAGTTGTGTACTAAGACAGATAATATAGAAGAAATGGTAACGAATGTGAAAAATCTTATTTTACCTGTTCCTCTCACAAAGGATGGCAAAAATCTACATGCCGTTAATGTATATAAAAAAACAAATATTAAGCATATGATTGATGTTATACCTGACAATACTACAGTGTTTGCCGGCTGTGTTAAAGCCGGTGTCCGTGAAATGTTCAATAAAAGGAATATCAGGTTATATGATTATCTTGATGACTGGCGTGTTTTATATATGAATTCTGTAGCTACAGCGGAGGGAACGATTGCACAGATGATATGCTACAGTAAAGAGATGCTTGAAGATAAGAATGTGCTTGTGCTCGGATATGGTAACTGTGGGGTGCCAATTGCTTCAAAGCTAATTGCCATGGGGACGAATGTAACGGTATGTGTAAGAGATGATATGAAACGGAAAAAAATACAGGCTGAGGGGATAAGATGTATCAAATTTGATGATATGAGTAACGAAATAAAAAAATATGAATATATAGTAAATACAGTACCGGCAATGGTAATAGACAGAAATTTATTATTAGAAGTAAACGAAAATGTACTTATTATAGATATTGCATCAGCACCGGGCGGAGTAAATATAAAGGCAGCAGAAAAAATGGGAATAAACTGTATTCACAGTCTTGGTATACCCGGTAAATACTGTCCGGCTGCAATGGCTGAAGCTTATGGTGAGTATATACTTCGTGTGTCGGCAAAACATGAATGAAAGAAGAGGGTTGCTTTGCTGGAAGGGAAAAAAATAGGTATAGCGGTTACCGGTTCATTTTGTACATTTAGCAAAATAATTAAGGAAGTTGAGAAGCTGGTTGTAGAGGAAAAGGCAGATGTGTATCCTATAGTTACGAAGATGGCTTTAGATACAGATACCAGATTTTTTAAAGCATCTGAATTCTGGGACAGAATGGAAAAGATAACCGGACATAAGCCGGTAGATACTATAGTTCAGGCAGAAATGTTTGGACCGAAACCATTTCTTGATGCACTTGCAATATTTCCCTGTACCGGAAATACAATGGCTAAGCTTGCTAATGGGATAACGGATTCGGCTGTACTCATGGCTGCCAAAGCACATTTGAGAAATGAGAAACCTTTAATTATCTCTATATCAACTAACGATGCACTGGGAATGAACATGAAGAATATAGGAGAATTGATGAATATAAAGAATATTTATTTTGTGCCTTTTGGTCAGGATGCTCCTTATAAAAAACATAATTCGATGATTGCATTAACGGAACTGTTGGTTCCGACTATTGAAGAGGCGTTGTCGGGAAGACAGTTACAGCCTGTAATAAGGGGAAGAATGGATAGCTGAATCCGGAAAGGAATTATATGTGTGGTATAGCGGGTTTTTATAATAAAGAAGGTCACTGCATTGATGAGGGGATAAAGTGGGAAAGAGTGCTTTGGAAAATGGGAAATGTCCAGAAACACAGAGGTCCTGATGATGAAGGACAATATCTGGACGAAAAATGTGGAATGGCACATGTAAGACTTTCGATAATAGATATTAGCAATGGACATCAGCCTATGACAAGATATATAAACGGTAGAAAATGTACTATAGTATACAATGGGGAGATATATAATATGCATGAGCTGAGAGAACAGCTTATGTACTCGGGAGTGGTATTTGAGACATTTAGTGATACGGAAGTTATTCTTGCAGGATATATGAAATATGGGATAGCTTTTATAGACAGGTTAAATGGTATATTTTCATTTGCCATAAGGGACTATATGGATGACAGACTTATTCTGGTAAGAGACAGAATAGGTGTAAAGCCGTTATTCTATGTTGACACCGGTAAATCCATTGTATTTTCTTCTGAAATAAAAGGAATATTTGAATATCCCGGTATTAAACCCGAGATAAATATGGAAACTATGCAGATAGTAATAGGACTCGGACCGGCAAAACCTGTTGATTCCGGTGTTTTTAAAAATGTCAGGGAGCTGGAGCCGGGGCATATGATTATTATTGAAAATAATAAATGTAATGATTATGCGTACTGGAAACTTATAAGCCAGCCGCATGAGGACGATTATGAAGTTACTGTAGCCAAAACACAGTGGCTTATAAGAGATTCCGTAAAAAGACAGATGATATCAGATGTTCCTGTATGTACATTTTTATCCGGAGGAGTAGACAGCAGTCTCGTCACTGCAATATGTAGTCTTGAATTACAGAAGAGGGGAGAACGGCTTGACACATTTTCATTTGATTTTATTGGAAATGATAAGTATTTTAAAGCAAATTCTTTTCAGCCTACACAGGATAGACCTTATGTGGATATGGTTAAGGACTACTGGCATACAAACCACACATATCTGTTCTGTAATTCTGATGAGCAGATTGAAAATCTTTATAATGCGGTAGATGCAAGAGATTTACCATGTATGGCAGATGTGGAATCGTCAATGCTGCATTTTTGTAATAAAGTGGCAAAGAAGAATAAGGTAGTTCTTACTGGTGAATGTGCAGACGAAATATTTGGAGGATATCCATGGTTCTGGAAAGAGGAGATGCTGAACGCTGATACATTTCCATGGGCAATGGATATATCTGCCAGAAAGCAATGGCTTAGGGATGATTACGGGGAGACTTTGGATATAGAAGGATATATTGAGAAACAGTACAGACTGAGTCTCGAGAAAACTCCTTTGTTAAGAGGCGAAGGGGAGACAGAAAGCAGACGAAGGAAAGCTGCATATCTGAATCTTAACTGGTTTATGATGACATTGCTTAACAGAATGGATAGAACGAGTATGTATAGTGGACTTGAAGCAAGAGTTCCATTCGCTGACCACAGAATAGTCGAATATATATGGAATGTGCCATGGGAAATGAAATGCCATGGTGATAATAATGAACATATTGTGAAAGGACTTATGAGAGATGCAGGCAAAGGACTTCTGCCTAAAGAAGTTTTATATAGAAAGAAAAGCCCATATCCAAAAACATATAATCCTGAATATGAGCGTAAACTTTATGAGATAGTTATGGATATTACAGCGGATAAAAATGCACCGGTCAATATGGTGTATGACCGCAATAAGATAATGAAGTCAGCAGATGCAAAGAGTGATTATGGAAAACCGTGGTATGGCCAGTTAATGGCAGGACCACAGCTTCTTGCATATATTATACAGATAGATTACTGGCTTAATAAGTATCGATTAGATCCAGGCACCATCAAATGATATGACCTGTCCGGTAAGATAAGAACCGCTGTCAAATATAGTGTATATAAACCGGGCTGCCTCTTCGGGGGTAGCCATTCTTCCGATAGGAATTTCATTTTCAAGTTCAGCTTTTTCGTCATCATCAAGAAATCTGTTCATGTCTGTGTCGATTGCACCAAATGCTACGGCATTTACCTGTATATTGCTTGGTGCAAGTTCTTTTGCGAGAGCTTTTGTGAAACTGTTAATTCCCCCTTTCGTAGATGAATAGGCAACTTCGCATGATGCACCGCATTTACCCCATACAGAAGAAACATTTATAATCTTTCCACTGCCATTTTTCAGGAAATGTGGAATAATATTTTTGCACATATAAAATATAGAAGATAAATTAGTGGCGACAATAGAATTCCATTCATTATATGACATGTCCTGCAGAAGACCAATAATTGATATTCCTGCATTGTTAATAAGAAGACATACATCATCTGTATACATTCCGGCTGATTTGTAGAAATCTTCAACAGAAGAAAAATCAGATATATCGCATTTGAAGCACTTTACATTGACATTATATGAATTATGTAATTCATCTGCATATGAATTCATCTGTTCAATGCTGTTCTTACATATAAGAAGTAAATTATATCCTTTGCCGGCGAATACTTTAGCTGCTGCTCTACCTATTCCACGTGACGCACCTGTGATAATTACAGTTTTACCATGTGTTTTGTTTGAATTACTGTTGTTAAGTGACATGCTAACCCTCATTTCCGAGCGATTTTTTACACTAATCCTCGTTTCATAAAATATACTGTTACAAATCTCATTCCAATAATAGCATCATATCATATTATGATTAAAGGGTCAAAAGGTATCATCAATGCATGCCTGCATGCAATTCGGTGTATACCTTAGTGACCTGCACCACATCGTGAAAACAGCAATTTACTATGCGGAGCATGTAGTAATCTGAAAACTTTTTTTACAAATATTTCTCCATAAGTTGACAAAATGTAATACATTTGATAAAATTACTATCGTTGTATGTAATAATTTCGTAACAATTGAAGAAACTAGTGAGAAGTATATAAATAATGGAGGCGTTCTAATGAACTTAAGATGTATGAAAATCGCAGCCGGATGTCTGGCAGGAGTGGTAGTTGCAGGTGGTTACACTGTAGGATTTGGTGCAACTGAGTTAGCAACAGATATGCCAACAGCCGGAATAGCAGTAGCGTTAGATCAGTATTATGCAGAAAGTGATGATGTGCAGGCGGATGTAAGAGCACTTATTAATCCGATTGTTGGAAACAATGATGCAGAGACAGAGACAACAGCTCCTGCGGAGACACAGGCAGAGACTCCTACAGCTGAGCAGCCAACAGAGGCAGCTACAGAGCCTGAGACTACAATGTATGATACAATTGCGATTTCACAGGTTGACAATTACGTTAATGTAAGAAGTGCTGCAAGTACAGAGAGCGAAGTAGTAGGAAAGATATATAATAACTGTGCAGCTACTATTGTTGAAAATGATGGTGAATGGTATAAGATAAAATCAGGAAACGTAGAAGGATATATTAACGCACAGTATTTTGTAACTGGTGAGGCAGCTAAACAGAAAGCAGTAGAAATTGGTAAAGTATTTGCAACAGTTACAACAACAACTCTTAATGTAAGAGAGGGACAGGGTACAGAGACTAAGTTACTTACTCAGCTTCCGGAAGGTGGCGTATTTGATGTTGAAGAGTATGGTGACGGATGGGTACTCTTAAATGTTGATGAGGATGCTAAAGGATGGGTATCACAGGATTATGTAGATATCTCAGTTAAATTTGATACAGCAGTTACACTTGAAGAAGAGCAGGCAATGTTAGCAGAACAGCAGAGACTTGCAGAAGAAGCAGCTAAGGCAGAAGAAGCAGCAAGAGAAGCACAGGCAAAAGCTGATGCAGACAGAGCGGCAAAAGCAGCGGCAGACAGGGCAGCAGCGGCAGCGGCGGCAGCACAGCAGGAGGAACAGAACAATGTATCATCAGATGAAGATACAGGTTCTTCAGATGACAATTATTATGATGACAGCAATTCATCATCTACAGCATCACCTACAAGAGATGCCGTTGTAGCATATGCAAGACAGTTTGAGGGCAACCCATATGTATATGGTGGTTCGAGCCTTACAAATGGAACAGACTGCTCAGGATTTACAATGTCTGTATATGCACATTTTGGAGTTGGACTTCCACATTCATCTAGTGCACAGTCAGGTTGCGGTGTAGCTGTATCGTTAGATTCATTACAGCCGGGTGATTTGTTATTCTACTCTAATGGAGGCTCAGGAATTGGACATGTAGCTTTATATATCGGTGGTGGACAGATTATACATGCAAGTACAAGTAATACAGGTATAATTGTATCTAATGCATTTTACAGAACACCGGTTGCAGCAAGAAGAGTTATATATTAAAAACAGTTAATAATGTATCGTTTTAAACCGTCGCCGTAATGGCGGCGGTTTTTTTGTAGTAATGAGGACAGCGATGAGGAAAATTCACATGGTTATCCACATGCGGAGTGCTGTAAAATCAGTTATTCACGCATTTATCCACATTATCCACATATAAAACCGTAGGCTCTGTTATTAAGTGGTTTATGGCAAAGTGTATATTTGGGTATAGAGAACTCACAAATTTCATAAAAAAAGAGCGGCTATATGTGGTTTGTTGTTGAAAATAACATAAAATGTGATATAATAGTTACATGCTTAAGCGGTTGCGCAAATAGCATATATGGGGTAAGTCCTCAATTATGGTAGAGAAGGAGATGGGCAGCATGAGATACATAATTACAGGAAGAAACATCGACGTTACAGAAGGATTGAGAGCGGCAGTACAGGAGAAGATTGGTAAGCTCGAAAGATATTTTACAGAGGATACGGAGGTACATGTAACACTTAGTGTTGAGAAAGAAAGACAGAAGATAGAGGTTACTATTCCTGTCAAAGGAAATATTATCAGATCTGAGCAGGTCAGCAGTGATATGTATGTTTCAATCGATCTTGTTGAAGAGATAATTGAAAGACAGCTTAAAAAGTATAAGAATAAGATTGTTGACAGAAAGCAGGCAGTAGAAGTATTTACACCTGAATATATTGATAAAGATTACGATGAAGATGATAACATACAGATTATAAGAACTAAGAAGTTTGGAATAAAACCAATGGATCCGGAAGAGGCATGTATCCAGATGGAACTTTTAGGACATAATTTTTATGTTTTTAGCAATTCAGAGACAGGTGAAGTCAACGTAGTATATAAGAGAAAAGGCAATACTTACGGATTGATTGAGCCGGAGTTTTAATCTGACAACAGAAGACAGATAATGCAATATTAGCATAATTAAAAGGAGACGGAAGTTTTATCCGTCTCCTTTTGTCATGCTAATTAAAGGTTGAATAATTTGCCATATAGTGTTAAAATATACCATATGTTTTAAGTAAAAGTAGCTTTAAAGAATAAATATAAAACTCTTTGCTGCTACATGTAAAAGCAAATTATAAGTTATAGGAGATTTATCAATGGGATTAGCAGCTAAAGTGTTTGGTACACATAGTGAACGAGAGATAAAAAGAATAAGACCGATATTGAAAAAAATATTGTCTTATAGAGATACAATGATGGCATATTCAGACGAGGAACTTCGTGGAAAGACAGATGAGTTTAAAGCCAGACTTGCAAAGGGAGAGACTCTTGATGATATTCTTCCGGAGGCATATGCCGTTGTAAGAGAAGCTGCAAGAAGAGTGTTAAATACAGAGCATTATGAAGTACAGCTTATGGGTGGAATTATTCTTCATCAGGGACGTATTGCCGAGATGAAGACCGGTGAAGGTAAAACACAGACATGTCTGTTACCTGCATATCTTAATGCACTTGAAGGAAAGGGCGTTCATGTAGTAACAGTTAATGACTATCTTGCAAAGCGAGATGCTGAGTGGATGGGACAGGTTCATGAATTCCTCGGACTGAAAGTTGGTGTTGTACTCAATGACATGGACAATGACCAGAGAAGAGAAGCATATAACTGTGATATAACATATGTTACCAATAATGAGCTGGGATTTGATTACTTAAGAGATAACATGGTTATATACAAAGAACAGCTTGTTCAGAGAGAACTTCACTATGCAATTGTGGATGAGGTCGATTCAGTTCTTATTGATGAGGCAAGAACACCACTTATTATTTCGGGTCAGAGTGGAAAATCTACAAAGCTTTATGAAGCATGTGATATTCTTGCAAAACAGCTTGTAAAAGGACAGGAAAGTCAGGAATTAACAAAGCTTGCAGCAATCATGCAGGAAGAGATAGAAGAAGATGGAGACTTTATTGTTAATGAAAAGGATAAAGTAGTTAATCTTACGGCTGAGGGTGTAAGAAAAGTTGAGAAATTCTTTAATATTGAGAACCTTGCTGATCCTGAAAATCTTGAAATTCAGCATAATATAATACTTGCCCTCAGAGCACATTACTTAATGTTCAGGGATCAGGATTATGTTGTAAAGGATGATCAGGTTCTTATTGTTGACGAATTTACAGGACGTATTATGCCGGGAAGAAGATATTCAGATGGACTTCATCAGGCTATAGAGGCAAAAGAACATGTAAAAGTTAAGAGAGAAAGTAAAACTCTTGCGACAATTACATTCCAGAACTTCTTCAACAAATATGATAAAAAATGTGGTATGACAGGTACAGCTCTTACAGAGGAGCAGGAGTTCAGAAATATATATGGAATGGATGTTGTATCTATACCTACTAACAGACCTGTTGCACGTATAGATTTGGATGATGCTGTATATAAGACAAAGAAGGAAAAACTGAATGCAGTTGTCCGTTCTGTTAAAGAAGCTCATGAGAAGGGACAGCCTGTACTTGTTGGTACAATTACAATTGAGGCATCAGAAGAAATAAGCAATATGCTTAGAAAAGAAGGAATTCCACATCAGGTATTGAATGCAAAATTCCATGAATTAGAGGCTGAAATTGTTGCACAGGCAGGTGTACATGGTGCAGTTACAATCGCAACTAATATGGCAGGTCGTGGTACAGATATTAAACTTGATGATGATGCAAGAGCAGCAGGTGGATTAAAGATTATCGGTACAGAAAGACATGAGTCACGTCGTATAGATAATCAGTTGAGAGGTCGTTCAGGAAGACAGGGAGATCCGGGTGAGTCGAGATTCTACATATCACTTGAAGATGATATAATGAGACTTTTTGGTTCAGAAAGACTTATGTCTGTATTCAATGCACTTGGCGTGCCTGAGAATGAACAGATAGAGCATAAGATGTTATCTAAGGCAATTGAGTCAGCACAGAAGAAGATAGAGGGTAACAACTTCGGTATAAGAAAGAACCTTCTTGAGTATGATAAAGTTAATAATGACCAGAGAGAGATTATATATGCAGAAAGAAGAAGAGTTCTTGATGGAGAGAGTATGAGGGATGTTATCTATAAGATGATAACAGATACAGTTGAGAATATTGTTGACGCATGTATATCAGATGATGTAAGTGCTTCAGAGTGGGATATGATAGAGCTTAATGAACTTCTTCTTCCAATATTCCCATTTGATACAATTGAATTGACGGAAGAGCAGCGACAGACTATGAAGAGAGATGAACTTAAACATAATATTAAAGAAGCTGCAGTCAAATTATATGAAGCTAAAGAGGCAGAATTCCCAGAACCGGAGGCTGTAAGAGAGCTTGAGAGAGTAATTCTTCTCAAAGTTATAGACAGAAAATGGATGGATCATATAGATGATATGGACCAGTTAAGACAGGGAATAGGTCTTCAGGCATATGGTCAGAGAGATCCGCTTGTAGAGTACAAGATGAGTGGTTTTGAGATGTTTGACGGAATGATTAACAATATACGTGAAGAGACAGTTAAGTTATTATTACATGTTAAAGTTGAGCAGAAAGTTGAACGTGAGCAGGTTGCGAAGGTTACAGGAACTAACAAGGATGAGTCAGCAGCGAGAACACCTAAGAAGAGGGCGGCTGAAAAAGTATATCCAAATGACCCATGTCCTTGTGGAAGTGGTAAGAAATATAAACAGTGTTGTGGAAAGAAGGTGATTTAAGTGGTAGAATTAGATCAGTTTAAGTCTGCTTTAGCTTCTTATACAGAGCCTCTTAATGAATTGAGGGATTCACTTTGACCTTGCAGGCAAGGCAAAAAGAGTCGAAGAATTAGAAAGAATCATGGAAGAACCTGACTTCTGGGATGATGCACAGGAATCACAGAAAAAGATGAAAGAGTTAAATGAATTAAAAAGTGGCATTGAAGTAATTGAAAATCTGTATACACAGTATGAGGATATAGATACAATGATACAGATGGGATATGAAGAAAATGATGAGTCACTTGTGGCTGAAATTCAGGAAATGCTTGATTCTTTTGTTGAAAAACTAGAAAGTGTAAGAATAAAAACATTACTTTCAGATGAATATGACAAAGATAACGCAATATTAACATTGCATGCAGGAGCAGGAGGTACAGAGTCATGCGATTGGGCAGCAATGTTATGCAGAATGTATCAGCGTTGGGCTGATAAGAAGAATTATTCAGTAGAAATGCTTGATTTTCTTGATGGTGATGAGGCAGGTTTTAAGTCAGTTACGTTGCAGATAAATGGTGAAAATGCTTATGGATATCTCAAGTCAGAGCGTGGTGTACACAGACTTGTAAGAATATCACCATTTAATGCGGCAGGAAAAAGACAGACATCATTCGTTTCATGTGATGTTATGCCGGATATAGAGGAAGATATTGATATTGAGATTAACGATGATGATCTTAAGATTGATACTTACAGGAGTAGTGGAGCCGGTGGACAGCATATTAATAAAACATCATCAGCCGTAAGGATAACACATTTACCAACTAATATAGTTGTACAGTGCCAGAATGAACGTTCGCAATTTCAGAATAAAGATAAAGCTATGCAGATGTTAAAGGCAAAACTGTATCTTATGAAAAAAGCTGAGAACGAAGAGAAAGCCTCAGGAATCCGTGGCGAGGTTAAAGAGATTGGATGGGGTAACCAGATACGCTCTTATGTGTTGCAACCGTATACTATGGTCAAGGACCATAGGACTAATATGGAAGTTGGTAATGCACAAAGTGTTCTTGATGGCAACATAGATGCTTTCATTAGTGCATATCTTAAATGGATTAATAAGACACCGGAGAATTAGGAAATGGAGGTAAATATGGAATTTAGACCAGTAATATTTAGTGTAAATGGACAGAAGTTTGCTGTAAACATTAGTTGTGTTAGTGGAATTGAGAAAGTTCAGAATATTGTAGGAGTTCCTAATTCTAATAAAGATATTAAGGGAATTATTAACCTTCGTGGTGAGGTAATACCGATATACAGCCTTAGAAGACATTTTAATATGCCGGATGCTGAATATACGGAGAGTTCACAATTTGTAATTGTATATACAGATGATATAAGAATCGGGTTGGAAGTTGACTCTGTTGAAGAGATACATAAGGTTGAAGAAGGTATGATTGTTGATGTACCTGTTATAATTAAGAATGATGAAACCCAGATGTTTGATAAAGTAATAAATATTGGGGGTGAATTGGTTCTGGTTATAAATATAGAGAAAATACTTACAATGGAACAGATGGAAGATATTAAACAATTAGTTGAGAATAAATAGTAAAATATAATATTTATAGAGCTTAATTTTAATCCATATAAAGAGTATTATGCGTAAAAATATACTTTTTATGTGGATTTTTTATTTTGGCTGAATTGGAATCCGAAATTCC
>DEGR01000017.1 GCA_002351535.1 Lachnospira sp. UBA2821
ACTGGAGAATCCGAGAGTGTATTATTATGGAAAGGGGGGAGTATACAACACAATGATTAACTGTAGTGTAGCTAAAGTTAAACAGCAGAAGAATATAGAATATATTGTCTTTTGCGGAAGGGAAGGAACGATATGATAAAACATGTTAAGAAACTGCTTATGATAACGGCAGTTGTATTATTCACCGGTATGCTGCCGGTGGTTTCAGCCAATGCTGACACGTCAGGCGACTATGAATATAATAAGAATGCTGACGGTAAGACGGCAACAATTACTAAGTATAATGGAGGGGCATCAGAGATAGTAATACCTGATACCATTGGAGAATTGACGGTAACAAAGATAAAGGAATGGGCATTTCAAGGAAAGTCATTCACAAGTGTTGTAATACCGGATACGGTAAACACAATTGGTAATAATGCATTTGCTGAATGTGAATCTCTTTCTAAAGTAAAGTTTTCAGCCGGTGTTACATCTATAGGAACATATGCATTCGGAAAATGCAAAGCACTTTCAGAGCTGATTTTTCCGGAAGGTTCTAAGTTGTCTTCTATTGGAGATGGGGCATTTAGGGAATGTACATCGCTCTCAAAAGTAGTTTTTCCAGACAGCCTGACTACTATAGGAACATATGCATTTTACGGTTGTAAAGGCATCACTAAGATTGAACTTGGAGTTAATTCTGTAAGTGAAGGGGCATTTAAAAGTTGTACATCACTTAAAGAGGTAAATCTGTCAGACGGTGTTACGTCTATTGGTAAAGATGCGTTTATGAATTGTACCGGTTTAAAACTGATTACAATACCTGCAAGTGTGACTTCGATAGCTGATAATTCTGTAGGATATAAGTATTATGATGAGGATTGGGAAACTGGAGGCAGTGTAAAGAATGGCAATGTAACAATCAAATACGAAGCAGGTTCGATAGCAGAGGAATATGCAAAGACAAATAAACTTGACTACATATTGGCTGATACACCTGATGTAACACATCATGCAGCACTTACAAAAGTTGATGCAAAGGCTGCTACAAGACTTGAGACAGGAAATATAGAATATTATAAATGTGGTAACTGCGGTAAATATTACGAAGATGCAGATACAACAAAAGAGATAACAGATAAAGACAGTGTTATTACACCAAAACATGAGCCTAAGCTTGTGGCTGCAAAAGTTCCTACCGGAGTTGAGGATGGAAATATACAGTATTATGAATGTGCAAAATGTCATGAATACTTCAGCGACAGGGATGCGGAAAATCCTATAGACAAGAGCAGTGTTGTAATTAAGAAACATGAACTTGTAAAGGTTGAGGCGAAGGCAGCAACAACTCATGAAGATGGTAATACAGAGTATTATAAGTGTACTGATGAAGACTGTGGAAAATATTTCTCAGATATTAAGGGAACAAAAGAGATAACAGATAAGACTTCAGTTGTATTAAAGAAACATGTTCTTAAAAAGGTTGCAGCTAAAGAAGCTACAGGCAAAGAGAACGGAAATATAGAATATTATAAATGTAGTACATGTGACGAATATTATAAAGATGCAGAAGCAAAAGAAGTTATAGACGATAAGGATTCAGTTATAATTCCTCATCATACTCTTAAGTATGTTAAAGAAAAGGATGCTACAGGATTAACCGAAGGAAACAAGGCATATTACAAATGTACAGATACAGATTGTGGAAAGTTATATCTTGATGCAGAAGGTGAAAATGAGATTCCGGACCCTTCTGTTGTCGTGATAAAAAAACATGTGTTAACCAGGGTAGAAGCAAAACCATCTACAGATACAGAAGACGGTAATAAGTTATATTATGAGTGCACAGACTGTCATGAATATTTTGAAGATGAAAACGGATATTATAAGATAGCGGATAAAGGCGAGGTTGTGATTAAAAAGCATTCGCATGATTTATATAAAGTTGATGCCGTTGACCCTACAACAAAGAGAGATGGAAATATAGAGTATTATGTATGTAGTGGTTGTGGAAAGTTCTTTACGGATATGTATGCTACCACAGAGATAAAAGATAAGAGTAGTGTTATTCTTAAAAAACATGAGCTTGTTAAAGTAGATGCAAAGCCTGCAACAGTTCTTGAAAATGGAAATAAAGAGTATTATGTATGCTCAGAATGCAACAAATTATTTGTCTATGACCATTTTGATGAAGAATGGGATGAGGACATATATAAAGAAGTAACAAGTGATAAAGTAATATTGAATAAGCATGTGCTTGTAAAAAAAGATGCAAAACCTGCAACGGTTTCAGAAGACGGTAACATTGCATACTACGAGTGTACAGACTGTCATGAGTATTATCTTGATGAAAATGCAACAAGTCCTGTAGCTGACAAAAACAGTGTTATTATTAAGAAACATGTTCTTACTAAAGTGGAGGCAAAGCCTGCAACAATTCTTGAAGACGGAAATACAGAATATTATGTATGTTCAGACTGTGGTGATTACTTCAGTGATGGTAATGCAGTTAATAAGATTGAAGATAAGAATTCAGTTATTATTAAGAAACATGTATTAACACTTGTAGCGGCAAAAGATGCAACTACACTTGAAGAAGGTAATATCGCATATTATGTATGCTCAGACTGTGGAGATTTCTTTAAGGATGAGAATGGAGTAGAAAAGATAGAAGATAAAAACAGTGTTATTATACCTAAGAAAGAGATTGATACTGTTATAAAATTGAATAAAACCAAATTATCCGCAGTAGTTGGTGGAAAAATCACACTTAAGACAAAAGTGACAAGCTCAGATAAGAAGTTGAAATTAAAATGGAGTGTTTCTGATAAAAAGATTGCTACAGTTTCATCTAAGGGTGTAATCACACCTAAGAAAGCCGGAACAGTAACAATAACAGTGACATCATCAGACGGTATTACAGCTACATGCAAAGTAACAGTTAAAGCTGAACCAACTAAGATAACACTTAGCAAAAAGCAGCTTACACTTAAGAAAGGCAAAACTGCTAAGATTAAGTACACAATTCCAAAGAAAACATATACAACAGTTACATACAAATCAAGTAACAGCAAAGTTGTCAAAGTAGATAAAAACGGAGTTGTTAAGGCGGTTAAAAAAGGAAAAGCAGTTATTACAGTTACAACAGCTAATGGAAAGAAAGCTACGTGTAAAGTAATAGTAAGCTAATAGTTATCAAAAATGATTGTAACCCTATGAGTGAAACAATGGGGTGCAATCATTTTGTGTTATTTGGTATGTGATGTCTGCAGAGGAAGGTCTGCATGTTAAAAAACAGATGGAGGAAAAAATGTTTACAAGATTTTCAAAAATAGTTTTATGGTTATTATTAATAGCTGATATTATAGCAGCATTTGCTTTAGGAGCGAGTTTGGGAGCAGGAGGTTTTTTTGTTATTTTGTTTGGCGGAATAGTTTTATTAATGTTTTTTGGCATGTTTGTTGAACTGTGTAATAACGTTATGGATATTAGCCAGATTTGCAGTGAAATTAGCTGTTTTATAAAGAATAACCCTTCTGCATTAGTGAAAAATAATGTTAATTCATTAGCAAATACAACAAATATATCAAATGGAAAACCTTATGACTTATCTAGAGTTGCAAACGAATATTCAAAAGAAAAGAATCCGACAACAAATTATAAAAAATCGAATGAATCTTTTGTGGGAGGATGGACTTGCACTAAATGTGGCTGCATAAATAAGGATGCTGCTTTTTATTGTGCAGATTGTGGTTCAGATAGATAAAAATATTTTCTTTTTAGAAAAGAGGAATTTTATGAGTAAAAAAATAAAAAAATCATTTTTATTACAAATATTCAGTTTCATATTTTTATTAATTATATTTATGAAATATGATAACGTATATGCAGATGAAAGGATAAAATGTGGTTCAAAAGTATATGCAACTATGGAAAATGATGGAACAGTAGTTGTATCGGGGAAGGGGTCAATGTACAATTACAACTATGATGGCAGACCGTTTGCTGACGATGAAAAACAGGTTACTTCCGTGATTGTTGAAGATGGAGTTACCTCTGTTGGTGAGTATGTTTTTGCAGGTTTTTCAAATCTTACATCAGTATGTCTGGCTGACAGTGTAACAGATATAGGAGATTTCGCGTTTGCTGATTCTGCTATAACAGATTTGACGTTAGGCAATAATGTGGAAAATATAGGAGACCATGCTTTTGATGGCTGTTGGATTGAAAGTCTTGAACTGCCGTCAAGTGTCAGGAGTATAGGACAATGTGCTTTTTATGATGGACAACTTAGGGATATCGTAATTAATGATGGAATTGAAGAGATTCGCAAGGGAGCATTTTCTGGTCAGGGTACTGATTGTGTTAACGTTATGTTTATATCCAGAGATGTCAGTATCAGTGTACAGGCTTTTGATGATAAAGCGAATATAACTGCATATAAAGGTTCTACGGCTGAAAAGTATGCTAAAAGAAACAACAATAATTTATCGTATATCACATGTGAAACATTGGGGGAAGAGCACAATTTTGGTGAGGGTGAAATAGTAAAGAAAGCTACATGTATAAATAATGGCTTAATGCGATATACATGTGCAAAATGTGGCAAAGAGAAAGATGAAAAGATAGAAAAGATTTCACATGATTTTGAAATATCTGAAGTGGTTGAAGCTACATGTACAGATGGAGGGTATACAGAGTATAAATGTTCTGTATGCGGACAGGTTGAAAAGAGAAATTACACAAGTCCTGTTGAGCATAAATATATACTTTCAAAAAGAGTAAATCCAAGCTGTGACCAAAAAGGGTATGATGAGTATATGTGTACCGTATGTAACGATATTAACAGAAAAAATTACAGACAGGCCTTAGGTCATTGTTATAAAAATGTAATAGATAAAGCAGGTATAAAGAAGTCAGGTACGAATAAGGTATATTGTGGCAGATGTAAAAAGATTAAAGAAAAAAGAATTATTTACGGAATATCGAAGATGTGTATTCCAAAGACACAATATAAATATACCGGAAAGAAAATAAAGCCTGCAATAGTTATTAAAGACAGCAGGGGTAAGAATATAAGTAAAAAATATTATACTGTAAATTATAAAAATAATAAAAGAGTTGGAAAGGCAACAATAGTTATTACTTTTAAGGGAATATATAAAGGAAGAATGACAAAAAGTTTCAGGATAGTATAAGCATTTTGAAAATAAAAAGGGCTACTGCTATAACGGTTATATAATCGTTATAACGGTAGCCTCTTTTGTGTTGATATTAAGGTTTACGGCTCTGCCGGAGTCATCACTTTGTCGTTGAATGTGACAGTGTCAAATATTGCATCTACCTGTTTGGAAAGCTTGTCATAATCCTCTTTTTCAGCAGCAAATGTGAAAAGGTAAGCTTTTTTATCCTTTAATACAAACATCTGCTTGCAATATATTTTTGAATCATTTCCCTCGGCTGTTGATGTTATTATATAGCAGTCATTGTCATCAACGGATGATTTTTTACAGTCTTTAACCTTATATCCCATATCTTCATAGCTGCTTACAGATAAATCTTTGTAAGATTCAAGGTCGTAATCATAGGCGCTTATATCCTGAACCATTGTCGTTATGTTTTCGGTGAATTCATTATTTTTGCTTGATGCATAATAAAATGTGAGGTCCGTATTAGTATTAGAAGTACGGGTCCACGTATCCGGTAAATCTATAGTATATCCGGTCTGTTCAAATGTAGTAGTATTTTTTAATTTGTAACCGGCGTCTTTTTTAGAACCACATGCTGATATTAGCAGCATAGAACTTATCAAAAGTGCAGTAAATATCTTTTTCTTCATCCTGAACTCCATTCTGTTTTATGAATATTGCAGTAACTATTTGAAAGCTGCTCTTGGCAGTTACTAATTACAAAGTATCGAATCAATTATATATGCTGATTTATCTATTTGCAATACATATTTAAAGCTGTGGTGACATATATAGAATATAGGAAAAAAACTACTTAACATTTGGGAGGTTTTGATGAAATGTGTATGTTTAAAGACTGTTATTGCAGTAATGCTTATAGTGGTTATGAGCGGGATAAGCGGATGCAGTGTTGAGCGTGGCAGAAAAAATAATAATAAAGAAGTAGATTATACAATTGTTAAATCACAGGATATACCGGAGCAGCTTAAATCACAGATTGATATGAAGATGAGGGATGAATTTGACATTACATATTCAGATGGCAACAGTATGTATATTGTATCAGGATATGGTGAAGTTCCGACCGGAGGATACAGTATAACGGTCGAAGAACTTGTTATGGATAAAGACAACATTAATGTAAGGACAAAACTTCACGCACCTGAGGAAAATAATGATGTGGTACAGGAATTCTCGTGTCCGTATGTTGTTATAAAGCTTGAAGATAGTGATAAGAAAGTAGTTGTTAACAGGTATTAGAATAATGACGCACAGCGTCTGCAAAATGGAGGGAAGTATGGTTAAAGGTAATATACATATTAATACTAAAAAGAGAAAAGTTGTGACGCAGATTACACTTGAGAAAGATATGATAGTGCCGGATAAGATGCCTGATATAGAGAAATCAATAACAGAAAAGGGTATGATATACATTGAAAATGTAAGGACCATGAATAAAAAGGCTGATATTAACGGACACATGAAGGTTGAGATACTATATGAACCGGTGTGTCAGGTAGAGACAGAGATACCGTTTTCAGAATCAGTCAATATAGAAGATATAGAGGATGGAGATAATATAAGAATTAGTTATACAATCGAAAATCTTAAAGTGTCTGTTATTAATTCGCGTAAAATCAGTATAAAAGCCATAGTTACGTTTAATATTGAACCGGAGTGTGTTAAAGATATTGAGGTGGCTACAGGCTGTGAACAGGGAGAAAATATTGAGTGTATATGCAAAAATATAAGATTTTTGCAATATGTTACACGAAAGAAGGATGTATTCAGAATAAAGGATGAGGTTGAGATAAGTAAGTCTAAACCGAACATAGGTCAGATTATATGGAAAAATGTTGAACTGAGAAACAGTCAGACCAGACTTATGGATAACAGAATTAATCTTATGGGGGAAGTAAATGTATTTGTGATATACAGACCTGATGATGAGAATAGTCCTATTCAGTGGATAGACAGTGTTCTTCCTTATAGTGGGGATATAGAGGTTGAAGGGATAAATGAGACTATGATTCCTGACATATCGGTAGAATTGTCTGATGTTACCGTAGAGATACGACCTGACTATGACGGAGAGCAGAGAGTGTTTGGGGTTGATGCCGTACTTGATATTGATGCCAGAATATATATGGAAAATGAGATGGATATAATAGATGATGTATATGCTCCCGGAAGAGTGATAGTGCCTGAGATTCAGAATGTATGTGGAGAGAATCTTATTGTTAAAAACAATTCGCAGTGCAGGTTTTCTGACAGAATTGATATATCAGATTCTGATTATGTGTCAGATATTATGCAGATATGTAATGTTAATGGAAAAGTATGCATTGACAGTATAACTAACGAAGAAGACGGCATAGAAATTCAGGGAGTTGTAGAAACTGTAATTATGTATGTGTCGCAGAGTGATGAGACACCTTTTGGCTCAGTGAGAAATATGACACCGTTTAACTTCAGGATAGATGTAAATGGTATGACAAATGTGTGGGACTATAATTGTTCTATTAATCAGAGTCTTATGCAGCTTAACTATAACATGTCAGGAAACGGGCAGATAGATATTAAAGGAGTTATTGCGTTTGATGTAACAGTCTGCAAAAGAAATGATGAAAAATTTATTACCGGAATAGAAGACAGACCGATGGACAATGATAAATATAAGTCACTGCCGGGAATGGTCATGTATTATGTAAAAGATGGTGAGCGTCTTTGGGATATTGCTAAAAAATATAATACTACAATGGCGTCAATCATGGAGGTTAATGAGATGCAGCAGGATGACATTAAAGCCGGGGATTCAGTTATGATTGTCAAACAGGTGAAATAAATTACGTTATGTATTGAAAAAAATACAATATAAGAGTATAATTGTTGTATACATTGCGATGTACTGAAAAGGAGAAATACATGAGACTTAAAGCTTATGGAAAGATTAATCTGGCTCTTGATGTAGTCAGGAGAAGACCGGACGGCTATCATGAAGTAAAGATGGTTATGCAGACGGTAAAAATATATGATGGAATAGAACTGTATGTAACTAATACAGGTAAAATAGAGGTTGAGACGAATCTGTTCTTTCTGCCTAATAATGAGAATAATCTTGTATATAAGGCTGCAAAGCTTCTTATGGATGAATTTGATATTAGAAAGGGACTTAAGATAAAGCTTCAGAAGGTTATACCGGTTGCAGCCGGAATGGCAGGGGGAAGCAGTGATGCGGCAACAGTATTATATGGAGTTAACAGATTGTTCAGGCTGGGACTTAGTACAAAGCAGCTTATGGAAAGAGGAGTTAAGATAGGGGCGGATGTACCTTATTGTATAATGCGTGGAACAGCGTTGTCGGAGGGAATAGGCGAAAAGCTTACGAAACTGCCGGCTCCACCTGCCATAACGGTACTTGTGGCAAAGCCTGCTATCAGTGTTTCGACCAAATTTGTCTATGAGAATCTGCATTTGGAGAATGTTGCAAGGCATCCAGATGTAGATTCCATGGTACAGGCTATAAAGGATAAGGATATAGATGCTATGTCGGCTAATATGGAAAATGTTTTAGAGACAGTAACCATAAAGGAATATCCTGTAATCGAGGATATAAAAAATATCATGAAACAAAATGGTGCAGTTAATGCATTAATGAGTGGGAGTGGACCTACAGTATTCGGATTATTTACAGAACGTAAGAGAGCAGAGAAAGTTAAAGAAATATTACGTGATAATGATATTGCCAGGCAGGTATTTGTTACAGAATTTCATAATCCGGGCAGACGTTAGGGGATTAAATATATCGTAGTAGAAATGAGGAAAGACATGAAAGAGTTTACATTAAATATAAATGAATATCTGCCTTTAAGAGAGGTAGTGTTTAATACACTAAGGGATGCAATTCTTAAGGGGGAATTAGATCCGGGCGAGCATCTTATGGAAGTGCAGCTTGCTAACAGACTTGGAGTAAGCAGAACACCTATAAGAGAAGCAATAAGACAACTTGAGACAGAGGGACTGGTTGTCATGACACCGAGAAAAGGTGCTGTAGTTGCAGAGATTACGCAGAAAGATTTGACTGATGTTCTGGAAGTGAGAAAGACACTTGAGGAGCTTGCAGTTGAGCTTGCATGTAATAAAATTACAAAAGATGAGATTCAGCAGCTCATGGATTGTGATGACAGATTCTGTGATGCTCTTAAGAATAACGAGCTTACTGTTATAGCTGATATAGATGAACAGTTTCATGATATTATCTATGAGGCAACAGGTAATAACAGACTTATCCAGCTTCTTAACAATTTAAGACAGCAGATGTACAGATACAGGCTGGAGTATATAAAGGATGATAACAAGTGGGACGTGCTTAAGGAAGAGCATAAGAAACTTGTGAGAGCTATAGAGGAAAAGGACATTGACACAGCTAAAGCAGTGATGGGCAGCCACATTGATAATCAGGAACAGACGATAAGTGCCAGAATTAAAAAAGTATCAGAAGAATAAAGAATGAAATGAATAGAAGAGACGGATTTTGTACATGATAATCCTATATGAAGATGTATTACATCAGAATCGAGGAGAGTGTATGGAATCCGTTTCTTTTTCTTTTGATAAAAATATAGATAGATTAGATAATATATTCAAAAATTGCGATGATGTTATTAAAAGAGAGTTTCGTACTCCGGGGTCTGATAAGAGAGCGGTAGCTTATTTTGTGGAGACGGCAGTTGATAAGGTTACTCTTGAGAATCTTTACCTTGGCGTTACTGATAATAAACAGGTGTACACTATAGAGGATGCGGTATCAGCCGTTATGATTGGTGATGCCGTTATAGTATGTGATGGCAAAAAAGAATTTACACAGGTAAAGAGTAAAGGCTATCCCGGACGTGGGGTTGATGAGGCTGAAAATGAACAGACTATGCGGGGGTCGAGAGAAGCTTTTTCTGATTCGGAAAAGAGTAATACGGCGCTTATAAGGAAGAGGATAAGAACACCGGAGCTTAAAGTCGTAGAGAGTAAGATAGGTGATTATTCTAATACAAATATTGCTATTGTATATGTGGAAGGTATGGCAAGGCAGCAGGTGGTGGAAGAGATTAAGCAAAAGATTAAAGGTATTAAGGGCAATGTTGATTCGGTTATGGACAGCGGTGTTGTTGAGCAGCTTATCGAAAAGAGGACATTTTCTCCTTTTCCGCAGTATCAGGTAACAGAGAGACCGGATATTGCCGCTATGGCAGTTATGGAGGGACGTATAGCAGTTATAGTTGATAACTCGCCGGAAGCATTGATATTGCCGGTAAACGTGGCAAGCTTTTTTAAAACTGCAGATGATTATTACAGAAGATTTGAGATTGCGAGTTTTACGAGAATTATAAGATATGTATCAGCATTTCTTGCTATGGCTCTGCCTGCAGTGTATCTGGCAGTTATCAGATATCATTCTGAACTTTTGCCGACGCAGCTTGTACTCGCATTTGCACAGGCGAGAAATGGAGTGCCGTTTTCGCCTTTTGTCGAGGTAATTATTATGGAACTGGCATTTGAACTTATAAGAGAGGCGGGAGTGAGAGTGCCCGGACCGATGGGCAGCACGATAGGCATTGTTGGCGGACTTATAGTAGGACAGGCAGCGGTGGATGCTAATCTTGTAAGTCCGATAATTGTTATAGTTGTAGCTTTAACGGCACTTTGTTCATTTGCAGTTCCGAGTGAAGAGTTTGCGGCAGCATTCAGAATTATTAAATATTTGCTTGTGGTATTGTCTGCATTATGGGGATTGTATGGCGTAATGCTTGGTATGCTTGCGGTGCTTATACATCTTGCGGGAATGGAGTGTTATGGATTTCCATATCTTGCTCCACAGGCATCAGGTTCAAAAGAAGATAAAAAAGATTTTATTATAAGATATCCTACAAAACATTTAAAAAGAAGGGGGATGTTTTTTAGAAGATGAAGTTTAGTAATGGAAAGATATCTCCTGAGCAGATGTTTGTAATGATTTTTACGGAATTTACAGGAGCAGGAATAATGTCTGCACCCGTAATAGCGGATTATATGTGTGGGCGTGATGGAATCGTGGCTATGACTGCGACGATAATTGCCGCACTGCTGATGAGTGTGGTTATATTGAATTACAGTGGTGGAAAAGCATTTGAGAACAAAAAGCTGTTCTGGTTTCTGGCAACATTAAAATATTTTATAAGACTCGTTATGGGAATGGTACTTGTTGTTGTATTTGTTAAAAACAATCTTTTACAGACGGGTAATGTATTGCTTCTGATACTGCCTCTGGTGGTATGCATGTGGTACGGAATGAAGCTTGGATTTGAGGGAAGGGCAAGGCTGTCACAAATAACATTCTGGTTTATAATCGTTGCAATTATTGTGGCAGCATGGAAAAGTATACAGGGCTTCAACAGATACAATATAAGTCCTTTATTTATAACGCATACTGATAAAGTATTATTATGTACATTGGTGCTTTTTCTTGTATTTACACCTGTTGAAATGCTATTCTGGTGCAAATTAAGGGTTCAGGGAGGTAACGTAAGAACCAATAGCTGTATTCTTCTTGCAATTCTTATGTCTGGAATTGTGAGCATTATATTCTTTGTTATAGCTAAAGGAAGCAACAGACATTTTATTGTAAAGACAGATACCGTGCCTGTCAGTGCGCTTATCCTTATAGTTGTCAGTGTTATACAGCTCATAGTGACCTATGGTTATTATGTAAGAAAATGTTTTGAAAAATGTGTGGGAGAGAAAAGTTCGTTCTTTAAATCAGGACCTATGGTTAAAAATGTGTATATATCCCTTTTGGCTGCAATTGTGACAATGATTGTGTGTTATGTTCCGGTCAGTCAGAATGCTATTAAGAAAATGCAGGGTAATATAAACATTATCCAGTCCGCTTATGGCAATACTGACAGTAATATTGAGCAGAGAAGTTACGTTATGACTATGGGAGTGGATTATGATGAATCAGAGGGCTTTAAAGTGTGGATAAATGAGGCAGATAATACAGGAGATGTGGATGAAGATGGAATGGGAACGAATAATAATAGCAGCAGTAACGGTTGTGATATTGAGATGACAGGAGTGAAATGTTTTACGGATGACAATATAGAACTTCTTACACAAAGGCTTAAAACTATTAGCAATAATGAAACAGATTTTTCTAATGTAAAAACACTTGTGTTTGGAACGGGAGTTATCCGGAATGAGAAAATAATGCACATACTTATAGAGTATTTTAAGGGATTTAATGGTTTTAACAACAGATGTTATGTTGTTGTGGCAGAGGATTCGCCGGAGGAAGTCATTGCGTCGAGTGCGGTCAGGAAAGAGTTCAGATATGAGTATATTAGTGAGATGCTGAGCAATAATTATAAGAAATATGATGTTACATTGGCAGAAATGCTAAGCGGACTGGACGGAAGTGCAAGAAAGAGCATAAGATGTATGGTGATAAGTGGTTCTGACGGTGAAATCAGAAATGTTGGTTCATGTGTGTTTAATGAAAATGGAAGCTGCAGAATTCTGGATGATGATACAGACCTGCTCCTTGATTGTATTGATGGAAGAGCTGAGAATTGTGTAATAACTACAGACGATGGAGAGATGTACAGAATAAAGTATATGGATAATAATGTTAATCTTGATATTATTAATGATGAAACCATAGGGGTTCATATAAATATTATCGGACAGGTTAAAAAAGTTAAATATACCGGTGAAGAAGTTGGAAATAATAATACCGCTAATGATGAGGATAATGAAGAAATGTGTGAATGGATTAAATATAAACTTGAATCTGTTTTGAGAAGCATGCTTATGGATGACGGTATAGATTATATGCAGTTTTATAACAGATTGTCTGTAGAGGACAGGGTTATGTGGCTTAAGTACAGGGGCAGGGAAAGGGAATTATATAAGCACACCTATTTCGACGTTAACTGTGACATAACTCAGAATTCTGTATAGCGGTGTTGTAAAAGGCACTGCTATTCATAGTCCGGTTTGTATCAGTTTAAACGCTTTATAAAGGTATGGGGTGTCATGTGGTATCTCTTCTTAAAGGCTCTGTGAAAGTATGACAGATTATGGAATCCTACAGACAGTGACACATCAAGAATAGATGTGTTACCCTGTTCAAATAATTCTACTGCTTTTTGCAGTCTTAAGTTGTTAATATATTCTACACATGTCATGTTCATATGTTTTTTGAAAAAGCGCATAAAGTGGTATTCGCTGAAATAGCAAAGCTTTGCGAGTTCTGGTATAGAAATAGACTCGGCATAGTTTATTTCTATATAGTCAAGGACATTTTTGAGTTTATCGGAAGGTGTGCCGTTGACAGGGGACATTTTACTGTCAGGCAGCCGGACTTTAGATGAATAGGGAATTAATTCGAATATTACCTGAATAAAAAGTGCTTTCAGTGCAAGCTCATATCCTGCGGGTGTATTTGTATACAAATCAGCTATTTTATCAAAAATTATTCTTAGTGCAGCATATGCAGGATGCTCGTGTGTTAAGTGACATGGCATGACAAGTTCCTGATTCATTATTGGAGTCAGATAACGTGTTGAACATACATCGGTAGCGTTTGCACCGATATAATTAAGGTGGAATACATATGTTTCGGAAATGAAATGGCTGCTTTGTGAGAGTGATATTGAATGAAGAAGCAGAGGGGGAACAAATAAAATATCTCCTTCGTTTACTTCGTAATTAATAAGGTCAATCTGATATTGGCAGTTTCCATGTGTTATTAGTGTAAGTTCAGCTTCTTCGTGCCAATGTGTAGTTACAACAGGATAATCGTCTGCCAGCATAGTTATATATCTCTGGATTGGAAAAAAAGATTCTCCATGTTTTGCGTTCTCTTTTTGTTCGATGGATGGGGTGTATAATTTTCTCATAGTAATCCTCATTTCCTGGTAATTCATAATCTTTAATAAACACTATATGCTTTCGGGTGTTAATAACATAGTAATAAATAGCAGCATAATAAATAATGGTGTAATAAATAATAGCATAATAAATAATAGTGCAATGAATAACGGTGTAATAAATAATAGCATAATAAATAATCCTTAACTTTTCTTCAAGACCGT